>NZ_JAMQKC010000009.1 GCF_028416595.1 Aquibacillus salsiterrae | reverse complement strand
TATGGTCAATTTGTAGTGGATCCACTCAGTTGCATATCAGTTAGAGGCTAAACTTTGATTTAGTTTATTAACTAAATTGTGCATACTTAAACAATCAAAAATGTACATTCTATCGTTGACATTTACATATAGAAAGGATAGTGACGGACAGGACGACTATACAAGCGGTTTAAGGGCAATGTTTGAGGAACATTTAAAAGATGAATAAAGGGTATTTGTGCGTACGAGAAAAACCGACTGTTTTAGCAATTTTGCACAGGGAAAACCGACCCTTTTAAACTAAGTAAAATTACCTGTAAGACTTAGAGCCACAAAGGGTTCTAGGTTTTCCCTTTTTACATAGACTCTTTATTCTTAGATAATAAAGGTATAGGTAAAATTTTGTGTATATCCCCTCCGCTTTGCTACGTGGATACACACCTATAATTAACAGGGTCGCTCCGCTCCCCCGATTTTTTCTCCTAAAATTCTCAGAAATAAAAAAGGGCACGAGAGTAGCGAGTGCGTGCACCTTGACCGTAGCGGAGCGGAGGGCAAGTGCACCTATTATAAATTATGCTTGAATATTTTCATGTTTAGGTTTTCTAATTATACCCATCAATCCTGCTGGAACTAGTAATATTGAAGGTAATACACCAAAAAGGCTGATAGAGAATAAAATTCCAATTCCGCTAACTAACAACAACCATCCGCCTAATTTCGCCTTAAACTTTACAACTATAGCACCTACGATAGCTAAAATAGAAAATAAAAATGCCACACTACCTAAAGTTGAAATTTCTTCTGACCAAACACCAACAAACAGGGCAAATAATGACCCACCAAATCCAAAAATACCTCCTAGCAACCCTAATACAAACTCTGTCGTTCTGTTCATTTTATCCACCTCGTATAAAAAGGCACTCCTTTAAAAGAAGTGCCTTAATGATTATTTAAGGTTAATAACCTCGTATTTTCCACCGCTCCAACCAAATCCACTTGATACTTGTAATTGTAAGTCCGTAGCGTCAGCAGGTACTTCAAATGCTACTTTACCTGTCATATCCATTTTAGGGTTAATTTCTTGCATGAAGAAACCTAAATCGCCATTGTTAATATACATATCCGCTTCTGTATTTGAACTGAACTCCGTTCCGTCAGCGTCTACTAATCTAAACATCTCACTATCAATAAATCTCGCTTCTTTGTCATTGTTCTTAATAGTGAGGTCAATAATTAAGAATTTACCACTTGTAGTGATATTATCCATATATTCTCTTTTAATCTCTGTTTGTTCTTCAACACCATTTACAATATAAGTTAGGTTTTCAACCGCAACTTCTTGACCAAGACCAAATGCTTTCTTTTCTTCTTCCTTAGGTTCTTCCTTTGGCTCTTCCTTGTTATCCTCTTTTGCGGTGTCATTGGAACTAGTCTCAGTGTTTGCAGGTTCTGTACTAGCTGGTTCTGCGGTATCTTCACCGCCACCACCTGCTATTGCTGCTACTATAATGATTGCTAGTACCCAAACCCACCATTTTTTATAAAATGGCTTTTTTACTTTCACCTTTTCTCCCATACTCTTTTTCCCCCTTTAATTTATCCAATACAAAAATACTAAAATTTCTTATAAACTATATCATACTATTAGGAAGTTTGCACCATTTCAAACCCCAACTTTTGGTAATTTTTTTATTAACTCTATTATCCTTTCAACTTTAACTTTTCAAGAAGAAGATTGCAACTATTCCCCCACATAGAGCGATTGCTAAGGTTGAAAGGGGAGATAACAATGAATATACAAAGGGTATTTACAGGAACACAGGACTTTAGGTCGTTAATCATACATCAATTAGAAAAAGAAATTGAAAAGATTGTATCTGCCGCTTACAATAATAGACAAGTAGATATAGTCGCTACCCATAACGGAGGGCGACAAAAATGAAAGTAGCAGGATATGTACGAGTTTCAACCAATAACGCAGGGCAAAAAGAGTCACCTGAAAATCAAAAGCATATGATTTTAGATTACATCAATGAAAATGACTGTGACCTTTATGACTTCTATACGGATGTTCAAACAGGTACTACAGACAATCGTGAGGGGTTAAAGAAACTTATTCATGACGCTGAAAACAAAGAGTTTGATGTAATTGTAGCTAAGGAATTAAGCAGATTGGGGCGGAATGTTGAATTGCTTTATCAGCTTAAGCGAGTAGCTGAAACAAAAGGTGTTCGCTTAATTACTTTAGATGGTAAAGTTGATACACAAGACTTTTCAAAACAAGCTATGTTTGGTTTATATGCTTGGATTTATGAAAGTGAAAGCCAACGCATTAGTGACCGTATTAAATCTGTTTATCACATGAAGTACAAAAGCGGTAAATTTATGGGTAGTATTCCCCCCTATGGTTATAGCCTTCAAAATGGGAAATTATTTGTTAGGAATGACTATACTATTGAAATTGTACGTGACATCTTTGACAAGTATTTAGAAGGTTGGGGGCATGACAAAATAGCAAGGTATCTCACTAACAAAGATATTCCCACCCCCTCACAGGTTGTGGGGAAATCAAATGCAGGCTTATATTGGCAAGGTTCTACTGTTAAGAAGATTTTACAGAACCCCCATTATGCAGGAGACCTTGTACAGGGTAGGGAGACTACTACAAACGTTACAAACAAAACACGGAAGGTAAACAATCAAAAGGACTGGATTACCATTTCTGACGCTCACGAGCCTATCATTTCAAGAGATGTGTTTGAACAAGTACAGAAATTACTTGAACAAAAGGCTAAAAGAGGTAGGGGCGGAACTAGAAAGAAAAAGCACCTTTTTACTAATATCGCTTATTGTTCAGAATGTGGAAATGGCATGTGGTATCGTGCTAACCGTAACGGTTATATCTGTGGTACTTATGCTAAACATGGAAATAAAGCCTGTACTAACCATGCAGTAAAAGAACAACAACTAGTTGAGATTATTCTTGATGACCTCAAAGTAATGTCAGATAGACTAGACCACCCTGACTTAGAAAGCAGGATTGAAAAGAGGGTCAAAGCAACCACAAAAAAGAATGAGTCTCGTCTACAAACCATTGAAAAACAAGTCGAGAAACAAAAAGAATTAAAGCGAAACGCTTTACAAAAGTTTATTTCCGAAGATATTTCAAAGCAGGATTATGATGACTTTGTTGAAATGATACAAGAAAAATCACAACAACTGGAGGTTGAAAAAGCGGAGATAAAAAAGGTAATGGCGGAAAATAAAGCAACTAGTAAAATTTCCGCCATTATAGAACAACTGAAAGAGTTTTTAAACTTTAATAACTTGTCAACAGAAATGATACTACGTTTCATAGAAAAGATTGAAGTAACCGAAAACAAAGATGTTAAGATTTACTATAAGTTTGCACAGGTTGAGGGGTTATAATCCCCCTCAATCATTTTTTAAAACTAACTGTGAAATGCACTCCACATGCCCTGTCTGTGGGAACATATCCACTGGCTGTACTTGCTTTGTCTCATATCCACCATCTTCTAAGAATCTTAAATCTCTCGCTAAAGTTGATGGATTGCAGGAAACGTAGACAATTCGTTTTGGATTCATCTTGATCATTGCTTCTAGCAATGTTTCGTCACAGCCTTTTCTTGGCGGATCGACAACGATTACGTCCGGTTTAAGTCCTTGCGCGGTCCACCACGGCATCACTTTTTCTGCCTCACCAACAAAAAATTCAGTATTATCAATTTTGTTTAGCTCAGCATTTTTCTTAGCATCAGCAATTGCTTCTGGTACAATTTCGACACCGTACACCTTCTTTGCTTTCTTCGCCAAAAATAACGAAATTGTACCAATACCACAATACGCATCAATGACTGTTTCTCCACCCGCCAAGTTAGCATATTCTAATGCTTTATCATACAATTTCTTAGTCTGAGGAGGGTTCACTTGGTAAAACGACTTTGCCGAAATGGCAAATGTAATGTCACCGATATTATCGTAAATATATTCTTCGCCCCAAAGCACTTTCGTTTTTTTACCTAAAATAACATTTGTCTTCTCTTTGTTAACATTTTGGACGATTGATTTGATTTGTGGGTACGTCTCATGAAGCTCTTTAACAAGCTCGTCCTTGCCAGGAATCTCTTCAGTCCTTGTAATTAAGACAATCATTGTTTCCCCGGTTTCTTGCCCCGTTCGAACCATGATATGACGCAAAACACCACGGTGACTCCGCTCATCATAAGCCCTGATTCCTAGCCGGTTTGCCATACGCCGAACTGCCTCAACCATACGATCATTAATTTCGGCGGTAATGACACAACGGTCCATGCCTTCAATAATTTCATGGCTTCGTTTTCGATAAAATCCAGTAATAAGCTCGCCATGTCGGTAAGCCACAGGAATTTGCACTTTATTCCGATAACGCCATGGGTCATCCATTCCAATCGTTGGATGAACGGGAATGCCTTCGATATGACCAAACTTCTTTAAAGCATTGACAACTTGCTTCTGTTTTAAATCTAATTGCAGTTGGTAACTCATATGTTGAAGCTGGCAACCTCCACATTGGACGTAGACATCACATGGAGGCTCAACACGTTCTTGACTTACCTCTTCTACTTCAATAAGTTTTCCAATTCCAAAATTCTTTTTCACTTTTATCACTTTAACTTTTGCTTTTTCACCTGGTAACGCATAAGGAACAAATAACGGGTATCCATTCACTTTGCCAACACCATCACCATCATGTGTAATATCCTCAAAAGTTAACTCGATGACATCGTTTTTTTCTACAGGTGGTTCTTGTTTAACCATTTACCATCGTCCTTTTTTGTCATTCTAAGCCGAAATTTGTTTATTTCCCGGGAAATTAGGGCGCCTTTCCGCAATTTATCCGCCTTACTTCGACAAACTTCGGGACAGAGATTAGCTTTCTTGTTGTGGGACAAAATATTCGATGTGTTGATATAGATTGACGAACTCGCCTGGTAATAGTCCTCCATATTCCCCATCGATGTTTAGCTGCATTTTTTCATTTGAATGAACCTTAACCCGATTAGCCTTTGTGTAAAAGATAAGGTCGTCCTCTAAGTGTGCACCACGCAACGCTAATGAGGCAACTCTTACAAATTCAGCAAGGTTAGCCTTACGTAAAATTAACAAGTCAAATAAGCCGTCGTCAAGCGCTGCTGTTGGTGCCAACTTTTCAAATCCACCTACAGAATTCGTATTGGATACGAGAAATAACATAATTTCGTCTTCAAACCATTTGCCATCATACTCGATCTGCACTTTAATTGGTCGTAGAGATGGGAGCATTTCCATTCCTTTTAAATAATAGGCAAGTTGTCCGAGTACTGTTTTCAGCCTACTCGGCACCTCGTAAGAAAGTTCAGTCAGTTTTCCACCACCAGCAATATTCATAAAGTATTCATTATTAACTTTCCCTACATCAATCGCTTTTGTATTTCCACCTATAATGATGTCGACAGCTTTATGTATATTTCTAGGGATACTAAGCGCTCGGGCAAAATCATTCGTCGTACCAACTGGAATTACCCCAACTTTTGGTCGACTTGGCTGTTCGGCAATTCCATTAATGACTTCATTAATTGTTCCGTCTCCACCAGCCGCTATTACAATATCAAAGTTTCGTTCAACTGCCGCTCTTGCTGCTTCAATCGCATCGCCGGCACTCTTAGTTGCATGTGCAGACGTTTCATACCCTGCTTGTTCTAAACGTTGCAGGACTTCTGGCAGCTCTTTTTTAAATAGCTCCCGGCCAGAGGTTGGATTATAGATGATCCGGGCACGTTTCATAGGCATCCCCCAATCCTATCATGATTTCTACATTATATCTTAGTCTTTTTTTATCTTTTTGAAAAGAACTACTGTCGGCCTTTTAGTATTATACCAATAATGGATGGCTACTAAACCGTATTTAGAAAAACTAGACAGCTCTTGAATCCATTTACACTTTCTTACTATCATAGAAAAAGGACTGTTTACATGTAACAGCCCTTTTCAAAGTTTACAAACATAATGCATACTTATCTTTTTTCAATTTCAGCTAACAAGATTTTGTTAACCATTGGTGGATTAGCTTGGCCTTTAGTGGCCTTCATCACTTGACCAACCAAGAACCCAATTGCACGGTCTTTACCATTTTTATAATCGATAATGGATTGTTCATTTTCATCCAAAATCCCAGAGATGATTTCTGTCAATTGACCTTCGTCAGAAATTTGAACTAAGCCCTTTTCTTTAACAATCTTCGCAGGGTCGCCACCGTTCTCCACTAATTCAGAGAACACCTTTTTCGCGATTTTAGAAGAGATTGTGCCATCTTCAATTAATTTGATCATTTTTGCTAAAGCCTCTGGAGTTAGCTTCAGGTCATGTAACTCCACTTGTTGCTTGTTCATGTAAGCAGAAACCTCACCCATAAGCCAGTTGGAAGCTTGCTTCACATCTGCCCCTTCAGCAATCGTTGATTCAAAGAAATCAGACATCTCGATAGTACTAGTTAGTACCATTGCGTCGTACTCAGGTAGGTTTAATTCTTGAATGTAACGCACTTTACGCTGGTCCGGAAGTTCAGGAATCTCTGCACGAATTCTTTCCTTCCATGCCTCGTCAATGTAAAGTGGCACAAGGTCAGGCTCTGGGAAATAACGATAGTCATCAGAACCTTCTTTCACCCTCATTAAAATCGTCTCTTTCGTTGCCTCATCATAACGTCGTGTTTCTTGAAGAATTTCTCCTCCACTTAACAATACTTGTTGTTGGCGTTTTTCTTCAAACTCCAAACCCTTTTGTACAAAAGAGAAAGAGTTTAAGTTTTTAAGTTCTGTCTTTGTCCCGAACTCTTCTTGACCGATTGGACGAAGTGAAATGTTTGCATCACAGCGAAGAGAGCCTTCCTCCATCTTACAATCAGAAACACCTGTATATTGAATAATGTTCTTTAATTTTTCTAAATAAGCATATGCTTCAGCAGGAGAGCGTAAATCAGGTTCAGATACGATTTCGACTAATGGTGTACCTTGACGATTGTAGTCGACTAGAGAATAACCACCATCACCATGTGTTAGTTTACCCGCATCTTCTTCCATATGGATACGTGTAATCCCAATACGCTTTTTCTTTCCTTCAACCTCAATCTCAATCCAACCATTTTCCCCGATAGGTTGGTCAAATTGCGAGATTTGATATGCTTTTGGGTTATCCGGATAAAAATAGTTTTTACGATCAAACTTCGTGTCTGTAGCAACTTCACAATTTAACGCCATGGCAGCCTTCATTGCAAAATTAACCGCTTCTTCGTTTAACACTGGTAAAACGCCTGGGTAGCCGAGGTCGATAGGGTTCACGTTAGCATTGGGCTCTGAACCAAACGCATTAGGGCTCGGACTGAAAATTTTTGAGTTTGTCTTTAATTCGACATGGACTTCTAAACCAATAATTGTTTCAAAGTTCATTATTTCCCACCCCCTACTTCTACCAATTTCTTATGAAATTCGGTTGCTTGCTCAAACGCGTAAGCGAACTGGTACAATGTTTTTTCATCAAAATGATCTCCGATTAGCTGTAGACCGATTGGCAGCCCTTTGCTAGAAAATCCACACGGAATAGACATTCCAGGAACACCAGCTAAGTTAATTGGACTAGTTACAATATCATCTGCATACATTGTTAATGGGTCATCAATTTTCTCACCAATTTTATATGCTGGTGTTGGTGTAGTTGGCCCAACAATAATATCAAATTTTTCAAATATTTTTTCAAAATCATTTTTAATTAATGTTCGAACCTTTTGTGCTTTTTTATAGTAAGCATCATAGTAACCAGAGCTAAGCGCAAACGTACCAAGCATTATACGGCGCTTCACCTCGTCACCAAAGCCTTCACTACGAGACATTTTGAACATATCTATCATGTTCTCTGCCTTTTCCGACCGAACACCGTAACGAACACCGTCAAAACGTGCTAGGTTTGCTGATGCCTCAGAAGAAGATAATAAGTAATAGGCTGCAACCGCATATTTAGAGTGTGGCAATGACACCTCTTCCCATGTTGCACCTAGACTTTCATATACTTTAAGAGCACTCATAACAGCTGCTTTTACTTCTGGGTCAACCCCTTCACCTAAATATTCTTTAGGAACAGCAATTCTGAGACCATTAACACCTTGTTCTAAGGACTCGCTGTAGGTTGGTACGTCGACGTTAGCAGAAGTTGAATCCATTGGGTCATGTCCAACGATTGCTTGAAGCAAATGGGCATTATCTTCCACTGTCCGTGTTATTGGACCAATTTGATCTAAGGAAGATGCGAAGGCAACTAAGCCAAAACGAGATACAAGACCATATGTAGGTTTTAAACCAACGACACCACAAAAGGCTGCCGGTTGACGAATCGAACCACCCGTGTCAGACCCTAAAGAGAAAAACACTTCACCAGCAGCAACAGCAGCAGCTGAACCACCACTAGAACCGCCAGGAACATGGTCTGTATTCCATGGGTTTCTTGTTTTTACATAGCTTGAGTTTTCGGTAGACGAACCCATCGCAAACTCGTCCATGTTCAACTTACCGATTGTCACCGTATTTTCCGCATTTAATTTGTCCATAACGGTTGCATCATAAAGAGGATCGCGGAAGTTGGATAAAAATTGACTTGCACAGGTTGTGCGTAGTCCTTTTGTGACAATGTTATCTTTAATTCCAATTGGCATCCCAAACAGAATCGAAGAATTAGGACCAACTTGGTCATCTAATGCTTTTGCTTTATTACGAGCTTCCTCTTCGTTTAATGTTAAGAAAGCATTAATTTGATGATCAACCGCATTAATTCGATTAAATGACTCCGATACTAAATCACTTACCGAAATTTCTTTATTATGTAGCTTTTCTTGGATTTCTTTCAGACTGTATTCAAAAAGTGACATGGCTTACCCTCCTATTCTATTCTATTCTAATATCGACGGAACTCGGAACTGACCGTCTTGTTGGTCTGGAGCATTCTTCATTGCGTCTTCCTTTTCAATCCACTTTCTCGGTTCATCTTTACGCATAACGTTTTTCAAGTCTAGTACATGCGTTGTAGGTTGTACATTATCCGTATCTAATTCGTTTAATAACTCAGCATACTTGATAATATCCCCTAGCTGTTTGGTCATCTTTTCAACTTCTTCATCAGTAATTGCTAAACGCGCCAAATGGGCAACGTGTTTTACTTGGTCTTTTGAAATGTCTGCCATTTTCTTCACCTCCAAAAAATTTAACGAACTCTCCTACTGCACAGGAAAGATGTCACCCGAATCTATATAGTAACAATACTTATGATAATAGCAAAAAACAGGCAAAATTAGCAACTTTCCAACCAGAACGATTATTATGAAGCATTCCATGAAACGACGTCTTAAAGCTGGATCATTTTTTCATATGCTGTATTAACCAACTTGTAATAACGCGTTGCATATTTATACTTTTTCAGATCTTCAAAGTACTGGCCAATCATTTTCCCGTAAGTGACAATACCTACGTAATCCTTCTCTTGTTCGAGAAAAGGAATAAATTCGTTCATGACAATCGATTCAAATTTATCAAATTGTTCCTCAATTGCATAGTGATACGTATAAAGTTTTAATTCAAAGAAACGATACTCTTCTTTATTACTTTCTTGATTTAAAATGGCCAAACCGTACTGGATCATTTCTTTTTTCTTATCAATTTCATGGGCGAAGAAGTACTGTTCCGATAATGCACAAATCGAGATTAATTTTTGCCGTGTCGTTGCTTTTTGATCATCTAATACCTTTTGAAAATAATATTCCACTTGCTTTGGTTCTTGTTTAGCTGTGTACAAATGTCCAAGATTTATATAGATGAGTCTAGTTACCTCTTCATCATTATTAATCTCTGCTAATTCCATGGCTAGATTGAAATTTTCAATTGCCTTGTCAAACACATATATTCTCCGGTACGCAATACCTAGTAGCAAATGGCCTCGTGAGCATCTCGCTAAGTTGTAATATTTCCGGTAATATTTTAGTGCTTCGTTAATGTATTCTATTACTTCCATCGAATTGCGCACATTATTATTCGCAACCCCGATTTGATAGTTCAAGTCAGCAACTTCAAATTCAGGTAAATCGAGGTCTGTTAGCTTTTCTTCTGCAAGCTTGTAGTAGTGTATTCCTTGTTGGTAATCCTTTAGATCACATAAACCGTCGCCAATGAATTTATACCAATAATACAGCTCTTTCTCACTAAATGTTGCTTTTAACTCTTTCAATTTTGCCACTTGTTCGGTCGCTTTACTAATATCGTCGGTTAATAAATAATACCTTATTTTATGAATTTCAAATAATGTGTTATAAGGGGTGACATTTTTACTAATCAACACTTTTAATTTTTGATATTGCCTTTTCATTTCTTCGATGTCGTTAAATTCAAAGAGGAGATTGAACCACTTCTTACATTGCTCGATAATCTGTGACTGACTAACCTCATCATCTAATTTAATTCCAAGACGATTGCATAACATATCAATCACTTTTGGATTAGCATTTGTTTTATTGTTTTCAATTTTGGACAAATAAGATTCTGATACAATCCCTTTGGCTAAATCCTCTTGTTTCATATTTTGCTTTATCCTGTGTAGCTTTATTAATGGGCCAATTTCCATTAACTTCATCCCCTTTACCATGAGGACTGTTCTCCCCGGCCCTATCTACCAAAAGAACTGCCCCTAATTGTACACGTGGACATTGAGGTCATCTTCACCAGCTTCTCTCGTTATTAATGCTTCTTGTTTATCATTTGATGTGATGTTTATTTCTAGGTCGTAGTGGTTTTGAAAGCCTTCCTTGACTAGTCCATACACGTATTGGGTAAACCCAATCACCTCTGCTTTACCGTAAAAGATAATCGGAATCTCCAATGTTAGCTTTTGCAATTGTTCATTCACATAAAACCCTTCTCCAATTACACTTACATAATTCGGAAAGAAATTTGCGATATCTTGTTCAAAGTCATTTAAGTTAGCAGAAATATCGGGATACTTCTCTTTTGCTGCGGAAGAAGGGAACAATATATATTCTTCATTCACTGTTTCCCATCCATCAATATTAGAACTTTTCGCATCCACTAATGCCTTTGCAACAAAGCTTCCTGGTGTCAATGAATCCTGAGATGCTTCACGATACAACGCAATTAAAATTGGCACCTCTGATAACCCTTCAATAGATCGTGTTCGTTCTAGAACCTCTTCGGCTATTTCATTTCCTTTTTCCAACATTGTATCATTAGGAATTTCTTCATAGAAGTAAGGACCACCAATTTCTGTTTGGAAACGATAGGTTGATTTTAAAGCTATCCCAATCGAGACCCCGCCCAACTCAACAAAATTATCATTCGTCTTAACCAAGTAGTTTTGCTCTAAAACATGGGAAAGATACTTCGGGTTTTCTCTTTGTTGTTCGACGTCAGATGGGTCTTCAATTTCTGGATTTAACCCGAGCTCTTCCTTATCTACCTCATAGCGTTCTAACCAGTCATAAGCAATGTCTTCTGTAATGTATTGCCCCTCTTGAAAATAATACTGGTCTGGGTCAAACGCTTCCTTAGAATGCCTTCTTAGCCCTTCTTCTAGTTCGTCAATATCTAGACGATTGGCCACCTGATTGACAATAACTCCTCTTGCCTTGCCAATTTTGTATGGGACCATCACACGATATTCTTGATCAGATATGTTGTAGCTAGGAATAATCGCTGTTTCTTGTTCACCTGTTTCATCTTGATTTTCTTCAATTACCTCATCAGGTTGTTTGTTAAAGGAAGGGGCACAACTAGTCAATACTAACAAAAGCCCCATGCAGCATATTCCTATTCGTTTCATCCACTCATCCCCTATTTTCTAAAGCGTCCGCGAGTTGTTGTTCGTTCCAAATTTCTATATTTAACTCTGTAGCCTTAGCTAACTTCGATCCAGCATCTTCGCCTGCAATTAACAAATCCGTTTTCTTACTGACGCTGCCGGTAACTTTTCCACCTAGCGCCTCAATCATTTCCTTTGCTTCAGGCCTCGACAGTATTTCTAACTTTCCGGTTAATACAATGGTTTTACCCATGAACGGGGAATTATCCGGTTGATCAGCTTTCCTTATCCCCTTGTATTGGATGTTTAGTCCAAGTGACTTCAACTCATCAATCAATTCAATCACTTGCTCCTCTTGGAAATAACGTACAATTGAGTCTGCCATCTTCTCCCCAATTTCATTTACAGCAATTAACTCCTCATGGGTAACTGTCAGTAATCGGTCAATGGTCAAGAACTCTTCTGCTAACGTCCGTGCTGCCTTTGAGCCAACATAACGAATACCAAGGCCAAACAACAGCCGCTCAAGCGAATTAGCTTTGGAAGCCTCAATTGCAGCTAATAAATTTCCGACTGACTTTTCACCCATTCTTTCAAGCTGTAAAAGCTCATCTCTATTTAACTTGTAGATATCTGCAATCGTATGAATTAATTTTTCATCAAACAGTTGTTCAATTACTTTTTCACCTAAGCCATCAATGTTCATGGCATTTCTTGAAACAAAATGGATTAATCCCTCTTTTAATTGCGCGGGGCAACTAGGGTTAATACAACGAAGCGCTACTTCCTCTTCCAAACGGACAAGCTCGTTACCACATGCTGGGCAATGTTCTGGCATGTAAAAAGGTTCTTCTTTACCAGTTCGATGTTCCGTTAGGACGCGAACAACTTCTGGAATAATGTCACCTGCTTTTTTAATGACAACGGTGTCCCCGATCCGAATATCCTTCTCCCGAATCAAGTCCTCATTATGAAGCGATGCTCGTTGAACTGTCGTACCGGCTACCTTCACTGGCTCAAGGATTGCAGTCGGTGTCACTACACCCGTTCGCCCAACACTTAGCTCAATATCATAAAGCCTCGTAACAACCTCTTCAGCACGGAATTTGTACGCAATCGCCCAGCGTGGACTTTTAGCTGTAAAGCCAAGTTGTTGTTGATAATCAAGGATGTCTACCTTTATTACAATACCGTCAATGTCATAATTTAGGGAAGAACGCTTGTCTACCCAAAAGTTAACATAATCGATTACTTCATCCATCGATTGGCACCTACGCCATTCCGGGTTTGTTTTAAACCCTAATTCTCTTAAGTAATCCAAGCGGTCACTATGAGAGGCGAGTGTCCCTGCTTCCCACTGGCCGATAGCATATAAAAAGATATCCAAGTTCCGCTTTGCGGCAATCTTCGGGTCCAGCTGTCTTAAAGATCCCGCTGCGGCGTTACGCGGGTTAGCAAATGGTTCTTCGCCATTTCGTTCCTTCTCTTCATTAAGGGCAAGGAACGATTGCTGTGGCATGTATGCTTCCCCACGAACCTCAATCGTTTCCTTTAGGTCAATCCGAAGTGGAATACTACGGATTGTTCGGAGGTTGTTAGTAATGTCTTCACCAGTCGTCCCATCTCCCCGGGTTGCACCTTGGACAAAAAGACCATCTTCATAGCGTAAAGAAACAGCAAGTCCATCGATTTTTAACTCACACACATAACTAACCTGTTCAACCTTTAACCCTTCTTTAACACGACGGTCAAAATCACGTAAGTCTTCCTCGCCAAATGCATTGGCAAGGCTAAGCATCGGTACTTGATGCTCGACCTTACGAAATGCCTCTAAAGGTTTACCACCTACTCGTTGCGACGGAGATTCTTTTGACTGTAGTTCAGGAAAGGCTTCCTCCAGTTTAAGTAGCTCCTGCATCTTTTGGTCATATTCATAATCCGAAACACTGGGATTATCTAATACATAATATTCATAATTGTAACGATCTAAATCATCTCTTAATGCATCTATCTGTTTTTTCGCTTGTGCTTGGTCCATTGCTTACACCTCTAGTCTTTGGTAATTGGTGCGAATTGTGCTAGAAGCCTCTTGATTCCAATTGGTGCCGGAAATGCAACATCTAACTCCATTGAGTCTCCTTGACCAGTAACCTTAACAACCGTACCTTGTCCCCATTTTTTATGATTTGCTTTATCGCCAACTTGCCAGCCATGTTTTTCTCCACCAGTTGTTTCTTTGACTATTCTTTGCACAGTACGTTTTGGGTTATTAGACGAACCTTGATTTGATTGATTGCTAGGAATCGACTGCTTGGATAGAAAGCCACCACCAAAGATCGATTGTTCTTCTTCAAACCCTTGTAAAAGCTCTGACGGAATTTCATTAATAAATCGACTTATTGGATTCATATTCGTCTTACCATACAAACTCCTCATCTTCGCATGCGATAAATGAAGTAGCTTTTCCGCTCTTGTTATCCCTACATAAGCAAGCCGGCGTTCTTCTTGCATTTCTTCCTCATCCATTAATGACCGACTATGCGGGAAAACATTCTCCTCCATTCCAGCTAAAAAGACAACAGGGAATTCTAACCCCTTTGAAGCATGAAGGGTCATCATCGTTACTTTATCCGTATTAGCCTCATCTTCATCCATTTGATCAATGTCGGCAATTAATGCTAAATCAGTTAGAAAGGCTACTAGTGTTTTATCGTCGCTTTCCTTTTCAAAGTGCTGGGTAACTGTTTTGAATTCATTCAAGTTCTCTAGTCTGCTTTGCGATTCCAAACTTCGTTCATTATTAAGCATTTCCTCATAGCCTGTCCGTTTCAACACGTCTTCAACCATATCTGTCGCAGTGATAAACTCCTGCTTTTGTGTCCACTCCTGGATCAAAGCGCCGAATTCGGCTAATGATTTCGCTGCCTTACCACTTACCCCAGCAAAATCAACCTCTTGTACAGCTGTATACAGTGAAATTCCTTCCCTTTGTGCATAGGCCCTGAGCTTGTCTAACGATGTTTTACCAACACCGCGCTTTGGTTCATTAACTACGCGGGTAAAGCTTAAATCATCATCAGGGTTAACGATTAAGCGAAGGTATGCAAGCATGTCCTTAATTTCTTTGCGGTCATAGAACTTCGTGCCGCCAACCATTTGATATGGTATGTTTGCTTTGACGAACATTTCCTCTATCGAACGGGACTGCGCATTCGTACGGTAAAGGATAGCCATATCACTATACGTATAATCCGTTTCAATTAGTTCTTCGATTTTATTGACGATAAATAAGCTTTCTTCTTGTTCCGTTGCTGCTTGATAGTAATGAAGCTTTGCCCCATCACTATTATCTGTCCACAGTTTTTTGGGTTTTCTACCTGAGTTATTTTCGATGACCTTATTGGCTGCTTCAAGGATGAGTTTCGTGGAACGATAGTTTTGCTCAAGCATAACTACCTTCGCGCTTGGATAATCCTTTTCAAACGAAAGAATGTTTTTTATATCCGCACCACGCCAGCGGTAAATGGATTGGTCCGAGTCACCCACCACACATAGATTTTGGTAGCGGGCTGCTAGTTGTTTGACTAAATAATACTGGGCATGGTTCGTGTCTTGATACTCATCAACATGGATGTACTGGAACCTACGCTGATAATATTCGAGCACTTCTGGCACCCTGTTAAACAAGTGGATCGTTTGCATGATTAAATCATCAAAGTCTAGTGATTGATTTTTACGCAACGTTTTTTGATATTCCTCATAGACTTGTGCAATTTGCCGTTCATAGAAATTCCCAACCTGTTTGCTATATTCTTCCGGCGTAATTAGTTCATTTTTTGCTGAACTTATCGCACCTAACATTGCCCGCGGTTCAAATTTTTTCGCGTCAATATTTTTTTCCTTTAATACATTTTTAATGACAGAAAGCTGGTCACCACTATCTAAAATAGTGAAATTCCGACTCCAACCGATCCTGTCGATGTCTCTTCTCAAGATTCGTACGCACATCGAGTGGAACGTCGATACCCAAATAGCTGAACCCTCGGAGCCAACTAACCGATATACCCTATCCTTCATTTCTCTTGCTGCCTTGTTCGTAAAAGTAATCGCTAAAATACTACGGGGTGAAATTTCCTTTTCCCCAAGTAAATAAGCAATTCGATGGGTAAGCACTCTTGTTTTTCCACTACCAGCCCCTGCCATAATTAATAGTGGGCCTTCTGTATGCTGCACCGCTTTTTTTTGCTGTTCATTTAATCCACTCAGTAAGTCATCCATTGTCCGACTCACATTTAACCCCCCCTTTATTCGTTTCCCTTAACGGCCTGAACGGTTTTTAGTGCTTCCTTTAAATTATCATAAATAACATTTCCGACAACAATGACATCTGCATATGCGCTCATTTCTTTTGCTTTTTCTGTCGAGGTAATCCCCCCACCATAAAATAGTTGCGTATTGGATAGTTGGGCTTTTACCTGCTCCACTAAGCTCGGGTCACCGTATTTTCCACTATATTCGATATAAAAAATAGGAAGATGAAACATGTGCTCTGCCATTTGGGCAAAGGCAATCACATCTTCTTGCTCAGGCATGAAACAGTTGGTGTACTGATAAGCCTTTGCTTCGTCATTCAAAATACAGTATCCTTCGACAAAGAGCTCCTCCCAGTCAATGACATTCCCATATTGCTTGACCGCCTGATGTTGTACGTCCATCATCCACTTTTTTTCACTACTATTTAAAACCATTGGAACAAAGTAATAATCAAATCCAGGGGTAACAGATTCGATATTGGACACCTCTAAAATACAAGGAACCGTGTATCTCCGAATTCTACTTAAAAGTTGCACGACTCCATCTATTGTGACATTGTCTGTTCCTCCAACGATTAGTGCATCCGTTCCAGATTCGCAGATTAGCTCCAATGCTTTATCATCAATTTCCTTATCTGGGTCTAGCTTAAAAATGTGCTTCCATTCTGTCATGTTATACACGTGTAAACATTCCTCCACTGATTGAAACTTTTTACCCTATTGCATCTATTTCGGACTAATTCCCATCTATTCATTATAACAAAAAAAGACAAAGAAATAGAATCAAGAACAAAATCTATTAAGTGGAAAAAGTGAGAAAAGCGGAGGGTGCCTCGACAAAAAAAACCTTAACCGAATGCATGTGTTTTTCTTACCTACATTTTGCGGTTAAAGGTTTTTTATCGAAACAGCTATTATTTTGTTAGTTTTGTACTAGAGGTTGTTCATGATTTCCGCTAATTAACATAACAAGCAAAATCTGGCACGCCCACCTCTTCTAGCGTTCATCAATCTTATCCGCTGAATAGCTAAGTCCAATCTGCTTTCTGGCCTCTTCGATAATCCCTATCGTTATCAGTGAATTCTCAAAACTATTCACTGCTGATTCAAGCTTACCATCCTTGATTAGCTCGATAAAGTGCGCTACTTCATCATACATCGTGTTTTCGTTCGCTTGATTAACCTCTACTTTTTCTGTTGAACCGTCTCGATATTTTATTTCAACATTGCTAGGTTCACTGATCTTATCAATAAGGATACTTCCGTTTTCACCTTGAATTTCAGAAGGAAGATAGGAATCAGTAATTTTTGAATACATTACTACTCCATTCATACCTACATCACTATAATCAAATACAATATTCCCTTGTCCATCAACACCTGATTCTAGCATGTAACTAGTAGCCTTTATCTCACTTGGCTTACCGAATAAGGCTACCATTGGATAAATACAGTAAATACCAATATCCATTAACGCCCCGTTTGAAAACTCTGGCTTAAATGCATTTAACACGGTACCTTCCTTATAAGCATCATATCTAGAAGAATATTGACAGTAACTAGCAAAATAGCGACGTGCTTTTCCAATTTTAGGCAAGTGTTTTTGGATAGCTTTAAACCCATTAAGATGTGTTGATTTGACCGCTTCCATCAACAACACATTGTTCTGCTTTGCCACCTCAAACATTACCTTTACTTCTCTAACATTTGATGCGATTGCCTTCTCAACCAAAACATGTTTGCCTTGCTTCATACAGAGAATTGCTTGTTCTTTATGGAAGGAATTGGGACTAGCGATATAAACAGCGTCTATATCTGTGTTTTTTGCAAACGCTTCGAGATCGGTAAAAGTCTTTGCTACCCCATATTTGTTAGCAAAATCATGAGCTGTTTCCTCTCGTCTAGAATATACTGCTGTTAACCTGAAATCATCTATTTGATTGGCAGCATCTAAAAACCGTTCAGTTATCCAATTGGTACCGATTATTCCAAACCGAATCATTACAATGATCTCCTTTCTAAAAAAGCGCAAGTCGCCTTGCCCAGCCTAAGGCAGCTTTCTTATCTATTCAAAAAGGAGGATAAAAAAGGACCGGGAAGTTCGATATGTCGCTTTTACCGGACTTTTTTAGACAACCTCTTTTACATTAATCTTTTTTCTCTGCATTTATCTCCTGTGACAATCGAAGTCTATCTAACACCATTTGATAGCCTTCATTCCCATAATTCAAACATCGTTTCACACGCGAAATCGTTGTTGTTGAAGCGCTCGATTCTTGTACAATCGTATGATAGGTATACCCATCACGAAGCATTTTAGCAACTTGAAGCCGTTGAGCAAACGATTGAATCTCACTAATTGTTGCAATATCATCGAAAAAGCGATAACACTCTTCCCTGTCTTTCAACGTTAAAATAGCATCAAATAGCTGATCCAATTGTTCTCCACGCAATTTATCTATCTGCACGCTTGGGGTCACCTCACAATTTTCTATTGAATATTAACACCTTCAAGACCCGGATTCATCGGGATTACATTTATCCATGTTTTACCCGGTACAAAACCAACAGGCTCTCCATCTTTCATCGGTAAAATAAGTCCATCAACATTTTCCCATTGCACTTGTTGTACTTTACCTTTTTGGAACAAATACGCTTTCCCTCCGGAAGCTAGATCAACCTCTCTCCTACCTTCATCATCTATCACTTGGTGCTCTGTTTCCAATACGAATAGGTTGTCCAATAAAATAGGCTCTTCTGTTTCAAGTTCGACAGTTTGGTCGTTGTCGTTAAACCTTTCGTATTTCTCTGACTCGCTATTATATACATATCTTATCGAAGTATCGGTATAATTTAAACTAATTTCCACTGCAGCATCGCCCGTAAGTGAGGATATTTTGTCATCAGCCAAAAATGGCAAAGTCTTCTGCACTTGTGATTTTACTTGATAACCCTTATTTTCTGCAACTTCATAGACTGCATCAAACAACAAGTAAGAGTTATGAGGTGGTTTCCGGAAACTCTCCCGCTTAAACAAGTATTTATCATTATCGTAATAAGAACCATTGAGGAAGTCTGCTGCGCCACTATTTAGCATATCCTGGATGAAATAGGCTGCCCCGTGATAGACATACAGTGCACCATAGTCGTCGGCCAAGTTAAAAAAGTATGGTCTTGCGCTTCGAATTGGTCCGACTACATCTGGTTTCTCACTTTGGAATAGCGCCATAAATCTCGAAATTCTTCCTTCAGCCAAAATTTCGAATACAACGTCAGCTTTCGTCAAACCCGTTTGCGGTCGGGCTTGTGGAGCGTTATTCACCATCACAGCAACCATTCGGTCATCGACAGGGTCATTTGTCCCAGTGCCTGTCAATGGGTAGACGTTTTTATAGGTGGGCGTTTTTGGATCTGGTTCAGGTTCTTGCTTAGGTGCCGGTTCCTTCGTATCATCTACCTGTGGTGCTTCGTTTTGTTTTTTTTCTGCAACCTTGTCATCATTACCACATGCAACGGCAACGAATAGCATACTTAAAAGCATGACCATCACCACCAATGTTCGTTGCTTTATTTTCATCATTTCCACTCACCCTTTCACGAAAAGCACGAGGTGCCTTGATTAGCCTAGAAAGTAGGTATCTTGTCGCCCCTATCATACGTCAAATAGTTAATGGGATTACAGCATTTGCCATAATCCCATCATACGGATGCTTACTTGATTTTTCTATTATATCAAACTTACCTCATAATGGCAGGAAATAAGACATGTTTTCTTTTCACATCGACAATTCCTTGTGGGGTAATTCGAATGTAAGGCAAGTGTGTCGATGAAAGAAACAACAGATTGTATGGTGGGTCATCATATTTATAACCAAATTGTTTTAGTAATTCTTTTAGTCGCTTGTCTAGTTTAATCAACGACTCCATACTGCCATCATACATCATTCCCGATAACCGGAGAGGTAATTCAAAAATGACTTTTCCTTGATCCGCTAAAACAATCCCACCACCAATTTCTTTCATCCGGTTAAAAGCGAGCGTTAAATCACGCTTACTCTTTCCGATAAAGACAATATCACCTGTCGTAGAATAGGAACTTACTAACCCACCAAGCGTATTGGTGAAGCCCTTAATTAACGTGTTGACGCGCCATTTACCTTCTCGATCTACGAGCATAATAAATGACTCATCATTATTGTTGTCAATTTCTTCTGCGTTAGAATCAATCGAAATGGTATATGGTTTTACAATGACATCATTTGTCATTTTGACACCTACTGGAATCGAAAATTGCAAATCACTAAGATGAATATCCCAATCAAGGTCTAGCGGCTTTATCTCATATTTCGCCCAATCCAATGGATGTTTAAATGGTATATTTTTACCATCTTTTTTCATCCATTGACCTTTAGCAAGAACAGAAATTGGTGTTGGATTTTCAATCGAATCCAAGATATTCAAGTGTGCTACCCGTCCCGGTCCGATTGCACCTAAGCGCTCGTGCATGTTAAAGTGTTTTGCTGCATGAAAACTTGCCATTAAGTAAGCATCAATTGCTGGCACGCCCTTTTCAATCGCAATTCGAATACATTGATTGATCATCCCTGCTTCGTAAAAGGCAGGTGTTGATCCATCAGTGGTAAAGGTAAATGGACTATATTCATGGATTCCAAGCTCCTGCATTTCCGTTAATAATTTTGGTAGATCTGGTCGAATCGATGAATACCTCAAACCTACTTGGTATCCCATTTGAACTCGGTTTAGCACTTCCTCCCCAGTCATTGCTTCATGGTCTGCACTCACGCCAAGTAACTTCATCTTAATTAACGTTTTTTCTGACGCACCAGGGAAGTGCCCTTCAATCGGCATTCCAAGACGCCTCGCTTCCTGCATCCAATACAGAATCATGTCATCATCTGACATTACTTGTGGCCATGATGTTAATTCACCCGCTTGCACAACAGCAGGGTGCTCTAACCATTTGGAAATTATGGCACTATTAAATAATTCATGCTCCTCATTAATGGATGATTGCGAATCAAACCTCGCCCACCAGTACATTGAAACTGGTAAACTAGTAAAATCATCCAACATTGAAAACGCTTTCTTTTGGTCTGTTAAAAAAAGCCAAAGTAAATTATCATTCATTAGTGTCGTTGTTCCAGTAAACGATGCATACTCCGCTAATTGTTGGGGATTATATAATTGAAATGGATGAGCATGTGGCTCAATATAACCCGGGACGACATAGTTACCTAAACAATTGATGAATTCTACATTCGCCTTATTCGCTGGAAGCTTGTCACCGACATAAATAATTCTATCTTGATAAACCCAAATATGGGCTTTTATCCATTGCTTTAAAAAGACATTTAAATAGGTTGCATTTTCAAGAACGATATCTGGACTAATTATTCCATCCATCACTGCGACATGTTCTCTGAGCTCTCTGTTTCTCCATCGATATAGGTGCTCATTCATGGTATGTTCCCCTCATTTTCTTTTTATGTTTCACTATATCTTACCACAAAGAAAGCGTTTTCGCACCATTCCGGAAAGGATGTCACAAAATTGTTAAAATCAAATAGTAGCTTAAAATAAATAGTAAGTAAGTTAAAGAGACTTCAGGCTAGACTGTTGGATTTTTTTATACTTAAAAAGAAAGACGTGGACATTTTTCACAGGAAAAATCATGTCCACGTCTCATCTATTTAAAGCCAATATCTGTTCGGTAAAAAAAACTATCATTACCGTCGAACACGTTTAAATAGTGATAAACTGCTTGTTGTGCTTGCTTTTGGTCTGGCTTTACTGATCCTATTAAAAGGACTCGGCCACCAGTTGCTTGATAAGAGTCTTCGCCAACTTTTTTCGTACCTGCATGGATGACAAAGCAATCCTCTGATGGTGGAAGTGCAGGTAAGGCCACTCCCTTATTGTAAGTGCCAGGGTAACCGGCCGATGCTACAACTGTACCAATGCAATAGTTGGTTGACCATTTCAATTGCGGATTATTACCTGCTGTCACATCTTGGACAACCTGCAATAAATCATTGTCCAATAACGGTAGGACAACTTGTGTTTCCGGATCGCCTAGTCTTGCGTTAAATTCAATCACCTTAGGTCCGTCCGTTGTTTCAATTAAGCCGGCATAAAGGATACCTGTAAACGAGCGACCCTCTTCAACCATTCCTTTAGCAGTTGGCTTTAAAATGTGGTTAATCGCATAATCCACATTTTCTTGTGCAAGGTCAGGTACTGGGGCATAGGCACCCATCCCACCGGTGTTCGGACCTTGATCATTGTCAAATGCACGTTTGTGGTCTCTTGCCGGAATCATCGGATAAACGTTTTCGCCGTTAACAAAGGCCATTAATGAAAATTCTTTTCCGTCTAAAAACTCTTCAATAACAACTCTGCTACCCGCCTCACCAAATTGATTATCCACGAGCATCATTTCAACCGCCTCGAGAGCTTGCTCAATTGTTAATGCTACGACAACACCTTTTCCAGCTGCAAGCCCGTCAGCCTTAATCACAATTGGCGCACCTTTTTCATGAATATATGCTTTTGCTTCGTTAACATCGGTGAAAGTTTGGTACTCTGCCGTTGGTACATTATACTTTTTCATAAAGGCTTTGGCAAAGTCTTTACTACCTTCAATAATAGCAGCTTCTTTTGTAGGGCCAAAAATTGTTAAGCCCGCCGCTTTGAAAACATTCACAATCCCTGCAGTTAATGGCACCTCTGGCCCAACAATTGTCCAGTCGATTTCGGCTTCCTTAGCAAAAGCTACTAATTCTTCTAATGCATTATCTTTTATGTCAACACATGTTGCAACGTCTTCGATTCCACCATTACCAGGCGCGGCGTAAAGCTTGGTCACTTGCTTACTTTTAGCTAACTTTTGTATGATACTATGTTCACGTCCACCGCTTCCTACTACTAAAACATTCATGATATCCCCCCAACCTATCATTGGCTTTTCTCGCTAGTTGCACTAAACATCCACCACAACACTTGCTTAATTAAGGTCTTGGTTAATAAATTCAGACCTCGTTGACTGATTCTCGGCTTTTCTTGTCCGAATTACCGCCTAATTCGGACTCTGCTGAACGATTTTCGGCTTTTCTTGTCCGAATTACTGCCTAATTCGGACTCTGCTGAACGGATTTAGGCTTTTCCTGTCCGAATTACTGCCTAATTCGGACTCTGCTGAACGATTTTCGGCTTCTCCTGTCCGAATTACAGCCTAATTCGGACTCTGCTGAACGATTTTCGGCTTCTCCTGTCCGAATTACAGCCTAATTCGGACTCTGCTGAACGATTTTCGGCTTTTCCTGTCCGAATTACTGCTTAATTCGGACTCTGCTGAACGGATTTAGGCTTCTCCTGTCCGAATTACTGCCTAATTCGGACTCTGTTGAACGGATTTAGGCTTCTCCTGTCCGAATTACCGCCTTGCCTCTATCATAAAAGTCCTAGAGAGCCTAAAAGCAGTTTAGTGTTTGAAATGACGCATACCTGTAAACACCATGGCAATTCCATGTTTGTTACACGCGTCGATTGACTCTTGATCACGAATTGAACCACCTGGCTGGATGATTGCTTTTATACCTGCTTCAGCAGCAGCTTCAACTGTATCAGCCATTGGGAAAAATGCATCAGAGGCAAGTACAGCACCTCGGGCTTTCTCTCCAGCTTGTTCGAAGGCAATTTTTGCCGCTCCAACACGATTCATTTGGCCAGCACCTACTCCAAGCGTTTGATCTGTTTTCGCTACTACAATCGCATTAGACTTCACATGCTTGACTACCTTCCATGCAAAGAGCAATTCTGCTAATTCTTGTTCATCTGGCTTACGGTCTGTTGCAACAGCAATGTCTTCCTCTGTAACTGCGCCATAATCACGGTCCTGAACTAATAGGCCGCCAAGCACACTAACCACTTTTTTATCCTTATTTGTAGCATGATCGATTGGCGTCTCCAGTAAGCGAATATTTTTCCTCTGAGTTAAAACTGCTAATGCCTTTGCAGAGAAAGAAGGCGCAATAACAATTTCTAAGAAAATATCCTTTAATTGATTTGCAGTTGCTTCATCAACTTCACGGTTCAACGCAACAATCCCACCAAAAATCGAGACAGGGTCTGCATCATATGCTTTTGCATAGGCTTTGGAAATTGATTCGCCAATTCCAACACCACAAGGATTCATGTGTTTCACCGCAACAGCAGCAGGCTCTGAAAATTCTAGAACAATTTCAAGTGCCGCGTTCGCATCTTGAATGTTGTTATAGGATAGCTCTTTCCCATGAAGTTGTTTTGCATTTGCTAAGGAAGCACCTTTAACAATTGGCTCTTTATAAAAGGCAGCTTCTTGATGAGGGTTTTCCCCGTATCGAAGTGTTTGTACTTTTTCGAAAGTAATTGAGTAGTTTTCAGGATCTTTTTCACCGGTAATAGACACAAAGTAGTTAGCGATGATTGCATCGTAATTCGCTGTATGTCTAAATACTTTGGCCGCAAGTTTCTTACGGAAGTCACTAGTGGGATTTCCTTCTGTTAGTGCCTCGATAACCGGACCATAATCAGCTGGGTCAACGACAACCGTTACGTCTTGAAAGTTTTTCGCAGCGGAACGAAGCATCGTTGGTCCACCGATATCAATGTTTTCAATGGCATCTTCCTCTGTCACATCTTCTTTTTCGATGGTTTGCTTAAACGGATACAGGTTAACGACGACCACATCAATGGGATTAATTTCGCGTTCTTCCAATTGCTTTTGGTGTGACGCATCATCACGCTTAGCTAACAAGCCCGCATGGACAAATGGGTGTAACGTCTTCACACGGCCATCTAAGATTTCATCAAACTTTGTTACTTCTGTAATCGATATAGCAGATAATCCTGCTTCCTTGAGCGCCTTTAACGTACCACCCGTAGAGACTAGCTCATAGCCTAATTTTTCTAACCCGGTTGCAAACTCCACTAACCCACTCTTATCTGACACACTCAATAACGCACGTTTTTTCATTCAGGTCCCTCCAAAATTTATCGTACATACTGTTTGACACATAGGTTGCGAATAACCTCTGGAAAGAGGCGATGCTCGATTTCCTGTATCCGCCTCTGTAGTGATTCTCTATCTTCTCCATCATTGATTCTTATTTGTTCTTGGTCGATGATCTGGCCCGTATCCATCCCCTCATCGACAAAATGGACGGTTACCCCCGTAATTTTAACGCCATATGCTAACGCTTGTCCAATTGCATCCTTCCCTGGAAAAGCTGGCAATAAGGATGGATGAATGTTTACTATTCTTGATGGATATGCCGCTAATAACGTTTGACCAATTAGTCGCATGTAACCAGCAAGTATTAGCCAATCTATCTCAAATTCTTGTAGTTTAACAAGAATTTCTTGTTCAAATTCAGCCTTTCCTGTATAGTCTTTTGGGTTAAAGACAAATGTTGATACACCAAATGTTTTCGCTTTTTCTAACACTTTGGCGTCCTGCTTGTCACAAACAAGTAAGGAAATCTCGCAGTCTAAGTTACCCGCTGCTACTTCTTTTGCAATCGTTACAAAATTGCTCCCCGTACCAGAGGCAAATACAGCTAGCTTCACTTTTTTCATACGTCTATTTCCACCCCATCTGCAGCAGTCACTTCACCAATGACCCAAGCATCCTCACCGATATCTTCTAACAATTCAAGTGCCATTTCGGCCTCGTAGGATGAAACAACAACAGCCATGCCAACTCCCATATTAAAGACACCTAACATATCTTCTAATGACAAGTTAGTTTGCTCTTGCAAAAACTTATAAATACTCGGCAATTGCCATGATCCAGATTTAATCTTCATACCAAGTCCTTTAGGTAATGCTCTTGGTAAATTCTCGTAGAATCCTCCACCAGTAATATGGCTAATCGCTTTAATTGTTACATTTAGTTTCAATTGCTGGATTGCCTTTACGTAAATCTTCGTCGGCGTTAATAATTCTTCACCAAGTGGCTTATCAAGCGATTGATACGTTTTATTTAAATCGAGTTCCTTGTCATCAATAATTTTTCTTACTAAAGAAAAACCATTCGAGTGTACACCACTAGAAGCAATTCCGATCACCACGTCACCTGCTTCTACTTCTTCACCAGTAATTAATTGCTTTTTATCAGCAATACCAACGACAAAACCAGCTAAATCATATTCTCCGTCCTGATACATACCAGGCATTTCTGCTGTTTCCCCGCCAATTAGTGCACTACCAGCCTCGGCGCAACCATCAGAGATACCCTTTACGATTTGCTCTATTTTCTCTGGTTCATTTTTACCACACGCAATATAATCTAAAAAGAATAACGGGTCTGCTCCTTGTGCAACAATATCATTCACACACATCGCGACTAGATCAATACCAACCGTATCGTGTTTATCCATCTCAAATGCAAGCTTTAACTTTGTCCCGACACCGTCTGTCCCAGAAACAAGCACTGGCTCGTCATAGGAAAAAGAACTAAGGTCAAAAAGCCCAGCAAAAGCACCCACACCACCGATTACCTCCGGGCGATTGGTCCGTTTAATATGCTTTTTCATTAAATCAACGGCACGGTAACCTGCATTCACATCGACACCAGCCTGTTTATATATTTCGCTCATTGGTTTGCTCCTTTACCATCTTAATCAAGGTTATCTGCTACCTAAAATTAGCCTTTTAAAGCAGGCAGAACTGTATCTGGATAGATCTCAGTTGGATAATTTCCCGTAAAACACGCATTACAAATTCCGTGTTCGTGAGAATGTTTATCTTTCACAATGGCATTCTCTAAGCCGTCTGTTGTTAAATAAGCCAAGCTGTCCGCACCAATTAACTCTCGAATCTCTTCTACAGAATGATTCGCAGCGATAAGCTCCCCCTTTGTTGATGTATCGATACCGTAATAACAAGGGTTTTCAATGGGTGGTGAAGCAATTCGAACGTGTACTTCTAACGCACCTGCTTCCTTTAACAAGCGGACAATTCGTCTACTTGTTGTTCCACGTACAATCGAATCATCCACCATAACAACGCGTTTTCCTTCGACAATCCCACGAACGGCGGACAACTTCATTTTCACACCTTGTTCGCGCAGCTCTTGTGACGGTTGAATAAAGGTACGCCCAACATAACGGTTTTTGATTAATCCAAGCTCGTAAGGAATACCAGCTGCCTCCGAAAATCCAATTGCTGCCGAAATACTAGAATCAGGTACACCAGTCACAACATCTGCTTCAACAGGGGCTTCTTTTGCTAACTCTTTTCCCATCAATTTTCGACTAGCGTGCACATTGATACCATCGATATCACTATCTGGTCTGGAAAAATATACGTACTCCATCGAGCAAAGTGTTCGCTTTAACGGTGATGCAAATTGCTTAGAGGTAATTCCATTTTCATCAATCACAAGTAATTCACCTGGCTGTACTTCCCGGACATACGTTGCACCAATAATATCAAACGCACATGTCTCAGATGATACAACATATGCACCACCAAGCATACCAAGCGATAACGGTCGCAAACCACGTGGGTCTAAGGCAACAAATAACTGTTTTTCCGTCAGTAAAGCAAATGCATACGCACCCTTGATCATGCCAAGCGCAGATGCAATCGCATCATCCAATTCTAAATAGCCATTACGTTTAATCAGATGT
Organism: Aquibacillus salsiterrae; assembly: GCF_028416595.1. Classification (GTDB taxonomy): domain Bacteria; phylum Bacillota; class Bacilli; order Bacillales; family Amphibacillaceae; genus Aquibacillus_A; species Aquibacillus_A salsiterrae. The sequence goes on along the minus strand of NZ_JAMQKC010000009.1, from coordinate 64,992 downwards.
GCTAGTACTTCCGTATCAGAGGTTGTTTGCAAAATACTCCCCTGTGCTTCTAACTGGTTTTTCAATGCATGTGCATTGACTAGGTTTCCGTTATGGGCTAGTGCCATCGAGCTTTTTTGCGAACGGAAGACGAGCGGTTGAACATTTTCATAACCACCGCCACCTTGCGTTGCATAACGAACGTGTCCTACAGCTGCATTTCCTTTTAACCTAGAAAACTCTTGTTGACCGAACACTTCATTAATTAATCCATTTCCTTTGTGTAAATGTAAATTGTCGCCGTCGCTTGTGACAATACCTGCTCCTTCTTGCCCACGGTGTTGAAGGGCGTGTAAGCCGTAATAAGTCATTTCTGCTGCTTTTTCGTGACCCCAAATCGCAAACACACCACATTCTTCATTTAAGCCTTTGATTTCAGCAAGCATGGTATAGCCCCTTTCCACAATGATTTTAATTGTGCGACAGACTCTTTTAAAACAACATCGCTATTAGAACTGACTTCTAACTCAGCTGTATCCGTCACATTTCCTAGGAAATAAGCATTTTCTACTAGATTTTCGAATTTCGCCTGGTTTTCTTGTTTCACAGATACTAGGAAACGAGATTGTGTTTCACTAAACAGTTCTGTAACGATATCACCAGAAACTTCGACCGAACAACCGAAACCAAGGTCAAATAAACTTTCCGCTAACGCTACAGCTAATCCACCCTCAGCAAGGTCATGTGCAGATGCAACAACACCCGCTTGGATTGCTCCTAATAATTGATTTTGACGAGTTGCTTCCACGTCTAAGTCAATCGCAGGCGCTTTACCGAAGTATTTGTTTTCCAAAATATTTTGTAGTTCACTACCACCAAACTCCGGCTTCGTCTCACCAATTACGTAAATCACATCACCCGCTGCTTGGAAGTGAGAAGGTGTGATATGGTCTAAAGATTCAATCAAACCTACCATACCAACAACCGGTGTAGGGAAAATCGATTGACCGCCTGACTCGTTATAGAGTGATACGTTACCACTAATAACTGGCGCATTTAGCTTCAGGCTCGCTGCACTCATCCCTTCAACACTTTTCTCCATTTGCCAGAAGTTTTCAGGCTTTTCTGGATTTCCGAAATTCAAACCGTCTGTAAGCGCTAATGGGCGACCACCGCTACAAACGATATTACGCGCTGCTTCTGCAACGGCAATTTTTCCACCTGTTTCCGGATCTAAATAAATATAGCGAGAGTTACAGTCTGTCGTCATTGCCAGCGCCTTGTTTGTACCACGAACCCGAAGCACTGCAGCATCAGAACCAGGTGCGACGACCGTGTTCGTTTGAACCATCGAATCGTATTGGTCATATACCCATTCTTTACTAGCAATGGTGGGCTGTTGTAATAAAGCCTTTAATGTAGCACCATAATTCTTCACTTCTGGATAGTAGTCTTCCATCTTTTGAAATTTTTCAAAATACGCAGGAACGCTAGACGGCTTATGGTACACTGGTGCATCCTCAGCTAATGCATCAACAGGTATATCTGCTGCCACTTCGCCTTTGTGTAGCAAACGGAATAGCTTATCATCCGTTACACGACCAACCGCTACTGCTTGCAGGCCATATTTTTCAAAAATATCGACGATTTCTTGCTCGCGTCCTTGTTCAACACAAAGTAACATACGCTCTTGCGATTCAGATAACATCATTTCATATGGAGTCATGTTTTGCTCACGTTGTGGGATTAAGTCTAAATTCATTTCCATCCCAGTACCTGCTTTACTTGCCATCTCACTCGCAGAAGACGTAAGACCAGCTGCACCCATGTCCTGCATTCCAACTAGTGCATCACAATGAATGACTTCAAGGCAAGCTTCAATTAATAGTTTTTCCATAAATGGGTCGCCAACCTGAACAGATGGGCGCTTGCTTTCGGACTCTTCCGATAAGTCTTCCGATGCGAACGTTGCACCGTGAATACCGTCACGACCAGTACGAGCACCAACATACATGACTGTGTTACCAATACCTGCTGCAATCCCTTTTTGGATGTCTTTTTGATCAATAATGCCAACACACATAGCATTTACTAGTGGGTTACCTTCGTACGAATTATCGAACTGAACTTCCCCACCAACTGTCGGAACACCAACACAGTTACCGTAGCCAGCGATACCGTGAACAACTTCTTCAAATAAATATTTGACACGACCAGATGTTAAATTACCGAAACGTAACGAGTTAAGCACCGCTATTGGTCTTGCCCCCATGGAGAATACGTCACGAATAATTCCACCAACACCAGTTGCAGCACCTTGATATGGTTCGACTGCAGACGGGTGATTGTGACTTTCAATTTTAAAAACGACTGCTTGACCGTCACCGATGTCAACAATTCCTGCACCTTCCCCAGGTCCTTGAATCACTTGCGGGCCTTCTGTCGGGAATTTACGAAGTAGTGGCTTGGAGTTCTTATAGCTACAATGCTCTGACCACATAACCGAGAAGATACCAATTTCTGTGAAATTAGGCTTTCTTCCTAAAATCTTAACGACTAACTGGTATTCTTCTTCCGTTAATCCCATCTCTGCGTAAAGACGTTCTTGTTCGATTAGTTCAGGAGTTACCTCAGGCGCCTGCAACATATGCTTCCCTCCAGTTCATTACGATCGACTTGAATAGTTTTAACCCATCGGCCCCACCAAGGATGTCTTCCACCGCACGCTCAGGGTGTGGCATCATGCCTAATACATTTCCTTCTTTGTTAACAATTCCAGCTATATCGTGGACCGAGCCATTCGGATTATTTTCATAGGTGAACACGATTTGGTGATTGTCTTTTAATTGTTGTAACGTTGCTTCGTCACAGTAGTAGTTTCCTTCTCCGTGTGCAATTGGAAGAGCAATGACTTCCTGCTCACTAAATGCAGATGAGAACATTGTTTTGTTATTTTGGACTACCAAGTTTTCAAAGTGACACATGAACTTAAGGTTTTTATTACGAAGCATCGCACCTGGAAGTAAACCCGACTCAAGTAAAATCTGGAATCCATTACACACACCTAGTACCGGTTTACCTTTTTCTGCATGCTTCTTAATTTCTGTAACAATATGAGAAGTAGATGCAATCGCACCACAACGTAGGTAATCTCCATAAGAGAAGCCACCTGGAAGTAAAACGGCGTCATAGTCTTCTAGATTAGCAGTTTGATACCAAACTAACTCCGCTTCCTCACCTAAAGCGTCCTTGGCTGCATGATACATGTCTCGGTCACAGTTGGAACCTGGAAATACGATGACTGCAAACTTCACTGTGTGACACCTTCCTCAACTGTGTACTTATAATCCTCAATTACTGGGTTTGCAAGTAATTTCGCACACATGTCTTCTACTTGCTTTTCCACATCGCCATTGTCATCCACGATTAGTTCCATATATTTACCAACACGAGCTTCCTGTACTGCTTCATAACCTAACGTGTGGAGAGACTCTTGCACAGCTTTTCCTTGTGGGTCTAAAACACCTGGCTTTAGCGTGATGTAGATTTTAACTTTTTTCATTATTGAACTGCCTCCAGTCGTTTAAGGATTTTGTCATACACATCTAATAGGTCACCTAAATCTTCACGAAACACATCTTTATCCATTTTCTCTCCTGTAGCTGTATCCCAAAGCCTGCACGTATCAGGTGATACCTCATCAGAAAGAATAATTGCCCCCTCCTGATTCCGTCCAAATTCTATTTTGAAATCGGCTAGCGTTAGGTCGACACCGAGGAAAAATTCCTTCAAGTGTTCATTAATTGTGAGGGCTGTTGCCTTTATATCGTCTAACTCTTCTTTTGTTATATCTGTTAAAATAAGGGCGTGATCATCATTAATAACCGGGTCGCCAAACGCGTCATTCTTATAGCAAAGCTCAACAAGCGGCGGATTAAACACTGTTTTTTCCGGGATACCAATCCGTCTTGTGATACTACCAGCGGCAATATTGCGAACAATCACTTCTAACGGCACAATCCTAGTTTTTTGCACGAACTGTTCCGTGTCGTTCAAGCTACGCTCAAAATGGCTTTCTACCCCTTTGCTTTTTAAAAACTCAAATACTTTGGCTGAAATAAGGTTGTTATATCTACCTTTACCAACAAACTGAGCTTTCTTTTGTCCGTTAAATGCCGTCGCATCATTTTTGTAAGAAAGGATTAAATGTGTATCATTTCCTTCGACTTCAAACACTTGCTTTGCTTTTCCCTCATATAAAAGCTTGCCCTTCATCGTTTTCACCTGCTCCTTTAATTCAAACCAATTTTCGCAAAAATCTTATCAACATTCTTTAAGTGGTACGTATAATCAAAGCAATCTTCAATTTCATCCGCAGATACTAAGGACGTGATTTTAGCCTCTGCCTTTACTAATTCTTTAAAGTGAATCCCTTCTTCCCAAGCCTTCATTGCATTTGGTTGAACCAAGTCATACGCTTCTTCACGGCTCATTCCTTTGTCAATAAGGGCAAGTAATACGCGTTGCGAGAAGATAACACCGTACGTCTTGTCAATGTTCTTTTTCATATTGTCTTCAAAAACAGTTAGATTCTTAATAATGTTAGAGAAACGATTAAGCATGTAGTTCAATGCAATTGTTGCGTCTGGTAAAATCACACGTTCTGCCGAAGAGTGGGAAATATCTCTTTCATGCCATAAGGCAACATTTTCATAGGCTGTTACCATATAACCACGTAACACTCTTGCCATCCCTGTCATATTTTCCGATCCGATTGGGTTACGTTTATGAGGCATTGCCGATGAACCCTTTTGACCTTTCGCGAAAAACTCTTCCACTTCTCTTGTTTCTGTCTTTTGTAAGCCTCGAACTTCTGTTGCAAACTTCTCAATGGATGCCCCGATTAAAGCAAGGGTAGACATGTACTGTGCATGACGGTCACGTTGCAATGTTTGTGTCGAGACTGGTGCTGGTGCTAAACCAAGCTTTTCACATACATACGTTTCAACGAACGGATCAATATTTGCATACGTTCCAACCGCACCAGATAACTTACCAGTTTCAATTACTTCGGCAGCTGCGTTAAAACGCTCTAGGTTACGCTTCATTTCTTCGTACCATAGCGCCATTTTCAATCCGAACGTTGTCGGTTCCGCGTGGACACCGTGCGTTCTCCCCATCATTACTGTGTGCTTATGCACTTTTGCTTTATTAGCTAAAATATCAACGAATGTTTCGATGTCGTTTCGAAGGATATCGTTTGCTTGTTTTAAAAGATAAGATAGCGCCGTGTCTACTACATCAGTCGAAGTTAATCCGTAGTGGACCCACTTTTTCTCTTCACCAAGTGTTTCTGATACAGCACGAGTAAACGCAACTACATCGTGTCGTGTATCTTGCTCTATTTCATAGATACGATTAATATCGAACGTTGCATTCTCTCTAAGCTTTGCGACATCCTCTTTCGGAATAACGCCTAGCTCACTCCATGCCTCACATGCCAAAATTTCTACTTCTAGCCAAGCTTTAAATTTATTTTCTTCTGTCCAGATTGATCCCATTTCTTCGCGAGTATAACGGTTTAACATCTGTTTCCTCCTATTATCTATCTCTCTATTGGTTAATTTTTTTACTTACTTCATTTATTAGTTGATTTAGTTCATCTATATCTTGCCCAACGAACGTCAAGTGACCCATTTTTCGTTTCGGTTTACTTTCCTTTTTTCCATATAAGTGGATGTGTGCGTGTTGCAAGGTGTCGATTTGTTCGAAATAGCGATCTATGTCATCGCCTAATAAATTAATCATTACCGCTGCACCATGGAATTCAATCGGAACAAGCGGAAATCCACAAATCGCTCGAATATGCTGTTCAAACTGGGACACGTTACACGCTTCGATGGTATAATGTCCTGAATTGTGCGGACGTGGCGCCATTTCATTAATGTATATTTCTTCGCCACAAACAAACATCTCAATGGCAAACGTCCCAACAACCCCAATAGTTTCAGCAATTTTAATGGCAGCATCATAAGCTTTTTCCAGAACAGCTTCAGATACATTCGCCGGTGCCGTGGATTTATGGAGAATATGATCTTTATGTTCGTTTTCTACTAACGGGAATACTGTTATTTCACCAGTTGTTGCTCTTGTGAAAACAACCGACACTTCTTTATCAAACGGCACCCATCCTTCTAAAATACAGCGGCCATTTTTTTCAATGAACTGACTAGCTGCATCGATATCATCTTCTGTACTAATCTTCCATTGCCCTTTGCCATCATAGCCTCCCGTACACGTCTTAACGACAGACGGAATGCCAACCTTTCGAGCAGCAGCTTTAAGTTGGCTTGGTTCGGTAATGATTGCAAATCGCGGGACAGGTAGTCCACTTTTTACCATCACGTTCTTTTCATTTTCACGATCTTTGGTAATACGCAACAGTTCAGAACCTTGAGGTAGTATTCCTTGTTCTTCTATTAAACGGGCTGCTTCTAGGTCAACGTTCTCAAACTCATACGTAATCACATCACTTTTTTCGATTAACTGTTGGATTGCGTTTATATTTGCGTAATCTGCAATAATGTGGTCATCACTTACTTGGGCTGCTGGACAGTCGGGTGTTGGGTCTAATACAACAATGCGGTATCCCATATGCTTTGCTACCGTCGCCATCATTCTTCCTAGCTGACCTCCACCAATAATCCCGATTGTTGAACCTGGAAAAATTTTATTTTGTCGCAAGCTGTTCCCTCATTTCTTCGACTTTTGTTTGCAAGCCTTGTTGATAGTTTACAAGTTTTGAACTAACTTCTATGTCAAATGCACCAATCATCTGTGCCGCTAACAGTCCAGCATTTTTTGCACCTGCTGAACCAATCGCAACCGTCGCAACAGGAACTCCACCCGGCATTTGCACAATCGATAGTAAAGAGTCTAATCCGTTCAGTGCCTTTGATTGTACTGGTACACCAATCACAGGTAAGGTTGTTTTCGCTGCAATCATACCAGGTAGGTGAGCAGCTCCACCAGCTCCTGCGATAATCACTTTTAATCCTCTTTCCTTGGCCTCTCCGGCATAGCGGAACATGTCATCAGGTGTACGATGTGCGGAGATAATGTCCTTCTCATATGGAATGCCTATTTCCACCAACATTTCACATGTATGCTGCATCGTCTCCCAATCCGAAATACTGCCCATTACCACTCCGACCATTGCCATGCTATCCCTCTTTCCTTATTATATAAAAATGCCTATTCATCCACTCAACAATTGAGAGAAGATGAATAGGCATAAATTAGATTTTATGCATATGAAACCATCGCTACTAATCCCTTTATAAAAGGAGTAAGATGCAATGATTCATCCTCCCTCATAGTCCATCATTTACGGTGACGGGTAGAAACTATCGGGCCATATCCCCGAAATTATATGAGGTGAAATTATTAATTTATAGTGGACGTTTTAGGTAAATTGAGTACGTTACTATGATAACAAGTTCTATCATTCAATGTCAACAAAATATCGAACAATTAATATTTATTATTTTTTAATGTTCGTGTTTTGCTCAGGTATAGCATCAAAAATGACTTTTCTTGCTACTGGTTCATAAGAAATTTGACCGTTATTGCTTATTTCTTGAAAGATCGGCTCTTCTACTCTTCTCACCGGTGTATAGCCAGCCTGTTTGATACGATCAAGGCATTGAGTAATTGTTTCATTCTCTTGTAATTCAAATCTTTTTTTCTTCTGCTTTACCATTTCTAAAAAGACGCCCTTTCCTCACTTGTTTGACCCAGAATCCACCGTGAATTTGCTTCGGCTCATAAGAAATAATAAACGCTTTTGCATCTATTTCCTTTATTGCTTCATAAAGACGAAGTTCATATTTACGCGGTGTTAGGATTTGCATCGCTAAACGGTCACCTTCCATCCCGTAAGCAGACCAACTCGTTACTCCATAGCCTTTTTCTCTCAGCTGTTTGGTGAATTTTAACTCTGGAGCGGATGAAATGACATTTACAGTAATATAGCCTAGTGCTAATTTCTCTTCAATCTTTGACCCAACAATAACACCAATTCCATAACCAAGCCCATAGGCAATTAAATTTTCAATCCGGTCGAGATTATCTAGGACAACCCCAAGGCCAACAGTGTAGATCATAATTTCAAATGTACCAATAACTGCAGCAATATACCTTCTACCTTTTAGCGTTAAAATAACCCTTAACGTTGAAAAGGAAACATAAAATACGTTAACAGATAAAACAATGACAATAACAACTAGAGCATTTTCAAGCAAAACAAACTTCCTCCTATTTCTTTCATATTACTATACCCCATTTTCACAAATATAGTGGTAACCTTTTACAATCTAGCTCGTCATTCACCTATAATCTCAGTTATGCATACTATATCGCATTCAACTATAGGAGACAAATGTCATGAGGTTAAGACACGACCCTTTCGGAAAGGAGTTTTCTTATGGACGTATCGATTCATTCAGATAAATTTAAGAATTTACATGATTTAGTCATGATTGATACTACTGTGACAGAGGATAAAGAGATTGCACGGCCACAAATTCCACAAATGAACCTGTACAAATTAGACCAACAGCTGATTTGCTTAATAAATCTTCCAGGTTTAAGAGAACCAAGCGACGTCGAGATCACGGTAGACAATACCATCTTGCATATACGAGGGATTTTAGATTTACAGCAGGATGATTGTTTAGTAATCAAGAATGAGATTATCGAGGGTGAATTTGCCCGAACTATCGAATTGCCATTTCCAATTAAAAAACAAACACCAACAAACATCACCTATCAAAACGGTTTACTAAAGCTTGTTTTTTAGAAAAATACGGGGTGCCTTGCTAGACCCCCGAAAAGTGTAAGACAAACCTCATAACGGCGACCCTTGCCATGTAGAAGATTGTCTTACGACTCGAAGGGGTAGGCGCCCTGCGTTAGATAGCTTTTGAATTTAGTCAGTTAGGCATCCATATCATTTCGCTGATCTACCGCCTTCAACCGTTTTCCTGGCCAAAATGCATAATCACCCAAAACAGTTGTTATCGCTGGCACTAATAATGGTCTAAGAATAGTTTTTGTTTGATCTTGACTTGATATTTTTTCTGTATCATATAACGTTGCTGTCTAGGGTGCTATTCGGACTCAGTTTACCCAATATCGGCTTCCTCTGTCCGAATTAGGGTGCTATTCGGACTCGGTTCACCCATTATCGGTTTCCTCTGTCCGAATTAGGGTGCTATTCGGACTCGGTTCACCCATTATCGGCTTTCTCTGTCCGAATTAGGGTGCTATTCGGACTCAGTTAACTCACTTTCTACTCTCTCTGTCCGAATTAGGGTGCTATTCGGACTCGGTTCACCCATTATCGGCTTCCTCTGTCCGAATTAGGGTGCTATTCGGACTCGGTTCACCCATTATCGGCTTCCTCTGTCCGAATTGAGGTGCTATTCGGACTGAGTTAACCCATTATCTGCTCTCTCTGTCCGAATTAGGGTGCTATTCGGACTCAGTTTACCCAATATCGGCTTCCTCTGTCCGAATTAGGGTGCTATTCGGACTCGCTTCACCCAATATCGGTTTCCTCTGTCCGAATTAGGGTGCTATTCGGACTCGGTTAACCCATTATCGGCTTTCTCTGTCCGAATTAGGGTGCTATTCGGACTCAGTTAACTCACTTTCTACTCTCTCTGTCCGAATTCAGCTGCTATTCAGACTCTGTTCACAAGACATTCCCAACAAAACATAGCAAAACCCTATTGAGTAACCAATAGGGTTTTGCGTCAACACTCAAACCGTTAATTTACAGAAGTCGATTCCGTCCCATGTTTTACACATCATGTTTTCCATTAACTCACTTGTTCGCTGTGCTTTTTTTCCGTTTCCGAAACAACGACAGCACAGGCTGCGTCTCCAGTTACATTTACCGCTGTTCGAAGCATATCTAACAATCGATCAATACCGATAATTAGAGCAATTCCTTCCACCGGTAATGCTACTTGATTTAACACCATCGCAAGCATGATTAGACCAACACCAGGGACACCTGCAGTACCAATACTTGCTAATACTGCGACAAGGATAACCATTATAATCTGTGAAAAACCTAAGTCAACATTGTACACCTGCGCAATAAATACAGTTGCTACCCCTTGCATAATTGCCGTCCCGTCCATATTAACCGTTGCACCAAGCGGTTGAACGAAACTACTTATTTGTTTAGGTACTTTCAAATTCTCTTGGGCAGTTTTCATAGAGATTGGTAACGTTGCACCACTACTCGATGTACTAAAGGCTACCGTCATCGCAGGGAAAAAACCTTTAAAGAACTGCCTCGGGTTTCTTTTCCCTAATATTTTGACAGCAGGGGCATACGTAACAAACACATGGATAATAAGTGCAACAATGACAACGAGCATATAAGAAATCATTGCCCAAGCACCTTCTAATCCCATTCTGCCAATCGCTGATGCAAGTAAGCCAAATGCCCCGTACGGCGCAAACTTCATGATTAAATTAACAAGATACATCATAATGTCATTACCTTGTTCAACAAGCTTATAAATACCTTCCGTTTTCTTACCAAGAATAGCCAAGGCAAAGCCAATAAGGATAGAGAAAAAGATAATTTGCAACATATTACCATCTGCCATTGCTTGTAGCGGGTTGGTTGGAATAATACTTGTAAAGGTATCTACCACGGATGGCGCTTCCTTACTTTCAAAATCAGCACCAGCGGTATTGATATTTATGTTTCCAGGTTGGATGATGTAGGCAAGAATAAGTGCGATAACAATGGCAATCGTTGTCGTTGCCAGAAAGAATGATATAGTCTTTACGCCAATTCGACCAAGCTTTTTCGGATCACCTAATGAAGCTGTTCCTAACGTTATTGAGAAAAACACAATCGGGACAACGAGCATATTGATTAAATTGAGAAAGATGGTACCTAGTGGACCGAAAAGATAATTGTTTAAAACATCAAAGGCACCCGGGGCTAAGAAATGTAATAATAAACCAATGAATGCACCCAAACTTAAACCAATCAAAATTTTCTTCGTGAGATTCATCCTTTTACCTCCTTTATTGAAAGCGCTTTCTGTATAAATATATGTTTAGCGCATGTTTTTATGTCTAAATTGTAGGAGGTAAGAAAAGCGCAGGCGCCTCGATCAGCTCCGACAAGCGTACGTCAAGCCTCGTAATGGCGCTCTTTGCCATGGAGAGGATTGACATACGACCTCGAGGAGCTAGGCACCGGAGCTAGACAATCGAAAAGCGTAGGCGCCTTGATTAGCTCTTGAATCTTTTTTCTAATCTTTAAAAAAAATGCCAGACGCAAATGTAACCCGCGCCTGACACACAATTTTTAAATCTTATTCACTTGGTTGATGCTTAAGATTATCACTGGCTTTTGTCTCTTCTTTTTTGTTCGATGTTCGAAGGGGAATTTCCTTCAAAAAGAAAGTAAGGAGAATCCCAATTAAAATTACTCCTGCTCCAACAAAGAACACACCCTCTAGCGCATAGTTCAAACTTTCACGCAGCATCAAGATTGCTTGGTCAAAATAATTAACAAAATCTTCAGGAACTTTATCTCTTAATGCGTCTAACTGATCAGGATTCATCAGTATTTGAGGATTCTTTAACGCAGCAAATTGTTCAGCCAATGGTGAATCCTTTTGTGGAAGTCCTTCACTCGCATTAGCCAAGTCTGCCATTTTATCTGACATTCGAGCTGACATCACTGTTCCCATGATTGATACACCAATCGTCCCACCAAGTTGCCTAAACAACTGGTTCGATGCAGTAGCTACTCCTAGTAACCGATGCTCCACGGCATTTTGTACAACAAGAGTAAAAATAGGGAAGCTTAACCCTAGACCTAGTCCAGTAATAATCATATTACGAACAGCAGTCCCGTTAGTAGATTCCATCCCCATCTGCGATAATAGAAATAGTCCGATAGTCATTACAGCTAATCCTAGAATTGCCTGCAGCTTATATTTACCTGTTTTCGTAATAATTTGTCCACCTACTGCACTAGTTAATACCATGCTTAGCGTCATCGGCATCATAACAAAGCCAGACTGTGTGGCTGAAGTACCAATTACTCCTTGAACAAAAAGTGGTACGTACATTATTGCACCAAACATACCCATCCCTAGAACTAGACCTGAGAAATTGGCTACGGAAAAGATAGAGTTTTTAAAAAGCTCCAACGGCAAAACCGGGCTTTTCACTTTCTTTTCGGTATAAATAAATAAAAGGAAAAAAATCACCGATGCGAAAAACAGACCAATAATTTGGAAGGAGACCCAATCATAGGTTGTTCCTGCCCATGAAAATGCCAGTAACAACGGGATCATCGCAAGGGTAATGAAAACAGAGCCAAAATAGTCGACAGATTCACGCTCTCTTTTTTCCGTATTTGGAAACATCTTTACAATTAAAATAAAAGCAACGACACCAACTGGAAGGAATATCCAAAATACCCACTGCCAATTCCAGTTATCAACAATATAGCCACCAAGCGTAGGTCCAAAGACACTAGAAAGGCCAAATATACCACCCATTAGCCCTTGCCATCTTCCGCGTTCTCGTGGAGAAAATAAATCGCCCACCGCAGTAAAGGAAGTAGACATGATTACACCACCAGCCATCCCTTGGATTCCACGGTAAATGATTAACTGGGTAATGTTAGTCGATGTCCCGTTTAGAAAGGAAGCCACAAGAAATAAACCTATTCCAATCAAAATAAAAATTTTACGTCCGTAGATGTCGGATAGCTTTCCAACCAGTATTGCAGTCACACTTGATCCTAACATGTAAACAGTAAAAACCCAATTATAATAATCCATACCACCAATATCTGAAATAATTCTTGGTAAAGCTGTTCCAACAATCGTTTGATTTAACGCCGCAAATAACATGGCTGCCATTATTGCTATCATAATAGTAACTTTCTGTTTTTGTTCTAGATGCTCCATGATGTTCACTTCACTCCTTCATATTAGCTTTAGAAAAATTTTATCAACTACAAAATTTTCTGAAAAATATGTTGTAGTTGACTCAATTCTTCATCAGATAGATTTTTAAATTTTTTTGCGATGAATTCATGCCTTCTTTGGTCCAAGTCTGCCACAAGCTCGATTCCTTTGTCCGTCAAAGACAGCTGCACAACTCTTCGATCCACTAAAGAACGCTCCCTGACTATAAATTTCTTCTTCACCATCCGTTCTGTAACAGACGTAATATGGCTAGATGTAACACCAAGCTCCGCAGCAAGAGAGGAAACCGTATGGATGCGTTTTTCATATAAAAGCTTAAGCAAGGATAACTCATGACTCGCTATCTCCTGTCCCAACATGTGGTTTAACTCTTTACGTGTTTGGCGAAAGAAATCCCGAAAATTCTTTTCTATTAAAGTTATTTTCTCAGACCTATCCACAGACAATCACCTCAAAAAATAGTTAACTTTGTTAATTATATATGTTGTTAACTATTAATTCAAGCAAATTGAAATTAGACACGCTTTTTTACTAATCTGAACTCATTTCTGCCGACGAGCGGGTCCGTCAAGGCTGTCGCGCATTATCAATTCTAAAAGAGAAACCAGGCAAAAAAAAAGCTTCAACCAATCGATTCGATTAGCCAAAGCTTTTCTGATAATTTTTTAGTGTAAGAAAATAAGATAGCCTAGGAAAACAACGAACAAGAACCACATAATCGGATGAACTTCTTTCGACTTTCCTTTTAACGCCATTAAGACTGGGTAGAACACGAATCCCATCGCAATACCTGTTGCAATACTGTATGCAAGTGGCATGATTACAACTGTCAAGAATGAAGGAACTGCAATTTCAAAACGGTCCCATTCAATATCTTTTAACGAAGTTGCCATTAACACCCCAACAATGATTAATGCAGGTGCCGTTACTTCAGACGTAATGATACCTAATAGTGGCGAGAAGACTAGAGCTAATAGGAAAAACCCTGCAGTTACAACTGATGTAAAACCAGAACGGCCGCCAGCACTAACTCCAGTCGTAGATTCAACATAAGAAGTAGTTGTTGAAGTACCTAACACAGCACCAACAACAGTTGCAGCCGAATCAGAGAATAAAGCTTTACCAGCACGTGGTAATTTGTTATCTTTCATTAAACCAGCTTTTGATGCAACAGCAACTAACGTACCCGCTGTGTCAAAGAAGTCGACGAACAAAAACGTTAAGATAACAACTAGCATTTTACCAGTAAATATGTCACCAAAGTGTGCAAACGCAGCACCAAAGGTTGGAGCTAAACTTGGCACAGGACCAACAATATCATTAAGTCCAGTTGGAGGTGAGATTAAACCAGTAATCATACCTGCAACGGAAGTAATTAACATGCCGTAGAATACGCCACCTTTAACATTCAAAGCAAGTAAAACAACGGTAACGATAATTCCAAACACTGCTAACAATGTACCACCATTTGTTAGATCGCCTAACCCAACCAATGTTGCAGGGTTATCGACAATAATACCTGAGTTTTGAAAACCAATAAATGCAATAAACAAGCCGATACCAGCACCAACAGCCATTTTTAAGTTAGCAGGAATGGAGTTGATTATTGTTTCGCGTAACCCTGTAAGAGTTAATACGATAAAGATAAGACCAGATGCTAATACACCAGCTAAAGCCGTTTCCCAAGGAATACCCCATCCCAACACAACTGTGTAAGAGAAAAAGGCGTTTAACCCCATTCCAGGAGCAAGCGCCACTGGATATTTCGCCAGAAGACCCATGATAAGCGTACCAACTGCAGCTGCAACAGCAGTAGCTGTAAAGACTGCACCTTGGTCCATTCCTGTTCCTTCCGTAGCAAGTGTCAAAGGATTTACAAATAAAATATATGCCATTGATAAAAACGTTGTTAAACCAGCAATAAACTCTGTACGGAAATTAGTACCTAGTTCTTCAAATCGAAAAAATTCCTTCACAGCTATTTCCTCCCAAAATTCCGTCATGATAATAATGTGCATGTACAATAGCGCCAGAGCTAAACTTAGCAATTTTTGGATGATACCAAAATTAAAAAGCACTCTTAGCCAAAGCCAAGAGTGCTACATAAACTAAACAGGAAAAATTGCAAATATAATACATTTGCAAAATCACCAGCGTAGTCAGACCATTTACGGTAGTCTAGTAGAAACTCTTGGGCCATATTCCCAAAATTATACGACGGTATCTTTATTAATAGTTTTTATGATTACATGGACTATAATACTAATAGGTTCGGCATAAGTCAAGGCAAAAAACGAATGTTTTTAAATTTATTTTTTGCATTGTTCGGTAATGACATTTTTCTGCATTTTTTTCCTATACTTACCCACTTCTTTCTTAAATCTAAAAAAGAAGGGCCAAATCAACATGTGATTTGGCCTGTACTCATGTACCATAATCGTTTATTATTCCCACTCAATTGTTGCAGGTGGCTTACTTGTAATATCATAGACAACACGGTTAATGTGTTCCACTTCATTAACAATCCGTGTTGAGATTTTCTCTAATACGTCCCACGGAATCCGAGCCCAATCGGATGTCATCCCATCAATCGATGTGACAGCACGAATACCAATCGTGTAATCATACGTACGCGCATCCCCCATTACCCCAACACTACGAATGTCTGGTAACACTGTGAAATACTGCCAAATGTCGCGATCTAATCCTGCATTTTTAATTTCCTCACGTAAAATCGCATCTGATTCCCGGACAATTTCAATTTTTTCTTCGGATATCTCACCTAATACACGAATACCAAGACCAGGTCCAGGGAACGGTTGTCTCCACACGATATCATCTGGAACACCTAATTCCGCACCTAACGCACGAACTTCATCTTTAAACAACGTGTTTAATGGTTCAATCAATTCAAATTGCATATCTTCAGGAAGCCCACCTACATTATGGTGCGACTTAATCGTCTGCGCTGTTTCCGTACCACTTTCAACAATATCCGTATACAATGTACCTTGAGCAAGGAACTCAATATCCTTAAGCTTGTCCGCTTCATCATCAAACACATAGATGAATTCATTCCCGATAATTTTACGTTTTTGTTCAGGGTCTGATACGCCTTTTAACTTACTTAAAAATCGATCCTGTGCATCAACCTTAATAATGTTCATATGGAATTTGCCTTTAAATGTTTCCATTACTAAGTCTGCTTCGTTTTTTCTTAATAAACCATGATCAACAAAAATACAGGTTAATTGGTCACCTATCGCTTTATGGATAAGGGCTGCCACGACAGAAGAGTCTACACCACCACTTAAGGCGCAAAGGACTTTCTTATTGCCAACCTTTGTTTGAATTTTCTCTACTTCCATGTCAATGAAGTTTTCCATCGTCCAATTTCCTTCACATTGACATACATTAAAAACAAACTTATTTAAAAGCTCATTACCATATTCCGTATTCCTTACTTCCGGATGGAATTGGACACCGTAAAAATTGCGGTCCACATTACTTACGGCAGCAACTGGCGTGGAAGAACTAGTCGCATCAATTGTAAAACCAGGTGCAGGCTCGATAATCTTATCTCCATGACTCATCCAAACAGTCTGGGTAGTCGGCGTGCCTTTAAATAAGACAGGCTCCCCTGTTAACGTAATATCCGCTTTACCATATTCACGCTCTTTCGCACGTTGTACATTTCCACCAAAATGCTGCATCATAAGCTGCATTCCGTAGCAAATACCAAGAACAGGAATACCTAAGTCAAAGATCGCTTCATCACAACGAAAGCTATTTTCATCATAAACACTGTGCGGTCCACCAGATAAAATAATACCACTCGGGTTCATTTCCTTGATATCTTCTGCTGTTAAACGGTGTGAATGCAACTCACTATACACACCAAATTCTCTGATTCTTCTAGTGATTAATTGGTTATATTGACTACCAAAATCAAGCACTAGGATAAATTCATTGTTCATTTCCATAAGATTCATCCCCTTATAAGATAATCCCCAAGGTTGTTTCGGACATTTATTCCTTTATTATGCCAAATACTTACGCAAATAACAGATAAATATCTTACTTAACCGACAAAATCTAGTAAAGAAAAGCGCAAGTCGCGCCTTGCTAGACTTATGACCTCAGGCGGGCTAGGCGCTGGAACTAGACAGCTCTTGGGTCTTTTTATACTTTCTTATCTTTCAATAAAAAATCTGCCCCCCAAAAAAACAATAGGAAGGCAGAAAGTGACAGTCTTAATTTTCCGCCTTCATAGTCAGAACATTTACGGTGTTCTGGTAGAGACTTTGGGACCATATTACCCAGTATATATGAAGGGATATTAGATTAATTTATTCTACCAATGAGTCAATAGAAAGGTCAAGACAAGGAACGTTTTATTAAATTTTCCCACAATTCGGTCATTTTATTCAACTGAGTAGAATCGACGTCATTACGATATAACTGCCGTTCATAATGGTAGGTTAGACGGCTCATATCAGTAGTCTGATACCTTTTATCAACTTCTTTTGCATATTCCCTAAGTGTTTGGTCTTGATCTCGTTTTACCCCTTTGTAGGCCAAAACTTTTAGCAAAAAGTGATAAGCTTCCTGATAAGCGGACGCATTTTTGCTATGCCGGAACCTTCTACCCATGATGATTGACATCCAGCGGTATCTAGTAAAGAACAAGATTAGAGAAATAATGATTGCAAGACTACTAGTAATGATCCATTTCCAGTAACCGGACGTTTCTTGTCCATCCAAAGGCCCACTAGCTGTAGCGGTCTCATCTTCAAAATCTTGATACTTACCCGGAATGTCCTGTTCTTCCTGCGCAGCATTTTCTGGACTTTGTTCTTGGTCTGCTGTCAGTTCATCCTGTCCACTCGGTTCTGCAGCTGTTTCCATAGTGAAATCAACTGGATTTGAAAATCCTTTTGTTGGTTCAAAAGGCACCCAACCTATATCAGGGAAATACACTTCTACCCAAGAGTGCGCATTAGAATTTCGTATTTCATAAACGGTTAAATTGTCTGGTACATCAGGCTGGCCATCGACAATTTCTCCACTAGTAAAACCTTTTACCCATCTAGTTGGAATGCCTTGTGTCCTTAGCATGATTGCCATGGAAGTTGAAAAGTTATCACAGTAACCGACTTTAGTATCAAACAAGAATTGATCAACGTAATCCTCATTTCGGCCGGGTACAGCAACACCCTTAGTCTGATAAAGGTAGCCATTCAAACTAAAGTAACTTTCCATTGCTTTTGCTTTGTCATATCGATTATCATCGCTTGCAATCACATCAGCCGCTAGCTCCCCGACTCGACTAGGAAGGTTTTCAGGTAGTTGCAAATATTTTCCCTTAATCTCTTCTGGGTCTTCCTCACTAGCACCCCTTAGCTCATCAATGGAGAACGATGGATAGTTATATTCTATTTGATAGCCGCTAAGTTTTGCATTTTCCTCTTTAATCGCACCTGTGTCAAAATCCAAATAATAGGTTTCCTGACCAGTTCCAAAAATTGTGTCTATTCCATATGGATAGACAACCTTGGGCAACTTAGCTTTTTCATCAAATCGAACAAGGGCTCGCAGCGGGATTGTGTCCACGTTATCAGAGAAGGTTTTAAATTGAATTCGTCCATCTTCTTGAGCTACGTATTCCTCTTTTGATGACCGCTCCCAACCTTTACCTGTATAATAATCCTTTGATTCAATGCGCCAGTAGTTGGGTTGTTCAACCGCAGCTTGAAAGACGGGTTCATAATCTTGTACGAACGAACCACCTAACCTTGTATCGTCCTCGCCATAACCAACCTTTTGCACAACCGTTCCCCCTGAGCCTATTCCTGCATTTTCGGCCGTACTTTTAATGAATGGGACTGGGTCGGGCCACTGCGGATCAAACTTCGGTGCAGCATAACCGATTACAGTTGAAAATAATATAATTGAAATAAGCGGGAGGAGCCATGCCGTTAACCGTTTAAATCCAATTTCCTTGATTGATTCTTTCTCTACCATATTTAGATGACTAGTAATCCCCATCGCAACTAAAGAAACAAGAAACATTCGAACAATGGCTATACTAGCATCATAGTTAGTAAACGTATCTAACACTGTAATATAAATAAAAGTTAACAACACGAATAAGAAAATACGCTTTGCGACTACGAACCAATAATAGAGTAAGTAGCTCATTAGCCATAATAATAACAAAAATAAGAAACTTCTAAACAACGCTGTCATTTCAGTAAAATCACGTTGGAAAATCACTTCCAAATTGTATCGTCCATGTGTATAAAGAAGATAAAACCACGCTTTACTAAATAACCTTTCAGAAATAAACAATCCATCAATGACAAATATAAGTCCTGCTAACTTTAGCGGAATTGATAGCCACCATTTCACTTGTAATATGGAAATTAGAAAACAAAAAGCTGTGTACATCACAAATAAACTTAAGTTTCCTGTATCCGTTACAATACTTAACGGTCTCAACCACTCCCAAAAAAGCAAGAATCCACATAAATAAACGATGAATTGATACAAATTAGTTACGTTTGGAGACGAACGTTCCATTACATGTTCACCTCAAATTCTTTAGCTAATAATTGTTGTTCTGACAATACATTGACAAGTACACCCTCTATTCTTAATTGATGAACAATATCATTATCAACATCGGTAATGGCAGGTTTTGGTTTAACTAAAAACACGATAATTCGTTTTGACTTTTGCTTTAACTGATCGATAGCACGTTTTTTTTCTACATCAATCGCAGTAAGCACAATCATTACCATTAACCCGCCTGGAATTTTTTTCATCTGTCCCGTAAGTTGCTTGGCAAAAGCAACATCCCCAGTTGGTTGAAGACGAGCGAGGAAGTTATTGATCAAGCTCTGTTGTCCTTTGTCTTGGTTCATCGGAAAATATAACACATCTTCCCCTAAGGCTAGGAAAGATAGCTGTGCCGTCCGTCTTCTGAACGCCTCAATCACGGATGCAGTAAGCTCAATACTTCCTTCAAAGGAGATTCTATTCAAACCTGGGTAATCAACGGCGTCTAACACTAGTAATACATTCGAACTTTTCTCTTGTTCAAATTCTTTTGTCATAACTGTGTTTTTCCTAGCTGTTGTTTTCCAATCAACCCATGAAAAACGATCACCTGGCATGTATTCCCTTACACCAGAAACAACATTTGTGTTTTTCATGTTGACACGATAAGACGGAGAACCACCCTCATCAAAACTATTTACTTTCTCTTTAATCGACAGTTTTCGAGTCGAAGGATAGGCGAGCAAATAGCTGTCCACTGGATACACATAGTCTTTTTTCACAAATCCAAAAAAATCACCTGTTTTGAGGCGAATGGCCTTTACGTGATGTTCACCGCGCGGAATATGTTTTAATAGGTAGTTAATCCGAATTCTACGTTTAAACCACGGAAAAACAACTCGTTTCATAGAACGGTTTTCTATCAATGCTTCTTGCTCATCCATATACTTGTATTTGTTTCTTAACGAATCTTTATGGTGCAACGAAGATGGGAAAAATTCCTCTATGACTAGAAAGTAAATCGGAAAGCCAACTTTTCGCTTAATCTCAATTTCTACTTGAATTTCATCACCAGCATAAATCATTTTCTTGCCCATCTTCCTTGTAACCTGCCAATTTGAAATGGGATAACACAATAAGACAGCCATATAAGTGATTAATGGTAGAAAACTATAAAACAAGAACCAGCTGACAAAGCCACCTTGAAACATCGCATAAGAGTAAAATACGCTAACTAAGACAACAACAGCTAACACTTTTACGATGAATTCCATACGCTTTATCATTAAGGATATTCCCTTCGAATGGGTACAGCAACATCAGCTAACACTTGATTAACAACACTTCCTGCAGAAATCCCTTCAAATTTAGCCTCAGAATTCAGAATAATCCGGTGCGCTAAAACGAACGGAGCTAAATATTTCACATCATCAGGTAGCACATAGTCACGGTCATGAATAAACGCATAGGCTTTAGCTGCTTTCATTAAGGCAATCGAGCCACGTGGACTTACGCCTAAATATACAGATGGATGGGTTCTTGTTTTCGTAACAATGTCCACAATATACTGTTGAATCGTCCGGTCAATGAAAACCTCTCGCACTTGTTTTTGGACATTATTTAGCTCTTCTTTTGTCATCACAGCCTGGACAGACTGAATCGGATGCTCTTTGGATGTCCGTTCAAGCATTTCAAGCTCTTGGTCCATGGTCGGATACCCCATATTTAACTTAAGCAAAAATCTATCTAATTGAGCTTCCGGGAGTGGGTATGTTCCTTCATATTCAATGGGGTTCTGGGTCGCCATCACAAAAAAAGGTTTAGACAAATCAATTGTCCGGCCATCCACAGTCACACTCATCTCTTCCATCGCTTCAAGCAGAGACGACTGGGTTTTCGGTGACGTTCGGTTTATTTCATCTGCGAGGACAATATCACCAAGAATCGGTCCCCCTCTAAATTCAAACTCCATCTCTTTTGGATTATATATCGAAACACCTGTAACGTCTGAAGGTAACAAGTCTGGTGTAAACTGAATTCTTTTAAACTCACAATCGACCGATTTAGCAAGGGTGCGGACAAGCATAGTTTTACCAACACCAGGGACATCTTCTAACAACACATGCCCTTCCGCTAGTAACGCAACTAGACTTAACGTAGCCACCTCTTCTTTTCCAATCATTACTTTATTAATGTTACGGAGGACTTTTTCTACTTTAGAATTATACAAAAATGTTTGTTGCTTCATAAAATCTTAAAACCCCTTCCATTTTCAAAACTAGATGACATACGTTCTCATAATACAACTATACTACATTAGAGCAGAGAATAGGCAAGCAGATTGGGTTGGAATGATAGGAAATTTATAGGAAATAACAAAGGATTCGCTCTTTTCTGTCCGAATTCAACCCCAATTCGGACTCAACCTACCAAGATTCGCTCTTTTCTGTCCGAATTCAACCTCTATTCGGACTCAGTCTACTCGGATTCGCTCTTTTATGTCCGAATTCAACCCCAATTCAGACTCAACCTACCAAGATTCGCTCTTTTCTGTCCGAATTCAACCTCTATTCGGACTTAATCTACTCGGATTCGCTCTTTGATGTCCGAATTCAACCCCAATTCGGACTCAACCTACCAAGATTCGCTCTTTTCTGTCCGAATTCAACCCCTATTCAGACTCAACCTACCAAGATTCGCTCTTTTCTGTCCGAATTCAACCTCTATTCGGACTCAGTCTACTCGGATTCGCTCTTTTCTGTCCGAATTCAACTCTATTCTGCGCCGGATCTAAACATATCTTGAATTTTTATATTTTCTTTTCTTAAAATAAGAAAAGCGCAAGTCGCGCCTTGCTAGACCCGAGGGGCTAGGTGCCCGGAGCTAGACAGCTCTTGAATCTTTTCAAAAGAAAATATAACCCAGGAAATATTGTCTGGGTTATCCAATGATTATCTTTTCAGTTGGGTACCTGTAAATATCTTTGGTTTCCTTTCCCCTCAGTAAGAATAAGAATGAAAATATCCCAATCCGGCCAACAAACATTAAAAACATGATGACAATCTTACCAGACGTCGACAAGTCACCGGTGATTCCCATCGAGAGTCCTGTTGTTCCAAATGCTGATGCTACCTCAAACACGATAGACAATATAGGAAAATCTTCCGTAACAGCTAAGATAACAGTCGCGGTGAAACAAAGCATCGTTGCCGTCGCAATGACAATAAATGACCTCGTAATGTCTTCTGTGTCAATTTCCCTGCCAAACACCTTGATTGACGAGTTTCCTTTAGCATAGTTCAAAATGGCGAGAAGCATAATTGCAAATGTAGTTGTTCTAATACCCCCACCCACACTACTTGGTGAAGCACCAATAAACATTAGAACAATAAGCACAAGTAATGTCGGTACGGAAAATTCACTGACATCCATTGTTGCAAGGCCGCCGTTACGTGTTGTGACTGATTGAAACATACTGTAAAAAAACTGTTGATGCCAGGATTTATCAACAAAGAAGTTTTTCTGTTCAAATAACAGTATTGCGCCAAACCCAACAAGTACTAAAGCAAAGAAAGTAACAGTAGTAATTTTAGTGAACAATGAGAAGTTAAACTTATGATTCACATGTTTGTATTTACCTCTAAGTAACTCCTGAACCTCAATTAAGACTGGAAAACCAATTGCCCCAAGGATTAATAAAACCATGTTAATAAATTGAACAAAGTAATCATCAGCAAACGGTATCAAGGACGCTCCCGTTATATCAAAACCTGCATTTGTTGTCGCACTTACCGCACCAAAGAAGCCTTGCAGCAACGCTTCTTGCCACGTATCAAAATACGTTAAAAAATAGGTAGATAAAATAATCGTGCCAATCACTTCAATAAGGATAATGATTTGCAAAATTCTCAACATTAACCGAACTAACCCGGATAATGTTGACCGATTTTGATCGACCTGAATTAACTGTCTTTCCCTTAGACCAATTTTACGTCCAAATAGAATATAGATAAACGTACCTAAAGTCATAATTCCGATACCGCCAAACTGCAAAATAACAGTTAAGACAAGTTTTCCTGCTGCATTTAATGTATCGGCCGTTGATACTACCGTTAGCCCAGTAACACTAATTGCACTAATTGCCGTAAAAACGGTATCTATAAAAGAAATTTCTATACCTGGCTGATGCAAAATTGGCAAGCTAAGTAAAACAGTCGAAACAACAACTGCTGTGACGTAATATAATACAATTAAATGAATGGTTGTTAATTGATTAGAAATTTTAAATTGTTTCGAAAGCAAGTTCATTTTTTCTGCTCCTTGTTTTAACAGTCAATATCAAGTTTAGCATAAATCAAGAAGCTCTAAACAAACAAGACGATACTTTAATGAATATCACGCTTTTTAAATCTTCCACCGCGAACTTCATTTATATCTGCAACAGCTAAAAATGCAGCTTCATCTATTTCTTCAACAATCGATTTTAATTTTGCTTCCTCTAATCTTGTTACGATACAAAAAATAACTTGTTTATCATCTCTTGAATAGCCACCTTCACCATTCAAGTATGTAACCCCGCGTCCAAGACGAGAAAGGATTGCTTCCCCTATCTCTTTGTTCTTCTCACTAATAATCCAGGCAGACTTAGATTCCTCAAACCCATCGATTACAATATCAATTGTCTTAAAGGCGATAACATAGGCTAATATCGAATACATCGCACGGTCCCATCCTAAAACAAATCCACCCCAACCAAAAATAAAAATATTGAAGAACATAACAAATTCACCGACTGAAAATGGCCATTTTTTGTTCAGTAAAATAGCTAGTATTTCACTACCATCCAATGCACCACCATTACGAATGACTAACCCGACACCTGCACCGACAACAATTCCACCAAACACCGTCGCAAGTAGCATGTCATCAGTAAAAGCAGGAATATAATGAAAATAATTAGTTGCAATTGACAAAATAGTAATACCAAATATTGTTGATATCGCAAATGTCTTACCAATTTGTTTATAGCCTAAAAAGAAAAAAGGAATATTTAGGAGAAAGATAAATACACCGATGCTAATACTTGTTAGATTATATAAGATGATAGAAATACCAAGAATACCACCATCCATGATATCATTAGGGACTAAAAAAACTTCAATTCCTAATGCCATTAACAGCGCTCCAATGAAAATAAAGAACGAACGTCTGAAAATCTTTTTAGCACTTAATTTGCGGTGTTGTTGCATTTGTTTTTTAACTTGTTTTTGTAAAGAATGATCAGTCATGTCAACACTCCTAGTTTCATGTCTATTGGATTATTATAGCATTTATCTTTTCCATTGTAGTGCATCGCAGACAGCTTATCTAATAAACAAAGCACAAAAAGCCAGAACCTGATTCGGCTCTGGCTTTTTGATTTAGTATTCAGCACTTCCTAGGAATCACAATGATTATTGAATCAAAAATAGGTTTACGGATATAAGACCCCTTTAAACCGTATATTAATAATGGATGATGTTTCTTCCATTATCTTATTTCGAATCTCTTTTATTTTATGGAATGCATCCATCATTCCAGTAGCTTCTACCTTAATTTCTGTTGAATCAACTAATTTGTCTACTACAAAGATATACTGTGTCATCGTTGTATTTCTCCCTTGATGTAATCGCTTTAAATTTATGTTATAACTATACCACATCAAGTAACCGTTTTCAATTAGTTTGGCATAAATTCTAAATACTTCCAAGTAACCACTGTTACGTTTATTGAAATAAATGAGCTCTAATTTAATTAATTTAGTAAAGAAGGCCCAGTTCTGACAACACCCCCCCGCGTAGCAAATAATAGTCAGAACTGAGGCCAAATTGGGACTCGGTTTATTGATTTTCCACTTCCACTGCCCCCATTAAGGCGTAATTCGGACTCAAAACCAGCTAATAGGTTCAGGTGTTAGGTTCTGGAAAATATGCTTTGTTTCTGTATATTCTTCGATACCTAGTTTTCCGAGTTCGCGTCCAATTCCAGACTGTTTAAATCCACCCCACGGGGCATGTGGAAAATAAAGGTTGAAATCATTGATCCAAACTGTACCCATTCGCATCTTTCTTACACACCGTTCAGCTTTTACAATATCGTTGGTCCAAACACCACCTGCAAGTCCGTAAATAGAGTCATTCGCAAGTTTGACTGCTTCTTCTTCTGATGTGAACTTTTCCACGGTAATAACTGGACCAAATGCTTCTTCTTGAACAACACTCATATCTGTTGTACAGTCTGTAAATATAGTAGGTAGATAGAAAAACCCTTTTTGTAATTCTGGGTCTTCCGGCCGACTTCCACCAACTGCTAATGTAGCACCTTCGTTTACACCTGCTGCTACATACTTTTCCACTTTCGCCAAGTGGTCAGCTGAAATGAGCGGGCCCATTTGAGTATCCTCGTCAAAACCGCTTCCTAGCTTGAATTTTTTCACTCGCTCAACAAGCGCATCAACGAACTTATCATGAATACTTTCTTCGACAATCAGTCTTGTACCAGCCGAACAAATTTGTCCTGCATGGAAGAATACACCATTTAATGCTTGGTCAACTGCTGTTTCAAAATCTGCATCAGCAAAAATGATATTGGGATTCTTCCCACCAAGCTCAAGTGCTAATTTCTTCACATTGATACTAGCCGCTTGCATGATCTTCTTCCCGGTTACAATTCCCCCCGTAAACGAAATTAAGTCAACGTCCATATTACGAGATAGCTCAGCACCAACAGTGGTACCAGAACCTAGAACAAGGTTAGCAACACCAGCAGGCACTAAAGCCTCTTCCATTAGTTCAAATACTTTAATAGTAGTAAGTGGTGTAATTTCACTTGGCTTCATAATTAGTGTATTTCCTGTCGCTAGCGCTGGTGCTAGTTTCCAGGACGCTTGAAGTAACGGATAATTCCACGGTGTAATTTGGCCACATACCCCAACTGGTTCACGTACAACTCTACTAATCGAATTCGGCACTGGCGAATCAATCAGTTCCCCGCCATCCTTGTCGGCAAGCTCTGCATAGTAACGAAATACTCCTGCGATATCATCCATGTCCCCACGACTTTCTTCTACTGTCTTACCCGTATCTAATGATTCTAATCTAGCAAGTTCTTCTCTATCTCTTTCAATTAACTCAGCTATTTTTCTTACAATAGCCCCTCGCTCCGTTGCAGGTGTTGACGACCACTCTCCCCCGTCAAACGCCGCTCTTGCTGCAGCAATTGCTGCTTTAGCATCAGATTCATCACCTTCTGGTACAGTCGCAATAATTTCCTGGTTAAATGGATTAATGATATCACGCGTATTACCCGAGTTAGCTTCGACCCATACGCCATTGATGTATTGTTTTAATTTTAGATTCAAATCAATCAACTCCAAATCACAATATTAACTTTATTAAAAATTTATTTAACGTTTTTAAAATAGTAACACGCCACTATGAGACTGTCAAAAATAACATCTAATCAAAAAAATTCAGAAAAATAAAAATTGACTTGAACCGTTGTAATTACTAACTTACAAGACGGTTTGGACTCGTTTAAATCGCGTATTCTATTTGACATTTAAACGGAACGCGGTATCATAAAGTTTGTGAAGAAGATTTAAAAAATATTTAACGCGCTTTACTTTATGTTGAAGGAGCGACAGGATGAGTGAATCTACTGCAAGATCAAGAATAAAAATAGAAGAAGCAAAGGATAAAGTGATTGGTGCAATTGCCGAGACAATGGATTTATACGGAGTAACACCAGCTGCTGCCAATTTATATGCAACGATGTATTTTAAAGAGCAGATGACGCTTGATGAAATGCGTGCAGAGCTTGGAATGAGTAAGCCGAGCATGAGTACTAGTGTCCGCAAGCTCCAAGAAATAGAAATGGTAAAAAAAACATTCACACGCGGTTCTAGAAAGCATACGTATGCAGCTGAGAAAAACTTCTTCCGGTCTTTTATGGCCTTTTATTGTCAAATGTGGGACCGAGAAGTGAAAATGAATATGGAAGCAATTGAAGAAGCACAAGAAGATTTTATCAATGTGATTAAAGATTCCACTAGTACACCAGAAATTGTTGCTGATGCAAAAAAATATTATGACCAGTTAGAAGAATCGAAAGTCTACTATCACTGGTTAGAGGAATTAGTCGCAAGTATTAGAAGCGGTAAGATATTTGAGTTTTTACCTAAAGAACAGCAGGATTAAGTCCGAAGTTGGACGTGGCTCTCGCTGAATGGTATCCACGCTTGGATTTTCTTACACTCTCTTATCATTTAAAGAAATCAGGTCGTCTATATTATAGCTACACATAGACATGTCTCATTTGTCTCTTCTTAGAAATCTAGCTTTCGCTCATCTCTGGCGAAGGTGTTGAATTTTCTCTGTCTGTCTTAAACCAAACCTATTGGTTAAAGACAGGGTAAAAGAAGAGATAAATTATTTGGTCATTAGATTAAAAATATTCTTA
Organism: Aquibacillus salsiterrae; assembly: GCF_028416595.1. GTDB lineage: Bacteria > Bacillota > Bacilli > Bacillales > Amphibacillaceae > Aquibacillus_A > Aquibacillus_A salsiterrae. Next base: position 36,907 of record NZ_JAMQKC010000009.1, on the reverse strand, counting down.
ATACATTTAATGTTTAGAGTGTTTTTCAATCATATATTTTAAAAAACAAAGGGGAGTTTTTACAATGAAAAAATGGAAAATAGGTGTTGGTTTACTCTTAACTCTGCTGATGGTTGCTACTTTAACAGCATGCGGAAACACTAGCAAGGACACAAGCAGTAAAGAAGCAGATGCAGAAACAACAGAAGGTAACAACGAAATAACAATTGGCCAAATTAACTGGGCTGAAAACATTGCGGTTACAAATATGTGGAAAGCGATTTTAGAGGAAAAAGGCTATAACGTAAAGTTAAATGTACTAGACATGGGAACAACAATGAAAGCATTAGAAAGCAAAGAGCTAGATGCCAGTTTAGAAGTATGGTTACCTGTCCAAGATGCAAATTACTTGGAACAATACCAAGATACTGTCAATTTCTCAGAAGCTACTTGGTTTGATAACGCAAAAGTAGGACTTGTTGTTCCTACCTATCTAAAGGAAATCAATAGTGTTGAAGATTTAAACGATAATAAAGAGCTATTCGACGGTGAAATTATCGGTTTTGACCCTGGTGCAGGAACAATGGAAGTTACAGAACAATTGATTGAAGATTATAATCTGGAGTTTGATCTGCTGCCAAGCTCTGAACCTGCCATGTTAGCTGAGATTGGAAATGCTATTGAAAATGAAGAACCAATTGTTTCACCACTTTGGAGTCCACACTGGGTGTTCTCTAAATATGACTTGAAGTTTTTAGATGATCCACAAAAAACGTTTGGTGGAGTAGAAAAGATTCACCACGCTACAAGACAAGGATTTACAGAAGATTATCCAGAGGTAAGTGAGTGGTTTAAAAATTGGAAGATGGACGACCAACAAATTGGCGAGCTTATCGATTATGTAGAAAGTGCAGAAGAGCCACTTGACGGAGCTAAGAAATGGGTAAATGAAAACCAAGAAATAATAGGTGAATGGGTAAAATAATAGAGGAAAAGAAGCTAGTCTTTCACTTTGAAGAGACTAGCTTCTTTTAATTCGGACTCTATATGGCAATTATCACTCTTCCTTGTCCGAATTCAGCACCAATTCGGACTCTATAAAGCAATTGTCACCCTTTCCTGTCCGAATCCCACTCCAATTCGGACTCAATAAGGCGATTATCACTCTTCCTTGTCCAAATTCAGCTCTAATTCGGACTCTATAAGGGGATTATCACCCTTTCCTGTCCGAATCCCACTCTAATTCGGACTCAATAAAGCAATTATCACTCTTCCTTGTCCAAATTCAGCTCTAATTCGGACTCAATAAAGCAATTATCACTCTTCCTTGTCCAAATTCAGCTCTAATTCGGACTCAATAAAGCAATTGTCACCCTTTCCTGTCCGAATTCAGCTCTAATTCGGACTCAATAAGGCGATTATCACCCTTTCCTGTCCGAATCAATGAAATAGAAAGAGACCAAATCGTATAGTGATTTGGTCTCTTTCTATTTCATTAATTATAAATGGCTGCTCGATAGTAAGCCTCCATACTAAAAGCATTATGCTTTGACCGGGACTGTGCCTGCGTCTTTCGGATGAACACCATGACGGTAAAAATCTGCTTGAACAGGCTCTAGCGGTTTACGCCCAAGAATGATGTCAGATGCCTTTTCCGCCAACATTAACACTGGTGCATGAATATTACCGTTCGTAACATAAGGCATGGCAGATGCATCTACCACTCGGACATTGTCAAGCCCATGAACCTTCATAGTTAGTGGGTCTACTACAGCCATCGGATCTGAAGCAGGCCCCATCTTAGCTGTGCAACTTGGATGAAGTGCTGTCTCAGCATCTTTTGCCACCCAGTCCAAAATTTCCTCATCTGTACTAACAGACGGTCCAGGGGAAATTTCTCCAGAATTGTATGGTGCCATTGCTGGCTGAGACATAATTTCACGCGAAATTTTCACCGCTTCAATCCACTCACGTCTGTCCTGTTCCGTTGAAAGATAGTTGTAGACCATGCTAGGATGTTCTTTCGGATTTTTCGAACGTATTTTTAACGAGCCCCGCGCATCAGAATACATCGGTCCAACGTGTACCTGGAATCCGTGATCCGTATCCGCTTTTTGCCCATCATATCGTACTGCTACAGGAAGGAAGTGGAACATCAAATTCGGATAGTCAACCTCCTCATTTGAACGGACAAACCCTCCACCTTCAAAATGGTTCGTTGCTGCAGGGCCTTTGCGTCCAAGTATCCACTGCAAGCCAATCCAAGGCATTTTTGCTTTGTTTAAGTTTGGCTGCTCAGACACCGGTAACGGACAAGAATATTGAATATATGCTTCCAAGTGATCCTGAAGATTTTCACCTACACCAGGAAGATCAACGACTGGATCGATACCAAGTGAGCGTAAATGTTCGGCATCGCCAACACCTGATAGTTGAAGTAGCTGTGGCGTATTGATTGCACCCCCAGCAAGAATAACTTCCCCTGCAGTAACATGATTCGTCTTGCCATTTCGTTGATAAGTCACACCACTTGCCCTTGTACCATTGAAGTCAATACTTGTAACAAATGCACGCGTTTGAACAGTTAGGTTCGAACGTTTCATAGCCGGATGCAGATAGGCACGTGAAGGACCAAACCGTCTCCCTTTGTACACATGCTTATCAAACGGCCCAAATCCTTCTTGTCGAAAACCGTTAACATCTGCGGTGCGCGAATATCCAGCCTCTACAGCAGCATTAAAGAAGGCCTCAAACAGCGGATTAGTAGCTGGTCCACGTTCTAATTTTAGCGGGCCATCATGGCCACGTAGTTCATCGTCCGGATCTGATGCTAAAGCATTTTCCATACGCTTAAAATACGGGAGACAGTGTGCAAAGTCCCACGTGTCCATACCCTGGTCAGCTCCCCACCGTTCATAGTCCATTGGGTTGCCACGTTGGAAAATCATGCCGTTGATCGAGCCTGATCCACCAAGCACCTTCCCACGAGCATGCTTCACACGTCGTCCATTCATATATGGTTCAGGGTCTGATGCATACCTCCAATCATAGAGTGATTTACCCGCCGGAAACGGTAAAGCTGCTGGCATTTGGATCAATAAGTCCCATGAAAAATCCTTACGCCCAGCCTCTAAAACAAGTACACTGTGTTTCCCGTCTTCACTTAGACGCCCTCCGAGCACAGAACCTGCACTACCCCCGCCAACAATTACGTAATCATATGCTTTACTCATCTTTGAAGACCTCCTTGATGCCTAATATTTTCTGTCATTGTCCACTTTATAGAAAGATAACTCATTAAAATCCTCCTTAAATCATGAAACTAGTTAAGAGATTGATAGTTTAATAACTTAACAAATTCAGCGGATTAAGCTTAAAAATCAAATTCATTTTATGTACTTCTTCCATTGAATTTTTCTTCTAGCCTCTCCACTTATGTTAATTAAATTAAATTTTTATTTAACATTTTTAATATATTTAATATATCACAGTGTATTTTCTTTGTAAACCGAAGCTTATTTCTTTTATATGGCCCAAGGTATTTGTGGACTATTGGACATTTTGCTACACAAGCGATTATCAAAGAAGATGATACATTTTTATCTCATAAAAAATGTGAAACCTTTGTGAAATTACTCTCAAACTGATTAACTTTTGATAAAATACCGACTGAAAGATTTAATAAATACGATTGTAAATAAATAATCTTATCCACCGGGGAACAAGGAAGCTTTGGTTAACCAACTTAAAGTCCTAGTCATTAAGAAAAGCGCAAGTCCTGCCCGGAGCTAGACAGCTCTTAGTTTTTTTATACTTTCATATCAAAAGAAAGGTGGAGAATCGAATGCCTTCAAGAAAAACGGTAAAACGTTTTTTAATGCTAATTTTATCGACATTCGCAGTTTTCTTGTTATCTGCTTGTAGCAGTGAGCAATTTATCGTGTTAAATCCGAAAGGGCCAGTTGGGGAGGTTCAGGCCAATTTGATATTCGTATCATTTCTAGTATTAATGATTGTCATTATCCCCGTTCTGCTTTTATTCTTTTTCATCGTTTATCGGTACCGAGATAAACCAGGAAACAAATCACCATATAAGCCTGAATGGGACGATAATGTCAAACTAGAGGTCGTATGGTGGGGTATTCCTATAATACTGATTGCGATATTAAGTATCTTAACAGTTCGAGACACACTAGTACTTCAAGGGCCACCTTCAGAGGATGTAGAGCCAATTACTATTCAAGTGACATCACTTGATTGGAAGTGGTTGTTTCAATACCCAGAAGAAGATATTGCTACGGTTAACTATTTAAAGATCCCTGTTGATACACCTGTTCAATTTGAATTAACGTCAGACGCACCAATTAATTCATTTTGGATTCCACAGTTGGGTGGGCAAAGATATTCATTGCCTGGAAAATCATCTACCTTATGGTTAGAAGCTGAAGAGGCTGGTACTTATTATGGTACAGCTAACAATTTTTCCGGTGATGGATTTACAGAAATGAACTTTGATGTATCAACTGTACCGGATGCAGATTTTGATAAGTGGGTAGAGGAAGTAAAGGCTACTAACCAACCATTTACAATGGAAGATTATCAAGAATTGGTTAAACCAAGCATTGTTGGAGTTTCAGCGTATTCATCAATTCCACCTAACTTATTTGAGTTTATCGTTGATAAAAATGGTGGTAAATATTACAAGAGTAATAACCATACAGAACAATTTGACAATAGTAGACAACTAGAATTAGGGAATTAGAGAAGGGAGGACTTGTTATGATTGAATCAATAAAAAATTTTTCGTCCGATTTTTTCGTTACCGGAGATCCATTAATTTATGGTGCTGACGTTTCAATCGTGTTAGTCATGGTAGCTATCATTTTTGTGTTAACTTATTTTAAAAAATGGAAATGGTTGTGGAGTGAATGGCTAACAACTGTTGACCATAAGAAAATCGGAATCATGTACTTGATAGCGTCGCTTTTAATGCTGTTTCGCGGAGGCGTAGATGCCATCTTAATGCGTACACAGCTCGCTTTTCCAAATATGGACTTTCTACCATCAGATAAATACAATGAAATTTTCACCACACACGGTACAATTATGATTTTATTTATGGCAATGCCATTAATGTTTGCCTTATTTAACATGGTTGTTCCATTACAAATTGGCGCAAGGGATGTTGCGTATCCTTTTCTGAACGCAGTAAGTTTTTGGACATTTTTCTTTGGAGCAATGCTTTTTAACTTATCCTTTGTCATTGGGGGATCACCTGATGCCGGATGGTTAAGTTATGCACCATTATCAGAAACACAGTTCAGTGAGGGCCCAGGGCAGAACTACTATATTTGGGGGATACAAATCTCTGGTATAGGAAGCTTGGCATCAGGGATAAACTTTTTAGTTACGATTCTAAAAATGCGTGCACCTGGAATGAAATTAATGAAAATGCCGATGTTTTCATGGTCGGTGTTATCAAGCTGTATTATTATCATTTTTGCATTCCCAATTTTAACCGTTACATTAGGTTTATTGTTTATTGATAGATATTTCGGGGCAAACTTCTTCACTCTTGCTGGCGGCGGAAACCCGATGTATTATGTGAATTTGATTTGGATGTGGGGACATCCAGAGGTTTATCTTGTCGTTCTCCCTGCTTTTGGAGTCTTTTCTGAAGTAGTAGCCACATTTAGTAAAAAGAAAATATTTGGTTATAAATCTATGGTCTTTGCATTGTTAAGTATTAGTCTTCTGTCGTTCTTTACATGGGTACACCACTTCTTTACGATGGCAGACTATAAAGTTGATGCGTTTTTCGCTATAACAACAATGGCGATTGCTATTCCAACTGGCGTAAAGGTATTTAATTGGATGTTTACCATGTTCCGAGGCAGGATCCAAATGAAGCCTCCGATGCTTTGGACGATTGCGTTTATTCCAACCTTCTTAGTAGGAGGAGCTACAGGTGTTATGTTGGCTGTAGCACCAGCTGATTTTCAGTATCACAATAGTTATTTCTTAATCGCTCACTTCCACCAGGTGTTAATTGGAGGAGTAGTGTTTGGCTTTTTCTCAGGTATTTATTATTGGTGGCCAAAAATCTTCGGTTTCTCTTTAAATGAAAAATTAGGATTATGGGCATTTTGGCTTTGGAATATCGGCTTCTATGTAACGTTTATGCCACAGTACGCACTTGGCTTCATGGGCATGCCACGAAGAGTATCAACGTACGGATGGGATATGGGATGGGCGCCATTAAATTTCATTTCGACAATCGGTGCATTCTTAATGGGTGCCGGATTTATTTTTCAGGTATGGCAGATAGTTTATAGTATTAAACACCGAAATAAGGAAGGCGCAGCTGACCCATGGGATGGTCGTACACTTGAATGGTCCATTCCTTCACCACCACCTGAATACAATTTTGCGATAATACCAAAGGTTAGTGAACAAGACGACTGGTGGTATAAAAAGCAAAAAGGGCTAACTAAAGTTAAAGAGGATTATAAACCGATTCATATGCCAAAAAATTCTGGTATCCCGTTTATAATGGGTGGGTTTTGGTTTATTACTGGATTTGGATTAACCTTTGAATGGACCTGGATGGGTATCATCGGTTTAATAGGTGTTGCGACCTCTATTGTCGTCAGGCACCTAGATAATGATACTGATTATTATATTCCAGTTGATGAAATTGAACGAACGGAAGCAAGGATTGGAGGTACACGATAATGTCTCAATCAACCGCAGGAAAAATTGACCACCATAATGAAGAAGAACATCATGACACGAGTTCAATTAAAATCTTTGGTTTTTGGATTTTTCTTATCTCTGATTTAATTCTTTTCTCTGTATTATTTGCAACCTATGTAGTATTGCGTACTAGGTATAGCGGAGGTCCAACTGGTGCAGAACTGTTTGAGGTTCCAATTTTTGTTGCAGAAACGTTTATCCTTTTAACTAGTAGCTTTACAAGCGGACTCGCAACGTTAGGTCTTCAACAGGGTAAAGTAAAAACCGTTATTAACTGGTTAATCGTTACTGTCGTATTAGGAATTGCATTTGTCGGGCTAGAAGTTACAGAATTTATTACTTTAGTAGAAGAAGGCGCAACAATATCAACAAGCGCATTTTTATCCGCATTTTACGTACTCGTTGGAACACATGGTTTGCACGTATCAGCAGGTATTATCTGGATGATAAGTACCATTTTCCAATTATCAAGATACGGCATTACTGAAGAAACAAATCGAAAAACACAAGTAGTGAGCTTGTACTGGCACTTCTTGGATGTTGTATGGATTTTTATCTTTACAGTTGTTTACCTGTTGGGGGTGATGTAAGATGACGACGGAAAAGCATACGGAGCATCACTCATCTTTCCAATCTTATGTAACTGGCTTTTTGTTTTCTATTGTTTTAACTATTATTCCGTTAGTTCTTGTTTTAAATGACATGCTTGAAAATCCATTATTACTTGTGATAATTCTTTTGGCTGCATGCTTTCAATTTGTCATACAAATCTATTACTTCATGCACCTTCGTGAAAACAAGAATAGAGGATACATTGTTTTAGCGTTAATAGTCGGGATCATTATTGTCGTAACTGTTGTTGGCGGGTCTGCTTGGGTGATGAACTTTTAGACCACTTGACCCGATGAGCTAGGTGCCCGGAGCTAGAGATCTCTTGGACCTTTTTACACTTTTTTAAAAATCGGCATCCGCCTCTTTATTCTAGCAGGTGCCGATGTTTTTCTTATGGTAAAAAAATAAAATTCCATTTACGCTGGAAGGGATGGAAATATGAGACACCGTTTTTCTTTATTTACAACTATTGTTACCTTTTTCGCATTAATTCTTGGAAATTTAGTTGTTGCAACTAATTCCGGAGATGCATGTGGTACGGATTGGCCAAAGTGTAATGGAAACTTTTTTCCAGATATAGCTAATTACCAACAAGTGATTGAATATTCCCATCGCGCGTTTACTGGTCTACTTGGATTCATCATTTTAATTAACGCTATTATTGCAATCAAACGTCGCGTAAAGGGTGAAAAGTTAGTCACCATCTTTGCTTTTGCTAGTCTATTTATTTTGATTCTTCAATCGTTAGTTGGTGGTTTAAATGTTCTTTTGGGTACACCCCCTGGTTTTACGACGATTGACGTAACTGTTAGTTTAACCCTTTTAGTAAGCTTGATTTTCCTTACAATTGCATTAAAAAGAAAACCTGTTACAGAATTAAGTGAGGAAGCTGTAATGGAACAAAGAAATGCACGAAAGCTGTACTATCCAGCAGTAGTTAGTATTTCATTGCTATACTTTGAGATTGTTTTAGGGGCCTTTTTTAAACATAGTGCAGCTAGTAAAGTAATGTTGGACATTCCTGCAAAGGAACAATTAATTAGTTCAAAATTAATAGCAACCGCGTTATATGATTCTCACGGTATAATTAATACAGTTGTAGTCATTAGTAGTCTTTTAATTTTGTTCTATGCCTATCGATATAAAGTAAATCAGATAGTAAGTTTGTTATATTTACTATTCATTACACTTACAGGTTTAACAGGATTTTTAAGTGTATCTAATAATCTTGGAGTTATCTCAACTTCTAGTCATATGATTATCACAACAATTACGCTATCACTCGGAGCCATTTTGATTGGCAACACCGGCTTTGGTCTCTATGTGAGAACAAGAGTACTAGCGCCCTTGCCTACCTCCAACAAGCGTAAAGCTTCATAATGCTCTTTAGATTTACTTACGACTCGGGTAGAGCTGTTAGGCAGTGGACAGCTTCCGGACTTTGTATACCTACGAATCTTTTAAAAAAAGGGTGGTGTATGCTTTGAAGATCAATCAATATATTAGCGTCATTATATTGTCTTTTACCATTTTCTTAACGACCAGTATAACTGCTCAAGCGAAACACGCTAAAGCTATAGATATTTCCTTAACCACCTACCCAATCTTTATCTATATAGCAATAGCTCTTTGGTTAATTCTTCTTTATGTCATCTTTACCCTGCTAAAGATTAATCGTTTACTAAAGCAAAATCTATCAGCTTCAGATAAGGAACGATTTTTATATAAAAGAAGGTTTTATTTTATTTTTATCATAATGCTAGTTATTGGAATACTTTCTTTATTGATGATTTATGTCTTCTTATACATGATTGCACAGTCATCCCATTAGTTAACAACAACTAAAACAGACAACTACTTGATCCCATTGGCCCGGCGCCTTTGGGATTATTTTTGGTCATTTAACTACTTAGATTGGGTGATTTTATCGTTTTGAACATTTTTTGTACATTTTATGAATATTTTGTGAACATTTTGTGATAAAATATAGTAAAGATAATATATAGCCTTATTCTATAGCCGATTGAACAACAACAACTTTAACCAAAATGTTCAAGGAGGTGTTAGTATTTTTAAATCGGAGCAGTCTAATAACAGAAAGTCAAAAACGATTGTACTACTAAGTAAAATTGCACAAGGATATTTAATAAGTGGAATATTTATTTACGCTCTTTATGCAACCGCTTTCAAATATGAGTGGCTATTAATTGTCGCAGTTGGTTCTGTTCTTGCATGGGTACAGCTTTATCTTATCACCGCCATTGTTCAAGGCTTTTATGTTAAGCATGACACAATTAGTGATAATAACATAACGCATCAACCGAATTAAGTCTGGATTACCGAAAACTCTTGTTTAAACTTTTTTAATAAAGCTAATCTTACTATTTGAGGTTCGCTTTTAGATGTGAACTTTTCGTATTAAACGGTTATTCATTACTAATCCTATTTCACTCCCCCGACTTTGTATGACATGAAAGAGAGAATAGGAGTCATCCTATTCTCTCCATATCCTTTTCCAGAGAATTATTCAAATATGCTAGGAGCGTATAGATAAGTTGTTCCACATTTCCACCTCAGATACTCATTTTTCTTACAGAGGTATTACACGGCCTTTCATTCCCTGAGAATAGCACCCGAAAGAAATGACGGTTCTCGGAAAAAAACTTTTTTGTAAAAAATTAGGAATTTAAACTATTTTTCAACAGGGGATAATTCACTTTCTGTAACCCATTGATGGTTTGTAACCTCTTCACCAGTAACAGTATCTATGTAATCCACCATATATATGGTTGTTTGCTCCGCTTTATCAATTATAGCTGTAGCACCATCCATTCCATCGATATGGTCAGCATTTAAAACAACTTCATCTCCTACTTTAAATGGTTCATCGCTAGCTTTCTCAATTTCTCCATGAATGACCCATTTATGGTCCTCCACTCTTTCTCCACCATTAGTAGGTGTATAAGAAACACTATAGACCGTAGTATCATAGGCACCCGAAATGGTAGCCTCCGCTCCATTCATTCCTTCCATATGCTCTGCATTGATGATAGCTTTACTTCCAACCTGATAGGTAGGGTTATCAGCCTTTTGCAAACCTTCAGGAACTTCTCCTGAGCCACCGTGATTCATTCCATCCATATTGTTAGAGCTGTCATTATTGGCAGCAGAATTAGACATATCCATGTTGCCATCATCTGTTCCATCCATATTCTCGCTGTTTTCTTTAGCAGCGTTACCGCAAGCTCCTAATACTAATAAAAAGATGGTAACTATTGATACTACTACTGTCTTTTTCGTTTCAAATTTAAACATATTGATTTCTCTCCTTATCATTTAAACATACAAACAATCCAATTATATACCTTTTACAATGGTGATTTGAATTTTTATGTTCAAACTTAGTAACAGCTAATCTAAGAGATGCGTGTACCATTTCTAATAGGTTCATCAGGTTTTAAGAGAACAACATCTCCCTCTTCCGGGACCCCACCTATCACTAATACTTCAGATTTAAACCCAGCGATGCGCATTGGCGGGAGATTAACTACACCAACGACTTGCCGACCACGTAGTTGATCAGGCGAATATCTTCTGGTAATTTGCGCCGAAGAATGCTTGACACCAATCTCTTCTCCAAAATCAATTAGTAGTTTTATCGCAGGCTTTTTCGCTTCCGGAAAAGGGGTAGCCTCGATGACCGTACCAACGCGAATATCTAGTTCAAAAAAGTCTTCTATTTTTGCCATAATAGATGTCCCGCCTTTTTATTAGTTATAGTACTCATTGCTAAACTAGCCAAAAGTTGCTAATTATTTCCTATTACCTCGGACGATCCAATTTCTGATACTCTTCCATATACTTACCACTATTTGCTACAAATGAATGATACATCGCTTTAACAGCTGCATTTTTATCTAAGTCCATTTCGACTTTAATCCTCTTTAACTCATCATGCAATTCGCGGTGTTGGTTAATTAATTTCGTCATGAGTGTTTTATTGTATTTCATTTGGTCAACCTCCCTAGTTCATTACTTTAATAAAAACCACTTTTAAATAGTTAAATTCCGGAAATTTATCTGGTACTGTAAAATCTTCCGGCAATTGGTGCTCTTCTAAAATTTTGTAGCGTGTGTTAGCTTCAGTATATGCTTTATCAATAAATGTTTTAAACTTTTTCATGTTGAAGCTTGCATTATTTGTCGACGCAATAATTATTCCACCATCATTGGTGATTTTCATGGCATCTTTTAGTAGTTTCGGATAATCTTTTGCCGTACTAAAAGTCATTTTCTTTGTCCGCGCAAAGCTCGGTGGATCCAATACGACAACATCAAATTTCAAATCATGACGGGCCGCATATCGAAAGTAATCAAAGACATTCATCACCTTAATGTCTTGCGCCTCATAATCAATTCCGTTGACTGCAAATTGCTGAATTGTCTTTGGTAGGCTACGCTTCGCTAAATCCACACTAGTTGTCCCTATTGCCCCGCCAAGAACAGCTGTTACAGAAAACGCACCTGTATAAGAAAATGTATTTAGAACCGTTTTCCCTTTTGAGTAATGGTCACGTAATGCTTTTCGTACCTTACGTTGATCTAAGAATATCCCTGTCATTGCCCCATCGTTTAAATCTACGGCAAATTTCATCCCATTTTCCAAAACAATTAAAGGAAATTCTCCCTTTTCACCGGACACATAATCATCTTGCTCCAGATATTGGCCATTATGATTAAAACGTAATTTTTCATACAGGCCACGAACATTTACGACTTCACTCAAGGCTTGATATATCTCTTCACGGAAAGAATAAATACCTTCACTATACCAACTAACCATATAAAAACCGTTAAAGAAATCAATGGTTAATCCTCCGATACCGTCTCCTTCCCCATTAAACACACGGAAAGCAGTTGTATCCTCCGCTTCATAAAAACTATCACGCTTCGCAACTGCTTCGCTTATTTTCCTTACAAAAAACTTCGTATCAATTCTTTCCTGTTCTTTACGAGTTAAAACCCAACCTATTCCTTTATTTTGCAAACCGTAATATGCTGTTGCAATATACCTACCATTGGAGTTCACTAAGTGCATGATGCTTCCCTCTGCCATCGTCACTCCTGAAGTTTCCATTGCTTCTTTTGAGAGTAACGGATAGCCATTCATTATATCTTTCGCAGACTCAGAATTCACCTTTACTTCTATTAACTGTCTCATATAGTCATCCTTGTTTTTATGATTTATTTTTATTATGCCATTACTTTAAGTGCGTGTTCAAAAAGGAGGATAAAAAGGACCGAGAAGTTCAAGGCAGCGAAGCTTTGAGTAGCGGAACGTATGTAGTTAATACGTGAGCAACGGAAAAGCAAGCTAACGCAGAAATTCGAAGTGTCATTTTTACCGGACTTTTTGAACATCCTCTTTAAGTAGTAATTAAGATTAAACGTGCATAACCCTTTACATCAGTAAAAGAAAAAATGCTTCTCAAAAGTTTTATCAACTAATGAGAAGCCTCTCTATCGTTTAATTCCAACACTAGCTAAAGATAAATGGTTTTCAAAGTGTCTACTCTATAGGGTCAACAGGCGATTACCTTGAGTGTTCGTTAAACTTCCATTATAATTGGTAAAATCATCGGCTTACGTTTTGTTTTTTCATATAAGAAAGGTGCAATTGTATCTGTAATTTCGTTTTTAATTTCAGACCACTGTGATGTACGTCTTTCCATTACTTTTTCTAGATGCTCAGAAACGATTTTCTGCGCTTCATTTATTAGGTCACCAGATTCTCTCATATATACAAAACCCCTTGAAATAATATCGGGGCCAGAGGCAATCTTATATTCCCTCATGTTAATACTTACCACGACCATTACTAACCCTTCTTGAGACAGGATTCTTCTATCTCTTAACACAATATTTCCTATATCTCCTATACCGCTTCCATCTACATAGATCGATCCCGATGGTATTTTGCCTGCAATAGATGCGTTATCTGTTCCAAGAGCAAGTACATCACCGTTATCCATGATAAAACAATTACCTGGATCAATATCACACAACTCGGCTAGTTTAGTATGCTCCTTTAACATTCGATATTCCCCGTGTATTGGCATGAAGAATTTAGGATTCATTAATCGTAACATCAGCTTTTGTTCTTGTTGTCCACCGTGACCGGATGCATGAATATCATTTAAAGGACCGTGTATTACCTCTGCTCCCGCTCGGTAAAGTTTATCGATTATCCTGCTCACACTAACCTTGTTCCCAGGAATCGGTGAGGAAGAGAAGACAACCGTATCGCCAGGAATAGTTTGAATCTGTCGGTGTGTACCGTTAGCTATTCTAGAAAGTGCAGCCATTGGCTCACCTTGGGACCCTGTACATAGAATGGTTACCTCATGTGCAGGGAGACGATTTATTTGATGGTGATCAATAAACGTATCTTTCGGTGCACTAATATAACCTAATTCTTGTCCGATAGTAATAGCTTTTTCCATGCTCCTACCAAACACAGCTACTTTTCGGTTATGCTTTACCGCAGCCTCTACAACTTGTTGAAGTCGGTAAATATTAGATGCAAACGTTGCAAAAATTAATCTTCCTGTATCATCACGGTTAAAAATATCATGAATGGTCTCTCCTACTACTCGTTCAGACAAGGTAAATCCAGGAACCTCACTATTTGTGCTGTCTGACAATAAACACAGTACTCCCTCTTTACCAACCTCAGCCATTTTGGCTATGTTGGCTGGTTCACCAACAGGAGTAAAATCAAATTTAAAATCTCCAGTATGGACTATATTACCTGGTGGGGTTTTTACAATTATCCCATATGAGTCAGGGATACTATGCGTTGTTCTAAAAAATGTGACTGAAGTTTTGTTGAATTTTATAACGTCATCCTCATTATAAGTATAAAGTTTCGCATTTCGTAAAAGACCATGTTCTTCTAATCTACTTTTAATTAGCCCAATCGCAAGTTTTCCAGCATAAATTGGGATGTCGATTTCCCTTAAGAGATATGGGATACCACCAATATGATCTTCATGACCATGAGTAATAAATAAACCTTTTATTTTATCTTGATTTTGCACTAGGTAAGTGTAATCTGGAATCACGTAATCAATCCCAAGCAACTCATCTTCAGGAAATTTAATTCCAGCATCTATAAGGACAATTTCATCTTGGAACTGGACAGCATACATATTTTTACCAATTTCGCCCATTCCACCTAAGGCAAAAACTGCAGTTTGATCATTTTTCACAAATTTCATTGTTTAAGCATCTCCATAGCTAAGTATTCTGGTTCATTTCCATATCCGAGATACGCCTCATTTAATTGCTGGATGAGCTCCATATTTAGTACATGATTTGCGCGTTTTCTTAGGACATGCCTTTCTAAATTAGCTTGATCATACAAGGTTGTCGTGCGATTTTGGACAGGTACTTCGTATCGGAGTCCCTGACGTATTATCTTATATAACATAAAAAATTCTCCTAACTTGTTGGATAAATTGCATTAAAAGTTATCAATAAATTTTACCGATCAAATCCTCATTATTTATAGTATAGTATTAATTGGTCAATTTTAAAATAAAAAGGCGCTAACCTTTTTATTTTAAATATAATTCATTATTACATTTTATAATGTTTTATAATTTCGTTTCAGATATTATATAGTGGTTGAAAGTGGTAATCACATACAGTTGGACGTGGACAAAGACTATCACCGTTATACTCATGACAATTAGAATTTTTGATTTTTCAAACGACAAAAAGGCAGTAACATTGCTTGAATGTTGCTGCCTCCATTCAACATTTATCACAGAAACCGTATTCATTTTACAATAAGAACCGGACAGTTAGCTCTTTTTGCTACTTTGTGACTGACACTGCCCAAAACAAACTCCTGTAATCCGTTTAGACCTCTACTGCCGATAATAACTACGTCCGCTTTATTTCTGTTGGCGTAATCAACAATTGTCGGACCAGGCTCACCATGTAAAATCTTCACTTCATAATTCACTCGAGCTTGCTTGGCCATTTCTTCTACTTCTCTTACTCGAGCCTTCCTAGTATCATTGACATCAACAGAATTCCAATTACTAAGCACATCAGACTTTGCATGCGTTGCGTCCACTACATAAACAATTTCTATTTTAGAACCTTCCGTACATGATGCAATGTGAACGGCATTTTCCGTTGCGCGTCTTGAGTGTTCGGAACCATCTGTTGCTAGTACAATTTTATTATACATAGCTATACCCCCGCATCCTTAATGTGATCCAAGTTTATTTGCTAACTTTCCCACTAATTCGTTACTATCTTCATTAAGCCCAGTTACTTCAACTGTTTTTCCTTGGTCTTTAAATTTTGCAACGATCTTGTCTACGGCTACTACCGCTGAGTCATCCCAAATATGAGAGCGAGTTAAATTAATTTCGACAAAACTTATGTCTTCCTCGTAATCAAACTTTGGTAGTAGCTCTGTTACGGAAGCAAAAAACAACTCACCTCGGATTTTGTAAATTCTTTTATTGCCATCCAACTTAGTCTCTAACCGAACATTAGAAATTTTCGATACAAAGAAGATAGAACTTAGCAAAATTCCTGCAAAAACACCTATAGCTAGATTATGGGTTAATACGACTGTCAATACAGTGACAATCATCACAACCGCATCTGTTCTAGGAACGATAGCCAGCGTTCGCAATGAGTTCCAATCAAAAGTACTAATTGAAACCATGATCATCACACCTGCTAAGGCAGCCATCGGGATTTGCACTACTATATCCCCTAACACAACAATTAGGAACATCAAGAATACACCGGCAATAAAGGTAGAAAGTCTACCACTTCCGCCTGACTTTACATTAATGACGGATTGCCCAATCATTGCACACCCTGCCATGCCTCCAAAAAAACCAGAAACAATATTTGCAATCCCTTGCCCACGGCTTTCGGTATTTTTGTTACTCTCGGTTGCAGTTGAATCATCGACAATTGTTGCTGTCAGTAGTGACTCAAGTAAACCAACGACTGCAAGAGCTAAGGAATAGGGTAATATTATTGCTAGTGTTTCAAAGTTTAGTGGAATATCTGGAAGTAAGAAAACTGGTAATGTTTGCGAAATGGTTCCCATGTCACCAACGGTACGAACTTGAATATCCATCATAATAGCAATAGCAGTAATTACAATGATGGCTACTAATGTTGAAGGCACTGCTTTTGTGAGATATGGAAAAAGGTAAATAATACCCAAAGTCGCTCCTACGAGTACATAAACAATTGATGCCTCACCCTCAAAATGCTGTAATTGAGAGGTGAAAATTAAGATGGCTAGAGCATTTACAAATCCAACCATCACTGACCGCGGAATGAATTTCATATATCTCGACAACTTAAATATCCCAAAAATAATTTGAATAATTCCAGTTAAAATAGTAGCTGCTAGTAAATACTCAAGTCCATATCCTTCGACGAGATCGATAAACAATAGAGCCATAGCACCTGTTGCTGCGGATATCATTCCTGGCCTGCCACCAACAAAAGAAATCGTAACAGCAATGACAAAAGATGCGTATAGACCAACCATTGGGTCTACTCCGGCAATAATTGAAAAAGCAATAGCTTCTGGAATTAAGGCGAGTGCCACGACTATTCCTGATAAAATATCACCTTTAATATTTCCAAACCACGATTGAACATAAGATGACTGACTCATTGTACTCCTCCTTCCACTCACACGATAGTATGTGTTATAGAAATTGAAGGAATACACAACCATTTTATTTTTTGTAATTTTCTGTGCTTGCTTGTACCTTGCCTACCCCATCACATGTCGTACATTTCCATGTGATAGGAATACGCAAAAATTTCTTTCTAATACGACCTTCTCCTCTACATTGAGTACAAATAGTGAGTAACTTCAACCGTTTTAATCCCTCCCGTCTATTATTTTTTTGCAACAACAATTCCGAGGGGGTAATACTCTTTTGTCCCTAGAAAGGCAGGTTCAATTAATGCACCTCGCTGGAAATAAAAGGTCTTCTCCTCATACTCCGGAAAGAGGTTAGTAAACTCATTGACGGTTAATTGATGAACATGAAATGGAGACCCACACGGTTGCCCGCGCCCCTGACCGAATGGAGTTGATAGCACTAATGTGCCTCCTGGTTTCAACAAATGATATATATTTGTTAAAAATTGTTCCTCATTTTTGATGTGTTCAATTGTTTCAAAACTAATAATCGTATCAAACGCTCCTAGTTCTTCAGGCAATGACGGGTCAGTGACATCACCCTGAATAAACGAGGTAAGAGGGTGATAATATGTTCCCTTCGCATACTGAATTGCTTCTTCATCTATATCTATCCCAACTATTTCCTCTACTTGCTTTTTACATTGTTTCGCAATAATATGAGACCCATACCCTGCACCACTTGCAAAGTCTAACACTCGGCCTTGTACATAATTTGTTGCAAAGTGATACCTTGCAATGTGTTCCACTAACAATGCATTGGTTATTTTCATATTTTCTGGAATAACTCGCTCCCCCGTGTCCTTTAACATATAAATCACCGCTTTATTCATTTAGTCTGAAATCTTATTGAAGTGTCAACACTATTGTTACTTAGGAAGGTTAATACAAAGATTATTCCAATAATCTAATTATACTTAATCATAGTAATTATGTGAAATAATATGTTATTTATAGTAAAATATAGTTAGTTATAATTAATTATAGACTAACTTAAGCATTTGGAGGTGTATTAACTTTTGAATGACAACAAAAAGCATCCATATTATCAAACGGAACAAGAGAGACTTAACTATACAAAAGAATATATTAGAAGTTGCTGAATCTAGCCAAGAGCTTTATCAAGATAACAGGTTCTCTGTCAAATGTGGTGGTGATTTTCACTCCACCATCTCTTATTTAAAAGGCTCTTCTAAATTAGAGGCAATTATCTTGCGTACGCCGCAGCGGGTAATATACTCGCTTTCCGCGGACGAACGCCCAAGCCTCATCGCAAAAACCGCTGCGGGGTCTCGGTCGCTCGTTTTTCCGCAGGAGTTTCGCATATTTCCCTCTGCTACGTGAAACAGCCCATATTTTTTAGACTAGAGCCTTTTTAACCTCTTGTTGCCACAATATCTTGTTTTTTAATCGTGTGAAACTTTTAATACCGAAAGAATCACGTTTTAAAACCTTTATTGTACTATTCACACCTTCTATATAGCCGTTGTTGATACCTCAATAAGTACTTTCCCAAACTAAAAGAAGAGAGCAGACGCAATGTCTACTCCCTTCTTTTTACAAGCTATACAAATCCCCATTTATACAACCTTTCATCCCAAACCTTGATATAGTAAGGAATCCCCCAATCCCTTACTATAGTAGTCCTGCTACTTATATGTAATCTCAGTGGCCATGTAATTTACACGCCACCAAGTAAGCACACTTATTTAACAATAAGCACCGGGCAACTAACACGCTTAGCAACTTTGTGACTAACGCTACCTAGTATCATTGTTTGCAAATTATTCAAACCTCGACTTCCGACAACTACAAGGTCAAATGCATTCTCATTCGCAAACTTAACAATAGTCGGACCAGGTTCACCATGAAGCAAATGGCTATTATACTGAAGACCAGCATTTTCTAATTGCTCCTGAATTGGCCTGAGTTTCTCTTCTCTTTCTCGCTTCACTTCATATTTGTCCACACTGTGCAGGACATCTTCTTTAGACTTTTCCCCACCTACTACATACACAAGTTCTATTACACTATCAAAACTATCTGCTAAATATATTGCATGTTCTGCAGAACGAATGGAGTGCTTTGATCCATCTGTTGCTAATAATATTTTTTTATACACAATGTCACCTCAACTAATTCTGTTTAAGCCTGCTTTAATGTCCAGACGCTTTAGATAACCCACCGATTCGTTTCTTCAAATGTTTACTTTCTTCATTCAGACCGGAGTATGTCACCTTGATGCCATTTTGTTCAAATTTCATTTCTATTTTGTCTAGTGCACCAATCGCTGAATCATCCCATAAATGTGAGTTCGATAAATCAATTTCGACTTCTTTAACTTTATCATTGAAATTAAATTTGTCTAAAAGATCATTAACAGAAGCGAAGAAAATTTGACCATGAACTTTGTACACTTTCTTCTTTCCTTCTAAGGCAACAATCTCATTTACTTTTACTTTAGAGATCTTAGCTGCAAAGAAAATTGCACTGATTAATACGCCAGCTAATACACCTTTTGACAAATCATGTGTAGCAACTACTGTAATCACTGTTATTAACATAACCGCTGCATCTGTTTTAGGTAACTTGTGTAGGTTTCTTAATGAAGACCAATCAAACGTACTGATAGAAACCATAATCATCACACCAGCTAAGGCTGCCATCGGAATTTGAGCTACAACTCCACCTAAAACCATGATTAAAAACATTAGGAATGTTCCAGCAACAAGTGCAGATAATCTTCCTCTACCACCAGATTTAACATTAATTACAGATTGACCAATCATTGCACAACCAGCCATTCCACCAAAGAACCCAGTTACAACATTAGCAATCCCCTGACCGCGACTCTCTTTATTTTTATTACTCTCTGTGTCTGTCATATCATCAACGATATTAGCTGTTAATAATGACTCTAGTAGACCAACAATCGCTAATGCTAGAGAGTATGGGAAAATAATCATCAAGGTTTCAAGATTAAACGGAATAGATGGTATTAAGAAAACTGGTAACTGCTGCGATAGTTCTCCAAGGTCCCCTACCGTTCTAACGCCAATATTACCGAAGATTGCAATTGCAGTTACAACAATGATTGCAACTAGGGTAGAAGGAACAGCTTTTGTAAATTTAGGTAGAATATATATAATTGCTAGAGTTAGTGCAACTAATCCATACATTATCCAGCCTTCCCCTTCAAAGTGTTGCAACTGAGAAGTGAAGATTAATATAGCTAGTGCGTTAACAAAACCAACCATCACTGACCTTGGAACAAATTTCATCACACTTGCTAGTTTAAAAACACCAAACAAAATTTGAATTACTCCAGTTAATATCGTAGCAGCAAATAGATATTGCAATCCATAATCAGCAACGAGTGTAACCATTAATAATGCCATTGCACCTGTTGCACCTGAAATCATTCCTGGTCGTCCACCGACAAATGCAATGATAACTGCAATAGAGAAGGATGCATAAAGACCAACCATTGGATCTACTCCTGCTATAATGGAGAAAGCAATTGCTTCAGGGATAAGTGCAAGTGCTACAACTATTCCTGATAAAATATCACCTTTAATGTTACCAAACCAATCTTGCTTTAAATTTTGTAATTTCAAGTTAGCACCTCTTCTACAAGTATTTATAATTTACTTTTGACTCTCAAAAGTTAATTTCCGTCTGCAACAAGATGAATATTATCACAATATAGAACGTGAACAAAATGTTAAGAAAACGCAATCATTATTCAATTACTCAAAAATTCTCCCTAATTCTCCAGAAAGATAGGCGAAATAACAAAAGTATAATTAGTTATATCCTTTTATAATTGAGTATAAATTGGCTATATTTTATACTCATCTTTTAAATTTCAGCCTTAATTATGGTATGATAAGGGTATGCAGTAATTTGGGGGCGTATTTTATGGATAAGGAAATTATGACTGTTTCACAAGTCGCAGAATACCTGCAACTTAGTGAAATGACAACATATAAATTGGTTCAAGAAGGTAAGATTCCCGGATTTAAAATCGGGAGGCACTGGAGGATAAAGCAAGAGGACTTAAATGATTTAATTGAAAGATTAAAAAAAGGGGAGAGAATATAATAAATCTAAATAACACCCTACAGTATTTGTAGGGTGTTATTACATTTAAGCATGCTGTCTTATCTGAGCCTTATTCGGCTTCTTAGCAATTAATGAGCAAATAATACCTATTATAGGGAAAATAAGGACAAACATAAGCACTGGTGCATAGCTCTGGAACATGTCAAAGCCTATTCCAAAAGGAAGCGGACCAAACGCTGATCCTAGAACACCAACTGTTACACCAACACCATTAATACTACCGATATATTTCCTACCGAAATAATTCGGCCAAATCACATTTAATGCAATTCTTTCAAAACCATTTGCAACTCCCCATATCGTACCAAACAAAATGGCAACTAAGATATTTGTTGTCATCAATAGTAAAAAAAGCAAAATTACTTCAATAATGAAAATAAATAATAATAAATAATTAGTCCTTACTTTTTCAGTAATGACACCTGATATCAGTGACATTGGTATCCCAACTATAGCCATTAAACTCAGGACCATTGCAGCTATTTCTGGTTTTAATTCGTTGCTTCCGAATATAGAAATGATATGGAAGGTAATTCCCGTATTGACCATTGCAGGTATTCCAACACAAATTAAAATTGCCCAAAATGACTTAGTTCTCATGGCCTCTTTAAGCGTCCAATCCTCCTCACTCGTTTCTACAACAGTCGTCCCAAGAACCGGCTTCATTCTTTCGAGTTGATTTTTATTTCCATCTGGTTGAAGTCCCATATCTTCTGGCTTGTTTCGAACACCAAAAAAAGCGATTGGGACAAATACTACTAATAATAGAATCCCCCATAACCTCCATGCAAACTGCCAACTCCAGGTTTGAATTAACCAAGTATTAATCAACGGAAAGGACATTGCACTTGCAAAGCTACCTAATGTCTTCAAGCTAAAGGCGAAACCTCGGCGTTTTACAAACCATTGCGCGACAAGGGTGTTTGGTATTAACGACATACTACCTTGCCCTAACAACCTGATGAGAAAGAATCCAATTGCTAGCATCCACATGCTTGAAACAATACTATTAAAGAAACACGCAATGGCAAAAGCCGTCCCAATAACTACCATCATCAACCTTTGCCCAAACCTATCTATGAATCTACCAACAAGGATCATAAGTAATCCAGCAGCTAAGGTAGCAAACGAATACAGACCAGAAACCTCTGATCTTGACCAACCAAAATCTCTTATGTACTCATCGATAAATACTGAATTCGAATATGTTTGTCCTGGCCCCGAAAAAAAAACGCCTAAACCAGCAATAAAGAGGATAACCCAGCCGTAGTAAATGTTTTTAAAATATGTAAGTATTTTCAAGTAAAGCACCTCTTATCTAAGTAGAGTCGGTATGCATTAACAAAAATTAACTCTACTATATCATATTTCATGGCTGAGTAGGATGAACGGCAGTTAAAAATTTAATTCAGCTTCTTTTTTGGGTCGATATTGTTACATAAACGGAAAAAAGCACTGGTTAACACACCAATGCTTTTCTAGCCCTATAATCGTCACTGGCGAAGCACTATAAGCTCATTTATAAGCTTCACACTTGAAACTGACATTGACCACTTTGATCAAGTTTCCTTTAGCTTTCATCCTCACTAAAAATATATTTATCTAAAAACTCATTACGAAATTTACCTTTTGGATCGTACTTTACTAGTAGTTGTTTGAAATCTTTGATTTTTTCAAAGCCCGACTGTACTTGCTTTGGTGACATAGTAAACAGCTTCCCCCAATGTGGCTTCGCATTAAAAGGTGTCAACTGTTCTTCAACCTTTGGTAGTACCTTTTGAACAGCACCCCAATCTTGTTTCCAAGTGAAGTGGATACCAACCGAATCCTCCTTATAACATGGGCTCATCCAAAGGTTATCACTAGCAATAGTACGAACCTCTGAAACTAGTAGCAAAGGTGCGATTTGTTCACGAATCTCGCTAATCGCACGTAACGCTTTATACCCATGACGACGAGGCATTATATACTCGCTTTGCAGCTCTTCCCCACTACTTGGTACAAAGTCCATCCGAAAGTGTGGCAAACGGTCAAACCATGGTCCTGGCACACCTAACTGGTCGGTGCAATTTTCCGTACCAAGTCCTTGAATTGGGTGCTGTTTTTCCTTTGCTAGTGATGCACCAAACAAGGTCTGTTCCAAACTATCCGAATCTGAGTCCGTTACATAGTGTTTAAGCCAGACTTGATTGATTTTTTCATCCTGCCAGTTGGTGAATGAACTGACACTGTAAGCGCTTGAATAAATGTCGTCAAAGTGGTGCTCAAATTCTGTTAAGAGTAGATTTTCATATACTGTTTGTTTAATCTCGTATGCAGGCACAATGTCTAACGTGAGCTGTGTTACTACTCCTAGACCACCAAGGCCAACAACTACACCCTCCATCTCCCCTTTGTTTTGTTCGCGGGAGAAAGAAACTAAAGTACCGTCTGCAGTAACTACGTCCATTGCCTTTACAGCTGTTGATAAGCAGCTATTCTTATTTCCAGAACCATGTGTTGCAGTAGCGCAAGCCCCGGCCACAGAGATATGTGGTAAAGAAGCTAGATTTCTAATTGCATAACCTTCCTTGGCTAGGTATTTTGCAAGATCACTATATTTAATCCCGGCTTCAACTGTAACCGTTTTATTATCCGAATCCAAAGAAATAACCTTGTTTAGTTTTTCAAGGGATATGATGTTCTCTTTACTGTCAGCAATACCGTTGAAAGAATGGCGAGTTCCTACAACTCTTATTTTATTGCAGCGAGTAACCAATTGTTGTATTTCTTCAATTCTTTTTGGATAATGCCATTCTTTAGAACTATATTTGTAATTTCCTGCCCAATTATATTCCTCACTCATTAGTTATTCTACTCCTTTATAGTAAAGTTCAATGAGTTTCTGATTAATTTTGTCGGTCAATTTTTCTCTCAAAAGTTGATAAATCGAATTAGATTTCTTTTTTGGATATGATTTTTCGTAATCTAATCTCTGTATTGATTAAATTTATACTCTGTGTCAAATATACACTGATTAACTAGAAGTAGCAATAAGAAGAGAGTAGATTGTAAAATCATTACGTGATTGTGATTCTTATTAATATGCATCACCTTAAACGTCAGCAAAAAAGGCTTCTCAAAAGTTTTAATCACTAATGAGAAACCTAGATAATATTTATTAACTTTTGTTAGAATTTTTTAGCATATTGGATATATGAAGAGTTTGAGCGACAGTCTAGCTACAGGGCTAGTCGCTCGCGTCAAAAGCAGTTCACTTCGGTAACCAAAGAGCCAGTCATTTACGGCGCTCCGCTTATGCGTTTCTCGCCTGGGCGAGCCCTTTCCGCTTCCTAGCGTAATCCAGCTACAACTCCTAGGTCCTCGCAGAGATAAGCAACTCACACCTAAATCACTTGGACCCAGAACGGTAAGCCTTAGCATAGATTAAATATTTATAATTTAGCACTTATACTAAATACTGATTTAATTCACCATTCTCGTCAATAAAATCAATAACAGTTTTATTTGTCTTAAGATCAATGAATAGCGTACATGTCTTTTCTTCTTTTTCCCAAGAAAGTTTAACTCCATTTTCATTCGAATCTAAAACAGTAAACTGACCGTTGAATGCATCATATTCATTCCTAAATCTAATAAGTTTTAATAACCTTTTAACAACTTCCTTACTCAGTGACTCTTCAATTTCTTCCACACTATAGTTATGGCGGTTAATTTCACGTCCATCACCAGTTTCTTTAATCTTCTTCTCATCATTTTTTCCAGCTAGTAATCCAACATAATATACTTGTGGGACACCCGGTGCAAAAAACTGAATAGCTCGAGCTGCTAAGTAAGCATCATCCTCGCAGCCAAGCATCGAATAATAAGTACCCCTTATTTGGTGTACATCAAACCCGTCTTCAGATTTATGTTCATCTGACAAAATCAGGCTTAAGTTAGAACCTCTATCTACAAGTGTATCCACTAGCTTTCTTGCTTCCTTAGTATCAATTAAATCATCTAAATCTGGCTTAACCGGGACACCATCATGACAATCTAACATGGTAAACTGTTTTTCGGGTCGATCCTTTAAATAGTCTAGTAATGCTTTACTACTTTTATTTGTTAATGTATCTAGTATTCTATAAGGTAAAATAAAATCATAAATCCAACAACCATATTCTGCTAGCTTATATTGAATAGAATGATGGGAATGTACTTCAGGAAGTAATTCAATGTCTAATGAACTCGCAAGCTCCATAACCCAATCTAAAAACTTATAAATATCTGGTTCTACAAAAAAGCAACTAGTACCTAATTTTTTAATCACATATCCCACAGCATCAAGTCTTACGATTTTGATGTTTTGCTTTTTAAAATTCATGAAGAACTCAGTGAACAGCGCCTTCACTTTCTCCGAATGGACATCAAAATCGACTTGTTCAGAAGGATCCGTTTTTCCAAATGTCGTCCAAACCTTTTCTTCTTCACCATTGTTTTCAATTTTAAAGGTTGAATAAGGGACCTCTCTACGCAGAAACATCTTATCGATATCTTTTTGAACTGGATTTCCGTCTTCCCACACCTTATCAAGAGTGATAAATAAATCAGCATATTCGGAATTTCGTCCCTTTTTAAGAAAGTCTTGAAAATACGGTGACTGCTTTGAGATATGATTCACCATCAAGTCTACTAAAATATCAAAGTTTTCTCCGATTCGTCTAATATCTTTCCAAGTCCCAAAGCTTGGTTCAATTTCTAAATACGTTAATGGCGCAAAGCCTCTGTCGCCTGATGACGGGAAAGGCGGTAAGATATGCACACCACCTGGAAAGATGTTAGAAAAGTGCTTTACTAGCATCTCATTAAGCGTATTTAAATCTCCCCCCATCGAATCCGGATAGGTAATTAACTGTACTTGGTTTTTAACAGCCATCCAATCGTCCTTCCTACAAATGATATTGTCCTTGTAAGTCTTCAAGCTTTGGTAAATCAACGACAGCCCCTGTGTGCTGTAATTTAAACGCACTAACGGCAAAGCCTAGTTCCAACGCATCTCTAATCATTTTCCCTTTTATCAATGCCGTATAGAAACCAGACCAAAATGCATCCCCTGCTCCAGTTGTATCAACTATTTCTGTTGCTAGACTGTCAAATTGCAATGTTTCTTGTCCATTTGAAACAAGTGCACCATCTTTACCAAGTGTCATAATCACTAACTTGGCGCCAAGATCTAAAAACTTTTGCATTTGATTTTGGTGTGAATCTTTTCCAAAAATTCGTTCTGCATCATCCTCAGACGGTTTAACGATATCTACCTTGCTAATGATTTTCTTGACATATTCAACACCGTTTTCACCCTTCTGCCAAATCATCGGATGATAATTCGGATCAAATCCTACTAATAAATTATTTTTCCTTGCAACAGCCATTACCTTCTCTACCGTCTCACGCACCGGTGTTCTAGAAATCGGCCAACAGGAAAAATGAACAACCTTTGATTTAGCAATTGCGTTTTCGATTTCTGGTGTATATGCTAAATGATAATCCGCTTCTCGATAAAAAGTAGGAATTGGTGTACCTTTACTTTTATTTACTAATACCATACTTGTTGAATAATCTACTCTTTGAACACATTGCGTATCAATGTTAGCACTTTTTAAGTGATTAATTAAAAACGTACCTAATCCATCTTCTCCAACAGCTGATGCTACAAGCGAATTGACACCTAATTTTTTTACATTCATCGCAATATTAGAAGGTGATCCACCAAAAAACTTTCTATATGAATCACTTTCATGATCATCGTTATAATCATCTGATATCATATCAACTAGCAATTCACCTACTGTTAAGATATCGTTATCTTTATTCTGAAATTCTATCCTTCTATCAAAATGAAACATGATGTAATCCCCCAAAAAAAAAAAAAAAAAATAGACATTAACAATCTATTTCCTATATTAGTTAATACTACTGAATACGATAGACTCGTGTCTCATATGGTTTTAATTCAAATCTTTTCATTGCATCATGATGAGTCATATCATAATTGGCTAACAATAAATTCTCACCTTTTACAGAGAAATTAAGATTACCTTTCCATGTAGCAGGTTCACCTGTAAGGTTTGAAAATACTACCACTCTGTCATCATCTAACTGACGAGTATAGGCGTAAATTTGAGGATGATCTGCAAGTATAAGATTGTATATTCCATAAGTAAATACATCATTTTCTTTTTTTACTGCAATCATTTTTTTATAAAAATGAAGAATGGAATTTTCATCATTTAGCTGCCGTTCTACATTAATTTTTTGGTAATTTTCATTCACACCTAACCACGGAGTACCCGTTGTAAAACCAGCATTCCTTTCTGTAGACCATTGCATTGGTGTTCTAGAATTATCACGACTTGATGCCCAGATAACCTTCATTATATCTTCATGAGATATACCTTCTTCTCGTTTATATCGATACATATTTTTATCAGCAACATCATTGTATTCTTCAATGGAATTAAACTTAACATTTGTCATTCCTATTTCTTGTCCTTGATAAATAAAAGGAGTGCCTTGCATTAGAAAATACATGGATGCTAGAGCTGTTGCACTTTCATACCAAAAATCCTTATCATCACCCCACGTCGAAATTCTCCGCGGTTGATCGTGATTTTCAATGAATAGCGCATTCCAGCCTTTACTTTCTAACGCCTTCTGCCATTTTGTTAAAGCAGATTTCAATCCTAGTATATCAAGTGGCTCATTATCTTTAGCACTCCATAAATCTAAATGTTCAAATTGGAATACCATGTTGAATTTTCCTTTCTCTTCTCCAATCCATGCTTCAAGATCCTCTTCATCTTCAACTTTGACACCGTTTGCTTCACCAACAGTCATAATATCGTATTTAGAAAATGTTGTTTCTTTTAATTCTTGAAGATATTCATGAATACCGTCCACGTTCATATGTTTATCAAAGGAAGATACATACTTTAAACCTTTTGGATTAGGCATATCCTCTAACCCTTCCTCTTTATTAATATGACTTATTGCATCAACACGGAAACCATCGATTCCTTTATCTAGCCACCAGTTAATCATTTGATATAAGGCGTTCCTTACGTCAGGATTCCTCCAGTTCAGATCAGGTTGCTTGGTTGAGAAGATATGCATATAGTACTGATCTGTATTTTGTTCGTATTGCCAAACAGATCCACTAAAAATACTTTCCCAATTATTTGGTTCCTTTCCGTCTTTACCATCTCGCCAAATATACCAATCACGCTTAGGGTTATCTTTAGAAGAGCGTGATTCAATGAACCATGGATGTTCATCACTTGTATGGTTGATTACAAGATCTATAATTAACTTCATACCTCGGTCATGCACTTCTCTTAATAGCTGATCGAAATCAGCCATTGTTCCAAACTCATCCATAATGTCTTGATAGTCGCTAATATCATAACCATTATCATCATTAGGAGATTTATAGACAGGACAAATCCAAATTACGTCAATCCCTAAATTCTTTATATAGTCCAATTTAGAAATAATCCCTTGAATATCACCAATTCCATCGCCATTCGAATCTTTAAAACTTCGAGGATAGATTTGATATGCAACTGCTTCTTTCCACCAATCTCTATTCATAATCATTCTCCTTACCTCTTGTATGCTCCAAACTATCGTTAGAATTCTCGACGTATTAGCGCCACTGTCATTGTATAACCTCGACTCATACCTAAATCTTTAAATTACTTCACTGCACCTTCTGAAACTCCCTCAATAATTTGTTTTTGAGCAAAGAAATAACCAACTATTACTGGAATTATAGCAAGAGTTAATCCCGCTAAAGCTAAATGCCATTGTTTTGTGTATTGTCCAAAGAAAAAGAACATTTTTAAAGGAATGGTAGCCGTTTCTTGACTTAAAATTAGTGATGGTAATAGGTAATCATTCCAAATCCAAATAGTATTTAAAATAGCTACTGTTACAGAAATTGGTTTTAATAATGGAAAGATAATACGAGTGAAAATTTGTAATTTATTAGCACCATCAATAGTTGCTGCCTCATCTAGCGAAACCGATATACCTGTCATCGCACCATGGTACAAAAATATGGATAAGCTACACCCAAATCCTAAATACATAAACATCAAACCAACCGGATTCAACATATCAACTTTCCCGAACATAGAAACAAGTGGTATCATTACCGATTGAAATGGAATTAACATGGCAGCTACAAAGATTAACAATATTGCACCGCTTAACTTACTCTTATTTCTGGCTAACGCATAGCCAGCCATAGACGAGAAGAAAATAATGATTGTAATACTAACGAAAGTAATAAGAATGGAATAAAAAAGCGAGTTTAAGAAATCCAATTCATTAAAGGCTTCGACAAAGTTCGAAAAATTGAACGAACTCGGCAGCCCAAGAACCCCCATAAATATTTCTTTCTTTGTTTTAAATGCATTTACTAACATTAAATAAAAAGGAGCTAGCCATATCAACCCAAGCAAAATTCCCATTAACTCTATGAAAAGTTTTTTACGTTTGCTCTGCATTACATGTCCACCTCTCTCTTCTTATTATAATAAACTTGTGTGAGTGCAATGATTGCAATAATGACAAAGAAAATAACAGCTTTTGCCTGCCCATATGCCAATTGGTTCTCGGTATATGCGGTTCTAACAATTTCCATTGCTACCATTTGTGTTGAGTCAAATGGACCACCATTCGTTAGAGATAAGTTTTGATCATAAATTTTAAATGACATGGACAATGTTAAAAACATACTAACTGTAAATGCTGGTGCTACAAGTGGAAATGTAATATGACGAAAGCGTTGGAAACTATTTGCACCATCAATATCAGCTGCTTCATTAAGTTCATTAGGTATATTTTGTAAGTATGCAATATAAATAATCATGATATACCCAGCCATTTGCCAACAAGTTAAAATAACAAGACCCCAGAACCCCGTTGTTGTTGTGGATAACCAACCTTGCAATGATGGAATACCTAAAACTTGACCAATATTTCCAAAGACATTAACAAAAATAAACTGCCAGATAAACCCTAAAATCAGTCCACCAATTAAGTTCGGCATAAAGAAAATCGTTCTTAAAAAATTGCTTGACTTGAGTTTTTGTGTAACTAATATCGCTAAACCTAGTCCAAAAAAGTTCAATAATAAAACAGTTACAAAAGAAAATTTTGTTGTAAACCAAATAGAATTTAAAAAATCAGTATCTTTTAAAAGAGTCCTATAATTTTCGAAACCAATAAATTTCGTGATTGTTAAGCCATTCCAGTCTGTAAAAGAATAGAACGTACCCAAAACTAAAGGGATAATAACGACAATACCCAAGGCCAAAATCACGGGTGTTAAAAATAGCCAAAATGCAAGGTCTCGATTTTTCACAATTAACGCCTCCAGTACATATCCAACTGCCCTAAAAAGGGTGTAGTTTTAAAAAGAATAAAGCTAACAAAGCCAGAAGCTTTGTTAGCTTTATTTATGCAATTAATTACGTGGCTCTTCCCATTTTTGGATAGAATCATTAATTACATCTTCCCACGTCATTTCACCAGCAATGTATTTTTGCATGTTTGCACCTAAAATATCTCCCCATGCATTACTTGGATAACCTGCAAATACCCAACCAATTGTATTTCCATTTGTTGAATACTCATAAATATCTTTTGAAAGCGGGTCAGCAATCTTACTTGCATCGTATCCTTCATATGCAGGAATGAAATTGAATTTTGTTACTACTGTATCTTTTCCTACTTCAGATGTGTTCATCCAGTCAAGGAAATCTTTAGCAGCCTGTACAACTTCTTCGTCTTTATTTTTGTTTACGGCCCAATAATTTGGAACCCCAACTGGGATGCTTCCTTCATTACCTTCTACAGGAATTGGTAAAACACCAATATTTTGTGCTAGTTCTGGATCCATTTGTTCGATTGAAGGAAACACCCAATTACCTTGTTGAATCATGGCCACTTGACCTAATGAAAAATATTGTTCAACTTGCTGAGAATAATCAACATTTAATGTAGGTTGAATAGAGTATTTCACTTGAAGGTCAAGCATCTGTTGTAGCTCATCACCTTTTTCAAACGTCACTGTTTTGGCATCATAAGCTTCCAAAACATTGTTGTTGAATTCTGGTGCTAAGTACACATTGGCTAAGTGATTCCCTATAACCCACTTTTCTTTAGCTGCTAATGCAAAAACAGCTTCAATACCCAATTCTTCTTTTTTGCTATCCAAGGTTTCTACAACACTTTTCAGATCATCATATGTTTTAATTGTTGATGGATCTATACCTGCATCTTTAAAGATTGCTTTATTATAGATGTATCCGTAACCTTCTTGATTATATGGCAATCCTAAAACTTGATCACCTTCAGTTACAGCAGCAAGTGTACCATCAAGTGCTAGTTTTGCAGACTCTGTATCTGACAAATCTGCTAAATAATCTGTAAACTGCTCGGCTTCAGAAGGTCCTGCAACACTAAAAATCTCCGGCTCATCACCTGATGAAAATTTTGTTTTAAGTGATCCTAGATAATCTGTTCCGCCTCCTACAGCTGTAAACTTGATTTCTACATTTGGATTTTCTTGTTCATATGATTTAATCATTTCTTCAAATTGATCTTTTATTTCTACTTTTCCTTGATACACTTCAAGCGTTATTTTATCCCCTTCTGCTGAACTTGATCCTGAATCATCTGTTGAGTCACTGCCACAAGCAGACAACAGAAGACTTGAAGCTATTAAACCTGTAGTTAATAGTGAATACATTTTTTTCATTTTATAGTTCCTCCCATTAAGTGAAAAATTATTGCAAATGGTTACAAATAGAATAATACAATGGCAGCTTTAATATGTCAAACGTTTTCACATTCCATTGAATCATTCACTATATAACAGTTTGTCATTATTGCTAAAACCTTTAGAATAAGGCTATAACATGAAATGAAACCCAAAAACTTCTATTAAATCATCTCTATCACCTTATAAAATAATGTGGTAACCTTACCACATGTGACAAGTATTATTTTGTGAAATTTATAACTTTGTTCAGGTATAATAGTAACTATACATTATTAGATTGGGGTTTCTTCACAAGAACACACCTGAAGGAGACGGTAAACTTGGTGAATATTAAAGATGTAGCTATTCGAGCAGGCGTATCAGTTACTACTGTGTCGCGTGTCTTAAATAATCGCGGATATATTGGCAAAGAAACTAGAAAAAAAGTGGAAAAGGCTATGGAAGAGATAAATTATTCTCCTAATCAAATTGCTAGAGCTCTTCAAAAAAGTCAGTCCTATATCTTAGGTATAATAGTTCCAGATTCAAACCATCCATTTTTTTCAGAGTTAATTAAGCATGTAGAGATAACTGCTAATGAACATAACTACAAGGTTCTAATTTGCAATTCTCTTGATCAGCTTGAAAAAGAAACAAAATATATTAGCATGTTAAAAGAGAATAGAGTTGACGGTCTTATAATGTGTAGTCATACATTAGATGTGGAAGAATATAAAAAATTAAGTTTTCCAGTAGTAACGTTTGACCGAATAATTGCCAATCATTTCCCTTATGTTGCGGCTGATAATTATAGAGGCGGTGAAATTGCTACGGAGCACTTGATTGAATCTGGATGCAAAAAATTGTTGCACATATCTGGTCCGTTAAAATTAGATTTATTACCAAATAGACGGACGGATGCTTTTAGATTAACGTGTATGAAACATAATATTGACCATGAAGTCATTGAAGGAACACAAGATAATTTAACTTTCGATTATTTTAGCGATTTTATTGAAAGTGAAGTTTCGGTAAAGCTTACTGATTTTGATGGGGTGTTTTGTAGTAATGACCTTGTGGCTTATGCTTTATACCTATATGCTGCAAAAAACAATATTAAGGTTCCTGAACAATTAAAAATAGTAGGTTATGACTTTCATAGTTTTACGAGAATGCTGCAAACTCCGAAACTAACTACCATTGCGCAGCCTGTTAGTCGCATAGGAAAAATACTAAGTACCACTGTTATAAACATGGTTGAAACCAAAGAGTTAGATTCTATCAACAACTCAGTAGTGGATGTGGAGCTAATAAAAGGGGAGACAACATAGGGTAACGACGTTTAAAGTCATGTGCTAACCTAATATATAAAGAGGCTTCTCATTGGTTTATTAAACCTTTGAGTGGCCTCTTTACATATTCTGCTACTGCCCAATGTTCCTATGGTTCAAGGGTTGTGGCAGATTGGGATGCTGTTATTAAGCTGACAACTCTTCTTTCATATCCCTAAGCATTTTTATCAATTGTAGTCAAATAAAATCATCATATTCTTTCAGAGTTAAGTTACCAACTATATTGATTTGGAGCCTTACCGTATTCATCTTTAATTCTCGGGTTAGGTACTTCTTCGCCTTCGATTATTTTTTCCACTTGAATATCAAATTCCCACTCATCCCCAAAATCAAATAAATAAAGGAAACTCTGTTCCTCGTATAAATTCATATCACCAATTTTCACTTCATCGACATAAGGACCTTCACTACCCATTGGGGCAATATAGTGGTGTTTACTGAATTTTTTCCCATCCATGTAGAAAGCATATAAATGATCATCATCAAAGTTAAACGCCATCTGAATTAAATTATGTACATCAAGTAAAGTATGGGAACTTGATAATTCCAGCACTCGCCAACAAGATTGGTGAAGTTTTACTTTTAATAAATACGTTCCCCTGATAAAGGATACTTGTTTCTTTAATGTCGTGTTTAATTGTCCTGATGGAAATAACGGCTTTAATAATGAAATTAGCGATATCTTACTTTGAGGTTTCTCTAAATTAATTTCTTCCATAATTTCATTTGGAAGATTAAATAAATTCGTTAATAAATGGAAAGATTGATCCAGTTTTTTCTCTTGGTATGGATACCACGTTTCAAGTAATATGTGTGATACTTGCTTGAAAAAGGGAGTTAACATTATCGATTGAGCAACTGTGCGTTTCGGTCTATCTGGCTTATTTGATTCAATTTCATCAATTTCAAATGTCCAAAATCCAAAATAACTAAAATAATAGAAAAATTGCCCATATCTATAAACAGTATTTTCAATGTCTTTATATTGCTTTAACTGAATAACTTTATTGGCAGGATAGTTCTCTAATTCTTCAAATAATAAGTCAACATTATTCGGTTCTATATTCCACGTTTCCCCCTGAAGGTCTTCCCAATCAGTCTCCATCCAAAAGACTTCTAATAGAGTTACATATTGTTCCGTGGATGTCAGCTCCATAAATTCATCTATTTGCTTACTTTGAACCAAGGCAAGCGCTGACGTTTGAGTACGTTTAATCCTAATGAAATCAAGATTGATAGAGAGATGATAAAACAAATGGATTTTTGGATAGCCGATTTGCGTCGAGTGTTTCGGGACCTCAATATTATCATGTGTAATTAGCGAATAAATTGCTAGTAAATCTTTTTTCGTAAAATACGCATTCGCCTTCGTTAATTTTATTTTATTTTTTTGCAGATACGTTAAATATATTCTAAAATCTTTGATAATGCTGGACGGATACACTGTAGTAATAATTACTTTATTTTTCATATCAACTATTTGCTTGTTCACTATTTAACACTCCCTTAATAAGATACATGACTCCCGTTGCACTAACGCTTTACTTATAGGAATAGGAGCTAAGATTTGAAATATATGACCTATCCCTTAATAAGAGATTTACTTTTGCATATTCTAAATCAAGATCCATATTCTTCACATAAATTAGTATCCAAAATAGTTGCAAGGACATCCCGTATCAAACAGCAAGTTATGAAATGTCTTTTTCTTTCCATTGTATTTAATCTCAATACTAGCTAGAGGTAAATGGTTATCGATGAAAATCTTCATACTCTTCTTCTACTCCTATATACGGCTGTTCAACCACTTTAATTTCCTCATTGTTGGTATGAAAGATATACAATTCACGGTTTTGATTTTCTGCGTGTAATTCTTTATAAACCTTCCATGCTGCATTGCTATTTTCAAAGTTGAATCAATCTAACAAAAAGCTTATTATACAGCAGGCGTTAGTAGCCATTGTATGATTTTCTATGAATAATCAGGATTAATTATATCTATTTTACATAGTTCCGAAGCTTTCCAATTTTGTCCACTTCCACTACTACAGTATCTCCTGATTTCATTGGACAACTCCCTGAAGGTGAACCCGTAGCAAGAACATCCCCTGGCTCAAGTGTCATAACCTGTGAAATCCAACTAATAAGAAAAGGAATTGAATGTGACATCTCATTAGTATTACCATCTTGGACTACTTCTCCGTTTAAAGTTGTCACAATTCTTAGGTTAGTCGGATCTATACCAGTCACAATGTATGGACCCAACGGACCAAAAGTATCAAAGCCTTTACCTCTTGTAAACTGAGGATCTGATTTAGTAAGGTCTCTTGCCGTTACATCATTAAAAATTGTACAGCCAAAAACATAATCTAGTGCATCTTTTTCTTTTATATTTCTACCATGCTTTCCGATAACAAGTGCTACTTCCCCCTCCATCTCTACCTGTTTAGTTAAATTTGCAGGAGGAAGAATGATTTCATCCTGATCTGCAATAATTGAAGAAGATGGCTTTAAAAACAGGAATGGCTCTGCAAGATTAGCCTTGCCCCCAGTCTCTTTTGCGTGTCCAGCATAAGTCCAACCAAAATTAACAATCTTTGAAGGGGATACTGGCTTCAAAATTTTCACTTCACTGTATTCAACTCTTACACCATCATACTTTATTTCATTTTCCACTATTTCTGTAAAATTACTAGACAGTTGTATAATTTCATTTTCCTCAACAATTCCATAATACACTTTATCATTATTTTGATAGCGAACTATAGTCTTTGCTTCTTGCAATGTGTTCATTTCCACATAAACTCCTTTAATAACCTGACAAATCCTAACTCATTATATTCAAATTGGTTCTTTCTTTTTCAACCTATTTAAGATCTCAGTATTTATAGAATCGGAGGTTACGTTACTTTACCTGCAACCAATAACTAATTGCTGTGATGTAGATTATAACCGTAATCGATATACTGGCGCATAAAGTTGTAAATAAAACGGATTGTGCAGCAAATTTTGGATAGTTTCCATAATCTAAGGCAATTAAAGCACTGTTTCTTGAGGTTGGTAAAACTGTTTACAGGAATTCCAAAGTTTCCTGTATTGGTTAAAACAACACTATTCAGAAATAATCCTTGATCTGTAACGTCTTTATTTTTATAGCCACAGCTAGAGCACAACTGGGAGCTAGGGAAGGTTTTACTCACTTCCACTACCGTGTCCGCAGTCTGATTCGTTGTCAGTTTAAATGCCGGTGGCAATGACGTGGCTCCCCATTTACAGTCACACACAATGCAACTGGCCATTCATTTAGACAATGAGTTGTCAGGATCCTAGAACCATTATCTTCTCACAATGCTATGTTTAGTTATCCCTTTCATTTCATTATTTATATTTTAAACTCTATTCATTAACACTAGCGACCAAATTTTCTGGTACTGTTCCGACTAACAACTACCGTACTTACGCTTGGTGGCCTTGTCCTGAAGGGACGAAAAAAAGCATTTCCAT
>NZ_JAMQKC010000008.1 GCF_028416595.1 Aquibacillus salsiterrae | reverse complement strand
AATCTAGCTTCGGTTCCCAATAGCTAGCGTATAGTTAATCCATCATTTCGCACTTGAAGTTCGAAGTGCTACATGCTGTCTTATCTATCCGTACGCTATTAAACAGTCGCCTACACTTTTTCTTTAAACATACTGGTTGTTTTGTTCAGTTTTCAAAGATCAATGTGTTTTTTATTATCGCTTCATCTCTCAGCGACATTTACTATCATATCACATCGTTTCGTAGAAGTCAACAACTAATTTATTCATTTCATATTTAGCTACCGAAATTGAAAGCTGAAATAATATATCACGAATACAGCTTGTCGTCAATCAATTAATGATATGTAGTTATAATCAACCTATCTATTGGTTATTTGTGATAATCCCAACGATTCGATCTTCTATTTAATCTCCAGACACTCCTAATAACCATTTTTGTTAAAGAATTTTAGCTGACTTAATATTTTCACCAATGATTTTCAAACGAATTCTCTAATTTCTTTACGGAAAAACAACTTTTTATTTCAAAACTATGGAAAAATAAACTGTTTTTTCTGTATGATAGTCTTATAGATTCGACAAAAAATTAAAAAGGAGTGTGAAGATGCTGAAACAACTACTGTCCGGGATGTTAGTTTTCGTTTTACTCGTTTCATCGTTACCAATAAAAACGGCTTGGGCATTTCCAGACGTGACACAGTATCAACGATTCATTACATACTTAACTGACAAAGACATCATAAAAGGCCGCCCAGATGGAACATTCGGTCCAACAGAAAGCGTGAAAAGGATTCAGGCCATTAAAATGATTTTAAATGACCTAGGTGTTCCTTTAACTGATGCACCAAATCCTAACCTTTCCGATGTTACACCATCTACAACTGACTATACCTATATCGCAACAGCAATGGAGCTTGGATTAATCAAGCCTCTTAATGGCAACCAATTCAAGGCTTACGAACCAATGACTCGTGGAGATATTGCCTATGCGATTGATCAAGCCTATAACCTTACCGGAAAATCGGCAACCACTTTTACAGATGTTACTGATGACTACTATGCGAAAGATTCCATTTATCATTTAGCAGCAAACAATATTACAAAGGGGTATCCAGATCAAACGTTTAAGCCAAACGAGACCCTTTCAAGACAACATTTCTCTGTTTTTCTAGCCAAAACAATTCAACCCGATTTTCGTGAGCAGGACGCGAGTAAAGTAACAGCTACGATAAACCGAGTAATAGATGGAGATACGGTTGTGGTTTCTATCGAAGGTGAAGTTAAAACTGTCCGTCTTTTGCTAGTGGATACTCCGGAAACAGTCGATCCATCACTACCTGTTCAACCATTTGGCAAGGAAGCTACTGATTTTGCAAAAGAAATACTACCAACCGGAAAAAAAGTAACAATAGAGTTTGATGGACCTAAAACAGATAAATATAATCGTTTATTAGCCTATCTTTGGGTTGGCGAAGATATTATGTTTAACCAATTATTACTTGAAGAGGGTCTAGCTCGTTATGCTTATGAATATGACCCACCGTATTTATATCAAGAGGACTTAATCAATGCCCAAACAAAAGCAAGAGATAAAGAAATTGGAATTTGGGGCATTGAAGGTTATGTAACAGAAGATGGATTTAATAAAGAGGAACAAGATGCTGTCCCTGTTGCGGCGGAGTCGGGTAGCACTAGCAACTATGAAGGACCATACGACCCATTTGGTCCCGACAAAAACTGTAGCGATTTCAACACCCAAGACGAGGCACAAGCATTTTTTGAGGCTGCAGGTGGACCTGACCAAGATCCTCACAATCTAGATGGTGATGGCAACGGGGTAGTTTGTGAAAGCTTACCGACGCAACCAGACGTCGTTTCAATTTCATCTTACTAAATACTTCCTGATCAAAAATGTATGGAGGCTGTCGAATGGTTACGACAGCCTTTTTTCTTAAAAAGATAAGGAAGTATAAAAGAACCAAGAACTGTCTAACTCTTGGCGCCTTACGCTTTACTTGCGGCCAATGAAACTGATTTACTCTTATCAGTTTCTATTCACATACAATTACCTGACGAATTATAGAGCCTTTTTTAACAAATCCTCGGTCTTTGACTGTAAACCCGGATGTAGCAATTGCACTCTCGATTTCCTCAAGGGAAATAACAACTAATTTCCGAGTAAAGCTGCGGGCACTTTTTAACATTGTGATTTTTTCTTGCTTCGATAGAACAGAACATAAGTTGTACGGCATATCGATAATAGCAACGTCATATTGTTCCGTTATATCTCTCATGTCTTTTAACAACACGTCAGTTTCATAGCCAAAGAATTTAATATTTTCGCGGACACCTTTCATAATAAGTGGGTTTCTATCATTACCTACTATATTAACCCCCATCGATAACGCTTCAATAAGGACAGTACCGATTCCACAACAAGGATCAATTGCCTTAATTCCTGTTGATCTAGGTATAGCAATATTGACTACGGCACGGGCCACCCGGGTGTTTAGCGCTGTCGAATACTGATGCGGTTTCTTTTGATGTGTTAGCCAAATCGATTTAGCCTCCTGATACAAACCGAATATCCACTGCCCATCAACATTCATCACAGCAAAACGTTTATCAGGGCTATCTAAACTTACTTCTCCACGCAAACAGAGCCCTACCTCCCGCTCTATCATGCGTCTCTCTTTAAAAGTTATCCTTTTTTGCCCAAACACATCATGCGGATTTACCAACACCACTTTAAATGTTCCATCTACACGTCCCGTTTTATTCACTTGCTCTTTTAGCTGCGAAAAGTTGCTTGCTTCATATAAAATTGTTAGCTGCTCCTTGATAAATGGACTCCTATTCGGGTCAATGTATCGTTCACTTTTAAGCATACCTGTGTTGGTATCCTTCCCAAAAAAGGCCCGCATCTCTAGCTTACAAAGCGACTTTTCCTCTTCAGCACAGGAATAGTTATAGATATACTGTTGGTTAAGATGATTCATAACTGTTCCTTTCCAAACTTGTATTAGTTTTATAATTATAAGCTGGTTTAGTCTAGAAAATCCAGTTAACGTATCATTTCTTTCGCATACATACTAATCTGCCCGGTTAAAATAGACACTACTCCCTAGGATAAAAAGAAGGAGCGGTCTAACAATGGAAGAAAAACAAATAAAAAAATCGATAATTCCGCTTGTTTTGGTGCTAGCGGGACTTGGTGTAATCAGTTTTTCCACTTACATTTTTATTAAAATCGGACAAGAGTTACTTAGTAAAGAAATAAATGCATTTGATTCAACCATTATAAACTTTTTAAAAACAATTGAAACTGACACCTTAGACTTAATTCTGTTATTTGTTACTGAGTTAGGTTCGGTTTGGTTTCTTACAACTATGTCAGTTGTTGTTATAGTATTACTATGGATCCGCGGCAAGGATGGTTTGGGGATTGCCATGTTTATTCTTGCAGTTGCGGGTGGAGCCATCATCACGAAAATACTGAAAGAACATTATAACAGAGGGAGACCCTCCATTAATCCGGAAATTGATGCAGTAGGTTTTAGTTTTCCAAGTGGGCATTCAATGGGATCGCTTATTTTTTATGGGTTTATGATTTACTTTATTATAAGAAGTAGACGATCGATTGTAATTAAATCGTTTCTATCTGCATTTTTCGGTTTTTTAATTATCGCAATTGGATTTAGTCGTATTTATTTAGGGGCACATTATCCTAGTGATGTCCTAGCAGGCTATTTAGCAGGAGCTGTATGGGTTATTCTCTGTATCCTTGGATTAGAATGGCTGGAATGGCAAACAAGGTATCACATTCGGCCCTTTCGTTCAATTCGAAAATTTTTCGCAAACAGAAACTAAAAGCAAAATCTCATTATTAAGATTATTTTTGACCTTAACGTAATAAACATACTCTATAGTAATCGAACGGAGATGACTACGCTTTGAAGAAAACCGTGAAGGGACTTTGCTTAGTTTTATTCCTACTACTCGCTTGGGGGATTATCGAACCTTACACAATTAACGTGGAAAACGAACAGGTTACCATTCCCAATCTTCCTGAAGAATGGGACGGGAAGAAAATAGCAGTAATTGGAGATTTTCAGATCGGAATGTGGATGGATAATAGTTGGACAATCAAACGTTCCATCGAAAAGATAATTAAAATGAAACCACAAGCAGTGTTATTACTCGGTGACTACCTTTATCATCCAGGCAACAATGGCGAAAAACAGATGGATAAAGTTGTGGAGTTACTAAAACCATTGCAACATGCAAAGATACCTACGTTCTCCGTACTAGGAAACCATGATTACGGGATGAGTAACTTAAACGATAAGTACAAGGAAGAGACAGCTAAACTAGTTGAAAACCGTTTAGAACAACTCGGTATAACTGTTGTTAAAAACGAAACACTGCAATTAAACATATCCAAAGATCAAGTAACTTTCGGCAAAAGAACAGACGCTTCACTAAATCTCGTTGGAATAGGTGCTACGTGGCCAAATCATGCAGACCCAGATAAAGTTTTTGATCATTTGTCGAAAGAAGACCCACGAATTGTATTCATGCATAACCCTGCTACCTATGACCAACTTGCAGCTTATGCTGCCCCACTCGCTATCGCTGGACATACTCATGGTAGTCAGGTAATGATACCGGTCCTGTCTGACTGGTTTTATTCGAATATTTTACATTATACTGGGATTTACTCATCAGGTTGGATTGAGGGACATGGACAGAGGGGGAACAGGCTTTATGTGAATCCAGGTATTGGATTTAGCAATTTTCCAATTCGAATTAATTGCCCCCCTGAAATAACAGTATTTGAATTAACAAGAGAAACGAGAAATAGATGATTTGATAGTACGGCTTCTCGTTTTTTGAAAGTAAGAAAGAAATTCCCAAAATATCTAGCTTCTGTTTTTCTTAAAATTGCTACAATAAACCAACAATTGTTTGTATTTGGGAGTATTTTGGATTAATTATAAGAACGAGCGCAGTATCTTTTTCCCTTTTTCTATTTCAGAGTTTTATCTAGGATGTCCAGGTTATATCTCATTTCAGCTGTTTTTCTAGCTGTGGTAAAATTCATACAGTACAACGTTGAAAGATTGTACACTAAAAACAGTTCAGGAGGAGATTACGATCTCATTTGAAATGGCACCAAAAGGAAAAACATGTAGATTAGTAGCAACAACTAAAGTAGGAGAGGATATTCACCTTTCCGTTCTTCATAACGAAAAAGGATTTGTTTACTTTCACTTAAGTGAAACAAACACTCAACCTAATGACATCAAAGATTATATTTCTGACCTGCAGCCCAAAATTCTTGCCGGAGCTTACCACTCTGAGTTAGTTGATATGACACAAGAAGAGATTTGTGTATAGAATAGTTGCTAAGCAAGAAATGCGTAAGTCGCGCGTCCTGCGCTAGACATCTCTTATCAAAAGAGCTAGAAGTTGCGTCCTATAAGCTATCACACTACTGAATCTCTTATTATGTAGCATGTTTATAAAATCAAGAGAGAATGAGCCAATAAGGTCCCATTCTCTCTTTTTTATTATTTGTTTATTTCTGGTGTCCAGCCCTTTAGAACATTTGTTACAGCAACGTATTTCTTATATAATGCGCGGGCTAATGCTATGTTGATTTATGCTCCAGGCAGGCTTGCATTCGGACTTGGTTGGCTGAATTTCGGCTTTTACTGTCCGAATTAGGCAGTAATTCGGACTCGATTGACTGAAATTCACCTGTTGCCATGGCCATCTTCTAGTCCTTAAAAGCACCAAACCATACGAAACATTAAATTTCATTCCGTTGTTCATTTGAAACTCCTCCATCATCGATTATAATGATAGTATTGACTTTAACTGTGGGGGCATTCTCATGTTTATGGAAGAACGAAAGGAAAAAATACTCGCATACATCAAGAATCAAACACGCGCTACCGTTCATGACTTAACCAGTTATTTTCAGGTATCTGAATCAACCATTCGGAGAGATTTGAAGGAATTAGAAGAATCGAACCACATTAAAAGAACACATGGTGGTGCCGTCTTAGCCCAAAGTGTAAGCTATGAGCAAACAATGCTTGAAAAAGAAAAGGAATTTGTTGAGGAGAAGCAAGCAATAGCAAGAAAAGCTGTAACCTTTATCGAACCAGGTGATACTATATTACTTGATTCCGGAACAACAACTTATGAACTTTCCAAAGAATTAAAAAGTTTACCTAAGCTATCTATTGTTACAAATTCTGTAGCAATCATGCAGGAACTTGCTAAAAACCCAAGCCATGATGTCATGTTACTAGGTGGTAGTTTCCGTAGAGAGACATCAGCCTTAGTTGGACCATTTGCAGAACAATCATTAAAAATGATTCGTATTGATAAGGCATTCATCGGGATTAATGGAATTGACCTAAAAGAAGGAATACTAACCACCCCCAATTTAATGGAAGCAACGATTAAACGTTTGATGATTGAACGCGCTAGACAATCGATTCTTTTAAGTGACCACAGTAAAGTAAATAAAGTTAATTTTGCTAAAGTAGCTGACCTAAACGAT
Source organism: Aquibacillus salsiterrae (assembly GCF_028416595.1). GTDB lineage: Bacteria > Bacillota > Bacilli > Bacillales > Amphibacillaceae > Aquibacillus_A > Aquibacillus_A salsiterrae. Next base: position 121,566 of record NZ_JAMQKC010000008.1, on the reverse strand, counting down.
ATTAATGATTATATCTTCGACGAGCTCCCCCTAGACGTTACTGAAAGAATAGAAAGCTATGGTGTTAATGTTCATCTTATCTAACCCAAAAATAGTCGCCAAAACGGCATTTAAAACTCCTCTAAACATGTTTAGAGGAGTTTATCGTTTTCAATTATCCTTTACAATCGATTCATAAATATCGTTCATAGTAAGTATTTTGCCACGTTCATCCTTGTAAACGATATGACTTTGATTAAACTGTGTAGGAGATTCAATTCCAGCAGCTGCTGCAAGTCTAAATAACGATTTTCGCATAGTGATCACATAATTAGCTGTTCGGTGTTTTTTTTCATCAATGACTAATGCTTTTTGCAAATCAGGGTCAGTCGTTGCTACTCCAACTGGACAGGCATTTGATTCACACTTTAATGCTTGAATACAACCAACAGTTATCATGAATGCACGTGCAATATTGACTAAATCGGCACCCATTGCTAACGCTATTGCAACACGGTCAGGTGAAAATAGCTTTCCAGAGGCGATCAGCTTCACCTTGTAACGAACACCATACTTTCTTAACGCATGGTCCACTAATGGTAAAGCAGATTTAATCGGTAAACCAACACTATCAGCAAGTTCTTGATATGACGCACCAGTTCCGCCTTCACCACCATCAATAGTGATAAAATCAGGGCTTATACCCGTCTCTTTTATATGCTTCGCTAATTCATCAGCTTCGGTTTGACTCCCTATGACGACTTTCATCCCTACCGGCTTGCCAGTAAACTTACGGATTTCTTCGATAAAACGAAAAAGAGATGGAAAATCATTAAATTCACGAAAACGATTCGGACTATCGATTGACTTGTAAGGTTCGACCATTCGTATTTTAGCAATTTCTTCGGTTACTTTTTCGCCATCAATATGTCCTCCTCTCGTTTTTGCACCTTGCGCCAACTTGATCTCGAAAGCTTTCACCTGTGGGATTTCACTCTTTTCTTTTAAGGCATCCCAACTAAAATTGCCTTGCTTGTCACGTACGCCAAACAGGCCAGGCCCAATTTGCATGATTAAATCTACTCCACCTTTTAAATGATAATCAGAAATACCGCCTTCTCCGGTATTCATCCATGCCCCTTGGGCCATACCAAGCCCTTCAGATAAAGCAGTAATCGCTCGCTTTCCAAGTGACCCATAACTCATTGCCGACATACCAATTTGTCCTTTAACCACAAAGGGATGCTTCAATTTTTCGCCAATAACAATGTAATTTTCCTTGTCTAATAAATAAGAAGAGGATCTCTCCTGCTCAAGTCTCTCCTCCCGTTGCGTAAAAAGCGGGTCTTTAATTAATAAATAACGATTAGTTGTGACCTCAGTATCCATGTCCATTTTTAATTCATCAGTTAACTTAGGAAACATGGAATTCCTTATATAAAAGCCAGCTTGCTCAAAATCACGCCTAGATCCAAAGCCAATAACGTCTCGCTTATATTTCGCCTTTTTCACTATATGTTGATAATCCACTCGTGAAAATGGTTTCCCTTCTAAATCATTATTAAATAAATATTGGCGCAATTCAGGTCCAATTTGTTCTAGGAAGTATCTAATCCGCCCTATGACTGGGTAATTCCGCAGAACTGGGTGCTGCTTTTGGTTACGATCAACAAAATATAAAAAGACACTAAGGCCAATAATGATAAAAACCACTAGTGCTAATACAATAAAGCTAATGATCGTCAGTAAATCCGCAATGTTCATATAGCTCCCTCCAAAAAAATATTTAGTACTATTATCCTTCCTCTTCCATCATTTTTTATTAAATCCGAGAATAGATGGTTTTAAGACGCTCGTCATGGCTGTCAGTGGATGTTGTTTCCCACCCCTCAAAAAAAGCGTAAGACAACTCGGGAGGGGTAGGCGCTGAAGCTTGGACGTGGCTGTCGCTGAATGTTATCCATGCTTGAATTTTTTTACACTTTCTTATCTTGTAAAAAAAACAGGTGGACACCTATCCATAGGTACCACCTGTTTTTTTATCGATTTTGGAAAAATTTCTCTGCCTTTTCTAAATATGGTTCTTGTTCTGGTGTCAAATCATATTCTTCCACAATTGCATCAACCGGGCATACAGCTGCACAGGCTGCACAATCAATACAAATATCTGGATCAATATAAAATTGACTTTTACCTTCCTCAATACAATCAACTGGACAAACAGTCACACATTCTCCTGCCTTTTCTATTTCGCATGGTTCTGTAATTACAAATGCCATGATACAATCCTCCTATTTTCAACAATTAGTATCTATTCTATTAATTCGTTCGTTTACTTTCTTAATGTGATCATTTCTGTTGCGAGCAGCTTAATTCGCTTTAGTACTTCTTCGTTAATTATTTCATTTTGGTCATCAAAGGAGTCATTATGAACAAATACATTGGATGTCGGAACTAACCCTTTCAAATAGGAAAGGATAGGTTTTAAATGATATTCAGAAACAAGAAAGTGCTTTTCCACTGCACCGGTTGTAACCATCCCAGTAACCTTGCCCTTAAATGCATCGACCGGAAAATGGTCGAATAAATTTTTCAACGCACCGGAAATGGACGCCTGATAAATAGGTGTCCCAAACACTAGTAAATCTGCTGATTGGATTTTGTTCACAACATCAAATGTATCCTGATTATAGTAAGCAAGTGGTTCGCCTGTAACAAACTCAACTTGATAATCTCTCAAATCTATTAATTCTGTCTCAATGGTTACATCGATTTCTTTGACCGCTTTTAAAACATGATGGATGACGACATTCGTTTTCCACCCAACTAATGAACCAGCTACACCAACAACTTTCACGGTTCTCCCTCCTTTTTTTACACTAGCCAATAGTTTAGATAAACGTAACCATTATCCCTACTATAACTAATGCCCCATTAACCGTTCGCCATCAATTTTATCTTTCTCCATTTGTTTAACTAAATCATCTAGTTCTGTGAACTTAACCTCGTCACGCATATAACGAAGAAAGGTAACTGATACTGTTTTATCATATAAATCACCTGAATAGTTTAGCAAATACGCTTCTATTAAATATCCTTTACCACTGACGGTAGGTCTGTATCCGGCACTAATTAGCACGTCATAATATTCAGTGATGTCTTTTTCATTATGAATACCTATCTGTCCAAGGTATACACCCGGTTTAGGGTTTACATAATCATCAACGTCACCTAAATTGACGGTAGGAAATCCAAGCTTTCTTCCCATCTTTTGCCCGTGAATAACTTTACCGGTAACCGTAAAAGGGCGTCCCAATACAGCGTGAACTGGTTCCATTAAACCCAATTCAACCCATTTTCGAATGCTTCTACCACTTATTTTTTCACCGTTCACCTTGACAAGTGGTACAACGATAACTTCAATACCTTTTTCATTGCATAACTGAATAAGTTCATCAGTACTTGATAAACCACCAGCACCAAACCTAAATCCCTCTCCAACTACTATTCGGTTAACATGTAACGGAGCTAAATGCTCGTTTACAAATTGCTCAGCAGTTGTTTTAGCATACTCTTTTGTAAATTCGATCCAATAACATCTACTTACACCAAATTGCTTCAATAGATGAAGCTTTTGGTTATCAGGGGTTAGCTTATGTTTAAATTCTTCTTTTTGCTTTAAAACCCATAGTGGATGAGCAGAAAAACTCATTACTGCCAAAAGTTCATTCGCTTCATCCATATAACTTTTTGCCGTTTGCAAGATTGCTTGATGGCCTTTATGAACGCCATCAAATTTACCAATGACAAGCGTTAGGGCTTTTGGATGATTAGACGCTTTTTCGTTTAGTTCAATAATTTCCATGGTCATCCCTTTTCTACAAAAATATAATGAAAAAACAAGGCACCTCTATCGTACCTTATTTTTTCATTATCTACTATTTTAGTGCTTTTTCAGAACTTTTCCCCAACTCATCCCAATTTATAATAGTAAAGAAGTTTTGATATTTGATCGAATCATTTAAAATCCGTATTCCGCTTCTTCCTTTTCTTCACGAATTTTTGTATAGGTTCTGGTTAGCAAAACCGTATCTTCCGCTAGTCTTTGTATTCTAAAGATAACATCGTCATTTGTTATTTCTTTTCGATAAAAATCGCTCTCTTCAATAAAAACAAACGTCTGAACTATCTGAGCTTTCATATATCCAAGTATCGGCTTTAATTGGTTTTCTGCAATCAAATAATGCTTAGAAGACCCCGCTGTAACAAGCATACTGACTACTTTATCGCGAAAAGCATTTACCGGAAGTAAGTCAAATATATTTTTAAGAGTCGCTGGTATTGAAGCTTGAAAAATTGGCGTACCAATAATGATTGCATCTGCGTCCATTATGGTTTGTGCTACATATTTGGTATCACCCTGATAATCCAAATAATTTCGTCCATCACTAAATTCAACTTTAAAATCAGCTAAATCTATCAATGTTACTTTTTCTTCAGGGTACTTTTCTTTCAGTTCCTTTACAACGGCATTCATCGCTGTTCTCGTTTTACTCCCGACGATAGAGCCAGATAATGCAACAATGTTCACTCACTAGTCCCCCTTAATTTTTTGCCGTATATTTCCTAATTGCTGGTAGAATTTCTGTTGCAATTAACTCAATATTTCTTTGAAGTCGTTCAAACGGAACTCCGCCAAAGTCAATTTGAGCAATATATCGCTGATGTCCATACACTTCATGCTGGTAGAGAATTTTCTCAATGATCTCTTGTGGACTTCCAATATTCATTACATTATGCGGGTCGATACCTTGGGCAAAATGCTGCTTAGGAAATCCTTGTCCATTTGTTTTTTTCATTCCTTCATTAATGTGTGGATACATATCTTTTAAGGCTTGTTGGGAAGTTTCTGCTGCATAGAAAAAGCCTGCTGTTGCAATAGGTAGATCGTCTGGATTATGCCCACCGCGTTGAGCTGCTTCTCGGTACGCATCGACCGTACGCTTAAATACCGTTACTGGCCCACCTAAGTGCGCCATATACATTGGCACCCCAGCATATCCTGCTTTAATTGCACTTGCAGGTGAACCACCTACAGCACGCCAAATGGGTAAAGATCCGTGTTTCGGCCGCGGTAGAACTCTTGCATCATTTAAAGGAGCACGAAATTCACCGCTCCAATTGACAACTTCATTTTCATTAATCTGTCTTAATAAATCAAATTTCTCCTCAAATAACTCCTCATAATCTCGGACATTATACCCAAGTAAATCAAACAGACCAATCCGAGAAGCGCGACCTGCAACAATTTCTGCCCTTCCTCCAGAAATTAAATCAAGCGTTGCAAAATTTTCATAAACACGAACAGGGTCTGATGTACTGATAATCGTTGATGAGCTTGCAATCTTAATGTTTTGCGTTGCTTGGGCAATTGCAGCAAGTACTACTGCGTGTGCTTGGGTAGCAAAATACTCTTGGTGACTTTCGCCGACACTAAAAAAATCAATTCCTGCTTGATCAGCAAGTTTTGCATATTCGATAATATCTTTAATTCTTTGTTCTTCTGAAATTCGCTCCCCAGTAACTGGATTCGGGAGGTGATCACCTAGCGTATAGATACCGAATTCCAATCCTTTACTACGGTCAATACGGTATTTCTCCATCTATGTCATCCTTTCTATTACTACAGGGCCTGATCTTGCCCAAAAAATTTGTAGAACATAAATCGTTGTCAACTTTTCGTTTTGCCATTACGATGTTATTATAGATGATAACAGACCAATGTATAAGTACGCACTTTAAAGTGGTATAGTATCAAAGAAGATACTTAGGAGGAATGAGCTTTGGAGAAAACGCCTGAACAATGTCGTGTCGAGGATGCATTAAGTATTCTAGTCGGTAAATGGAAGCCTATCATTTTACTTCATCTATTACAAAAAGGCACAAAACGTTTTAATGAGCTAAAGCGTAGTATGCCCGGAATCACACAAAAGATGTTAACAAAACAATTGCGAGAGTTAGAGGATGAAGACATTATTGAACGTGTTGTCTATCCACAAGTGCCACCAAAAGTAGAATATTCCATTACTGAATATGGAAAAAGTCTGGAACCTATCTTAGAAGCAATGCATGAATGGGGTAAGAACCATACAATCCACAAGATAAAAAAGCAAGGTCAGAGAAGCTCTTAATAATTACCATTGTTCAAGGCTATTTGATTGACCTGTTTTAAAATGTTTGTACAATGGGATTATGTGGATGTTAAATAACCGAGGAGGAGATTAACATGTTAAAAGAACTAAACGGACAAGATATTAACACACTAGTTCAAAACAACAAAAAGGCAATTGTATTAAAATTCAAGGCTGATTTATGAAGTACGTGTCAACAACTGGTTCCAGTTGTCAATGCAGTTTCTGAAGAATTAGCAGACCAGGCAGAGTTTTATAATGTTGATGTGAAAGAGCAAGCAGATATCGCACAAAAGTTCGATATTCAAAGTATCCCTGCTTTAGTATTATTTAAAGACGGTAAAGAAATTGACCGACTTTTGGGCAAAGCAACCGAAGAAGAAATTAAATCCTTCGTAACACAATAAGAAAAGTGAAAATCGCGCCTTGATCTAGGGGCAGCTCTTTGATTTTTTCAATCTTATCCAACTAGGAAAGGGACAGTCTTTTGACTGTCCCTTTTTAAAGATTAAAAATCAGGTTTTAGCGTAATGTTTTTAATGCCTTACTCCATGCAATCACTTGATCAAACATACTATTAACTGCATCAAGGTGATGATCTCCAGGCTTAAAGACACTAAAGTTTTCAAAATCTGTAAATAGGGATAATCCTACTTGTGAACGAACATCTGCTATCTGTAACTCACCCATAACCAACCGTAAATTCTCGACTGCACGAGCACCTCCTAAGCTACCAATCCCAACAAAACCACAAGCTTTGTTATTCCATTCTTTATACAAATAATCAATGGCATTCTTTAATGCTCCACTTGTTGCATGGTTGTATTCCGGGGTAACAAAAATAAATCCGTCAAAAGAATCAATTTTCTCAGCCCATTTTTTGGTATGCTCGTTTTGATATTGCCCCATCGATGGTGGCATAGCTTCATCCAACAATGGAAGGTTATAATCTGCGATGTCAACAAGTTCGAATTTAGCGTCTTCTCGCTGTTGTGCCAATTCATAGATCCATTTTGCTACTGCCTCTGAATTCCGTCCTGGTCGTGTACTACCTAAAATAATACCAATGTTCATATGTAGTGACCTCCTAATTTCTCTTTTTTGTTTAAAACACAAACTAAAGTATTCCCTATCAGCTCTATCTTAAACGTGCTTGCTTGTCTATCGATAACTTTTTTAAAATAAATAACAAAAAGATGGACATGATATTCTCTGATAACTCATGATGGAAGGGGTAATGATATGGATAAAATTGAAGTTGGTGAAATTTTCACGATAACAGATGAAACAGAAGAGGAACAAACCGTCGAAGTTATCGCTATCGTTACTTTGGATGAAATTGACTATATCGCTGTAAGCTTTTTGGAAGACCTACAGGATGGACACGAAGATGATATTGATATTTTCTTTCTAAAAGTAGATAACGATGGTGATTTGGACGCAATTGATAATGATGAGGAATTTGAAAAAGTATCTAAGGCATTTGATGATATATTAGCTGAAGAAAATGAGGAATAGCACGAAGACTAAAGGTTTCCGCTTTAGCGTAGCCTTTAGTCTTTTTACATAGGCGACGGATTAGATCATACAGGAAATATAAATATGGTTCTCTTATACGTCATTTGCCTAGTTTTACCTGTTGAATAAACCTTCATAGACAGATTTGAGTTCAGATTTGTTAAAAGTGTTGATGATACACCCCTTCACCGTTTTATTCCTATTCCTAAGGTCACGAATGACTGCCTGGAGCGCAAATCAACACAACAGTCATTATGGAGTTAATAACTATTGTTCAGAAAACAACAATCTTTTAAAAAAACAGCCTAATTAAAATAAAGTTGAAATACACTCGCTCCGAGCGTACAATCCTCACCCCAAAAAGAAGCAAATGCTCTCTATAAGAGTAGAGGTTTCTCCCCCCTAACTGTTTTCGTTATTTTTGCTTTGTCCATCCTAGTAATAATGATAAAATAAGTAATACGTAACTTATACAAAGTGGAGGGATTGGTCCTGAAAAAAATCCGCAACATCATTGTATTGGCTTTAATTGCCGCAACTTTTTGGAATTTCTATGGAGACACCTTTAATCGCTCTGGTGCGACTGGTGTACTTGAAGAAATCGGCAGTGATATCAATGACTTTAAGACTAACCCAAATGTAGTTGGAACTATTGAACAATTGAATCGAGAATTCCAAATTGTTTTTGGATGGATAAAGGATAAAGCAAACGATGAAAATGAACAAACTAATCAGACGAATCAACCTAATCCAAAAAAACCAGCATTAAGTGAACCACGCAGTCAGACCTTCTCCGTTCATAATATTGAACTAGGAACTCCACGTTCAGAAGTAGAACAAGAGGCAGGACAACCGAAACGAAAAACATTAAACGAGTATGGTGTGAATTGGGTTACCTATCACGAAAACTACCAAAATTTCTTTATGGCTGCTTACAATGAGGAAAATAAAGTTGTAGGCTTGTACACTAATCAAGATTTAATTGCTTCTAGTACTGGAATTAAATTATTTAGTACGAGAGATAATGTACGTAAAGCGTTTGGTGAACCTTTAAAAAGTATTAAAAAAGGCTTGACCCTGTACCAAATTCAAAATGAACAAGAATATGACGTATTTTTACTTGATAATAATTATGTTACGATTTTTTATGATATACAAAACGAAACAACTGTTACTGCTATTCAAATTATTGATGGCAACCTTGAAAAAGAAAAACAAGGCTTTTTTGGAGACCCGAGCAACAAACTAAGAGAAGGATTTGAATACCAGCTTTTTGATTTAACTAATGCAATTAGAGTGAGAAATGGTCTGTCTCCATTAACTTGGTCAGAACCAGCAAGAAAGACTGCGCGCAATCATAGTATAGATATGGCGGAGAACAATTACTTTGGACACACCAACCCGCAAGGTCAATCCCCTTTTAATCGAATGGATGAGGATAATATATCCTTTTGGACAGCTGGAGAGAATTTGGCCATGGGACAATCAAGTAGTATTTTTGCTAATGAAGGCTTAATGAATTCACCTGGGCATAGGAAAATCATTTTAAAAGAGGACTTTGAAATGCTTTCTGTTGGAGTTGCCTTTAACAAAGAAGACCAACCATACTATACTGAAACCTTTTACGCAGAATAGAATAATGACGCTGTATTGTCCAGTTTGTTGTACGATTACTATTTCTTTAGTTGAAAATTTAGTGCTGGATTTATTGCTAATAAACGGAGTAAACAGCTCTTAATGAATGCTTTTAAAGCATAAACGCTTGGATAGAAATATTTCTATCCAAGCGTTTTACTACTATTTATAGTTAACTTTTACGTCCAGAACGTTGCATGCCATAAATCCTTTTTCCGGTATGTCGTGCCTTAAACATTAGTTCAGCTAAAAATAAGTATTATGATGATTAGATACTTAGTATTTCCCTAATTTCATCCTCTGTGATGCTTGAAAGCATTTCCTCACCTGGTTGAATTACTTTTTCAATTAACTCTTTTTTTCGTTGTTGGAGCTGATAGATTTTTTCTTCAATTGTTCCTTTTGTTAACAATCGAATAACTTGCACAACGTTTTTTTGACCCATACGATGTGCTCTACCAGCAGCTTGTTCTTCAATTGCCGGATTCCACCATAGATCATATAAAATAACAGTATCTGCACCAGTAAGATTTAGTCCTGTTCCTCCTGCTTTCAAGGAAATGAGAAAAACATCCTTTTCCCCCTGATTAAAGCGATTGACCATTTCAAGACGCTCTTTAGATGGTGTCTGGCCGTCGATATAAAAGAAATCAATCCCTTCTTTTAATAATTCTTCTCGAATAATATGGAGCATGCTAGTAAATTGTGAAAAAATCAGCATTCTCTTTTCATTTTCTTTGGCATTAAGGACAATTTCCTTTAATTGCTCAAGTTTCCCCGAGGTCCCCTGGTAATTATCAATAAAGAGTGAGGGGTGACAACATAACTGTCTTAGTCTCGTTAATCCAGCAAGAATCTTAATTCGACTTTTATTTAATCCATTACTATCTAAAGATTCCTTAGTCTCTTGTTGAATTCTTTCTAAATATCCAATATATAATCCTTTTTGTTCATTAGTTAGTTCAGATATATTGGTAGTCTCAATCTTATCTGGTAGTTCGGTTAAGACATCCTTTTTCAACCGCCTTAAGATAAACGGTCGGGCCATCCGGGAAATTTTACCCTCGTCAAGTTTACGGAATGTTGCTTGGGCTGGGAAAAAACCAGGTAAAATTGCCTGAAATATGGCCCATAGCTCATCAAGTGAATTTTCAATGGGGGTTCCACTTAATGCAAATCGTTTATTCGCCTTAATACTTCGTACCGCTTTAGACGTTTTTGTTGCCGCATTTTTAATCGCCTGTGCTTCATCGAGAAAATACGTACTAAATTGATGCTCTTTATACCAATCAATGTCTTGCCTTAATGTCGGATAAGAAGTAATCCATACATCCGGCATTACTTCTTTTGACAAAATTGCTTGGCGTTCTGTAGGTGTTCCAATTACGACTTCCACATGTAAGCTAGGTGCAAATTTTTCAAACTCAGCCTGCCAATTGTAGACAAGAGAAGCAGGAGCAACAATTAATGCTGATTTTCTTTCTTGTTCTGATTGACGTTCTCGCTCTGCTAATAAAAATGCAATACTCTGTAGTGTTTTACCTAATCCCATATCATCAGCAAGAATTCCGCCAAGGGAATAATGAGCTAACGTGCTCAGCCATTGAAAACCAACCTCTTGGTAATCTCTTAATTCCGCCTGTAGCTGCTCAGGTATATTGAAATCTAATTGGTCTGGGTTTCTCAATTGTTGAATCAAACGACGAAATTGTTTGCCCAACCGAACCCTGTGCTTACTCCCCTCATTAAGGATATCCTCAACCTGCAGGGCACGATATGCTGGTAGTTGCATTGTTTGGTCAACAATATCTGCTTTACTGATGTTTAAATCTGTGTATAGCTTACCGATTTGTTCGAATTGCTCATTTCCCTCAATCGCAACGAATGCACCGGACGGTAACCGGTAATATTTTCTCTTTTCTACAACTGATTGTAGTACTTGTTGGATTTGTTCTGGATCGATATCCTTCATGTCAAAACTGACATTCAAAAAACCACCATCTGGATTAAAATCGAACGTCGTCTCAGGTGTCTGACTTTCCGGTAACAGGAACCCCTTTGCTTGGCTAGTTAAAAATATATCTACTTTTTGCTCAAGGTAAGGTAGTGTATGAAAAAGGAAGAAATATATTTCATCTTCGCCATCAACATATAGCTTCTTCCCGTTGTATTTTAACGATGCATGTTCAATTGCTGTCATAATTTCTTGTTCACGCATAGCATCGCGAATAATTAGTTGATTTTGTTCCGTTACCTCCGCTATGTCTTGCTGAAACGGATTAATTTTTATGTCTCCATAATGATACTCCACTTCTACCTGCAAAGTATCTTCCTCACGATCAACATACATTTTCGCCTCTAACGGATACTGTCTTATTTGGTTAGATACCTCGTCTGTTATTTCAAGACTCCCTACTTTTCTCAAGTGCGGAATGACAATAGATAAAAAGGACTCCATTTGTTCTTTATTTATCGAAATCGACTTTCGCTCAGAGAACCTCGCACTAGACCTCACCAACCCATTTTCAAGTTCCTGTAAAATTGATTGTTGATCCGCTGTTAATTTATAAAGAGCCCCGTTGACAAGCACATAACGATAAGCCTCAAACATAGTAGCTTCCATTAGTTCTGTTGCATCGAAATAAAAATCGTCCGCTGCCCCTTTATCCAGTTTAAATGTAAAAGGTGGCTCACTTCCCATTAGTGGAATACGCGGAAAAACGCCTTTACTAATCTCGTGGAAACTATAATTTGTGTTTTGCAAATTGGCTAAGAGATCATCCACTAACATCGGCGGGATAATCACTTCTCGGTTATCCTTTTGAAAATTTGAACCAGTATAGGCTAACTCATTCATAGCCATACTGTGCAACATCGTCATTACAGCCATATCTGAAGCGCTAATGGCATGCTCTGTAGGGTCGTAGGAAAAGCTATTTGTGAAAAAATAGGATTTACGTTGGTCTACCGCAGACAAAAAGCCTCGCAAATCCTTTACAACGTAGGTGCGTTTAGGTCCTATTTTCATTTCAATTGTCCATAAACTTGGTTTGATATATTGGGATTGTGTTTTAATGATAAATTCAGCTTGAAGCTGTTGTTTCTGTACTAACTCCTGTCGATGGTAAGCATCGGTTTGTTGCAAACTAGAAAAAGCATTGACGAAATAATTAATTGCTTCGTGATTTTTTTCCTGCAAATAAGAATTAGCAAGGAAAGGATTGGCTTTAAGCTTATTTTCGATTGCTAAAAGGCAAGCGACAACATGCTTGCATTCACCATATTGATATATGGCCATACAATTACAGTTATAATTAATCCTTGCTTCGTCATCTGTAACAATGACATTATATGTTTCCGTTCCAACGACTTTGCCCTGCCAAGTTCGGTCATCACTATTATAGTGAAGATCTTTGACACGTCCTTGTTTAAAATAGCTTTGACCACGGCGGAAAAACACTTCGTCAAAATGATTGCGAATGTCTTCTAAATGAATTGTCATATAATAATCTCTACTTTCATACCATGTTAACTTTTGATTATACAAGATAAATGTTACATTATCTACTAACTCATTGCTTTTGCCAGAAATTCCTGAAGTTTACTGTTCCTACTAAAGTAAAATACCTATAGGTTTAGAAGTAACGATAGTAAGATTAACATCTAGTGACACAATAAGAGTAACTAATTTTTAGAGGGAGAGATGAACGATTGTCTTGGCAAAAGCAACTGTTAAGTATAATAACAAAAGCTAAAGATGAAAATATCGCAGTAGCTGTTGATACTTCAACAAATGAATATCCTATTGATACCATCAGAAATATTATTTCACTATTTAATGAAGTGAAAGCAAACACTCCTCTTGTGTTCGCTGATTTCAAAATAAGGGAAATTACCGATACTGGACATGCAAAACAAATTCCATTTATGAACCATGGAAAGGCATCTTACACTGAATCTTTAGAGTGGGCAAAAGAAAATAAAATTGATAAATTATTTTATATTACAGATGTCACAGGGTATTTTTGGGAAGATCTTAAAGTGGATTACGACATTTTTTGGTTGATTCCGGATCAATTCAAACCAAAAATCCCATTTGGTAAAAGCTTAAATCTTGTATAGTAAGAAAAGCGAAGAGCGCCTTGCCCAGCCTAAGGCACTGAAACTAGACAGCCAGACAGCCAAAGTCTGGCTTTTTTCTATACTTCTTGTATATCAAATGAGTTTATATGGTCAGTGTCAGGATTATAGATAACATTCCCTTTAATTCTTTTTATTTCCTGTGTTGCTTGCGATTTTAAGAAAAAGTGATAAGTCTCCTTTATTTGACGTTCGGAAAGGCTCACTCTCTTTATAAAATTATAGTCTGTCACATTGTAGTTTGGATACGCAGTTTGGGTTATCTCTAATAAATACTTCCCCCACCTTTCCTCTTCAAGCTGTGGATTTGGTTCCAATGTAACATTTAGTATTCCAACCGAAAGATCAGCGCCTAATGCCTCAAATGCTTGACGATGAAGATTGATTTTATTGCGCGGAAATCCTGGTACTTTATCTACAACTGTAACGATAACCTCCCTTTGTGGGAGATGACTATTTCTTACTTTTATCGTTTGACCACATCTATAGGTTGTTTCTGTACCGACAGAAGCAGTCATATATTCATTTGTTGACCAAGGAATGCCACATTGTGTGATAGGCCCACCTTCCGTCCATGTTGCTTGACCGTTAACAACGCGTAGATAGTTAGATTCCTCCATGTTATACGGATGTCTAAAAAATTTTGTATAACCTGGTGAAACATATGGATTAATCGCGGTCCCGTTCGGGTAATAATTGTTCCAATACATAAGCCTTCCCCCTGTTCTTATTAGCATACTATAGCCTATGTTTAAACATGAAAATTGGAGACGATTATTATTTAACAAAAGCTGGATGATATCCACCCTTGGATTTTTTTTACTTCCTTAACTTTAAACAAAAGCGCAAGACACGCCATGCTTTGCATCTCCTTTAATTTTCTTTCCTATCTGGTTAGAAAAAAATTAGGTCTAGTTTCAAAGGTTGGACCATATTATATAGTAACCCCAAACTTTAAAAGGAGTGGATATAATGCAAAATGCGCTTTTCACAGACATCGGAGAGAAAGATCTGATCGGAGGCGCAAGTTATTTAAAATACTTAATGCAGTACCCGAACGGCTGTTACATGAAATTTAGAGGATTTTCCCCAAAACAAACAAAACCACCAAACTGTGTCTTTGACATTCTTCGTAAGGGGTCACCTCCTATCCCAATTATTTTCTTCATCTGTCCGCATATTTGCTGAAAAGATTCTCCACCTTTGTCTCTTCAACATCTAATTACCTTCACGCTCATCGATATGTTTCTTTCGAAAGATTACCAATTCACCTAATGCCCATTGATTCATATGATATATCATAATAACTGTAGAAAGGAACAGTGGGCTTATCATGGATTATCAACCATCAAATTATTTAAATAGTAACGTTCACCTAGATAAAAATCGTCTCTTTTTTAATAAATGGGAAATGTATAAATTATTAGCTCCACATCGACTTCCTTTTCGAATCCCATATACAGCATTATTTTCCAAACAATCGCTGCATTATTTTGTCTACCAACAGGCCCCATTTTATATAAAGCCAATAGACACGTGGGCAGGTAAGAAAATAGCACGAATTACACCAGAATATGGTGGATATACCTTTCAGCTACCGAATGGGGATAGTCATTATTTGCCTAGTGAGGGAGAATTACTGCAACAATTACTACACTATTATTCACACACGCACACAATCATTCAAGAACATGCGCCGATTCTTCCTTTTAATAACAGGTCAATCGATATTCGTGTTCATATGCAACGTGATAAAAGTGGTTATTGGTTATATGCAGGTGATTTGGTTCGCATTGGTGGAGAAGATGCAATTGTATCTAATTTGTTTTCCAAAGGCGGAGGAGTCGCCGATACTAATTTTGTCTTAAGTAACATGTTTAATTACTACCAAGTCAATCTAATAAAAAAGAATCTTAAAAAATCAGGCTTTGCTATCGCCAACCTTCTTGATTACTATTACCATTTTATTGATATTGGTGCTGATTTCAGCGTTGACCACGAGGGAAACTTATGGTTGTTGGAGGTTAACACAAATGACAAAAACGGTCGACCTTCCTATGACCTTTTTAAAGAGCTTCCGAATAAAACAATGCACAAACAAATGGTAGCAAAAGACAAAGAAAGAAAACGATTTTGGAAGAAAAAAAACTAGCTAAGGGCGATGCTCTTAGCTTTTTATTCTTTATATGTTTATCACAATAATTTTTGTCGACACTGTATTACATATATTTACATTTTCAGACAAGTTGCGCCAAATGAAGGAAGTTGGTTATGATGAACACATTCACACAAATTTTGTTGCTTGAAGTTGGAAAAACAGTCATTTTCCTTATACTCTTCGTTATTGTTTACTCCAGAAAATCATAACATTCTCTCCCTACCCTCATCCCTATAAATTCCTTTTATGTAACCCATACACCATGCCATACCGTCGAAACAAGACGACATCTTGTTTCCGCGATGTCAATTCATTGATTATTCTCTGTTCAGTGAGACGGTTCACTGTTTTCTAAAAACAAGATAAACAAAGCTATCTTTTCCCATTCCATTGTTGGTGTAGTAAACTAGTGATAGTAAATTTTAATAGAGGAGTTGGAATAAATGGAATATGTTAGACTTGGATCAACTGGGTTAGAAGTATCACGGATTTGCCTTGGTTGTATGAGTTACGGTGAACCTAATAGAGGAAATCACGCTTGGACACTCAATGAAGCGGAAAGTAGACCATTTATAAAAAAGGCTCTAGAGCTTGGCATAAACTTTTTTGACACAGCTAATGTATACTCCAATGGCTCTAGTGAAGAAATAGTTGGGCGCGCATTGAAAGACTACGCAAAACGGGAAGAAGTTGTGATAGCAACAAAAGTTCACGGGAGCATGCGAAAGGGTCCAAATGGAGCTGGATTATCCCGCAAAGCAATCATGGCTGAAATTGACAACAGTTTACAAAGGCTAGGTACTGATTACGTGGACCTTTATCAAATCCATCGTTGGGATTACCACACTCCTATCGAGGAAACAATGGAGGCACTTCATGATCTAGTTAAAGCTGGAAAAGTAAGATACATAGGGGCCTCCTCCATGTTTGCATGGCAATTTCTAAAAGCAAATCATATTGCCCAACAAAATGGTTGGACACGCTTTGTTACTATGCAAAATTACTTAAACCTGTTATATCGCGAGGAAGAAAGAGAAATGCTACCGCTATGTAAAGAAGAAAACATTGGTGTCTTACCTTGGAGTCCAATGGCTCGTGGTCGTTTAACACGAGATTGGGAAGAATCAAGCTCTAGAAAAGAAAGTGATGAGTTTGGGAAAATGCTTTATTCGCAAATGGAAGCAGCAGACCGTGAAGTTGTAGAACAGGTAAAAGAGGTTGCACAAAATCGTGGCATCCCTCGTGCACAGGTTGCCCTGGCATGGGTCCTAGACAAAAAGCCTGTTACTTCACCAATTGTTGGTGCAACAAAGCTTCACCACCTTGAGGACGCAGTCGCTGCAGTTAATGTGAAATTGTCCGATGAGGAAAGAGCAAAGCTCGAAAAACCATATGTGCCACACCCTATACTTGGGTTTTCATAAACCTCTAGAACTTAGCAATCGTTAACCTGACTAATGTTCCAAGCGGACTCGTTTCAACAAGCTGAAACATCGTAGTTCCAAAACCCTCAAACTATTTAAGGATTAAACAAAGCCACTCTGACTTCATCTTTTCAAAATCTGAGAAGATGAGTGGAGTGGCCTTGTTGTCAAAGCAAATAGATTAATACACAGAAAAAGTGTGCGATTGTACCAGCAATTACAAATAGATGCCAAATGGCGTGGTGATACTTAAAACCTCTCCATACATAAAACAAAGCACCAATTGTGTAAAACGCTCCCCCTAATACGAGCAATATCACGCCATTTCGCGCTACATTATCAACAATTTGATTCCAACCAAACACAATTAACCAACCCATTACCACATAAAGAATTGTTGAGGTAAATAGGTATTTTTTCACAAAAAAAACTTTAAACACGGTTCCACCAATAGCTAAACCCCAAACAATACCAAATAATGTCCAACCTAGGGCTCCCTTTATTGCTAGAAATGTAAAGGGTGTATATGTCCCTGCAATAAATAAGTAGATGGACGAATGGTCAAATATTTCAAACAAATCTTTTGCCTTCCCTGGTGGAAGAGCATGAACCATGGTCGAAGACGTATATAAAATTAGCATAGTAGCGCCAAACACCGTGAAGCTAACTACATGCCATGCTGTACCGTACAATGTAGACGATACAATTAATACGACCAAACCAACGATACTAAGCAATGCACCAACACCATGTGTGATTGCATTGGCTACTTCTTCGCCTTTTGTAAATGTATGTGTCTCAGCCACCTAACTCCCCCTCCGTTTAAGTGATCTAGATTACCTTCACCGTTCTCGCAATTGTCCTTTATAAAAAACTCGTTCCGACACTGAAATATTTAATTTCCGGGTTATTCTCATTAACTTCTCCGCTTCTTGTTTAGTAACAATTGAAATGACGGTCCCGTTCGTTGTAGAACCAAGTCTGCCAGTTCGTCCTGAGCGGTGAATGTATTGTGCGTTATCCTTTGGAACATCAAGCTGGATAACATGGGTCACATCATTAATGTCAAGTCCTCTCGCTGCAACATCAGTAGCTAACAGTAAAGAGACTTCCCCGTTATTAATTGCTGAAATCGCCTTTTGTCTTTCCTGTTTTCTTACATCACTATGTAAGGTAGCTAACTTTACCCCTTTAAAGGTGAGTTTATCAGCCATTACTGCCATGTTTCCAATGTCACGCGCGAAGACTAACGCCCGAATCCCATTTATATTGGACAATTTTCTAACCATTTCCAGCTTATCCCTTTCCTCTGTAACAATGTAGTAATGATTAACGGAAGGTTTATTGGTATCGGTCTCAGTAATTCTTATTACTTCAGGATTGTTTGTATAATACTTCGCTATTTCCTCCATCTCCTGTGAAACAGTCGCGGAGAAAACAAGAAGTTGTCTTTCTTTGTCTGTTCGCTTGATGATCCCTTCCACCGTTCTTTCATGACCTGGAACGAGAAGTTGGTCAGCCTCATCGAGTACAACAGTTTTCACCTCATGTAGTTTTAACTTTTTTTGATTGATTAAATCCTCTAGTCGCCCTGGTGTTCCGACTACAACATGGGGATGTTTTTTCAACTTTTCAATTTGTCGTTTGATGTTTGCCCCGCCAATCAGTGCAGTACTACGAATCCCACTTGCTTCACCCCACACTTGAATTTGCTGGTGGATTTGCATGACTAATTCGTGGGAAGAAGCGATAATAATTGCTTGAATAGGAATCTTTTTTAAATCTATTGTTTGTAAAATTGGGAGAAGATATGCTAATGTTTTCCCTGTGCCTGTAGGTGCCTCAGCAATAACATCTTTGCCTTGTTGTATCAACGGGACAGCCTTTGTTTGAATCGCTGTAGCTGTTTCAAACCCCGCTTTGTCCCAGGCATCCTTCAGAAATTGCTTAGGCTCTTCGTGAAAAAGCTCCTGTAATAAACTCATTTTCTATGCTTCCTTTCTTTTGAATAAACTTTATATTCTAGTTTGTTCAATCAACGAGATGATATTTTCTGCTTTTATGATGAGGCAAAAGAACCTAAGTTGCAACTTTTACGTAATTTTATGAAAACAAATGGCGCAATCGTTTTCGCTTTTTCCTATGCGTTTAAAGGATTGATCCAACTACCAGGTAATCCTTCAACTTTTGTGACATTAACCATTTTCTGCGAGACATTATAAACGTAATAAGTTCCTGTTCGAACAGTAGATACACGATTAATGTTATGTTTCGCGTCAAAAGCGGTCATGAATCCAGCAGTAGGCTTAGTAACGTTGTATACAGTAGGTGATTGACTCGTGGTGTTACCAAAATCTACATACGCCCAATTTAGGTCTACATTCCCTTTAATTCCTCGTACCCGTCCAGTTGAGCTAAATTGCCAGATACTATATTGTTTTTGATAGGTAGGTTTATTATTCCACTGCGCAAGCCACTTATGATAGGGTTCTAGTCCCTTATCACTTAATTTTGACGTTAACCAATCTTTATTCGCATAAAGCATGACCTCAAAACCAGCTTGTTTTACTTTTGATAAAAATGTCTGACAAATAGCTACGAGTTGTTGATTGTCAGGCATGCCTTTTTTTGCTTTATACTGGTCAGCATCCTCCATATCGAGTGCAATTGGATAAGATGGTAATCTATTTTCTAATAATCGAATGACGTGATTTGCTTCGCTTATCGCCTCCTCTTGATTCAGGGCATAGCTATACAAGTAAGCTCCCCAAGGAATGTTTACCCGTTCACACTCCTGTACATTACGTTCAAACTGTTTATCGTCCTGCTTTTGTAAATCGCTTCCATAACCACATCGAATCATTGCAAATTGAATTCCATCTGCCTTTACCTTATCCCAATCAATTAACCCTTGATGTTCAGAAACATCTATTCCCTTTTTCGGCTCCATTAGCTTCCCACCTCATTAGTATTATTCAAAGCTATAATTGTATAATATGGGCTGTTTGGTGTTTATTGTTTAGGTTTAAGAGGCACAGTTTTTAAGATTTTTGTTAATCTGAACTTGAATCTGTCCTTCTAGGGGAGACGCTGAAACTGGACGTGGCTGTCGCTAGATGTTATCACGCTTGGAGATTTTATACTTTCTTACCTGGTGAAAAAGGATGCTTTTGGTAAGCCATTCATGACAAACCAAAAACATCCTCGGTTCTCTTTAAAATCTCCGATTGAACTCCTCTGAAGTAATTAATTTTGCTAGACGAAGGTTAGCTACTGCTAGCTGTGCGTACGTTACTTTATTTTGTGGTCTAAAGTTATTATCATCATTTTTTGTAAGCAATCCAAACGATTCGGTTAAAACAACATAACCTTTATATTTATCGCTCATTTGGTCGACGTCAGCAAAGTCATAGTTGAACATATCTGCGCGTTTAGCAACAGAATCTAGTCCAAGTGCACGCACATACCAGTAAGAAAGATTTTCTCTAGTAAGTGCACCATCCAAATCAAATGTTTCTTGTTCATCATCAATGATTCCAATCTCAACAGATCGCATAACGATATCGTAGAGCGGATGATCTTCACCAATATTAGTAAAAGGACTTTCCTCTTTCTCTTCGCCATAGTAATATTGATAGATTCGAGTTAGTGACTTGGACAAGATTTCTAACGCTTCTCCTTTAGTAACTGCAGCATTTCCATTAAAGGTTTCCGGATCGTCCACTGTAATGATGTTATTATCAATCATAAAATTCAGTTCTTCTTCTGCCCACGGATGTGTAACATGTTGTTTCTCCTGTTCTTGCCTGTAAGGATCACTGCTTTCCCACTCCCCTGATACCGCATTATAGAAGGTAGGATTATAATTATTTCTTAAATAACTGAGTTTATATTGTAAGCTATTTTCTTCTTTGGTGTCTAAGTTATTGTTTACGTAATAGAGCTTAACATCTAGTTTCTCATTAATGTCGTCAAGTGCTTCATCTTTACTTACTGCATCCTCAACCGCTGGCCAACTATCAATCTCTGTTCGTTGACTATTCAAAGTAAGTAGGCGACCATCTTCTTTAGATATACCTACACTAATGCTATCTCCATTTACAATTAAACCATTTTTCACACGTGGAAAAGTAAAACGATACATCGGTTCGTTTTCGGGATATACGATGTTATCTAATTCAAGTGGATATGCATATTCATCCATTGAGGTGTTTGCATATTCTTTTATGTTATCAACTGCAAGCTTTAATGCTTCATCCTCTGAAATGTTTGTTTCTACTTCTTCACTTGGATTATAATTGACGTCACCATAATAGCTTATTAATTCCCCGGTGTCTTGTTTAATCCGAATAGTTGAACCAAAACCACCATTTCCTGTACGATACATATAGCGAACCTCGTAATATTTCGTACCATCGGGATTCTCTCGTTCGATTACACCTTCAATCTGTAGGGTTGTTCCTTCTTCATCCGTTTCTAGTAATTTAGTGGCAAGTGCTTTCGCCTCATCTTTTGTAATAGCTTTCGTTTCCCTTTTTTCCTTAGCAAGCAATTGAATTTCAGATTTTTCTGGAAGGTCATTTACATAGTCACCGTTAATATTGTACTTCCCATCTTTTGCTGAGATCCCTATGATAGAAGGAATTTCTCGATAAGTCAAATATGCTGTACTTTCTTGGGTATTGTTATTTCGTTGGATGATATATTGTAATTCAATGTTCAAGTCTTGTTTCAATTGCTCTAGTATCGTATCCTTCGCCAAGACGTTCTCTGTAGATTCATAATCGGCATTGTCATTTTGTGGTTGACTATTATACTGTGTTACCTCACCATTACCAAGCACCGTCACACTTGCAGATCTTCCTTGAACAGGTATTCCATCTTTTAATTTATCAAAATTAAAACGATATTCAATTGGTTCTGTTAGTGGTTGGTTTGTATAATTATAGTAATAAGGATTTGATTCTTCACTCAACTGATAATCACCAGTTAAGCCAGTTTTGTCGAGAAAGCTTTCCGCGATTTTTGCTGCATCCTCTTCAGATACTTTCGGTGGGAATAATGCATCTGATCGATTTTGAACACTGTAATAAAAACTTGTTAATTCTAATTCAACTCCAACAAATTCAAAATTAGCATTGGTTGGATTACTCGATGACCTATCATAATAATAGACTCGTAATCTTTCAACATCTTCTTGATCAGGATAGTATGGGGCAAAATCTAGATTAAAATCCTCTTCCTTTGCTGATTCAAACCTTGATGGAAAAAGCTGTTTAATTTTCTCGACTAATTGTTCGATTGATACCTCTGAATCTATCGATATATCACTACTAGTTGTTGCACTTGCACCTCCAAATTCTACTTTAGATTCCGATGTGACTGATTCTTCAGCTTTTACAGTTGGTAGAATACCACCGAACATAATTGCTGAAGAAATTGTAAATGCACTTACCTTTTTCCAATTCATTGTATGTACATTTCTCCTCTCCTATTGGTTTTATTTTGAAGAATTCGTCCAAAGGTAGAATTCTTACAAACAATCTTTACAGAATAACAAATTATCATCGATAATATATAGACGTTTAAACGAACGAAAAGGTTCCACTTTTTTCCTGTTTTTCTTTTTTTTAGTTAAAAATTTTACTTGCGGCTGGTCCTAAGGCAAGTTTAAGCTAAAGACCTCGAGGGGGTAGGCGCCCGAAGCTAGACAGCTCTTGCATTTTTTCTTATCTTTTTAAAAAAAGTAACCGCCTAAAACTAGACGATTACTCATTATTGTTGATACCATATTTTTAATGCGTAGGGAAAAATACCATTTGCAAAACAAAAATAATTCCAAAGATATATAAAATTGGATGAACCTCTTTCCCTTTGCCACTAACTAGTTTCATCAAAGGATACGTGATAAAGCCAATAGCAATCCCTGTTGCGATGCTTGACGTTAGTGGCATCATTATAATGATTGCAAAAGCTGGGAAAGCCTCATCAAACGCCTTCCAATTTACTTTCGCTAATCCCTCCATCATAAAACAACCAACAATAATTAATACTGGTGCTGTTATAGCCGGTAAGGAAGAAATAGCAGACACAAACGGTGAAAAGAATAACGAAATAATAAATAAAAGAGCAACAACAAATGCTGTTAAGCCAGAGCGCCCACCTGCTGCCACTCCAGTTGAAGATTCAATGTAAGCTGTCGACGGGCTTGTTCCTAAAGCGGAACCCACTGTCGTAGCAACAGCATCTGCCATAAACGCTTGTTTTGCCCGCGGAAATTTACCATTTTTAATCATATTGGCTTGTTCAGCAACACCAATCATTGTTCCTGTTGTATCAAAAATCGTTACTAATAAGAACGCAAAAACAACGGTATAAAGCCCTTGAGAGAATACACCAGCTATATCCATATCAAACAAGACAGGTGAAGGTGGCTTGGCTACCACACCATCAAAACGAAGAATTCCAGAAAAATAACCAACGATTGCCGTTATGACCATTGCGATAAATAAAGCCCCTTGTACATTCCGAGCAATTAAGATAATGGCAAGAAATAATCCCACCAATGACAACACGGTTATTGGATCTTGTAAATTACCAAAGGCCACCATTGTATCTGGATTAGCTACGACAATTCCGGCATCCTTTAGTCCAATAAATGCAATGAATAATCCAATACCTGATGTTATACCAAACTTTAAGGCATCAGGAATAGCATGAATCAGCATTTCTCGAAATTTCGTAAATGATAAAAGTAAAAACAATATCCCCGCCAAAAAGACAGTCCCTAATACTACCTGATAACTAATCCCGTTGGTTGCGACAACACTTGCAAAGTAAGCATTCATTCCCATTCCTGGAGCTATCGCAATCGGGTACTTAGCATAAAGTGCCATAATCATTGTACCAATAACAGCTGAAGCAATTGTCGCAATAAACACTTGATCAAACGGTATTCCTGCACTAGACAGAATCGCAGGGTTCACAATGATAATATAGACCATAGTCATAAAAGTTGTAATGCCTGCAATAATCTCCGTTTTTACATTTGTTCCTAGTTCTCTTAAGTTAAATAGTTTATTCATAGCTCCTCCTTGAAATAACAAAAGCGAAAGCGCCTTGCCCATCCATTCGTGGTTACTAAGCCTATACGAAAAACTCATCAAATATAATACCCAGAAATCATTATAAGCGAACCTTTCAAATATGTAAATAATTATCGTTCGTGTTTAGCCTGATAATTTGTTAAATCCATGGATAGAGCAAGCTTTTTTCATCAATCCGAACAAAACAGAAATGCAGAAAACCTGAAATTGTGTTTGTGTTTAATAAATTTATCATAGGACAACGTTCGTAAATCTAAACTAACTAACGAATGAATATAGTAAGAAACAGTAACACGAAACATCCAAAAAGAACGGTTACTGTCTATAACTAAAATAAGGAGGTCAAACACATGCCTAGTGGAAATCACACGGTTGAATTAAATGTTCCAATTGAAACGATTTGGAGATTTGTTAGTGATATTAATGAGTGGGCACCGTTAGTTCCAGGCTATGTCAATCATCAAGTAACGAGTGAAACACAGTCGACATGGCAAATTAAAGGTGATCTCGGTAAATTACAGAAGAAGGTGAACATACAGATAAATATTACAGAGTGGCAAGCGCCGTCAAAAGTGACTTTTCAATTAAAGGGACTAGATGACAAATTTGATGGGAATGGATATTTTGAAGCAAAAAAATTGGAAGGTCACAAAACAAACGTTACCGGATACATTAATGTCACTTCACGCGGAATGTTAGGACCAATGATCAATCCCGTCTTAAAAAATATCATTGCTAAAAAAATAGCAGAACTAACCAACTCCATTGCCGATAACCTTTTACAAGTTCAAGCAGTATCAAAATAAAATTAAGCACTTATATTTATTTGTAGAATTAAGAAAAGCGAAGGGCACCCGGAGCTAGACAATTAAGAAAAGCGCAAGGCGCCTTGGTCAGACTCGACAGGCATAAGTCAATCCCTTTTGTGGCAAAGACCGCCACATCTGATTTTTGATTTTCTTATACTTTGTTATCTTTAAACGAAGGCTTCAGGACAAAGAAAGAAGCCTTCGTTTACGTTTTCATACGATTTGTCAAACGTATTTTTCCATAATAATGTATGACTCTCCCGCTTTTTTGAAATGAGAATGAGTCACCTCTAATCCAAATCGACGGTAAAAGTCTACCTTATTCAGCCGAGCGTTACACCAAATTTTTTTTGCCCCTTGTTTCTTTGCTTCTACAAGGACATAGTTTAACAATGTGCTTCCGTAGCCCTTCCCCTGCTCACTTTCAACGGTAGCAAATTTTCGAAATTGACAACTTTCATTAATGAAAAAAATGGAAACAACCGAAACTAACCTATCGTTATCTGTAAAAAGTCCAAAGTGGCTTCCATTTTCATCCTCAGCTAATTTGACGAAATCCAAATCCTTTTGTGGCCACATTACTTCCTGTCTGATCTGCCAGGCCTTTTCCTTGTCTATCTCAGCTATAAACATATTAAAAAATCCCCTAATCGTTATTCTCCTTATAAATATAAAGCGAAAATGCTTTGCAGGCAAAGCCTAAGACATCTCATTTCTAAGTCCCGCAAAAAGTGCGATACGGTACATTTGTTTTAGGAGGGAGTTTGGCAAAATCATTCTGATCAGCTGTATGAGCATAAGGCTTCGAAAGAATCTCAAGTAAGCGTTCCATCACACGATAATCATCTCTATCAACAGCAGCTTCAATTGCCTCCTCAACGAGATGGTTTCTAGGTATTACTGCTGGGTTACATTGCTTCATTAACTTGCGAACAGCTTCATCTGACTGTGGTTGTCTTTTTAATCTTTTTTGCCACTGATTGTTCCATTGCTTAAATTCAACTGTTTCGAACAGAACAAAATCATCCGGACCATGGAATGTTAACGCTCGAAATGTATTCGTGAAATCTGCTTTATTCTTTTGCATTATCTCAAGCAAATTTTCCACGAGCTGTTTATCTTCACTTTCCTCATTAAAAATACCTAGTTTTGCCCTCATACCCTGTAACCAGTAAGTTTCAAAAACATCCATATAACGTGAAATTTCTGCTTGTGCCAAATCAACTGCTAGATCATCGTCGTCATGTATTAAAGGCAATAAAGATTCGGCTAGACGGACAAGATTCCAGCCCCCAATTGGTGGCTGGTTTGCATATGCATACCTTCCATGAACATCAATCGAAGAAAAAACGGTCTTAGGATCATATTCATTCATGAACGCACATGGACCATAATCAATTGTCTCACCACTAATTGTCATGTTATCTGTGTTCATCACCCCATGAATAAAGCCAACTAGTTGCCATTGCGCAATCAGACTCGCTTGCTTTTCAATCACTTCTCTTAAGAAGGAAAGATACTTGTTCTCCGCAGTCACGACCTCAGGATAGTGACGGTTTATCGCATAATCCGCAAGTTCTTGTAATTCCTCAGTAGATGCCCATTGATAAGCATATTGGAAGGTACCAACTCGTAAGTGACTGGATGCAATCCTAGTTAAAACTGCTCCTGTTAATTCAGTTTCTCGGGAAATGGTCTCACCAGTCGTAACCACTGCAAGACTACGAGTAGTTGGAATACCAAGATAATACATCGCTTCACTTATTATATATTCACGTAACATTGGTCCAAGGGCCGCTCTACCATCACCTCCACGGGAATATGGTGTTCTGCCAGCACCTTTTAGCTGAACATCGAACCGCTTTTGATCAGGTGTTAGCTGTTCACCTAGTAAAACAGCTCGTCCATCTCCTAACATAGTAAAATGACCAAATTGATGCCCAGCATACGCTTGAGCTAACGGTTCAGAACCGTTTGGTATTTGATTGCCCCCGAATATTTGTGCACCAGTATTAGTTGACAACATCTTAGCATCTAAACCGAGCGATTCTACTAACGTATGATTGAAACATACGATTTTTGGTGATTCAACAGGTGTTGGGTTTTGTTTTTGATAAAATGTATTTGGCAATCGACTATAACTATTATCTATGTTCCATCCAGTTGTTCGTTCTTTCATCGAATCCCCTTTTCCTTTTTCTATATTTGTCATAGTATTTTCATCGCAAATTTTATTATCCAAAGGACTAGTCATTATTAAATGAAAAAATATCCCCTTTTCGGCAAAAAGAGGATAGTTGAACTTTTATGTGAGCTGTTTTATTTATTAATAGGATAATCAACAACAGCAACATGGTCAATGACCCCTTCGAGCGACTGAACAAACTCTTGATGTACTGGATGTGGTCCATATTGATCTAATGCATCTTTATTTTCAAACGTCACTCTTAATCCCATCGAATAGCCTCGTGCTCTTTCTTGTTCAGTTGTGGCATTTATTCCAGCAGTTATTTCAACAATTCCTGGAATAACTCCCTTAAAGGCATGCAGTTTATCTAATAACTCGTTTTGTTTGTCTGAGGTTATTTGATCGTTAAACTTAAAATAAACCATGTGTTCATACATCATTTTTATCATCCTTTCATTTCTGGTTGATTTCTAATATTCGACTAAAAAATATCAATTCCCTGCAACAATAGTAAATATGTTCTACAAAGCAAGAGCTTTCTATAGATTGCTTCAGCCTTTTCTTGATTTCCCCAAAGAAACAAGCACTCCTACCTTGTATGTTTTCTTATGGGATGAGAACAATAAAGCATAAACTCGTAAAAGGAAAGAAAATTAATGCATATCATTCTCGCAATTATTAGTATTATAGCTGTTTGGACTCGTAAAGATTACGTAAAGTGGGAAACATATTATCCAACAATGCTCTTTATTGCAACAGGAAATTTAACCTATAATTTCCTTTGTGCTTCTCACTGGTTATGGCGTTTATCACCAGATGTTACTTGGTTTAATCATTCCTTATTAGAGATTTCCTACACATTTATTGTCTTCCCAGGTACAGCACTTATGTTTTTAGCTCGTTATCCTAAAGGACAAGGCATGTGGCGAATTACAAGACACTACCTCTTTTGGATTGGATTGTATGTCGGTGTGGAAGCAATTTTAGCAGCAAGTGGTAGCATTCTTTATGATTATGGATGGTCTTTATGGTGGAGCGCCCTTTTTGACACGATTATGTTTCCAGTTTTAGTTCTTCATCATAAAAAGCCATTAGTCGCACTATTGCTTGGTTTCCTGGTAGCAATCTTACTGCTCTGGTATTTTGATATTCCTGTCAACATCCCGATTGAAAAAAGGTGAAATTGTCGTTTAGTATTACGTGAATTTTTCAGGAAACACTAAATTTGAGGAGGGATTTCATGGAACAACAATACCTAACTATTGAAGAATTCAATCAATTATTGCAAGAATGGAATGGTGAGACGATAAAAATATCAAAACAGGAATTAGATGATCAAGACAACACCATAATGAAATTACACTCGATTTCCTATGAGAATAACACAAGAAGAGTG
Organism: Aquibacillus salsiterrae; assembly: GCF_028416595.1. Taxonomy (GTDB): domain Bacteria; phylum Bacillota; class Bacilli; order Bacillales; family Amphibacillaceae; genus Aquibacillus_A; species Aquibacillus_A salsiterrae. The sequence goes on along the minus strand of NZ_JAMQKC010000008.1, from coordinate 93,022 downwards.
GACGAATATGAACCTAGACATGCATTAATTTTAAATGGGGCAGGAACAGTTGAAACTGATCAACAAAGTAATCAACCGCTTCCTTCCGCTTATTACGAAATTCCTTTAGAAGATTCAACACTTTATAAGTATGATCATTCGCAGTTCTCACTGATCACCGACAGAGGTAAATATACCATTAAACGAGATATACAGTAATTTTTGTTTTTTGTTGACTTAAACATACTTAAGGTTGAAAAATCAAGAACAAACGCAGCAGTTTATCTCCGCGATAAACTGCTATTTTCCATTTAGTGGGTTAAAACAATTTCACCATGACTACCTCTGACTGATAAATGATTAGAGCAAGCAAATCCTGGAGCGGTGCTGGTCTTGTGTTAAGTCATAAATTCCGAATTTGTCACCAATCTAACCAAATGCTAAACTTTGTTGGCTTGTCCATTTCTTCCCTCCTTTAACTACCATTTAAAAAGTCAGACAACGAAACGGATTCACGTTCCATTTCGTTATCTGACAAAAGGGGTTACCTTATTTAACCCAAGCTAGACGATGTTCCATTTCAACCATATCTAAATCAGCTGCAGCAGCATTAGCTTCAACTTGTTCTGGACTTTTACATCCAGGAATAACAGTCGTTACGGCTGGATGTTGCAAACACCAGGCTAGAGCCCATTCAGCCATATTGACACCTTCTGGCAACTCCTGTTGTTTGATCTGTTCCACTTCTTTAAGTTGTGCGTCAATGTCTGCTTGCTCTCTGCGTTTTCGTACCTTATCGTCAAACTTTGCACCAGGCTTGTATTTTCCACTTAAAAATCCACTTGCAAGTGGGACTCTCGCTAACACACCAAGGTCTTGCTCGATACAAGAAGGAAATACCTCTTCTTCTGGCGCTTTATCAATCCGGTTATAAACGACCTGGATTGCTTTTGCGTTTACTTCCGTTGCCTTGGATGTTTGATAGATGTTTTTATTACTGCCAATGGAAATGCCAAGGTTCCGGATTTTACCATCTTGTACTTGTTTATCAAGCATTGTCCATAGATCGTCGTTATTAAAATCATCATCTGAACCAGAGTGGAACTGATATAAGTCAACGTAATCTGTTTTTAATGCAGTAAGAGACTCATCTAATTGTTTTCTTACGTCATCGACACTCCACGCATGGCTCCATGTATCGTGCCAGTGGTGACCAAATTTAGTCGCAAGAATCCAGTCGTCCCGATTGTCACGCGAAAGAAAATCACCAATAAAAGATTCAGACAAATGATCTGGTCCATAGCACTCGGCGGTATCAATTAAATTAATGCCTAACTCCTTGGCACGATTTAATATGGCATCAACTTCAGATTGATTAAAATCCTTCCCCCAATCACCACCAAATTGCCATGTTCCAACACCAACAACAGAAACTTTTAAGTCTGTTTTACCTAAACGTCTATATTTCATATCGTTAACACCCTTTCTTTCGTTTTTTTACTTACTAACAATTCATGTGTGGGGAAGTCGGCATCAATTGCATAAATTCGATTCGATTACCGTCAGGGTCTTTCGCCCAACACTGATAATTGTCGTCTTTCCCTTTTTTAGGCTCATCATCTAATGCAACCCCGTTTGCTTTTAAATGGTTGGCAATTTCGTTTATATCTTCCACTTCCAAACATAGGTGGTCAAATCCAATCGCATTTTTAACTGATTCTACTTTACTTTTACCACCGTAAAATAATTCAATAAACTGTCCCGGTGCCACTTTAACATACTCAATCCATGGGTTATTATTATCGTCAAGAATGTCAAAAGCACGTGTGAAACCAAGTACCTCACAATAAAAGTGCAGTGACTTTTCCATGTCTTCTACCTTTAGTGCAACATGTCCAATTCCTTTAATCATCAAAACTCCTCCTCGTAACTACGCTCAATTATGCTAAAATGGACTCAATTTGATCAAGGACGTCCGTGCTTAGTTTAATGCATACAGCCTTCACGTTTTCTTCCACTTGACTTGGACGACTTGCACCAATTAGTGCACTAGATACATTCGGTTGTCGTAGAATCCACGCTAATGCCAAGGTTGGTAAAGTTATATCCAGTTCTTTTGCCACAACCCCAAGCTGATTAACTTTACGTAAAACGTCTTCATTTAACATCCCTGAAATAAAATTATTTATTGAGTCATTGGCAGCACGACTATCTTCCGGAACTTTGCTTCCTTTATATTTCCCAGTTAATACACCTTGTGCTAGCGGCGAAAACACTACTTGTCCAATTCCATATTTTTCACTAACCGGGATTACCTCTTTTTCGATATATCGATGGAACATGTTATATTGCGGTTGGTTCACAACGATATGATCGAGAAGGTATTTATCTGCTACACCAATCGCTTCTTCGATTTGAGCTGCAGTCCACTCACTTACACCAGCATATAATATCTTTCCCTGACGAATCAGGTCATCGATTGCACGTAGTGTTTCATCTACTGGTGTTTCAGGATCATAGCGATGACAGTAAAACACATCGACATAGTCTAAATTCATTCGCTTTAAACTATTATGTAGTTGTTCTGTCACATGTTTACGTGACAATCCCCGATCATTGGGTCCATCGCCCATTGGCCAAAATGCTTTTGTCGTGATAACATAGGATTCTCGTGGATACTCCTTTAACGCAGTCGACATTACTCGTTCACCTTCTCCACGTTCATATACATTTGCCGAATCAAAAAAATTAATTCCTAATTCATACGCTTTATGGATGGTTTTTGTTGCTGTGTTATCTTCCACTGATTTTCCATATGTTAACCAACTACCTAAACTAATTTCACTTACCTTCAATCCAGACTTTCCCAAACGTCTATATTTCATTCCAATCGTTCCCTTCTAGATAGGATATATGATAACGCTATCTTTATTGTAAAGGAGCTTGTAGGTAATGAAAAGAAGTGAATTTTATTAAAGATAATTACAAACAGTATATCTACTATAAAATTTATAGTAAGATATAAACATAGACTGCAATGGGGTGAAGAACATATGAAAAATATACAAGGAAAAGAACTAGACCAACCAATAGTGATTGACTGTTCAATTGAAAAGGCATTAAATATCATCGGTTCTAAATGGTCCTTTCTCATTTTAAGAGAATTATTTACTGGGACAAAAAGATTTAGTGAATTACAGCGTGCCATTAATGGCGTTAGTCCAAAAGCACTTACCGATGCACTACGTCATATGGAAGAAAATGAGATTTTAGTTCGAACCGTTTATCCAACTGTTCCTGTTAAAGTGGAATATTCATTAACAGAAAAGGGTCAAGACCTACATAAGATTATTAAAGAAATGAAGTACTGGGGAGCAAAGTGGGGGTAAAGGATAACTGTGTAAGCAGTTGAATGACATCAACACTCCCAATCAAAAAGTAAAATGTCATTCAACTGTGAGATTTAACAAAACATTTGTGGACCGTCAAACTTCAATAATTATCGGTAAAATCATCGGCTTTTTCTTCGTCTCATTAAAGACAAATTGACCAACTGCCTTCTTAATCTGTCGTTTCACGTCTCCCCAATTAAGTTTGTTTGACTTTTCAAATTCTTTCATCGTCCTAGAAATTACTTGGTCGATTTTTTCTAACAGCTCTTCAGATTCACGCATGTAAACGAAACCACGTGAAATTGTATCTGGGGTTCCGATTAACTTTTTCTTTGTCTTACTCATGGTTAAAATAGTTACGAGCATTCCATCTTCAGACAACTGTTTACGATCTCGCAAAACAACATCACCTACATCACCAATCCCAATACCATCTACATAAGTATTTCCGGCATGAACTTTGCGCGTTTGTCTTGCGTCACCACGGTTAATATCTACCACTTCACCGTTATTTAAAATGAATGTATGACCTTCTTTTACCCCTACTGATTCCGCTAATATTCGATGCTGGTGGAGCATCCTTAGCTCACCATGAATTGGGATAAAATATTGTGGTTTCATTAATGTGAGCAACAGTTTTAAATCTTCCTGATACCCATGTCCTGAGACGTGCATCGCTGTTGATTTACCAGAGCTATAGATAACATTAGCACCTAAGGAATACAAATTGTCGACGATTCTGGTTACGTTAATTTCATTTCCTGGGATTGGACCAGCAGCAAGGATAACTGTATCCCCTGGTAACACATCAACCCCACGATAGTTTCCTGTTGACAGTCTTGCCAATGCTGCCATTGGTTCCCCTTGACTACCAGTACAAAGTATTGTAACTTTCTCTGGGTCAGCGTTATTGATTTCCTCTTGGTCTATGAGCATACCATCCGGTATTGTTAAATATCCTCGCTTAATAGCAACATCAACGACATTTATCATACTTCTACCAATCAAAGCAAGTTTTCTGTTAGCTTTAATTGAGGCATCAACTACTTGTTGGATCCGATTTACGTTTGAGGCAAAAGTTGATAAAAATATTTTTCGCTCTGCTTTCATTATCGCTTCCAAAACGTGTTCTCCAACTATTTGTTCCGAAGGCGTTGCACCTGGCCTTTCAGCGTTTGTGCTTTCTGACAGGAGGACTAATACACCCCCTTCACCAATAGCAGCCATCTTATGAATTTCGGCTGCTTCATCATTTGCCGGCGTTAAATCGAATTTAAAGTCTCCTGTATGGACGATATTTCCTTCAGGTGTTCGAATCACAATGCCTAAGCAATCAGGAATACTATGTGTTACTTTAAAAAAGCTTACCTTTATTTGTCCAAAAGAAAGGTTTGTCATTGAATTAATCTCGTGTAATTCTGCTTCCCTTAAAATTTTATGCTCTTGCAATTTAAGTTCTATTAATCCAAGTGTAAAACGTGTTGCATAGACTGGGACGTTTATTTGCTTTAACAAATAAGGAATCCCACCAATATGGTCTTCATGGCCGTGTGTAACTAATAAAGCTCTCACTCTTTCTTTATTTTCAAGTAAATATGTAATATCTGGTACAATTAAATCAATCCCTAATAATGTTTCATCCGGGAACTTGTTTCCGCAATCAATTAGGAAAATATCGTTACCATACTCAATGGCATACATGTTTTTACCGATTTCGTGTAATCCACCGAGCGCAAAGATTGACAATTGTGTACTATTCACTTTTTAAAACCTCCCTTAGATATCATTATTTATACATTCTAAGGGTAGTATGTACCATTAATTATCTTTTATGAGAACGAATGGTAGGCACACTTCACCTAGTTTAGTGGATAATTAATCGCATAGTTAGGAATAATATTTATGACACGTTTTGGAGGTGGAGTTTATGGATAAACATTTACATCACAACGTTCAAAATACAAGTAGACACGATAAAAAAACAAAAGCATTCGAGGAAATATCAGAAGAAATAAGAGAAAATCCTGAACTAAAAAAGATGCGCCCATCTATCCAACCGAAGGATATCGAGGAGATTGACTACTAAAGTAATCACAAGAAAATGATGGTTGAATACAATGGCTACTAACAGCATTAAGAAAAGCTAAATATCTTTGGATGTTAAACTTTCTTAGTCTTTTTAAAAAAGGGGAATTTCAGATGCCAGAAACCATCATCTTTAATGCAATCAATGTTAACGTTCAAGAAACAAATACGGGTGTCTTTATTGGGGATAATTCTGCTTCAAATTGGGAGTCGCATAACAAGAACTTGTTTTCCATTGGACTACTTTTTGGCGTTTTAAATACATTCCCAGCAAATCTCAATGTTATTACAGACAACGACTTCATCGATACACCAATTTATAACTATGATATACAGGCTCCTACTACCCAGATATAGGAAATTTAACAAGAAGAATCTAAAGATGGTATGAGGAAAGTAATAACGAATCTTATTTAACCTTTCATCCCACCATAAAAGCGCCACTCCCTGAATATCACAGGGAGTGGCGCTTTTTAAAACCCGAAAAAGTCACTGGCATGTGTCTTCTTTTTCTTTAAAACATACGTTAATACCCCATCATCATAGTTTGAAGAATAAGTGGTTTCTTCAACTGGTTTTGGTAAATGAATTTTTCTTTCATAAACTTCTCTTGGCAGCTCACTCTTGATCAAGGTCAATGCTTCACCAGTTTTTCTCGGGGTAACCTTTGCCTTAAGCAAAACTTCTCGATCATTTTTGAACACAAGCTTCGAATTTCTTAAGTCCTTTAATCCTGGTGTGACAATGTTTAAGTACAAGAAGTTTTCATTCTCTAATATTTCAATCGGAAAATGTGGCTGTCTGTCTTTGTTCCCTTGATATTGATTCATTGTCTCAAAAAAATCTGAATCGAAAAAAGATTGGTATTGTTTCATCATTTTTTTCACATCATCCATATACTCAGGGGAAAAATGATCACTTGTCATTTTTTGAAATGGGAAATTATTAAAGTGTTTTAATAATTCAAACGGATTCATCATCGACCATCCTTTCCTTTTTGGTATCTTATTCGAGCAAGGATAGGATAGTGTATGACTTCTTAATTATGAGCAGGAGGGATTAATGTGTTATTTGGGCTCAAATTACTTCTTTCTTGTTATTTTTTTACTTTTTTTGCTTTACGTTTACACATCTTTAGATTCACACTTTTACTAACTTCGGGAGCGTCTACCCAATCATCATCAAAAAGATAGAAAAAACTGTTATCAAATGAATTATAACTACCTGTAATGTTACCAATGCTCTGCACCGCTTTTCCACTCCCTCCTCCGGATACTTTATTATTACCAATGAACACTCCTGCCTTACCATCCATATCACCGGTTTGAATTCTATCAAATTTAATATAGTCAACCACACCTTCTCCTCCTTCCTTAATATAGTTATAGTCTATGTATAACGTATTAATCGTTGTGGACAGGATTCATGATTTGTCTACTTTTCCACACATGTCTGAACAAAAGCGCAAGGCATGCCTTCGAAACAACAACAAAAGGCTTCGAGATTCCTGCTCGATAGCCAATCGGTATGTGATGCTATTTGTAATTTATTTTCTTAATTGGAGTGTCTATCATGTCATCATCTTTAAATATATTAATGTTTCTCTTTGTATGATTATGAGAGCCTTTCACTGTCCCAAATCCACTTTTGTTATTACTTGCAGAACTCCAATTTCCTTGTCGATTTGTTCCGATGAAAATTCCTGAGTTTGTATCAATCGCAAATACTTTGATACTATCAAAAGCCACAAATGGGCTACTGTTGTTTTTATTAATAAAAACCGCCCCTTTTGTTGATAGATTTAGTCAAAATTGGTGTATCAATAAAGTCATTATCTTTAATGATATTGACGTTATCCGCATACTTATTCTCCACCCCAGTAATCGTACCAAGAGAACTTAGATTCTTATTGTTTGCGTCCCAATATCCATTTTTATTTTTACCAATGAATACTGCAGAATTTGATTCCGTAATGGTTATATCAATTGAATTAAACAAAATCGTTTTTCTCAAAGTGCCCTTCCCCCTCACTCTTCCTCTTCATCTTCATCTTCCTTGTCAACATGTATCTTGAATTCTTCGTCGGCATCACTTTCTCCAAATGGAATGGACTCTTCCCAATCGATTGATTTCTCAACGGTTGCGTCCGTTAGTTCGTCTTCCTTGTCTTCTTCATCCTCATCTTCCTCTTCATCAGATTCCGATTCTATTTCCACATCGCCTTGCTTTTCCAAAATCATTTCCTTTAACCATTCAGCTAATTCACTATCCTCTTCTTCAAATAAATCTTTAAGCGCCTCTTCAATTAGGACAGACTTCGAGCCAGATATTTTGCTTTGGTCCCCACTGACTGTACCAAATCCTTGAGTGTGTTTGGAGTGATTTTCAAAATTGGTTGGGGTGTTATTACCAAAGTTTATCGCAGAAGCTCCTTCGACGGAACCAATCCTTAACGTCTCAATATAAAATTTCGGGGAAAATGAACGTGAATCAGTCAAACCTATCCCTCTTTTCTAAAGTATTGATTGGTTTCCTTTGAACGATTTATCTTGATAGAAACATTTTGACAACCGTTTATTTCATTTTTTTCTCCACCAACAGAACCGAATCCTTCTGATGTTTTTTTATGATGTGTCCATTTTACTTGCAGGTTATCACCAGAAAAAATACCGGATGAATTCGTAATTTCTTTTACATTCAAATCTTTAAAACGAATCTTCGTCATTTAAAAATTCCGCCCTTCTGTTTAATCAAATTGAATCGGAACCGAGGGATCATCGGGACTTGGATCGTCTGAATCTGATAAAACTGGTACAACAATCAATAATAAGCCACGACTATATTTAGCCTTAATTTCTTCAATAAGATGGTTTCTTTTCAACCGAATTTTTCGCTTAAATGGCCCGTAAAACCGTTCACTTTGAATAATCGAATCCTCTGAGACAATATATGGTCTAGAAATAGTACCTTCAACAATTAATGTTAATCCTTTAAGGCGAATGGTTATATCATTTTCATCGATAACGCCAGGTATTTCTAAGATAATGTTTAATCCATTATTAACTTGAACCATATCCATTCTAGGACCCACATTTGGCATGACATCTGACATTACGTCCCAAAAATCGTCTCCAAGAACCTTTCTCGCCTCGTTCCACTTATTGTAATCTTGTTGTCCTTGCATACCGAGTCCTCCAATTTAAACTACTTTCTACATATCTATGAATGAAAAAGCATAAAATTAACTTTTTCTAAATATTTTCTCTTGTAGACATCTGTGAAAAACATAAACCAGGGCCTATCCACATAACATGTACAAACAGTGGCAATTCTTAAAGGGGTAATCATGATGACAAAAGACAATCAAGATCATCCTAAAAATGTAGCAGATATCGAATCACTAAAGAACCATGCGGATGACAAACTTATTTATATAAATATCGAACATTTAGAAATCCAAACAGCAAATGTTGAGGAATTGATATATAAGTTAGAAAAACTGGATATAAAAGAACTAAGCGGAGCCCTTAATATCGGTAACAATCTAGGGACCACAGTAAATAAACAACCTAAACAGAAGACAACAGATAATAATGACGAGCGCAAAAAAAAGAATGTTCATACTAAAGAAAGGCATCCCACCACCCGTACAAAAAAGGAAAATCATAAGGGAAAAGGAAATAACATACATCCTGCAAATGAACGGGATTGGAATTATAAAATGGAGACAAATGATAAGGGAATAAAAATCAGTTTCCTATAGAAGCTGGTAGAAGATGAGATGTTTTAACCCCTCCAATGAGGGGTTTTGTTTTTAGTGCTTTTCTTAGTTGTTGTTAACGTCTGTAGTATTAACATTAGTTTCGTCGTATGCAATTAAAATCACACCAAGTTCATCTTCTAGCTGCGATATTCTTTCTAACTCTTTATCACTTAAGTTGGCATATTTTTCAGAATTCAATCGATTACCTCCTTTTGTAGAAAAGAGCAGGGCGCCTTGCCCTCTTAAGTTAAACAATTTGTGCTTTTCTTATCCTTTTTTGTGTTGAATTTGTTATCACGTTACAAGGGGAAAAATCGTTAGAATTTTTGCAAACCACAGTGTAACATTAGGTATATGCCTAGCATACAGTAAAATTAACTGATTGAAAGAAAGGTGTGATTTGTGTTTGCGTTTTAAAAGTCGTCCTAAAGCTTAAGCCTACATGTAAGGTCGAACTTAAGAAAGAATTTGTTACTTAGCAAGGTAAACATTCTTTCGTCCAATTTCACTATTCCTACGGGTGTTGCCACTTGGCACCACCCTTTTTTATTACGAGTTTCCAAAAGTGAACTATTCCTTGCTATTTTGCAAAGGAGACAAATTAGTTTTTTAATTCATTTTCCGTAAAAAAATTGGAAACACTAGCTAGAGAACGAAAGGAGTAGATAAACTCTGAATTTTGATTTATCAACAATCAGTGATCAAATGCCTGATTTTGAAAACCACCAACAAGCTAAAAACTGGTTTAAAGAAGAATTTAAAGACCGTTTTCATTTTATAAATAGTGATGTCATCAAGGACACATTTTCAAGCTATTCTACTGTTGAAATAAATGACGATGGAGATATTAGCTTAACTATTTAATTCATTTGTTCATGGATAGCCACCTTACTAAATAAACATGAGAGTATCCTACTGGAAGTTAGATTAAATGTCCAAGGGCAAAATGAGTGTCTAATATGTTACAATATTCTTAATACATCTAGGGAAATACTTGCCTCCATTTCTTATTATTGGTTAAAGGGGATGTTTTTATGGCTAGATCTAGTATGCACGTGATATTACGTATCGAAATTGATAAAAAACAGATAACTTTTGGAGAAATTGCCACTTCGATTAGTAGTACCGGTGGTGATTTAGTAGCAATAGACGTTATCAAAGAAGGACAATCCACGACTGTACGCGATATTACAATTAGGGTAGCAAATGAATCGGAACAAGAAAGAATTGTAGCTGCTATTAATGATTTAAATGGTGTTGCGGTTAGGCACGTTTCAGACCGAACATTTCTTGTTCATTTAGGTGGGAAAATAGAAGTGAAGTCAAAGCTTGATATTAATAACCGGGAGCAATTATCACAGGTGTACACCCCAGAGGTTGCTCGTGTTAGTCAAGCCATTGACAAAAACCCTCTTCTTGCTTATAACCTAACGATAAAAAATAATGCAGTCGCTGTTATCTCTGATGGAACTGCAGTCCTAGGTTTAGGTAAAATTAAACCGGAAGCAGCAATGCCCGTAATGGAAGGTAAAGCAATGCTTTTCAAACGGTTTGCCAACATTAATGCCTATCCACTTTGTCTTGACACAACAGACACTGAAGAAATAATCCGTATCATTAAAGCACTCGCGCCAACGTTCGGTGGAATTAATTTAGAAGACATTGCCTCACCGCAATGTTTCGAAATTGAGGAAAGATTAAAAAAAGAACTAGACATTCCGGTATTTCATGATGACCAGCATGGCACAGCAATTGTAGTCCTTGCAGGTATTTTTAACGCACTGAAAATAGCAAAGAAAAATATTGTTGATTGTAAAATTGTTGTTTGTGGTATTGGTGCTGCTGGAACGGCAATTACAAAGATGTTGCTTAATGCCGGTGCCCAAAATATTATTGGTGTCGATCGGAACGGGGCTATAAATAAAACAACAAACTATACGAATCAGACGTGGAGCTGGGTAGCTGAGCATACCAACCCTAATAACGAACAAGGTCCATTATCTACCGTGATAGAAGATGCTGACATTTTTATCGGTGTTTCGGCAGCAGGGATATTAAAAGTGGACGATGTTAAGAAAATGGCGAAAGACCCAATTGTTTTTGCCCTTGCTAACCCAAACCCAGAAATATCACCTGAAGATGCCAGTCCTTATGTTAGAGTGATGGCAACCGGTCGGTCAGATTACCCTAACCAAGTGAACAATGTTCTTTGTTTCCCAGGAATATTCCGTGGTGTGTTAGATTGCCGAGCTTCTGCAATTAATGAAGAAATGAAACTTGCGGCTGCGGTTGCGATTGCTTCAACTATAAGTGAAGATGAATTGAACGAAGAATACATTATCCCTGGTGTATTTAATACCCAGGTGGTTGAAAAGATTAGAGAAGCTGTTATTAAATCAGCTCAAGAGACTGGCGTTGCTAAAAAGATATAAAAATTTGCTTAAACTTAAACCTTACGTTTTTAATATATAGACAAAAAGCCTGGAAAAACCCAGGCTTTTTGTCTCAAATTTTATTCATCGTCGTTGTCTTCATCTTCATCTTCATCTTTCTTGTGTTCCTCGTCTTCCTTGTCATCTTCGTTAAATTTGTCTTGCTCCTCTTCCCCATCTTTTTCATACTTACTGTTTTCTTTCCTTGCATTTTTAGCTTCTTCTCGTTTCTTTTTTGCTTCCTCACGTTTTTCTTTCGCTTTTTCTTTGGCTTCTTCTCGTTTTTCTTTTGCTTCCTCTTGTTTTTCTTTTGCTATTTCCTTAGCTGTGTCACTAACTGTTTTAGTAACTTCTGCTTTAATTTCAGCAGTGTCTTTTTCTTCCTCCTGGTCTGCTTCATCCAAATCGTTTTCTACTTCAGCTTGTAGGTTTTCTATTTGTTCATCTGCTTCGTCTTCAGAAATCTCTCCGTTTGCTATTTCTTCTTCGATTTCTTTCATTTTTTCATCGATTTTTATTTCCAGTGCTGCTAGCTTTTCCATTTTCTTGTCTAGTTTTGCGAAAGACTTTTGAATGTTTTTAGCAATAGCTGCTCGCGCCTTAGGATTGTCGATTTTTTCTAAGACAAGCAGTAGCGAGTCGATATTGTTTGCGAATCTATTATCTAGCTCATCTACTTCCTCTACTTCTGCTTGGTCATCACTGTCTTCTGCTTCATCACTGATTTCCACATCTTCTGAAGTAGTCACTTCCTGGTCCGGCATTTCAACTCTTAAAGCGGTATCCTGGGCTTGTTCATCCCCTTCGTTACTTGAGGATGTTTCATTTGCTTCTTCTTGTCTTTGAATAGCCTCTTTTAGTAATTCTTGCGCCTTGTCTGTTTCCCCTTCAGCGATTAATGCATTCGCTTCAGCAATACGTTCAGCAGCAAAATCAGCATAAAGTTTGGCTTTAGCATAATCATTGAAAGTAAACGCACTGCGAATATTCTCTAACATTATTTTGGCAAAATAGAAGAAGTCACCTGGTAATAAGCTTGGTTCTTCCAAATCTAATTCAGCTGTTAAATCAGCCAATTGTTCGTCAACTTGTCCCTGATTGGTTTCTGTTATTACCTCGGACGTGTTATTTTCACCATCTTCTTCTGCTAATACTGTTCCAAAATTAGTAGTTAAGATAAAAGCTGATGCCACCAGTCCACTGGTAATAAAGTGTCTTACTTTTTTGTTTTCCATTTTTTATTGCCTCCTCGTTTTCTTTGTTACAAATTTCGAGACAAGAATATAGTTTATGTCTTTTTTTTCAAAAAAATTTTCTTTTTTGTTTGTGAAGGAGTAAATAGGCAAAAATATAGAATAAAAGTTTTTAATGAGAGGTTATTTTATGCAGGCTCACTCACAACTTCGCTTTTTCGGAATAATTGGTTTATTTGGGGCAGGTTTATTTATTTTGTCATCGCTATTCCATCCAACCACCTTTAATCCATGGAATAGTCTCGGTACCTATCAAAAAGTTTCTGAACATCATTTTTGGATTACCGACCACATATTAATACTTGTTGGATTAACTTGTTGGCTACTAGCACTAATTGTTGGCAACCATTTCTTAACGAGACATCATTCGTTTAGCCAAATAGGAGCATGTATAATGGTTATTGCTCTATCGATTTGGGTAATTGTCCTCATCTTGGAGATAGGTATTGTTCCCACGTTAACCAAAGCTATTAGCCATCCGCTTGAGAAGCTAATGGCTGATTGGTTCATTGTTTTCGGCTTCTCACTCTTTGCTGGTTATATCGCATTTATTTTTATATGGTTAGGTGTACTTACTTACAGTATAGCGATAGATTCTAAAGGTTTGCCACTTTGGTTTAAATACTTTGGTATAACAAGTGGGATAACGGGAGTGATTGGCATCATTATTGGTTTATTAATGATTGATTTCGTTCCATTCATTCTTGCCTTCACTTCCGGCCCACCGTTTATTTGGACAATTTTGTTTATATGGTTTATGGTAAAAAAGAATGAAGGATAAGAAAGAAGTGGATGTATGGAGTTAACATTTGAAGCCAAATGGGATAAAACCTTATCAGTTAAGGACCGGGAGCATATTAAGCAAGTTTTTTTGGAATCAGTAGAAACTTTGGACAAACAGGTTACTTTTACACCTTTATGGCAGGCAATTAATCATGAAAATAATTTGCTTGTGACAGTATTAGTACACAATCCTACTAATGTACCGTTATCTTTTAGAGATAAACGACTTTGTTACACCGAACAAGAAGAAATCATCGCTGAACATTCGTTTACCATACCAACCTTAACGCTCCAACCAGGAACGAGTATGCCGTGGACGTTTATTTTCCCTAAACAATGCTTACCATCTAATTACTCCTTGACCAAAAACTCAGCACTAAAAGCTCGATGGATGTTAATCCAAGCATAGAAAATTTCAACTCACCTTCAAAAAGCAAAATGCCTATACTGTTATCAACATCAAGCATTGATTTTATAATTTCCTAGACAAGTACTAAAACGCATGGATAATATCCATGCGTTTTGTCATCACATCCTTAGCACCAACCAACAATGATACCTTAGCCTAGATCATTAATAACCCCAACCTTGTCCCATTGGATAATTATTACCGACAATAACCAATAGAACAAACAGGACTACTAAAAGGATAAAACCATTGTGTCCCCCTTGTGGGAATCCTCCTGCAAAACTCATTATTATTCCTCCCTTCAACCATTTGTTATATGATATGTTTTACAAAAGTAGTTGGTAAGTCCTTCATCATAAAATAGGCGAATGCAGGGCATTGCTAAGAAATTCTTTCACCACAACATTTAAAAAAAGTTTAGATATTGTACTAGTTATCAAGGATATCGAGAAGGAATTGTTAAAACGTTAGAAAGAAAAACCTTGATCTAAACTTAGATCAAGGTTTTTCCGACTGTTTGTGCGGAACAATTTGAAGAGTGTATATAAAGTGTGCCCTTCACTCTTTTAGTCACAAACGGACTAACGTAGTTATTTTGTTAACTTACCAACTTCAGCATTTATCTCCTCATAGATTTTATCTATTACCGAGAAATCAGTTGCTTCCACATAGATTTTTTCTAAATCATCATGGAGAGCTTTTGCTACTTGTAAATAGGTAATACCTTCCTTCATCCGTTGTTTATATCGTGTATTAAAATCATTGATCTCTGTTTCATATTTCTCATCTGTTCCTGGAGTAACTGCCTGTTCATACAAATCCACAATTTCATCGCCATGACGACTCGGTAAATACTCATGTGGATCTGTGCTGTCAAAAACACAAACGCCTAATTTACGAATAACGACCATATCCATACTCTCCGGATCAAAACCACAATGATACATTTCAATATCAAAGCCACGCTCTTCTCCTGCATTTGCTACTTTTTTTAATAAGGTAGACTTACCAGTGCCAGCCCGACCTTTTATAAAGTAGCGCTTTGGTAAATCCTCGGTTATATTCGCTATAAAATCAACTACTCCTTCTGGTGTAGATGCCCCGAAAAAGCGATGTTTTGTTATGGACTGTTTAGTCTCACTGTTCTTGCCTAGAAATATGGCGTCAACTAAGTCTGATGTCACTTTATTTGCTTTATCAAAATCCATTTCGCGAATATATATTTTCTCCAAATCATCATGGATACTTAAACCTTCTTCGAATAGCTGATAAGCCTTTTGATAAGCCTCCCCCAACTTCGTTTGAAAGTTCACTATTGCATTTCGATGATTTTTCAATTTTTCAACATCCCAAGCAACACCTAGATTTACATATTGTTCAATTGCACCTGGTGCATTTGGTTCAAGCACATGTGGTGCAGTTGCGTCAAAAATGCCAAATTTAAGTGCAGGAATGATTAACCCATCTAACGAATCATTATCTGAACTACAATGAATTAATTCCACGTCGTATTCCTTCGACAGCCACTCATTAGCAAGCTTCTTAATTAAGCTTGATTTACCAGTACCTGGTCCACCTTTTAATAAATAGACATGTTCAAGTCCTTGTAAATTAGATGAAAACAAATCATAAAATCCTTTTGCCGTATTCCCACCGGCATAATAGTTTGTAGCTTTTCCTGGCATGAATATCTCTCCTTTGTGAGATTATCTACCAACAGTGTATGCATCTGTTGGTAATTAGGTGAATGACCTAATTACCTTGAAGCATACAGCATTAATTTTAACATAGAGCAATCAGGGCAAAAGCTAGTTCTTTCTTATTTTTTTGAAAACGTCGGTTTCATTTTTATGGAACAAAATCCTTGATGGCAAAGGCTTTTTGATTGCATTTAAAGCCGGATGTCCCATATTCTAATAGTAAAGGTGGTGGAAGAAATGGGAAAACCAATTGAGTTAACTAAAATCTCAATTATCCAAGAGGATACTGCAAACAAAATTAGAAAAGCTTATATAGGAAATTTTGAGGAACCGCTATATTTCGGTGTTCACGGTGGTGTAAAAGACTTTTATGGCACTAATCCGGAAATAGAATACCCTTCGACACTCGACCACATTGTTGCAGCTGCTGGCGGCTGACTAGTCGGAACATTATCAGGCGCGCTGGAAGCGCGTAAAATTCCAACTTCACCAAACAAAATACATGCTGATATACAGGGTCGTATCGAAGCACCAGATGGTGTTCTGAAAATAACAGAAATCAATTGTCATTATCATGTGAAAGTACCAGAGGGCAAGCAGGCTGCTGCAGAACGAGCACTAAATGTGTTTGAGCGAAATTGTCCTGTTGCACAAACATTAAAAGGCTCCGTCCAAATTAAAAATTCTTGGACGATTGAGGCATATTAACACGGATTTCACAAAAAAAATAACCAAATTTTGTAGATCATGGGATGTTTTATATTCCATGATCTTTTTTGCCTTAGTTCAGTTCTTGCTATCAAACCACATGGATGAACGATGATTGTCTTTTTTTAATATGATGTGATAGGAAGAAAAGGAGGCATTAGGAACGATGAAATTATCAAAAGTTGATTGTAAGCTGATGGTGGATCATTTATACAGAACTAGAGCATTTGTCGAAAAAAATGTCCCTAATGAATTTTAAGTCTGCATTATTAATCAGAAATCACAACATACGAGATGTCCACATAGAAATGGCTCTTCAACAAGTTGCTATTCAATCCTCCTATCGTAATATTGCAAAAAGCATGGGATGGTATAAAGTGGATTGCGCACCTGTAGAATACCAAGAAAAAATGTATCGATTTTTCACGGAGGAATATTATAAGCAATAATTCTAATTGCTCCCACATGAAATGTCATGTGGGAATTATTTGATTCACTTGCAACTATCCTTGTTCAATGTCTTCTTACCGGTTTGACATATAACATTGCACTTCTATGACGCATGACTTTTCTGTCTGGAATCTTGTCTTTAACAGAAGACTGGATCTGCATCCTTTAATCCCACTCAAAATGAATAGTTCCTTTTTTACATTTCAGCCCTCTTACCAAGCCAATCTCTTGCAAAATCGATCATTTGCCGTTGGCTAAACAGCTTTGCTTTTGCTTGCCCGACGTGACTAGAGGCTGTCTCATAGATTTCCTCATAATCTGTTCCCAATGCTTGAAACAATTCAGAATCATACTCAATTTCTTTATACCGTTTCCATACACGATTTCCATCTTCCATTACCGCAGCGCCTTTTTTCACTATATCCCTATTTTCAATATCATGTTCAGCTAAGTGTAAGGAGGTATTGCTAGCATGATTTACGCCAAGGAGTAAAATATAACCGTTATGTTCATATAGTTTCGCTAGTGGAGAATCTAGTCCGAATCCAGCTTCTAGAGGCTGTTTCGAAATAATATAATCAGAATATTTTCCCCAAGCAGTAAAAGAATAAGTAGGATGATTGCTTCGTTTAACACCCGGCCAGGAACGAAACGTTTCCGCTATAACTCCCATGCCATTTGAAGGCGTAGTAAAAGGATCAAAAGCAGGCATTTCTGCTCGTATTGTCGCCCACCATTCTCTTGGAACTGGCGGATTAACCCAATCAGCAGGATCTGAGTTATCACCCGTTTGAGCAGGCATGACTATCGTTCCTTCTTCACCAACAACATCCATTAAGGCTTGCACTACTGTTTGGGAGCCTCCACACACCCAACCAAGCGACTTCAATGAAGAGTGGACAATTATTGTCATCCCTTTTGCAACGCCAAGGGTGGCTAATTCTTGGGCAATCGTTGTTCGTGTATTTGGTTTAATTGTTTCATTGATAATTTTTCTTTGACTCATAACATTCACCTCGACAACTGATGGCCACAAATGCATCTATATTTTCATGTAGTTGTCACCAAAAGTACTCCTTGTCTCCAGATTGATTAAATATTTTTTCAAATCAACTCCTGCACGAAATCCTGTCATTGACCCATTTTTCCCAATAATACGATGACAGGGAATGGTAATTAGTACAGGATTTGCACCAATTGCACCGCCAACAGCTCTAACAGCATTAGGGTTACCTATTTTACTTGCAATCTCTGAATATGAACAAGTTTTACCAAACGGAATTTGCGTTAATGCATCCCAAACTTTCCGTTGAAAAGATGTAGCTCTGACATCAAGCGGCACAGAAACAGTCGTACTTTTTCGAGAAAAGTAATTGATAAACTGATTAATATATGACTGAAGTTTTTCATCATTTCGTTCAATCGTATACGTCTTTAAATGACTATTTAACCACCCTGTCAATTCTTCGATCGTAGTATTCGGTGTTCCTACATAACACAACCCATCATTGGTCGCTGCAAGTTTAAAGTTCCATTTACCAACTTCAAATTGGGACCAATAAACAATCTTATCCATATTCGAAAACCACCTATTTGAGAGATACATCCACATATGCCGTGCCAAAACACCTTTCCAAAACCATAGAATATAACAAAAAGATTAGAAGGTGGTGACCAACATGAACCATTGGCGAGCTAGACACATTAGAAGGCCACCTGGATTGTGTGCACCTGGTTACCGGTATTGTGGACCTGGTTGCAGTGGCCCTGGTGTGCCCGTTAACGACGTAGACAATTGTTGTCGTATCCATGACGCATGTTATGCTAAATACGGTCCTAGTAAAAAATGTGATGCAGAATTTCTAGCTTGTTTACGCACGAAAATAAATCCAGCTACAAAGAAAGGACGAGACGCACGATTCTTTTATAATATTATTCGCTTAAAAAGTGGTTTATAAGAAAAGAGAAGCGCCAGTCGCGCCTTGGTCACCCCCGACAAGCTTAAGCAGAAAACCTATGTGGTGCTCTTTGCCACAAAGATTTTATGCTTAAGAACTCAGGCGGGGTAGGCGCTCGGAGCTAGACAGCTCTTGGTTTTTTATACTTTGGTGATTTCTTATCTTATAATTATAAGAAAAACGAAGGGCACTCGGAGCCAGGATTTTTTTCTTATCATTTAAAAAGAGACGGTTGCAAGACAGCAACCGTTTAGTTATAACGTTAGGCGGAATGCTTTTACAATTACCCCATCATTCGCAGGCTCAAAATCAGCTGATGGTTGACGTTCAAATCCTAATCGTTGATACAGCGCTATCGCTTGGTGCATGAAATCTCCTGTATGGAGGCCAATTGCTTGGTGTCCAGCATTCTTAGCTTTTTCAATACACTTTTGAATTAAAGCTTTCGCCACGCCTCGTCCACGGACATCTGGGTCAACGGCCAACATTCGGATTTCAGGGTTATCTAGTTCAGTAACGAGTCCTTCGTAAACATCCATTTTAGGTGGAAATAATACGACACTTCCGACAATTTGACCATCTATTTCAGCAACAATAACTTCCACCTTTTCATCAGCATCTATTTCAGATGAAATAGCTTGTTTTAGTCCTTGCCAATGTTCTTCATTTACGGAACGTTCATGTTCCCGGTAAGCCTTTACTCTTTGCATTCGAATAAACGACAATTCCTCTTCTTTTGCTTCTCGGATAATCATGTCATGTCAGTCTCCTTAACTTCTGATTATGAATTTTTCCTTTTTTCCACTTATTCTTTCCCGGTCGTGAGGAGTATTCCATATAGTTTCTTCAGGCCCTTTTGGCATAATAGCAACTTCTTTTTTATCAGGGTTTATTGTAATGGATAAATGATAATGTCGTTTGATTGCATCAAAATCAGTAGTATCACCGAATCCAGGTGTTTCATATAAGTCCCGTGCGTAACCCCATAGATTAGGAAATTCTCGAATAAGGTTACGATTTGTATTAAATGCCGTAAAATAAGCAGCATCAAAACGAACGAGTGTTGTATAGAGACGAACGTCAGCATCCGTAATGAAATCACCAAATAAAAATCGATTTGTTGCTAAGCGATTCTCTAGCTCATCAAGCCTTGAGAATAAGGATTCATACGCTTCCTCGTATGCTTCTTGCGAGTGGGCAAATCCACACTTGTAGACACCATTGTTTATATCATGGAAGATAACATCACTTAATGCATCAATGTCCTCACGAATTGATTCAGGATATAAATCTGGGGCATTCTCTTTATGGAACAGTGCCCACTCTGTTTCGAAATAATTAGTCAATCTAAAATAGTCGTTATTGACTACTTCCATTTTTTTGATATCGACCATGACAGGTACTGTTGGGCGCCCTGCGTAACTAGAATCTGTTTTTAGATAAATCTCACTTAGGTATTGTACATCTAAAACTGGGTCTTTACCATTTTCATCTAACGAAAATTCCCAATCGACCCGTCCTATTCTCGGTCGAAGCGGGCTGACTGTTCCTAAACTGATGACCTTATCTAGCCCAAGAATACTTCGAACTATGACTGCACGATGGGCCCATGGACAAGCTTGACACCAAATGAGCCGATATCGATCAGCTTCAACAGGCAATTCCGAAGAATCTGTGCCAAATGGGATTGTAAATTGATTTATTTGTCTCGCAAAAGATCCATCCTTACTAATCTCACTTGGCTTTTTGTTATTAGCTGTATGTTCATTAGTAGCTTGATTTTTTAGTGACACTTGCTGACACCCTTTCTCTCGAATCAAAGATATTTCCCCTCGATTATATCTCCTTTTCTTTTCAAAGAAAACTATTTATAACTGAATCTTATTAAATTCTATTCCAGCATAGATGTTATGTTTAAGCCATATAAGCCTTTTAAATTTGCTAATGGATAGAAAGCGACTACAATACTACTATCAGAAATCTTTTATCGAAAGGATGGGTCTTCCTGAAAGTCACACCTAAACAAAATTATATCTTGTTAATGATCGTTGTATTCGGCGGATTTACTATCTTTGGTATTTCGGAAAATATTAAGGGGCCGGCCATCCCTAAGATTCAAGCAGACTTTCAAGTATCAGAGTCACAATTAGGAATTCTGTTAGCACTTAATGCTCTGGGATTTCTAATTGCTTGTTTATATACTTCAACATTAATCAACAAAATTGGGGTCAAGTTGACAAGCATTATTTTATTTTCTGCAATGGCATTGTCGGGGTATTTTATCTACTTATCCAATAGCTTTTTTATGCTTTCCGCTTCCTATTTTTTCTTAAATGTGGGAAACGGCATGCTTGAAATAAGTTTAGCCATTATTGCTGCGAGAATCTTCACTAAAAATACTGGCACCATGCTTAATCTCTCCCACTTCTTCTATGGATTAGGATCAACAGTTGCCCCCATTTTTGCTACATCAATGATGGGCTGGGTTATCTTTAATTCGGAGTTAGGTTGGCGCGGAATGTACTTGATTATGTTATCTTTCTCGCTTCTGCCAATTATCCCTGTAGTCTTGAGTAATTTCTCAAACGAAAACACTATTCAAGGGGAACGAACATCCATCAAAGGATTAACACGTGATCGAATTGCTTGGCTCATTGTTTTCGCCTTGACATTTGGGGTCGTAGCTGAACTTGGAATGGCCAGCTGGCTGGTTAACTATTTAATAAAAGTCTATGATTGGACACTAGATGAAGCATCTAAACTGTTGTCTGTTTTTTTCTTATTATTTATGTTTGCACGACTATTACTCGGTCCAGTAACGGACAAGTTCGGGTATACAAAATCTGTAATTATCTTTTCCGGTCTAGCTGGGATTAGTAGTTTGGCCGCTATTTCAATCGGAGAAGAAGCCGCTATTTTGTTCGCCATTGCAGGCATCTGGGTTGCCCCAATTTACCCAACGATGATGGCATTACTTGCAAAACGTTACGCAAAAGGAACAGATTCGGCAATTACATTTACTGTTTCATTGATTGGAATTGGAAGTATTGTTGGTAACTTGCTCATTGGCTATATCATTGAGTTATTTAGCAACTGGTTTAACAATGTAGAAACCGGAAAAAATATCGCCATAGGAATGCAAGCAGGTTATAGTTTTATTGCGTTAAACGCTTTGTTATGTGCTGGATTTTCTCTAATCATTTTTATTCTTTTGAAGAAGGAAAATAGTGTAATCTAGTTAAGGGAATCACATATACTTACAAGGCCAAAGTTAGAATCGTTTGACGTGTTTTTCAGCAACTAGCATATTTGATGCCACATATGCTGCTTTGATAATAGAACTCAATCATGTCCAATCGTATTATAAAACATTCAATGAGATAAGCCCTTTTCCACTAAAAACATGTTATCATTAAAGCAGATCCTTTGTTAGCGGATACATATAAGAAGACTCAGTTTAAGGATGTGGACAAGATGGATATACAAAAAGCCAAAGAAATACTCGAAGTTTCCGATGACGTTACACTCGATCAGTTAGATGAGAGATACATAAGGTTAATCAAGCGACAAAGAAATTTAGGAAATAACCAGATAGATGAGTTAAATCAGGCATACAAACTAATAAAAAGTGAGCTAACAGGAGTTCCGCTTGAACCTACTAGTATCAAAGATAGCCCATTGAAAGAACAAGTTAGTCACTTTTTCTATTACTATAAATTCCACTTACTAGGTGGAACTATTGGACTTTTCTTAATCGTATATCTAGTCGTATCGATGCTTGGCGGTAATGATAACGAGGATATTGCTGACCACCCAGAAGAAGAGTTTAATATTATTATGATGGGTAATTACGCTAGTGATGACGTTACATTAATAGAAGAAAATTTAACAAATCTTTATCCAAACGGCATAGCCAACTTTGACTTCTTCTATCAACCAGAAGAAGTTCGTTCACAATTTGATATGGGAACCATCGTAAAGAATCAAGCAACTTTAACCCAAGCAAATCCTGATGTTTTTATTTTCGATAAGCGAAATTATGAGGTTTTTGTCGATGATGGCTCGTTTATCCCGTTAGATGACTTGAATTTAAGTGAAACAGAACAGAGCTCCTTATATTATTCTAAAACCGAAGATGATGATACGAATAGGTTATACGGAATAGAGATATCTGGATCTGACCTTTTTAAAGGAACAAATATAGAAGGTGCAAAGATTATTCTGATATCAAAAGGGTCAAATGACATAGAGGGCGCTAAATCATTTATTCAGTCATTGCTACCTTTAAACGAATAACTTTCTATTGGTATCCTTTTAATTATTGCTATAACTATATCATTTTCTTAACAGAAAAAAACTTGTTATAATACTAATGTCTCTGTGACTTTTTGTGACAGTTACGTAATTTATTAAAGGGAGTAAAAAACAATGAAAAAAATTGCTTGGGTTACTGATTCCACTGCCAGTTTTTCTAAAGAAGATAAACAATGGTTAGAGGAAAACCATGTTTTCGTTGTTCCTATGGGTGTCTCCTTCGGTGATGTGACATTCAAAGAAGAAATTGATATAACTGTAGATGAATTTTATAAAAAAATGATGAACACTGATACTCAGCCGATGAGCTCTCAACCAGCTTTAGGAGATTTTATCAACTTATATGAAAAGTTAAAAGAGAATTATGATGAAGCAGTTGTGATTCATGCATCCAGTAAACTAACTGGCGTATATTCTTCTTCTGTACAGGCTGCGGAAATGGTTGGCTTCCCCATCAATCCCATTGATTCATGGATAGGCTCTTTCCCACTAAGGTACCTAATTGAAACAGGGTTATCCTTACATCATAAAGGTATGGAGATGAAGCAATTAATTAGTGAACTTATCGTTATGCGCGAAAAGGGTAAATTATATCTATTACCTTCTAGCTTAGAGCAACTTAGAAGAAGTGGTAGAGTATCTAATTTCGGTTCTTTAATCGGGAACATATTGCAAATTAAACCAATTCTTGCTTTAGAGGAAGGTAAAGTCATTATTGTTGAAAAAGTCCGCACATTAAAAAAAGCAGAAAAATCTCTGCTAACTATCTTTCACCAAGCAGTTGAACGAGGGATTCATAACCGGATTGCAGTGATCTATGCTGGTGACAAAGAGGCAGCTGAAGCACTCGTTACTAAAATAAAAGAATCATATCAAGAGCTCAGGATTGAAAAAATGCCATTAATTCCTGTTGCAGGTGTGCATACTGGTCCTGAAACGATTGGGCTTGCATGGGTGGAAAAATAGCTAGCCGCTTTTAGAAGGGCTAGGAAATGGTACAATACTGAGGAAAAGCGCAAGACGATTGAGGCTGGGTGTTATCTATTCAGCAAAAAGAAGACTAAATATTTTAGTCTTCTTTTTCAAGTACCTGAGTAATGCTACAGCTTTATTATTTTAGCCTTATCTGACCGTAGCCTATACCCAACTATGAAAGTTCCACATTGTGATAAACCTGTTGCACGTCTTCTAAATCTTCAATAGCATCTACTAGTTTTTCAAATTCAAATTGTACGTCATGATCCAACGCCAGTTCATTTTGTGCAAGCATCGTTAATTCTGCCACAGCGAATTCAGTAATTCCGGCTTGTTGAAAAGCTTCTTGTACCGCGTGAAACTGATCAGGTTCCGCATAGACAATTACTGTACCCTCTTCTTCGATAATGTCACGCACGTCTACATCTGCTTCCATCAATATTTCCAATGCTTCTTCCTCTGTTTTCCCTTCAACGCCAATAACTGCTGTTGCATCAAACATATAAGCAACCGATCCACTAACACCCATATTTCCACCGTTTTTATTAAAGGCTGCACGAACTTCTGAGGCAGTACGATTAACATTATTTGTTAAGGCATCCACTATTAGCATTGTACCATTAGGACCAAAACCTTCATAACGTAATTCATCGTAGTTTTCCTCTGAACCGCCTTTTGCCTTCTCGATTGCTCGTTCAATAATTGCTTTTGGTACGTTATACGTTTTTGCGCGTTCTAACACGAATTTTAAGTTCTGGTTTGCCTCAGGATCCGGCTCTCCTTGGTTTGCTGCCACGTAAATTTCCCTGCCAAACTTTGCATAAATACGACTAGTATTTGCATCTTTAGAGGCTTTTTTTTCCTTAATATTATTCCATTTACGACCCATTCTGTTCACTCTCTTTCTTTATTTTCACTTCTATTTTAGCTATAATAGTTAATCCCATCACCTAACCATTATACCGTAAACTCGCTCAAATAGAGACTTTTTTCATTTGTATTCTTTGATTTAGGAAGAAAAAACATCAATTTAAACAACCAGCTTATGAAACTAAAAAAGTAACCATAAACCCACTGACAATATGGTCAATGGGTTTCTAAGTGCGTGTTTTAAAAAGGAGGATAAAAAGACTGATGAGTTATATGTCTCATTTTTACCCGGACTTTTTGAATAACCTGTTTTAGTTAAATATTTTCAATAAATAATCGAATAACATCAGCTCCACCAATAAACGTACCTATAGAGCTACCCAGATTTGCTAACACAACAATCAACAAAATCCGACTTACTTTATTATTCCAAAATCCTTTTACTGAATAAACATCTTCAGACAATGTTTCAAAATCTCCTACGTTCGGTTTTGCAACAACTGCTTGGACTAACCCAGCAAACCAACCAGCTGCTAATAACGGGTTCAAGGAAGTAATCGGAGCAGCAATAAAGGCAGTTACTATTGCAAATGGATGACCGAATGCAATAGCTGTTCCAATTGCAGAGAATGATCCGTTCCAAAGTACCCAACTAATCGTTTGTTGTAACCCAGCTGATGGATTGGCAATAAACGTATAGCCAATTATCGCAAGAATTAAAATAGGAATACTCCACCCTATTATTTTTGGCACCTTTGATTTTGGTGGGCGCCTCGTAATAGCTTCCATATCTTGTTCATTATAAATTTCTTTACTTATACCTGGGACGTGAGCTGCACCTAAGACGGCAACTACCTTATCTCCAGGAGCTTCTTTTATTTTTTGAGCCAAATATTGATCACGTTCGTCAATTAACGGTCGCTTCAATCTTGGAAAAGACTCCGTTAACTCACTTAACATGGAATTTAGCATATCCTTACTTTTCATTTTTTCTAACTCTTCTTCAGAAATGGTTTCATTGCTAAAAATACTCAAGAATATATCCATCATTAACTTTGATTTACCCCACAGACCAATCCCATTCCAGATTCTAGCGAAGGTAATTTGAATATTCCTGTCTGCTAATACGAGTTCTGCACCTATTTCTTTTGCTGACTCAATCCCTTGAATCATTTCTTGTCCTGGTTTTACACCTAGTTGCTTTGCCATACGTTTCTGGAAAGAAGAAATCACTAAGTTCATTAAAAGTAAGGTGGCCCGCTTTTCTTTAATTACTTTAAATATGTCCATTTCCTTCCAGCTACTACCATCGATAATAGACTGGTATCTTTGTTCATCTAACTCGACACAAACCGAGTCAGGACGTTCACGCGCGATGATTTCCTTTACTTGCTCTGCACTTTGTTTAGAAACGTGTGCAGTTCCTACTAGAATTATTTCTTTCCCATCTAAGTCAATTCTTGTAATATTTTCTTCTATCATATCCTACCGCCCTTTAATCTGTATGCACTAACTCCATATTGTCATTATACACGAATATGGACCCGTAACGATGGTTTTTTCACATGTTTTCTTTATGACCTCTTTTCTTTTTTAATTTAAAGCTAGAGTAGAAAAGCTAAAGACCCACACTCAAGTATTGGTGTAGGTCCTCTTCTATTTCTCTCATTGCATAATGTCTCTTTTGTAGTTAAGGAAGCTTATTTCCAGCTGCCATATAAATTTCATACCATTCTTCCCGGGATAATTTTACGTTAGAAGCTTTTGCGATATCAGTAAGTCGCTTGGTGTTCATCGTTCCAACAATTGGCTGAATGTTGGCTGGATGACGGAGAATCCAGGCAATTGCAATTGCTGATTCTGTTACACTGTACTTATCAGCTAGCTCGGTTAACTTTGCATTTACTTCAGGGAACTTTTCATTTCCGACAAAGACACCTTGAAACATGCCGTATTGGAACGGGGACCAAGCTTGGATGGTCATATCGTTTAGCCGACTGTAATCTAAGATACTTCCATCACGGACTACCGACGGGTCGTGCTGCATGTTAACATTTAATCCAGCGTCAATCATCGGAGTGAACATGACACTTAGCTGTAATTGGTTAACGATGAGGTCTTGTTCCACATATTTTTTGAGAAGCTCAATTTGCATCGGGTTTTGGTTACTAACACCAAAATGTCTAACCTTCCCACTTTCCTTTAATTGAGCAAAAGCTTCAGCAACTTCTTCCGGCTCAACTAATGCATCTGGTCGATGAAGGAGCAAAACATCAATGTAATCTGTATTTAACCGCTTTAGACTTCCTTCTACAGAATGTAATATGTGTGTTTTAGAGAAATCAAATGCAACGCCTGGGCGAATCCCGCACTTTGTTTGAATAATCATTTTTTCACGAACGCTAGGATTCATATCAATGGCATCAGCAAATATTTCTTCAGAAGTCCCACCACCATATATATCAGCATGGTCAAAGAAATCAATCCCATTTTCTAAAGCGTTTTCAATCACTTTGTTAGCCTCTTGTTTCGACAGGTTATTCATTCGCATGCAACCTAACGAAATTTCACTCACTTCTAAATCACTTGTTCCTAGTTTGAGCTTATTCACAATCCTACACCTCTTCCTAGTATGTATATCGTTATATCTTAGCATGAAACGATACGATAATCGCCTTTTTTGCTTCAATTTTTATCGATTTGATTTTTAAATAGTTTTAATCCGCTATTGCAACATGTAAGAAAGATCCTCACCAAAGGATCTTTCTTTGACTCTTTGTTGTATCTAATGTTGGCACACTACTAACCAGTTAAACCATCACCTTGCATATGTCATTCGTAAATTCTACTGGATCTTGAATTGGTAATCCCTCAATTAGTAATGCTTGATTATAAAGCAAATTCGTATACAGCGTGAGTTTGTCCAAATTATTCGCATATGCATCTTTTAATGTTTGGAAAACTTCATGACTTGGGTTAATCTCTAGTATTTTATCCGCTTGGATGTTTTGGTTATCTGGCATTGTTTTTAAGATTTTCTCCATTTCAATAGAGATTTCCCCTTCACTAGTAATGCACACAGGATGTGATTTCAGTCTCCTTGATGCGCGTACATCCTTGACCCGATTGTTTAGTACTCCTTTCATATAGTCAAAAAGCTCTTTATTTTCTTCTTGGATTTCAGCTTCTTTTGTTTCATCATCAAGCCCTAAATCGCCACTAGAAACTGATTTAAATTCTTTATCCTTATAGCTACCAAGCATTTTAATAGCAAATTCGTCGACTTCCTCAGTAAAATAAAGAATTTCGTAGCCTTTATCAGCAAATAACTCCGTTTGCGGAGACTTTGCAATTCGTTCGTTACTTTCCCCAGTTGCATAATAAATATAGTTTTGGTCCTCCTTCATTCGAGACAAATATTCATCAAGTGTTACTAGCTTTTTCTCTATCGAAGAATAGAACATGAGTAAGTCTTGTAACGTTTCTTTATTTGCACCAAAATCACTATACACTCCATACTTTAGTTGTCTTCCAAATGATTTAAAAAATTGTTCATATTTTCCACGATCATCATTAATCAAGCTTGTTAGCTGACTTTTAATTTTTTTGTTAATATTTTTTGCAATCAATTTTAATTGGCGGTCATGCTGCAATATTTCTCTCGATATATTTAAAGAAAGGTCCTCAGAATCTACCATACCCTTAACAAAACTAAAATAATCTGGAAGCAAATCTGCACATTTTTCCATGATTAGTACGCCATTGGAATATAATTCTAAACCTTTTTCAAATTCCTTAGAATAGTAGTCATAAGGGATTTGCTCTGGAATAAATAGGATAGATTGGTAACGGACTGCACCGTCTACACTTATATGGATATGTTTTAACGGATTATCGTAACCATACCGTTTCTCATTATAAAAATTTACATAATCCTCATCCGAAAGTTCACTTTTATTTTTTCTCCAAATCGGTACCATACTATTGATCGTTTGTTCTTCTATTACTGTTTCATATTCGTCTTCACTACCTTCTTTTAACTTACGTTCAGTAATGTCCATTTTTATTGGGTAACGAATAAAATCAGAATACTTTTTCACAATTGCTTTTAAGCGAAATTCATCTAAATAATCGTCATAATTATCCTCTTCTGTATTTTCCTTGATTTTCAGTGTTATATCTGTACCGACCATTTCTTTTTCACAAGCTTTAATCGTGTAACCATCGGCACCTTTAGATTTCCATTCATGGGCAACTTCACTACCGATTGGCTTTGTACAAACAGTTACCTCATCAGCAACCATAAATGCCGAATAAAAACCCACACCAAATTGACCAATGATTTCTTGACCTTGTTTCATTTCATTTTCAGCCTTAAAAGATAGTGAACCACTTTTAGCAATTACCCCAAGGTTTGTTTCCAATTCCTCACTCGTCATTCCAATCCCTGTATCTGAAATAGTCAATGTACGCTTTGTTTTGTTAGGGATAATTTTTATGTAGTAATCATCTTTATTAAACGTTAAAGAGTCATCTGTCAATGCTTTGTAATAAATCTTATCAATGGCATCACTTGCATTAGAAACTAATTCACGCAGAAAAATTTCTTTATGCGAATAGATTGAATTAACCATCATCTCAAGTAATCGTTTAGATTCTGCTTTAAATTGTTTTTTTCTCATATCAATGCAGCTCCCCTTTTATGTTTTTTAAATTCTAGCTAATTTCACTTTTTATTTATCATATCTTTTATTTCATGTCAAGAACAGAATAAGTGTACATTTTTCTATTAAAAGCATGGCCAACTTTAACGAAGAGGAAACAAATATCCTAATTTTCTTTCCTAACAATATTCTGCACTTGTTGGTCAATTCCTCTTTATTGATTCCGTATTTAAAGGACTCAACAAGGATAATTCCAAAAATGTAGTAGAAAATAAAAGAAACACAAGAAAGGAGATGAGCGTCATGAAAAAAGTCAGCTGGCTGTTCATTACCGTGTTTGCTATCTTGACTTTCTTAGTTGGGTTTGGTCAAACAAATAGTTCAAAAACACCAACCACTGGAAAAGCTGAGGCAGACATAGTAACAGGAACTGAAAAGGTATTGTCACTCATCGAAACATTTGAAGATGTTTTAGAAGACGAACCAAATAATCGGAGCAAAATTAAAAGATTAGGTAAAGAGATTGGTCAACAATGGCAAGTTATTGAAAAGTCAGTGGAAAAGAAATATCCAGAAGAATATGATGACATTGAGAAAAGTCTATATCCTCTGTTAGTTCTTTCCCAAGAAGAATCACCATATGTCACCAAACTCCTTGAACTCTCTGAACAAGTGGAAAAGAAGTTAGATGACCTACTAGACATGATTGATTGAACAACAAAATCAAAACGTCTCATGTTTTCAAAGATAATTGGGAAGGAAGAACGTACCACTTTACGTTCTCCTTCCTATCTTGATAAATTGGATATAAATCTAACAATTG
Source organism: Aquibacillus salsiterrae (assembly GCF_028416595.1). Lineage (GTDB taxonomy): Bacteria > Bacillota > Bacilli > Bacillales > Amphibacillaceae > Aquibacillus_A > Aquibacillus_A salsiterrae. The sequence goes on along the minus strand of NZ_JAMQKC010000008.1, from coordinate 62,464 downwards.
GTCAGGTTATCTGTCATTTTTTAACCTGAATATTCTGATTAAGATATGCCCAATTTTGGGGGAAATCGTACCGAAATCGCCAATAGGCAACCCCTCGTAAATTAAAGGCCTCTAACAAACGATATTTTGCAACGAGACTACGGATATCCTCAAACCAAACGATATGATTTTGATTACCTAGACTATAATAAAAATAAGGCGATTGGCCCCTTTCATCATAATTTATCATAGCATACTTTTGTAATGCTAGATTTTGAGCTGCATTAACCGAAAGAGCCTTTGCATTTTCTTCTGTTGTATCTGGTATCGCCCAATTGTATGCGTAAAAAGGAATCGCCATCGTTAATTTGTCTTGTGGTATGAGACTAATTGCATAGCGAAGGACCTGATCTATCCACCATATTGGTGCAACCGGGTCTGGTGGTCCTATCGTATACCCATAGTCATATGACAACACGGTTACAACATCCGCTATTTGACCAATGGCATCATAATCAAACGCCCCGGCAAATGGGTTAGTTGGCATATCTGTAGATTTAGAAAATACATTTACTTGCATGGTCAAATTCCCGATTGCTCGTTTCAATTCTTGAAGAAAGGCAGTAAAATCGTTTCGTTGACTTGGAGGAATGAATTCAAAATCAATACTCACTCCAGCATAGCCCTTTTGAACTAATTTATTTACGATATTTTTAATTAGAGCACCTCTAATACTAGGCTGCAAAACTGTACTGGCAAGAGAAGAGCTAAATGTCCCACTCTCATAATTACTTATTACCATTAATGGTTTAATATTGCGATCTTTAATTTCTTCTATAAGTTCTTTATCATTGATATCAGTTAAAGTTCCATCAGTGTGTACAGAATATGTGAACACTGCTAAATAAGTAAGTTGATCTCTATAGGCGTCCAGTCTTTCCGTAATTGTAGAAGGAATATAAGCATCAATAAATGCTAGTGTTTCCATTTGATATCGAACATTAGTTGGAATAGTTAAGACCTGGCCAATATATAAGTTTTCTGCAATCAAGCCTGGATTTGCTCGGTAAATCGCATCAATACTAGTTTCAAATTGTTGTGCAATGCGCCACAACATATCCCCTGGTTGAATCGTGTAGTATCGTTCAGGCAAAGACTGAGTTGGAATGTATAGCGCAAGTCCAGGCATTAATACTTCTGATGTTAAACCATTCATTTCCTTCACTTGTTGAATAGAAACATGATAGCGAGACCCAATTTTCCAAAGTGTGTCTCCTGATGCAACGACATGAATCGCCATTATGTCCCTCCTTCTCTTTCTTTCCAATTTATGAGAACTTTGCAGGAAATATAACCCCTAAATAAGAAAAGCGAGAGCGCCTTGGTCAGCCCCGAGGGGCTAGGCGCTGGAGCTAGACAATAAGAAAAGCGAGAGCGCCAGAAGCCCGGACGTAGTTGACTTTAATGTTTGGATTATATAAATTGATAGACAGTTAAAAAGCCACCTAACAATGGTAGGCAGCTTTCTTATGTCATCCAATTAGTTCTAAAATACTAATTAGCCGATTATTCAATTTTAAAGTTCTTAATCTCTAGCTTCCTCATAATTTTTGTTTTTTACCAATTTAGAGTTATTAGTAGCAGGATTACCATGTCTTCTTCTTTTTAACTGCCCTGTTAACTCCATAAACCATTCTTCATCTCTACTTTTAAGGGCTAAATCAATCAATTCCTCTAGTTGCTGATGTGTGAACGTTTCTGTCGTATCTAACCTCTCGACTGTTGTACGATCTAACTGTACGATATTGCCAACGATTCGTGCATTATCACATTGGATAACCTTTAATTCTACTTTCGTTGCATTGGCTTCCACTTTCTCAACGATATATCCGTAAATTAATTCACCTTTTCTTGTCTTTCCTTTAACCCAATCACCAACACGCATGTTTATATTATCGGCACTCATGTTCGTCACCACCTTAGATTAGAATTACTATATCATACAATTCTTCACAAGGAAGAAAAACACCTTTTTTTCACATGATTAAGATAAATTTTCTATAGATCGATACCATGTGAGGGCCACGTCAGCTTCAGCGCCTCTGCGCTTTGTTCTCCAAACGACAAAAACAGTGCAAATTTCTATGCCATCGTTGTATTTCATTTCTTATAGTGTTCTATGATATATCTTGAATATCTCATCCGTCAATTAGAAAGGGTTTAAAAACATCCAGGAACAGTCTATTCAGTCCTAAATTTTCATACTGAAATTGACTTTAGCCGCTTTTTGCCATATTATTTTCCAATCTATGGTATATATCTTTTCCAATTTTCTTGTTATTTATGTAATCAACCTTACCCGAAAACGACCCCGAGGGGATCGGCGCCCGGAGCTAGACGGCTATTGGGGTTTTTTATGCTTTCTTAACTGAGAAGAAAAACTATAAAGATGTTAAAATCTCCTTCATCTTTTGCTAAGCAAAGGGATAAAAGTTAGCTTGTTGTTTTTACCTTCTCATCATGTGAAAAAGGCACCATCAACACTGTGATAGTACCTTCATAATATAAAAGTCATCAACGAACCTTTTCCTTGTCCTTCTTGATTTGCTTACTTCTTAACTGACCACACGCAGCGTCGATGTCTGTTCCATGTTCTACACGAACGCCACAGTTTATACCATTTTCAAGCAATATTTTGTAAAATGAAACTATTGCATCTTTTGTACTGCGGTCGTATTGGTTATGTTCTTCTACTGGGTTGTACGGGATTAAATTGACATAAGACAGGTACCTCTTATTTCGTAACAGATTAACTAACTGATATGCTTCTTCTTTGTGGTCATTTACATCCTTTAATAATATATACTCAAATGTAATTCGGCGATTCGTTTTCTCTAAATAATAGTCAATTGCAGGCATCAACTTCTCTAGAGGAAAGGCCTTGTTTATTTTCATGATACGTGTTCTAAGGTCATTGTTTGGAGCATGAAGGGAAACAGCCAAATTCACTTGGATATTTTCGTCTGCAAATTCATATATCTTTTGAGCCAAGCCACTAGTTGAAACCGTAATGTGTCTTGCTCCAATCGATAAACCCTTTTGGTCGTTAACTACTCGTAAGAAGTCCATTAGATTGTCATAGTTATCAAACGGCTCTCCAATCCCCATTACAACGATGTGACTAACTCGTTCCTCTTTCCCTATCTCATCCAAGTGATGTTGAACATTCATAATTTGTTCGACAATTTCTCCCGCAGTTAAATCACGGTTTTTTCTTAACAATCCACTAGCACAAAATGTACATCCTATATTACAGCCTACCTGTGTTGTTACACAAACAGACAAGCCATAATTAAAGCGCATAAGCACTGTTTCAATTAGATTTCCGTCCTTAAGCTTAAATAAAAATTTAATTGTGCCATCCTTTGATTCTTGCTTTACTTCTTCCTCCAACGTATGCAAATAAAAATGTTCTTCGAGTAATTCAATACAGTCACTGTTGACATTTTTCATATCAGAAAAGGAAGAAACACGTTTTTTATATAACCAATCCCAAACTTGGGAAGCACGGAATTTTTTTTGCCCTTGTTCCATCAACCATGTTGTTAACTGATCAAATGTTAATCCATAGATGGATTGTTTTTCCATTTATAACCCTCATTTCAGTCTTACCTATGATTACTACTTATCTATACTACCTACATTATACCACTGTATCAAGGGATTTATCATAAAATGTCTACGTCTGTCATGAGCTGTGTATTTTATTATAAGATAAGAAAGAGCGACAGCCACGTCAAGCTTCAGCTCTTTTCTTTGTATAAGATGTGTGATTTAATGTTACGATATTTTATAAGGAAGCAAATAGTTAGACGAGACCTTTTATAAGGCGTATATTTCTTGATGAAGTGAAACAAATAGACACAAAGGAGATGTATCGATTGACTTCACCTGAAACAAAATTGTTCCATAATGTTCCGCTTTCAGTGCTTGATTTAGCTCCAATTAATGAAGGTAGTACTGCGGAACAATCTTTTATAAATAGCGTGTCACTCGCTAAACATGTTGAAAAAATGGGGTTTAACCGTTATTGGGTGGCCGAACACCATAACATGCCAGGGATTGCTAGCTCAGCTACTTCTATTTTGATTGGTCATATCGCAGGAGCTACGAAAAAAATTAGAGTTGGCTCAGGAGGAGTAATGTTACCAAACCATGCTCCACTGGTCATAGCTGAGCAGTTTGGCACACTAGAATCGATCTACCCTGGAAGAATCGATCTCGGATTAGGAAGAGCACCTGGGAGTGACCAAGCAACTGCTTACGCCCTTCGCCGCACCTTAAACAGCAGTGCTGAGCAGTTCCCTGAACAAGTTGAAGAATTACAAGCATACTTTACTGGAAATGGGCCAATGGGTGTAAAAGCTTTTCCTGGAGAGGGTTTAGAAATTCCAATTTGGCTATTAGGTTCAAGTGGTTTTAGCGCTCGCCTTGCTGCAGAAAAAGGGCTCCCATTTGCCTTTGCTAGTCATTTTTCACCTGAGTACACCATACCAGCACTACGTATATATCGTGAAAATTTTAAACCCTCCCCTTTCTTAGCAAAACCTTATGCTATGGTGGGGGTTAATATCATTGCAGCAGACACCGAAGAAAAAGCGAAATGGTTAGCGACCTCACAACAACAACAGTTTTTGAGCCTAACACGAGGTAATCCAATGAGGTTACAGCCTCCAATCGATGATATTGACAAAGTTTGGACACCTCACGAACGGACTGCTGTTGAGAAAACATTAGATTCAAAGTCGACTCTTATTGGTGACCCAGTCACAGTTAAACAGAAACTAGAAAATTTTATTCACGAAACCAATACAGATGAAGTGATCATCAATTCACAAATATTCCATCATGAAGACCGCCTGCGTTCCTTTGAGATTGTGGGACAGATGATGGGGAAGTAAAGCATTAGACTGTCAGACACCGGTGAGCACGCTGCTTGCCGGCTACGACGGTCCCCGATTAGATTTAAATTGAAAGTTTGTTTACTTTTTTAATTTCACTCTCAACAAATAAAAAAACACAAGCGTTAATGGGATTGCCACTAAATAATAACTAAAGGAATAGGATAGCTGCCACCCCTTGTATTTAAACACATGAAAGGAAACACTAAACCTTTCAAATAATGAAGAAAAAACAGCAACAATGAACACATAAATGACGGTGCTCATCTTTTTCAGCTGCCATTTATCAAAATAATACACTAAAAAGTATCCAAACGGCCCATATAATAAATACACTAACAGATCAAATAAATCATATCTAGGTGAATCCATTACATCATAAAGATTGTACATAGATGTTGATAATAAATTATCAGTTATTCTAGCAGTTGTTGCCGTAAATAATATAATTAAAATAGTTAGTGACCATGGAAAACGTTTTGGTAATCGAAAAAATAGTCCATATACTACAACAAGCGCACCAAGAACGAATAGTTCATTCTTATCGAAATCAATTGGTAAAATCATTGTTATTATCACCTTCAGTTCTAGTAACCCATTTAAATAATCTATAAGAAAGGTATATGATCAGAAAATTCGTTGTTATTCCTATCAAAGATTTCCATTCGTTCCAGTTAGTGTAGTTGTACACATTTAACTGAACTAGTCTCCATTCAAAACCATAAACAACCACAATACAGGTAACACCTATTACCGTTTTTCTCCATTTACTTACTGTTCTCGAGGCGAATTCGAAAGTTAATAAATATAGGAGCGGTGTGATAATCATTTTAAATATTTCAGATAATATGACAAATTGCGACTCTGCCCTGACCTTAATAAATTCTTTATTAGCCGTTACTATAGAGAAATAACTAGTAACGACGAATTCCGACATTAAGAAAAGGAATACCAGATTTTTTATACTAAGACTTTTTTTAATTACAAAAAAGGTAATAATCATTAGAATGGTTATATCAACAACTATCATATACTTCATAAATTATCCCTACAAACGATAAGAGTATTTTTCTTAGTATTTGTAATCGATGCTAAATTTATGAAAACATTTTGTCAGCAGTTTTCTAAAGATAGTTACAAACCGCACAGTTTTTATATAATGCGTAATAACTACAATGGCTGATTTGCGCTCCGGGCAATCTCTTTGGGCGGAATGGTCCGGTGGTGAACAGACAAGAACAAGGAAGGCTTCGGCATGGTAAGGTACGTATCTGCCTGGAGCGGAAAACTAGCATCATAGTTGTTGTTGCGAATTCTTACAATTGTATACGCACTTGTTCATCAAGCATCAAACGAAAAAAACAACCTCATGAATGAGATTGTTTTTTTCGAAAGAAAAGAAAGTATAAAAAATCCAAGAGCTGTCTAGCGCAGGGCGCCTACCCCCTTGAGCCGCGACTCGCCGCTTGTCTTATTTATCTTCTAATCCTCTTGTTCCACTAAAGAACTAATTGTATGTTCGGTACATTCAGGACAAACATCCAAAATGTCATATGGATGATGATCCTGTTCATTAGTTTCTATCCGGCCACAGACTTCACAAATTCTACGCATCTTCTTCCCTCCTAATAAGAAAGTTATACTAATTTGTTTCTACTTTGTAACCAATTTCTTTAATTGCCTGTTCAAAATCTTGCAAAGATCCTGCCTTCTCATCATAAGAAATGACTACTTCTTTTGTTTGTGGGTTAATTTTAATATTACGAACTCCCCATACATCATGTAACACCTCACTAACCATCTGTTCATCATTTTTTTTCATGTTTGGAATGTGTAGTTTATGTGTAATCATGTTTCTATTCACCTCTTTTGATTACTATTGAAGGATTCACCCATACCTTCAAGAAAATGAATCATCGTTTTTAGTGAGGCTTGGATATTTGGATCCTTCATTGTTTTTAATCCACTAAATAAACCCAATGGTTTACTGTTTTGTTCATTATCAACTTGTGATGCTTTTTCAATTCCTTTAGTTAATCCATCAAGTAGTGCTTGCAACTGATCTGGATCTAATTCAGATAGTAAACCTACACTTCCAAAAACGTTTTTAATCATGTGGTGCATAGCTGGTTGATTGATTTGCTCCATAGCAAGTACACCAACCTTCTCTCTTGTTCTTAATAGGCTTTTAACGATATCAAGCGCACCACTCTTGTGTAGTTCATTAACTATTACTAATATAGACTCAATTGCCTCACGGTTTTCAGCTATTTGTTTTAAAATCTCAGAGAGGTCGTTAGCCCTTTCTTCTTCGACATTACTTTCTTTACGATTAATGTGCGTGATCGCTCTCGCCATAATACCCCTCCATCCTTAGTGTTTCTGGAATTGGTGTATAATCAGGTCGATTCCATTTCTTTTCAACCTCAACACCGATATGTGGTTGCGGGTTACCAAACCGATGATTATATTTCGGGATCGGTGACTCACCTTTTTGTTCTAGCATCTCCATTTTAACCTGTGCTTCTTTGTAGTTTGGCGTATGGGTATCCTTATCATAATAGCTACTTGTTAGTTTATTGACAGCTCGTTCATTTTCTGTTGCATTCATCGGCATGTACAATTCTTTTCCTTTAACTGCAGTTGAAACAAATACACGGACTTTTGCCTTACCATATGGTGACGTTAAGCGGACAAGCGAGCCTGTTTCAAGATTTCTTTCTTTCGCAAGCTCCTCAGAAACCTCTAGCCATGGCCCTGGTATAATATGGTTTATTCCGTCTGATTTCGCAGTCATATTTCCCTCATGGAATTGCTCTAACAAACGACCGTTATTTAAATGCAAGTCAAACTCTTCACTATATTGTTGGGGTGGCGTCCAATCAACTGGAAATAATCGTGCTTTGCCGTCAACAAATTTAAATTTTTCTTTATACAATAATGGTGTACTTTCTCCATCAGGAGTTACCGGCCAGATTTGGCTTTCCCACCCTTCCAAACGATCATAACTGACACCTGAAAAGATTGGAGCAAGCTTTGCTGCTTCTGCCATAATCTCAGACGGATGTTCATACTTCCAATTAGCGCCCAGCTTATTTGCAAAGTCTCTGAATATTTCCCAATCAGGCTTACAATCACCTAACGGCTCTAATACTTGATAGAAGCGTTGGATCCTTCGTTCCGTATTTGTAAAGGTACCTTCCTTCTCCAAGCTTGGTGCAGCAGGTAGGACAACATCAGCAAATTGGGCTGTTTTCGAGAAAAAGATGTCTTGGACAACAAAAAAGTCAAGCTTTTCAAATGCTTCGTGGACATAATTTATGTTCGAATCTACTAATGCCATTTCCTCTCCGAATAAATACATACCTTTTACTCGACCGTCAGTTATAGCTTCAACGATTTGATGGTTATTAAGACCAGGTTGTTTCGGAATGGATGTTCCCCAAGCTCGTTCATATCTTCCTCTCACTTCATCATTTTCGACAGGTTCGTAGCCTGGCAACCAATTGGGCATTGTGCCAAAGTCACTTGCCCCTTGTACGTTGTTATGTCCTCGTAACGGGAAAGCACCTGCACCTGGTCTACCATAATTTCCAGTTACTAATAATAGGTTTGAAATTGCTGTGCTCGTGTCTGTTCCGCCTAAATGTTGCGTTACGCCCATTGCCCAAAGAACACACGTACCATCTGATTCATGGATCATTGTTGCAACCTTAATGATCATTTCTTTTGATAAACCCGTAACCTTTTCTGCGTAATCTAATGTAAATTTAGCTATCGATTGTTTAAATTCAGTTATGTTGTTTACACGTTCAGCCAAAAATTGTTTTGCTTCCCATCCTTGATCTAGAATGTACTTAGTAACAGCCGCTATCCAAACTAAGTCCGTTCCTGGCTTTGGATGTATATGCAAGTCGGCGCGATCTGCGAGCTCATTGCGACGAAGATCTGCTACTAAAAGTTTTTGATCATTTAACTTGTGGGCACGTTTTACCCTTGTGGCGAGAACTGGATGTGATTCAGCAGGATTTGCCCCCACAACAATGATTAATTCTGCCTGCTTTATATCCTCAATTGTCCCAGAATCCCCGCCTATTCCGACTGTACGCATTAAACCAGCAGAAGCAGGTGTTTGACAATATCTAGAACAATTATCGATATTATTTGTCTGGAATATTGACCTTGCCAGTTTTTGAAACAAATAATTTTCCTCATTTGTACATTTTGAAGAAGAAATAAATCCTAGAGCTTCTGGCCCTTCGTTTTCTTTTATCTCACTAAACTTTTTCGCCATTAAAGATAATGCTTCATCCCATGTAGCCTCGTAAAATGTATCACCTTTACGAATAAGTGGTTTGGTCAGTCTTTCCTCACTGTTAACGAAATCCCATCCAAATTTTCCCTTTACACAGGTTGAAATCCCATTAACAGGTGCGTCTTTTTCCGGCTGGACTTTTAATATGTCTCGTCCTTTTGTCCATACTTCAAAGCTGCAACCCACACCACAGTAAGTACAAACAGTTTTGGATTTTTTAATTCGGTCTTCCCGCATGGTTGCTTCAATATTAGATATCGTGAAAATTTCATTATAGCCAGGTTCCACTTCTTTCGTAACATCAATCATTGGCTCTAACATGTTTTTCGCCATTCCAGTTAGAAATCCAGCTTCCCCTAACATTGACTTTTCCATCAAGGCATTACATGGACAAACAGTTACGCAATGCCCGCATGAAACACATGAAGACTCGTTAATTGGTACATCATTGTCCCAAATAACTCTTGGTTGATCTCTTTCCCAATCAATGCTTAACACTTCACTCACCTGAACATCTTGACAAGCCTCCACACACTGTCCACAAAGAATACACTGGTCTGGTTCGTATCGATAAAACGGATGTGTCGTGTCGGGAGGGTATGGTTTTGGTGTGAATTCATATTTTTGATGATCTAATTCCAAATATTCAGCTGTGTTATGTACGACACAGTTCCCGTTATTATTGTCACATACAGTACAATAAAGCTCGTGATTTTTAAGAATACGCGACATTGCTTCTAGTTGCGCTTCTTTAGCTAAGTCTGAAACAGAGTTAACTGTCATCCCTGGCTCAGCTTCTGTTGCACAAGCACGTTTAAGTTCACCATTAACTTGAACAAAGCAAGTGTCACAAGTCTGTATGACTCCAACTCCTAGGTCTGGTTGAGACGAACAAATACCTGGAATATAAACATTGTTATCTCTGGCCGCTTCAAAAATAGATTGGCCTTGTTTTGCTTTTATTTCGCTACCATTTATTTGGAATGAAAAGTTTAATTCTTCCATAGTAGACAAACACTCCTCTAAAAACATAGTTAAAACAAGTATTTACTAAATTAGAAAGATTATTACAAAAAGAAAACAGTCTCTCGAAGACGAAGACTGTTTTCTTTCACATTTACGATCTTTTTCGTTACGTTTGTAGTCTTCTTTGTTTTTTTATACTTGAACGCATCATAAAGGACACAACTAATGCAGTAGCAAGAAGAAAAGCAAAAATATAAAACGTAATGTTATAGCTCTCCGTAGTTTCTCGGATATATGCAACAACCATTGGCCCAAGAATACCAGCTGTCGACCATGAAGTTAACAAATAGCCGTGAATTGCACCAAGTTGCTTTGTACCAAAAAGGTCGCCTATAAAGGCTGGAAGTGATGCAAATCCCCCACCATATATTGTTAAAATTATAAAAATCATGATTTGAAACAATAGGGCATTCGTAATGTATGGGAGCACCAGAAAGAATATTAGTTGAATGATAAAGAAAATCATATAAATATTGGAGCGGCCAACATAATCTGAAATTGTCGCCCAACCAATTCTTCCTCCACCGTTAAAGAGACCCATTATACCTACCATTGCAGCTGCTGCAATTGCAGACATACCTACTTTTTCTTGCGCCATTGGAGATGCAACAGAAATGAGCATGATACCTGCTGAAATGTTAATTAACATCATCCACCAAAGCATCCAAAACCGCCCTGTTTTGACTGCTTCGTTTGCAGTCATTTGAGCCAAATCCTTTTTCACCCTAGTTGATTGCTCTCCTGAGACATCCTTTATGCCTTTTGGGCTCCACCCTTCTTCTGGTCGAGCAATATATGCTGCACCTAATGACATCAAAATAAAATAACTAATCCCTAAAATATAAAACGTTCCAGGAATCCCAACTGTATTCATAAATCGGGCTGCTAGTGGGCCTGCAATTAAAGCACCAGCACCAAAACCAAAAACAGCCATACCTGTCGCAAGCCCTCTTCTGTCCGGGAACCATTTTACTAATGTAGACACTGGTGAAATATAACCAATTCCTAAACCAATACCGCCAATGACACCAAAAAAAATATAGAAACCAATCAACGATTCCATACTTAGGGCAAATCCAGAACCAATCATTCCGCCACTAAATAACACTGCTGCAACAAAGGCAGATATTCTTGGTCCTTTTTTTTCAACAAACCGACCAAATATAGCTGTTGACAAACCTAAAAAGAAAATGGCAATAGTGAAAGAAAAAGCTACATCTGTACTCCCCCATCCATATTTTTCTGCAAAAGGTTCCTTATAAACACTGTAAGCATAAATAGAACCAATCGATAAATGGATAAAAATAGCACTAACCGCTATTAACCATCTATTTTTATGTTTCATTATCTTGTTCACTCTCCTTTGTCATGTTTCGCATATTTTGACCCGAATAAACGTGATTATACCAGTTACAAATCACTAAATAGATGTAATTTCACATTTTAGGTGTTGACATTCGATATCTTTCTGCTATAATAAAATTAACTATTTTGTTCGAACAACCTTCAAGTAATACGTTACGTAAAGTTTTCGTTTTTGAGGCAAGAGCAAGAATAGTAATACATTTGTGTGGAACGTCCACACTAGGAGGAAATAGTTACATGGTACAAGGTACAGTAAAATGGTTTAACGCAGACAAAGGTTTTGGATTTATCGAAGTAGAAGGACAAGACGATGTATTCGTTCACTTCTCTGCTATCCAAGGCGAAGGCTTTAAAACACTTGAAGAAGGTCAAACCGTAACTTTCGAAATCGAAGAAGGTAACCGTGGACCACAAGCTGCTAACGTAGTTAAAGGCTAATAACAGCTTATCATAAAGGCGAACCTTAATTGGTTCGCCTTTTTTCTTTGAAATATAAAGTATAAAAACCCAAGAGTCTAAACTGATCTGACCACCTACCCCTCGAGGTCTTTAGCAAAAAGAGGCTGTTTTCATATCGTGACTTTCATGTGTAAATTTGGGCACACTTCAATTTACTCTTTTATCCCTTCTAACCAGTCTTTGTAGCATTCCGGACATAGCATTTCTTCTCGGTCAACATCATTATGAAAAAAGTTGATTTGATGTAATGCACCTTCAATTACATGCGAACCACAATAAAAACATGACTCAATCATTATTTTTAATCCCCCTTAAATGAAGTTATGATTAGTCTCTCCATTTCAGGGGGATTATTTACCAGACAAAATTTGGCTAGTTCTGTTTTCTTTGGATATCTTAAAATTTTCTTAATGAGTTTATCAGGCTGCTAGTGAATTCTTCTAGCAAAGTCGACAAATCTAAATTTGTCTGGACGGTGTCTTGATTCTGTATATTGAAACAAACTTGCATCATCTAAATAAACATAGTTTTTGATGATGACAACATTGTGAAATCCATCTAGGTCGAGCAAGAGTTCGTCCTCTTCCGTAGGTTCTTCAACGACTATTTCTTTTTTTGCAAAACTTATCGTTAGGCCAAGTTCATTCTCTAAATAATTATAAATAGAATCTGCGCAAATTACTTCTGTTAAATGTGGCACAAATTGCTGAGCCAAATAATCCTTATCTAAAATAATTTTCTGGCCATTTATTTCTCTAACCCTGATGACTTCCCAAACATGTTCTTTACTGCTTAAATTTAGTTGTTGCCTCACAAATTGATCTGGCTTTCTTAACTGCAGCTTACTAACGATTGTTTTAGGGGGTTCATCCATCTTCTGCGCTAATTCCTTAAAGCTAACTAACCCAGAAACAGGGAAATCGAATTTATTAATATCAATTACTACTGAGCCTTTCCCTCTCACCTTTTGGATGTACCCGTTTTGTGAAAGTAAGTGTAGAGCTTTACGGATAGTTTCCCTTGAAGTATGATACAAATCCGTCAATTCATGTTCAGACGGGAGCAATGTATCCGGCTTAATATCACCGCTTTTTATCTTTGCCTCTATATCACCATATATGGCTAAAAATTTATTTTTCATTCCCGTTCCCCGCTTACTTACTTAAATAATATAGCGACTGACTCATAAGGACGTAACGTAAACTGTTTCAAATCGTTAGGTGTGTCCGAATAATTGGATAGTAACACATTGCCATTAAGTCCTTCCATATTAACAGACTGTGGTAAAACAAATTCTGCTTCTTTGTTAAAAAAGTTATTGATCACAAGTAGCTTTTCATTATCCATCTTACGCATATATGCAAAAATGGAATCATGCTCCTTTAACAGCAATTGAAAATCTCCATCTGTGATGATTTGGTAATCTTTTCTTAGTTTGATTAGTTTTTTGTAATGATAAAAAATAGATTGTTGGTCACGAAGAGCATCTTCTGCATTAATGGTTCGGTAATTCTCTGCAACATTAATCCAAGGTGTTCCACTAGTAAATCCAGCATTTTCTTGGTTATTCCACTGAACTGGTGTTCTGGAATTGTCTCTTGATTTTTGCTTAAGAATGTCAAGAATCTCTTCTTCCTTCATCCCTTCTTCTATTTTCATTTTATACATGTTTAATGACTCAACATCCCGGTACTCTTCAATCGAATCAAACTTTGGGTTAGTCATTCCGAATTCTTCACCCTGATAAATATAAGGTGTACCTTGCATGAAATGAATGGTTGTTGCTAACATCTTTGCCGATTCATTATGATAGTTCTCATCATTCCCAAACCTTGAAACAACCCGGGGCTGGTCGTGGTTACACCAAAAAAGGGCATTCCATCCACCACCCTTATTCATTTCAATTTGCCAAGTAGAAAGAATTTCTTTTAAAGCATGGAAGTCAAATTCTGCTGTTGTCCATTTTTCCCCATTAGGATAATCTACTTTTAAATGGTGGAAGTTAAAGGTCATACTTAATTCGTTCCGATCAGGCTGTGTGTACTTAATACAGTTGTCAATTGTCGTAGAAGACATTTCTCCAACTGTCATAATATCATATTTTGAGAATACTTTGTCATTCATCTCTTGTAAATATTCATGAATTCTTGGACCATCCGTATAAAACTTCCGGCCATCTCCTGGAGGGATTGTACCATCGTCGTTTGGGAATCGTTGGTCTTTTGAAATAAGGTTAATCACGTCTAATCGAAAGCCATCCACTCCCTTTTCCAGCCAAAAATCCATCATAGTATAGATAGATTTTCTGACTTCTTCATTTTCCCAATTCAAATCAGCCTGGGTTACATCAAATAAATGCAAGTAATATTGACCTGTTGTTTCATCGTATTGCCAAGCAGAACCACCGAACTTCGACTGCCAATTTGTCGGAGGTTCTCCGTTCTCCCCGTCTTTCCAAATATAAAAATTTCGATATGGATTATCTTTTGATGTCATGGATTGGTGGAACCAATTATGTTCAGTCGATGTATGATTTACAACAATATCCATAATAATTTTTAAGCCTCGTTGATGTGCCTCTTCTAATAATTGGTCAAAATCCTCCATCGTTCCATATTCTTGATAGATTGAAAAATAATCACTTATATCGTAACCGTTATCGCACTGCGGAGAATCATAGATAGGTGTTAGCCATATTACATCAACACCAAGCTCTTTTAAGTAATCTAATTTTTCAATAATCCCTTGAAGATCACCTACACCATTTCCCGTTGTGTCATTGAAACTTTTCGGATAGATTTGATAGACTACTGCATTTTTCCACCATGGTTGTGTCATTTGTAACGCACCTTCCTGATTATAATTGTTCAAATGGAATAGGATGTTCTAATTAGAACATCCTCACCATTTTCTATCTACTTTTATTTTCCAAGTCGTTGGTAAGCATTTATCCCCATCTTTGTTTTAGCAAACACAAAGGTTAGGAGGATTGGAACAACAATTGCAATTGCCATTGCAATAAAGAACGGAATCCAATCACCAAACTGAATGGATAGGAAACCAGGAATACCACCAACCCCAATTGAATTAGCCATAACACCACTACCAACAGAAACGACCGCTGCGATAGACGACCCTATCATCGCTGCTAAGAAAGGGAAGATATATTTTAAATTAATCCCAAACATCGCAGGTTCTGTAACACCTAAATAACAAGAGATTGCAGCAGGTACAGAAACTTGTTGTTCTTTCTTATCTTTACGATTTAACATAATCATTGCTACTACAGCTGAACCTTGAGCAATATTTGATAGTGCTATCATTGGCCATAGGTTAGTTCCACCAAAATCACCCATTAACTGCAAGTCGATTGCATTGGTCATATGATGTAATCCCGTTATTACGAGTGGGGCGTAAGCAAAGCCAAAAATAGCTGCAAACAACCAACCAAATGACGAGGTTAAGCTAGTATAAACAACATCAGAAATCCATGAACCGATTGACCAACCAATTGGTCCTAAAACAACATGCGCAATTAGTACTGCTGGAATCAAGGCAAAGAAAGGTACAACAATCATTGAAATTACATTAGGTACAACTTTCCGTAACCAAATTTCTAAATAAGCTAGAACAAATCCCGCTAAAATTGCAGGAATTACTTGCGCTTGATACCCAATCATTTCAACTTGAGCAAACCCAAAGTCCCAAACAGGTATTTCATCTGCACTTGCCACACTATAAGCATTAAGTAATTGAGGAGAAACAAGGGTAACACCTAATACGATTCCAAGAATTTGTGTCGTTCCCATCTTTCTAGAAATCGCCCAAGTAATACCAACTGGTAAATAGAAAAATATCGCTTCACCAATTAACCAAAGAAATGAATGGACACCTGACCAAAATTGTGAGATATCAACTAAAGTCTGCCCTTTATCTGGTCCAAACATTTCAATGGAACCAATTATATTTCTAAAACCTAAAATGAGTCCACCAACAACCAAGGCAGGGATTAACGGTGTAAAGATATCTGCAAGGTGGGCAACCATTCTTTGCAAAAAATTCATATTTTGCTTTGCTGCTTCCTTAGCTTCATCCTTTGATGTATCTCCTACGCCTGCGATTTTGGTAAATTCGTTATAAAACGTCGGAACTTCATTCCCGATGATTACCTGGAATTGCCCCGCTTGTGTAAACGTTCCTTTAACAACATCTAGCGATTCAATTTCTGTTACATCCGCTTTCTTAGGATCGTTTAATACAAAGCGCATTCTAGTTGCACAATGAGTAACAACTGAAATATTATCACTTCCACCAATGAGCTCTAGCAACTTCTTAGCTGAATCCGTATATTTGCTCATTATTTTTCCTCCTTTATTTAACTCTTCTGAGAGCTGAACCTTGTTCGCGCTTTCATAAGGTAACCTTGTATATACAAGTCATAATTTCGTTCTCAATTTTATCTTGTATATACAGGATAGTCAACTGTTTTTTTCTTTCATTATTTTTTTCTTTAATTCCGATACTATGCATATATTCATTTCAAAAGGTTAAATGTGGATTTTCAAACCTACATGCTTTATTATTGAAAGCAAAAACGCATGGATGATTGTGCATCCATACGTTTAAACTAGCTTACTTATAGTTTTTGTGGTATTTTTACTTTGAAAATAGAAGAAATCATAATAGTGCAACACGGCAGTTTGTTGGGTAGAAATTAATCTGCTGCAAGATAAATAGAAATTTCTTAAAACAAAATTTATGAATGTTTAGTTTATTTCTAATACTACAACAGATTTAGATGGCAAGGATATCTTTAGGAAACCTTCGCCAAGTTCATAATTGCCAAAAGCTGTTGGCTTAATTTTCTCTGGCTCATCGAAGGTGTTATGCTCGTTCATTGCTGTGGCAGTCAATATCCTTCCTTCAATAAATGAATTCAAGTTTAACCCTTCTAGTTCTATTTTAGTTTCTTCTGTACAATTCGGATCTATGTTACAAAGCGAAATATGGATTTTTCCTGTTTCATCTTGAGATGCAGAAACATTTAATCTAGGCAACCTTTCTTTTCCATAACAATAGAAGGGAGAGCTTACATAAATTGGAAGTAGTGTTGCCCCTTGATGGACCTTATACATTTCAAACACATGATAAGAAGGAGTCAAAATCATTTTCTCTCCTTCCGTTAGAATCATTGCTTGTAATACGTTAATCACTTGAGCAATATTAGCCATATGGATACGATCACAATGATTATTAAATATGTTTAAATTAATTCCTGCAATTAGTGCATCGCGCAACGTATTCTGCTGATATAAGAATCCCGGATTTGTGCCAGGTTCAACACCAAACCAAGTACCCCATTCGTCAATAATTAAGCCCACAGTTTTTTCGGGATCATATTTATCCATAATTTCAGCATGATTTTTAATAATTCCTTCAATCTTCATTGTTCGCTTCATGTAATCAAACCAAAGTTCCTCGTTAAACTTTGTTGCCGAACCATAATTAGTGCGATTACGTGTATAGTAATGGAGGCTTATTCCATTCATTTCTGGTCGATGATAATCCCAAATATTTTCAATGATTGCGTCTTGTACAGGTTCTGTTCTGTCCATTCCTTCGCGCATCATTACTTCCATCCAGTGATAATCAGCTTCTTGAGGTCCACAGGCAATTTTATAAATTTCATTGCCGGATAAGTCCTTCACATATGTTTGGTAATTACGGTATTTATCTGCATAATGTTCTACTCGCATTTTCCCACCGCAGCCCCAATTTTCATTTCCGATTCCAAAATACTTTAATTCCCACGGCTTTTCCCGTCCATTTTCACGGCGAAGTTTAGCCATCGGTGACTCCCCATTAAATGTTAAATATTCGACCCATTCCTGCATTTCTTGAACAGTACCACTTCCTACATTCCCACAAATATAAGGTTCTGTATCTAACTGCTCGCATAAATCCATAAACTCATGGGTACCAAAATGATTATTCTCAGTGACCTTTCCCCAATTTGTATTAACAATTGTTGGTCGCTGTTCCCGCGGACCTATCCCATCTTTCCAGTGGTACTCATCTGCAAAGCACCCACCCGGCCAACGTAGGTTTGGAATATTTAAATTACGCAAAGCAATTACAATATCATTTCGAATTCCACGTGTATTAGGAATTGATGAGTCCTCTCCAACCCATATTCCTTCATAAATACACCGACCTAAATGTTCTGCAAAATGCCCATAGATGTGTCTACTAATTGTATACTTAGCTCCATGTTTATCAATACTTATTATCGACGACAAACTTACTCAACTCCTTCGAATAATTTATTTCTGCCTAAACAGAAAATACCAACACATTTACAGAATGAGGAGCTACACCAATTGTAAATTTGTCAGGGTCACCAAGTTCTATTTCGGATACTTGCACAGAAACTTTATTAGGTTGGTCTATGTCGTTATAGTCATCCTTCGATTCTGATTCTAAACGGTGGACTCTCACACGATTGAATCGACATAAATCTTTTATCCCAATTGCAATTTCCCTTGTTTCTTCTGGGTGGCGATTGATGACAGAAATATTAATTGTGTTTTCTTCTTCTCTTTTTGTTGCGATGAGATCAATGCATGGCACACTGATAATCCCACCTTTAGTTTCGACAGGAAACGTATCATGACTACTTATCCATGAGTCAATAACCTGATCACCCATATATTTTGTAAACATTTCAAAAACAAAATAGGTTGTTCTTAACACAATTCCATCTGAATGTGTATAAACGGCGCCCCTTGTATTAACAGTCGGAGAAAAATTTGCCGTACCTACAACATCACAATGTTTTAAACATTGATTTAAAAAACATGCAGTAAAGACAGCATCTGCCATGGTATAACTATCATTCCAATCATTTTTATCCCTAGGCGTCAAATAATCCTCAGTCCCGGAACTAACATGAGGGTGATGCCACCCACGTAAGTTCCATTCATCAAAGGCGATTTTAATCTTACCTAGGTATCCCAAAGAGCCGAGAATATGTTTGGTTTTTTCAATTTCAGGTTCAATATCTAACGTGTAGGTCATACAAGTTTCATAGTCCGATAGAGTGTTATCCTCATGTACCAAGTCCCAATACCGGTGAATTGAAATCCAGTCAAGATACTTACCAGCTTCACGGAGAAGATTAATATTCCAATCTAAATCAGAAATACTTGCAGCAAATAATTCGATATTTGGGTCGACCCGCTTCATCATTTTTGCTGACTCTCTTACAAACCCCCCCACTCTACTATATCCTTGGCGTCTATTTCCCAGTCACCATAATTTTCATTCCCAATACTCCAATATTTAACGTTAAATGGTTCTGAATGACCGTTTGCAATTCTTAACTTAGCCCACTTACCTTGATCCTTCAAGTTGCAATACTCAACCCAGTCACTCATTTCCTCTAAAGTTCCAGATCCAGCATTTGTACAAATATACGGCTGTGCACCTATTTTTTTTGAATAGGAAATAAATTCATCTGTACCAAACTCATTATTTTCCTCAATACGCCAAGCCTTATCAAAAAACGGGACCCGCTTTCCAACACCATCCTTCCACGGATAGTTCGAAACATAGCAGCCTCCTGGCCAACGAATAATCGACACTCCTATGTTTTTTAATGCATCACATCTGTTCGAAATCCCTCACTATCTGAAAGTGGATGTCCCGGGTCAAATATTCCACCGTAGATTTGACGATGAAAGTGTTCAATAAATTGCCCATAAATCAGCTCACTCCTTTTTCCTAAAACACGGTCAGGATTTATTTCCACTTTTATTTTATTCACCTTAAAATCTTCTCCTTTTGATTAAGAAATAGAAAAAAATTAAACAAATAATAGCCTTAGTGCTCCTACAGCTGCAAAGCCCAAGATGAGAATCTGAAACGCTTTTTGTGGAATAAGTGATAGAACCTTAACACCAACAAATGCGCCAATAATAATTGTTGGTATTAACCAAAGATTAAAAGTAAATGAATCAATCGTAATTAAACCTAAATGAATGTAAAACGGTACTTTAATTATGTTTACAAATAAAAAAAACCATGCTCCTGTCCCAACAAATTCCGTTTTTGGTAATCCTTTAACAAGTAAGTAGATCGCCATCACTCCACCTGCAGCATTTCCAATCATCGTTGTAAAACCTGCCAATATTCCCATTAATAGCGTGAACCATAACGAAGTTGGAAGTAAACTATTAAACTTGTCGCCTAACTTTTCTCTACCAATGTGTAATATAATTAGTGCTAGTACGAGTGAACCAATCATAGGTTTAAGTTGTTGATCATTTACTTGATTGAGAACATAATAACCAACTACAATTCCAATAAGAACCCAAGGTATTAATGAAAACAAATACTTCCATACTACGTTTCGTCGATAGTAGATAACAGCAAAAATGTCTCCTGCAATTAGCATAGGTAGTAAGATACCGACAGATTCTTTTGCCGGAAAAATGTACATTAGAACGGTAACTACAAGGATACCAAGACTTGAAACCCCGGTCTTGGTGAATCCAATAAACATGGCACAAACAGCGACAATCACCCATTCTAGTACTGATAATTCAAACATACCAATCACCTCAAACCTAAATATAATAGTTTTCGAGCAGTCTTTTAACATCCTGTGGTAAAGCTTCTTTATGCTGGACTTTGAAATTATAATGAACAATTACTGCCCGACCAATAGCAATTTGACCACGTTCATGCAAAATTTCATGGTGCAATTCAAAGCTACTCGTGCCAATTTTGCTCACTTTTGTATCAACAGTCAATTCATCATCGAAGTAAGCTTGTTGAATATAATCACAACTAGTTGATGCGACAATATATGACCAGTTGTCTAACTCCATTGACACACCAAGTTGTCGAAATAGTTCTAGCCGTGCATCCTCTAGATAAACATAATAGCTAACATTACTGACATGACCTAACGCATCCGTTTCACAAAATCTCACCTTCACTTTAGTTGTATGCTTCACAATTTTCCCCCCTTTATAACAGATATATATTCCAATTACTTAGCACAAACTCCTGCTTCTTTTAACTATTAACTAAAAAAAAGTTGCGTTTTGTTTGTTTTACTGTACATTGGAAGAGTAACCTTATGGAAAGAAGGATCATTATGGAAGACTTCGTTCAATCATCACAAAAACAAACGAGGCGACCTCTTGTATTAGCATTTCTCGTTATTTCAATGTTCATGGCCGCGATTGAAGGAACTATTGTGGCAACAGCTATGCCAGATATCGTCGCAGATTTAGGCGGTTTTTCGGTATACAGCTGGGTGTTTTCTTCTTTCTTGCTGATGCAAGCCGTAACTACACTGATTTACGGAAAGCTATCTGATTTATTCGGAAGAAAACCAGTATTTCTCATCGGCGTCATCATCTTTTTGGTTGGGTCAATTCTGTGTGGATTAGCAACAACTATGACAATGCTAGTAATTTTCCGCATTGTTCAAGGTATCGGTGCTGGTGCTGTGCAGCCAATTGCAACAACAATTGTCGGGGATATGTATACAATGGAAGAACGGTCTAAAATCCAAGGTTATTTGGCTAGTGTATGGGGGATTTCATCCGTTATTGGTCCATTAGCAGGGGGACTAATTGTTAACTTTTCTGATTGGGCATGGATATTTTGGATTAACGTTCCACTCGGAACAGTAGCAATGATAGGAGTATTTCTTTTCTTCCATGAAAACGTTTCAAGGGAGAAAAAATCAATTGACTACCTTGGCTCGGGCTTATTTTTTATTTCCATCTCATCTCTTATTGTTGTACTCGTTAAAGGTGGTGTTAATTGGTCTTGGGGTTCACCACAAGTGGTTATATTATTAACTATTTTTGTCCTAAGTGTACTATTTTTTCTTTTACAAGAAAAACGAGCAGCTACACCAATGATGCCCCTAACTATTTGGAAAAATAAATTAATAACAACTGCTAATCTTGCAACGTTAACTTCTGGGATGATTATTATTGGTTTGTCGAGTTTTATACCGACATACGTCCAAGCGGTGATGGGATATTCAAGTATAATCGCTGGTTTTACCCTTTGCACATTATCGATTGGTTGGCCGGTTTCCTCAACGATTGCCGGACACTTAGTGTTAAAAATTGGCTTTCGCAAAACTGCATTGATTGGAGGATTTGCACTGCTAATTGGTGGTCTATTATTTTATTTTCTAACCCCCTCAAATGGTCCGTTATATGTTGGATTTAGTTCTTTTGTAGTTGGAGTTGGAATGGGATTTTCAAGTACACCATTTATTGTATCCATCCAAGCTAGTGTAGATTGGAAAATGCGCGGTGTGGCAACTTCTTTAAATATGTTCATGAGAATTATCGGAAGCGCTCTTGGTGCAGCCGTACTAGGAGCAATTTTAAATTTAAAAATGAACGAAGCATTATCCGAAAATGGAAAAAAATTAGATTTAGAATTCACCGTAAGCAATACGGATATTCTATTAGATAAAAAAATGAGAAATAACCTTTCACCAGAAGCATTTGACCTACTCCAACAATCGTTAACAGAGGCGTTACATGCTGTTTATACAGGATTGGTGATTCTCTCATTTGTTACATTTCTGTTAATTCTGTTCTTTCCGGCAAAAGCCAACCAAGCAGTTGTAAGAAAACAACCACAAGACTCCTAAACAAGTGCTTTTAAGAAAAGCGCAAGTCGCCTTGGTTAGCCCCGACAGGCATAAGACAAGACCTGACGTGGCGGTCTTTGCCACAAAAGGGATTGACTTATGACCCCGAGGGGCTAGGCGCTGTAGCTAGACAGCTCTTGGCTTTTTCATCCTCTCTTCTCCTTGATATATTGTGTGCGCATTTCTCCGTGTAGTCCTCTGCACCTGACAATTATCGACATTTTATTTCCTGGGGAATAAATTTTTGTCAAGACAAAGAGAATTGCTTCCATTATTATGAAGAGAAAAGCCCTATTCCATTAATCCATATATAACATTTCGAAGTCTAGGCTGATGAATAGCTTCGAAATTCGGTAGCATCTGCTGCATATAAACTGCTGAAAGTTGATTTACAGGGTCAACAAGTACCCATGTCCCTGCAAGTCCAGACCAACCAAATTCACCAATAGCACCATTACTTCCTGCTTCCGCTAAATCAACCATTGTCCTAACACCAAGACCATACCCATAACCTTTCAAATAATCCCAATCATAGGTTTTTCTTTGTTGCTCACTTAAATGGTTACTTGCCATCAAGCGAATCGTATTCCTACTTAAGATACGAGAACCATCAAGTTCACCGCCATTGGCAAGCATTTCAGCAAAACGACTATAATCGCTAAGTGTCGAAAACAACCCCGCTCCACCACTTTCAGGAACAGGTCCCGGCTCAGCTCTTTCATCCATAGTAGTGTTTACTGTTAAACTCCCATTTTCACTTCGATTGTATAATTTGCTTAATCGATTACGCTTCACCTCTGGGATAAGGAAAAACGTATCGTTCATGTTCAACGGATTAAATAGTTCATCCTTAAGGAATTGTCCAAACGTTTTGCCCGAAATTACTTCAATCAATGCTCCTAATACATCGTGACTTAACCCATACTTCCAACTGTCCCCTGGCTGAAAAGCGAGAGGCACTGTTGCAAGCGCTTCTGACAACGCCCTAACCGGTGTCTTATCATTTGGATAGTTACCCTCGTTGACTAATTCCATAACTTTACTTACCTGTCTTTCTACTTCTGTCGCGGTTCCTCCATAAGTCAATCCTGAGGTCATCATAAACAAATCTTTAATACGAATAGACCGAACTGCTTTCTCATGTACAACCTCGCCATTCTTTTCTATCATAACTTGGAGGTCACTAAATTCAGGAAGATAATCTTCCAATCGATCGTTAAGTAAAAATGCTCCTTTTTCGTACAATGTTAAGGCTGCAACGCAAGTAACAACCTTAGACATCGAGTAAATACGGTAAATCGTATTTTCTTGTATTCGTTTTTCCTTTTCTAAATCTGCATAACCGATAAAGTTTTCATAAATTTTCTTACCCTTGCACTGTATTTGTAACGCACAACCAGGAGGTCCATTTTCAACGAATCTTTCCAGTAATTCATCTAACCTACTAAATTTTGTCATATTTTATTCCCCCACCTAAAACTTACACTTAGTGTATTTGGCAGACTATGCTGTGTACTTCCATTCACAGTAACTTTCTCATGATATAGTTGTTGTAATTGCTCCCACAAATAAGCTCTCTTAATTGTTTTACCTTCTCCATTTCCGCTAAGTATGTATGTGCTAATTGGCATGCTTGCCCAAGACCAACTATTTAGGGAGTATTTTCGGTACCAACACGTTTACCTGATTCATGACCAGCACCTTACTAGATTAATATATTTGCAATAACCCACATCAACACAAAACTGATTACCATCGTCATATTGGATACGGTACCAACCATTCTCCGATCATAGTTAAACTCAACTGAATACGGTAATACAGACATCGAAGTCGGTAAGATAAAGCTTATTAACACTGTATACCGGAATAATTCATTGAATGGCAATGTGTAAAATAACGTGACCCCAACGGCTAAACCTACTCCATATCGTAACCCCAAAAATCTTACTATTAATGGTAGATATGTCTTATCAAATGTAAAATTCAAATAAATCCCTAGTAAAAGTAAGGAAAGTGGCATATTTGCCTTGGCAATAAGTCCAGAGACATCTGTTAGTAGTACAGGTAAATGTAACCCTGCAAGATTAATCACGAATACACTAATATAGGTCATAAACGGAATGGATTTTGACATCTTCAACAAGATCGTCTTCACACTAAAACTAGTACTCTCTACAGAATAAAAGCTTCCAATTAAATAGCTTAAACCAAATACCATAAACGCATTTCCTATATCAAACATTCCAAAATATGCGAGGCCGTCTTTTCCCCAAAGTCCTTCAACTAGTGGAAAAGCAAATAAACCAATGTTAACACCCGGGACCATCATCGCCATTGTGCCTCTTATTTGTCTTTGTTGATTTTTAAACAAGAGCAGGCCTAAAAAACCAGAAATTAAACCATACCCGATACTAATAAAGACAAGTAGTATTAATGATGTGTCTATCGTCATATTATTGAATGTAATAATAATAAGTGACGGTAGGGTAAGATTAAAGATAACCCGGGCAATCCCTTCCCCGTCCCTCTCTTTAATGACTTTTGTTTGTTTTAATATGTATCCTAACCCAACAATAATGACGGAATAAATAAATTGATGATTAAAACTATCCAACGTAAATGTCCCCTATTTCTTAGTTCATTTTCTTCTTAGTTAACTATATCATATCTTTTTTACACACTTAATATATTTGTACGGACAAACGAATTTACCTGACATACTACGATTACTCCAGGAAAAATAACTTAAACTTATGGATAAGGAAACTATTGCACTATACCTGGTTTTCTTCAAACCTATCTATGTCTTGATTTTTTCCAATCGTGACAATAATATCATCCTTTTCCAACTGAATATTATTTGAGGGTGTTACTATTACATCATCCTCACCTTTTTTCACTGCAACAACAGCACAATTAAAATTTTCTTTCATCTCAAGGTCCAAAAGCCGCTTTCCAGATAATTTATCACTAACTACAATTTCGACAATACTATAGTCCTTGGTTAATTCAATATAATCAGCAACTGTGTCTGAACCAATATGATGAGCAATTCGCTTCGCCATATCCCGCTCTGGGTGAAGCACACGGTCAGCACCGATTTTATCCAACACTTTTGCATGATGCTCATTTCTAGCTTTTACCCAAACTTGTTTTATCCCCAGTTCCTTTAATATTAAGGTTATCAAAATACTAGACTGTAAATTTTCACCAATACTAACGACAACACAATCAAAGTTTCGAATGCCAATTGCTTTTAATTGTTCTTCATCAGTTGCATCTAATTCAACGGCTTGCGTAACCACATGATGGAAATCCTGGACTCTTTCGCCATCTTTATCAATTGCCATTACATTCACACCTGTACTTGTTAACTCTTGACAAAGACTACTTCCAAAGCGACCTAAACCTATAACTACGAATTCTTTGTTTGTATGTTTCATCGATTCTCTACCCTTCTTTTTTTACCAGTGTTGACATAAACTGATTGAATAATTCTTGTAGCCCTCCTATTCCATTGTATGGACAAAAAAATAGTGATTCATTATGTCTGATTGATTGATTGCTTTGTGGTAAAATGAAAGATAATTGGGAATTAAGTAAAGGAGTTAAACATGGGGACATATAAGGTACTATTTTTAGATATAGATGGGACAATTTTACAAGCAGACCACACGATTGAAGAATCGACTAGAGATGCCGTCAATCAAGTTATGAACAAGGGGTTAGAAGTATTTTTGGCCACGGGGCGTCCTTTGCACGAAGTTTATCCAATTGCCAAGTCACTTCATATTAATTCTTTTATTGGGTATAACGGTGCACTAGCATTGTACCAAAACAAAGAAGTGGTAAATGAGACCATTCCTATTGACATCATTCAATCTTACTTAAAAATTGCTAAAGAACACGGCCATGAAATGGTATTATACACCAGTAATAAAAACACATTTACATCGATAAATTCACCAGTAGTAAAACAATTTATTGACTACTTTGACTTACAGGAAAATGAATTATTTTCAGATGCTGTTATCCATGATATATTGGGAATTACGGTTATGAATGTATCAGAAACAGACGCTCAATTGTATGAAACAAATGACATTTACTTATCGCAAGTTAATGTAGAAGGACTCCATCATAGTTATGATGTCATTAGGAATACTGTAAATAAAGGCCGTGCTGTAAAAGCTGTACTAGACCTATTAAATATAGATTCTAAAGAAACAATCGCATTTGGTGATGGTATGAATGATAAAGAAATGCTTCAGGTAACTGGCGCAAGCTTTGCAATGGGAAATGCACACAAAGATTTATTTCAATATGCAAAAAATACAACAACATCCGTTAACAATTCCGGGGTATATAACGGCTTGAAATCATTAAACCTCATTTAAGTTTAGAACAGGAGGACGAACCATTTAAAATTTCACAATAAGCAGACACCTTTAACATGAAGTATAGGAGGGAATTACAAATTCTCTCCCAGTTCATGTTTTTAATTTAACATAGAATGCTTAACAAATCTTTCCTTTTGTAAGAAAGTCTTCCATATTTTTTTTACAATGAAATGAATCTATAGAAGGAGTGTCACGATGACAAAGATAAAAGCCTACGTATTTGATGTTTATGGAACACTATTTGATGTACATTCAGTTAGCCGAGCATGTGATGAGCTATTCCCAAATCAAGGAATTGCAATAAGTCAAACATGGCGTCAAAAACAAATAGAATATTCTTTCTTACGCCAGCTAACAGGAAATTATAAGGACTTCTTTGCGGTTACGAAAGATTCCTTACGTTACGCCATTCAGTTACACTGTGGTGACTATAACGATAGCCAACTTAAAAAGTTACTAGAAAAGTATTTAACCTTAAACACTTTTCCTGAAGTTATTGAAGTATTAGATCAATTAAGAGAGAGCAAGTTGGCTGTGTTTTCAAATGGCTCCCATCAAATGCTAGACCCTTTACTTAAACAAGCAGCCATTTATAATAAATTCAATCACATCATAAGTGTTGATGAGATTAAACAGTACAAACCGACTTCTGAATCTTATCAATATTGCCTAAACACACTTAAAGTAAATAAAGAAGAAGTTCTTTTTATGTCATCAAATGGTTGGGATATTACAGGCGCTAAGAGCTTCGGGTTCCAAACCGCCTGGATTAACCGTAATAAATTACCAGTCGAACAGTTGCAATTAGAACCCGATGCTATTTGTAATGATCTACGAGGAATTATTGATTAGAAAAGCGCAAGCGGCGCCTGGATTTGTTATAATTTCTTATCTTTCATAGAAAAAAAGGTAAGGCACAAGGTGCCTTACCTTTTTATTTCATATTTGATTTAATTTTTTCCTGAGCTTCATTAAGTGCTTCCTCGGGCGTTTGCGTTTGCTGTCTTAATACATTATTAAATACATTTGTATTCACTTCAGTCGCAACATCTGGAGTATTTTCTGTAATGTTAACTGCATTGATTTCGTCTTTTATCTTTTCCAATGTATCAAAAATATCTGTTCCAAAGAACT
Source organism: Aquibacillus salsiterrae (assembly GCF_028416595.1). Lineage (GTDB taxonomy): Bacteria > Bacillota > Bacilli > Bacillales > Amphibacillaceae > Aquibacillus_A > Aquibacillus_A salsiterrae. The sequence continues at coordinate 34,129 of NZ_JAMQKC010000008.1, read as the reverse complement.
GGAAGAATTTGTTGTCTTCCATAATTTCTTCCGTTCCCCAAACATCCGTACGTGGAGGATCAAATCCAAGCACTTGCCACAATTTAACGTTTGCTTCTTTTGTTAATTTTGCAAAAGCTAGGAAATCTTGTGCAAGTTCAGCATTTTCTGTTTGGTTTGTAACAACTGTACCTGTACCGCCCATACCTGCTGATCGTTTACCGCCTTCTTCCCACGCAGGTAACGGACGAACAACCATCTTACCTTTTAAGTCGGACATATAATCAGTAAAACGTCCCATATACCACATCGGCATCGCGATTGATGCATATTTCCCTTCGTTCATTTCAGCATAGAATTCTTCGGCGTGCGGTTGCCCACCTGGCGTTAGCTCTGCAATCTTATCTTTGTAAATCATATCACTTAAAAACTGTAAAGTATCAATATTTGCCTGAGTATTTAGTGTTGGGTTACCATCTGAATCAAACCAGTCTGAGTCACGTTGGCTAATCATTTGCCACATTGGTAAATAATCATCTGTTGAAACTGTTGTCATCAATGAATCTGTATTTTGTACAACTTTCTTACCAGCTTCTACATAATCATCCCAAGTTTTAATAGAGTCAATGTCAACACCAGCTGCATCCATGACTTCTTTGTTGTAATACATTACTGAAGCACCTACGTGTGTCGGCATACCATAATAATTGCCATCCTTTGAATAAATATCAAAACGAGCCTTCACAAAATTATCCATTTCGGGTTCAACATACTCATTCATTGGTAGCATTTGTGGTTCTCCTTGTAGAAAGTTAGGAAAACGGCTAATCTCAATATCAGCTATATCTGGTGCACCTGTTCCTGATTGTAGCGCCAATAGTAAGTTGTTGTGCATTTGATCGTATGGATAAGTTTCAGCAACTAGTTTAATTGGCCTGTCCGGGTATTGTTCATTCCAACGAGTTGCTGCATCTTTAAAAAATTCCATGTGTAATTCAACAAATGTCCAGTAGGAAAGTTCCGTTGCATTCTCAATATCTCCACCAGTTACTTCACTTTCTTCTGCTTCTGAGGAAGATCCTTTACCTCCCCCTCCACATGCAATCAATACTAACGCCATAAAGCTAAATAATAAAACCAAAAGACTCTTCTTTTTCATTGTATCTTACCCCCTGCTTTTTTAGGATGAAATAAAGCGTTTACATTAAACTAACCGCCATCAGAATCTATTCCACCACCCCCTACAAGTAAAAACAAACCACCAAGATAACGCTTTCAGATTTCGCTAAAATATGAAGTTCTTTTAATATATAACTTAGATTAGCATCAAAAAATCAATTCGTCAACATATTTTTAGACAAAAATAAACAAGTTATTAATAACTACGCATTTTAAATTCATAAATTATGTATGGATATCTCAACCAAATATCAGGGATGATTAAATTTACGCTTGAAAAATACACAAATATTGAGTAATATTCTTAAAAAACATATACTTACATGTATAAAAACACCTCTTAAAACCTTGTGCAAATGAAGGTGATTAACTATTATTAATACATCCTTTCAGCTATAAGTTAGAATTAACATGTTTTTCATACTATAGTAGCACTTGCTACTGATATATTTATCCGATATCAAAATAAACCTTATCCTTTTAGTTAGTTCGGTTAATAAAAAAATAGTTAACAGAATTCATGTCCGGTTAACTAAGTAAAAAGAAAAACCACCTAGCAAACAACGCTAATTAATTGACAAAGATGCTTGTATCGAATACTATTGCGCTATGAACAGTCAGTGTTTCCAAAGAAGGTGAAACTATGAATAAATCGTCTGATGAATATAGTGAAAATGAAGAGTATAACGAATTAGATGAAGAAACATTATTCGTTGTCTCGCAATCGTTTAAAGCATTAAGCGATCCTACAAGAATTCGAATTTTGCATCTACTGTTCGACAAAGAACATTCCGTTAATGAAATTTCCGAAACGTTAAAATTACGACAATCAACGGTTTCACACCAATTACGTTTTTTAAAAAACCTAAGATTAGTTAAATACAGACGGGATGGTACTACATTGTATTACTCACACGATGATGAACATGTTATAAAGCTGTTACGCCAAGCAATTGAACATGCGTTGCATCACTAACGCGTTTTTTTGAAATAGTAACCAATAACGGCAAATTTAATGAAACAGATTCTAATTAGAACCTTAGTCCTATTTATCTAGACAAAAACGAAACGTAGAACACACGCTAGACACTTATTTTCAAAAAAACAAGGACAAATCTCTACGGATTAAGCCTTGTTTTTTTATCATTTATTAACCTAATGCAACGTCTAAAATCATCATAATCGTAAACCCAACCATTACCGACATGGATGCTAAATCTCTATTGCCATTTTCCTGAGAGCCAGGAATGACTTCCTCTGCCACCAAAAAGATCATTGCTCCAGCTGCAAAACTTAACGCAAATGGTAGTAGGGGTTCTATCATGGTTACAGCTAACACCCCGACTAAAGCAGATATCGGTTCAACCATCCCCGAAAACTGTCCATACATGAAACTTTTCCGTCGTGAAAACCCATCTCGACGTAGGGGTAAGGAAATAGAAGCACCCTCGGGAATATTTTGAATACCGATCCCTAGAGCTAACGTTACTGCTGCAGCTAAGGATGAGGAATTTAATCCCATTGCCCCGGACCCGAATGCAACCCCAATCGCAAGTCCTTCCGGGATATTGTGTAACGTAATAGCAAGTACTAATAAGGTACTACGCTTCTTACCTTGGGAATGTCTCCCCTCAGCACTTTCAATTGGTGAATTTGGGTGAAGGTGAGGAATCATTTTATCAATTCCCCACAAAAATAAGCCACCCAATAAGAATCCAACTGCTGCTGGTATCCAGGCTGGAATCGGATCCTTTTCCGCTAATTCAATTGCAGGTGATAACAATGACCAAAAACTTGCAGCTATCATTACACCACCAGCAAAACCTAACATACAATCCATTAATTTCTGGTTCATTGATTTGGTCGCAAACACTAATGTTGCACCTAACGCAGTCATACCCCATGTAAATAGTGTAGCGATTAACGTTTGATTAAACGGGCTCAATGATGAAAAGAAATCAACCATTATGATCAACTCCATTAATTTCAGGTATAGATTTTTTTAGAAAACGTACTTATAATGTATGCATTAAAACTAAAATGTTTCCTAAAGGAAACATTTTAGTTTTAAAAGATACAAAAGTATAAAAAATGGAAGAACTGTCTAGCTACAGCGCTTTTCTTACGTCCAGTTTACGTTTATCTATCATCCTACACTATCCAACAATACTATAGCCCGAGTCAACGTGGATTACTTCTCCTGTTACTCCTCGAGAAAGCCTACTAAGTAAAGTGATGCTCATATCACCAACCTCTTCTTGCGTTACATTACGTTTTAGCGGTGCCCTTTCTTCAATATCACGTAACATTTGATTAAAGGAAGGAATCCCTTTTGCTGCCAATGTTCGTATTGGACCAGCAGAAATGGCGTTAACACGAATATTGTCTGCCCCTAACTCCAGCGCTAAATATTTGACGGCAGATTCAAGTGCAGCTTTAGCAATCCCCATTACTTTGTAGCCATCAAGAGCTCTCTCTGCTCCTAAAGCACTCATGGTTAAAATGGAGCTCCCCTCCGCTAAGTACGGCTTTGCAGCTCTAGTTACAGCAATCAAGGAGTACGCACTCGTGTCTTGTGCAAAAGCATAGCCGCTTCTAGAAGTTTGTAAAAAGTCGCCTTTTAAATCCTCTCCATGCGCAAATGCAATGGAATGTACTAAGCCATGAATCTCCGAAACTCTTTCACCAATTGTATCAAAGCAATTCTTAATACTGTCATCATCATTTACATCACACGGAACAATAAGTTCTGTTTTTAGCTGGTATTCTTCAAGTAATTTTTCTAATTTCGCCTTGGAACGTTCTTTGCGATAGGTAAAAATTAGTCTTGCACCCGCAGCGTCTAAAGATTTTGCTACTCCCCAAGCTAAACTTCTTTCATTGGCAACCCCCATAATTACGATAATTTTGTTTTCTAATTGAACTAAATCCATGATAGCCTCCATTGTCTTAGTAATTGTTTATTTTCACAGTTATGAGTAAATTCTATCATAGATAGAGCATTGTGCTAAATTTTTATGGTTTATCATTCACTATTTCTTTTACTGTCTTTTAAGCAAATTGAGAATTGCTACAAACAATCATCAGCTTGCTAAAATCCAATCAGTAGGTATAAATTATAGTTCGCTCGATAATACTACTATTAAACCTTCCCCCAATGCCCCTTTAGTAGAAGGGGCTTTTTTTTGCCTTAAATACCTCAAGGGCTTTTTTCAAGGGGGAGACTTAATGAATTAAAATTCCAGAAGCTATCTAGCTTTGGCACCTGTGCTTTTTCTTATCGATCATTTTTGTTTTGGGTTTATTTGATTAATCAAATATTGCACAAAAAATTCGTCTTTCGCCAACCATGCTTGGTGTTTTCTTTTTATATAGTGTTCAGCATCTTCAAACCGCTTGAAAACCTTTATTGGACGCTTATTCTCCTCTAACAACCAGCCTTTATCACTTTGTCGAATTAGCAAAATAGCTTCCTCACGGGTTTGGTAAAGGGTTCCAAATTGATTTCTAACTATATTAAACTTGTTTCGTTTTGCATCTTCATGAAGTGGTTGCATCGGGAAGGTCTTTGCAATAAATTGATTATACGCTTCTTCGGTCAATGTTCCACCTGAAGCTTTTTCGTGCCCCCCTCCACCATAATGACTTGCTACTTGCGAAACATCTACTTGGTCATGAATGGTACGAAAGCCAATTCGTTTTGAGCCCGGATTGACGATTAAAATATAATCAAGATGCGGAAACTCTTTTCCTAATTGATTACCTAGCTCAGAGTGGTAAGACTCTGCGTAAACTACTCCAACGTAAAAACCATTTACCTCTGTTTGATAAACTTCCCGCTTTTTTCTTCGTATGTATCTTTCTATTTTCTCTTCTTCCATCTCAACTATTTGCTGTTCAAATGCATCAAATTCAAAGACATCACCTCTTATTAGACGGTTCAACATTTTTTGTTCGAAGTGATCAATAGAGAAAAGGAAAAATAAAGTGTTTAATCGTTTTGCCCGAAGGTTATTTGTCTTTTCCCAATCCCACGTATCATATTGACGAACAAGCTCTACATAATCAGCTATCACATTTGTGGGTTCTAAATGGTTTTCTGTTACAAGATAGTCATACAGTAAAGATGTAGCTGACGCCAGTTGCCCAAGTTCATCTTCAACGGTTACGTTTGCCCAATCATAATGATTCAAACTAATCGCTGTTTTATGGTGGTCCAATAGTTGAACCTTGCCTCCTGATTGGTAAAAATCATCTAACCTTTTTTCATTTGTTTCGTTAACTGATAAGTCTGTGATAAGTAATGATTGATCGTTAGCCTCGTTTGCTAAGAAATATTCAACCTCTCGATTTAAACTTGCTATGGAGTTGTAACGAACATTTACATTGTTCCCAAATGCCAATTTAGCAAGTATGCCACAACTAACACCATCCAAATCATTATGTGATAGTAATTTATACATATTTTCTTCACCTCAAAACTAGTATGAGTAGAGACCGTCATTTTTATTAAGAAAAGCGCAAGTCGCGCCTTGCCCAGCCTAAGGCATGCAAGAAAATGACTCTGTTTAATGTTAATTGTTTGAGGCATGTAACTGATGTGAATCTTGTTTTTTCTCTTAATCGGCTATTAATGGTACAATCAAAATATAACCTACCAACTAAGATGGAGGGGAACTTATGGCCCAATCAAAGCAAAACAACTCCAGAGGGGCTTTAGGCTGGATAGCAGTCGTCGGGGTTTTTTTATTATCTAAAATGAAATGGTTACTAACATTATTAAAGTTAGGAAAATTTGCGACTCTTATTTCTATGTTCATTTCACTCGGTGCCTATGCGCTTTTCTACGGATGGAAGTTTGCTGCTGCCATCATATATCTAATTTTTGTTCACGAAATGGGACACCTCGTAGCAGCAAAAATAAAAAAAATACCAACTAGTCCTGCAGTTTTCATTCCTTTTTTAGGCGCTACAATCGGGATAGATCCAAAAAAAATAAAAAACGCAGAAACTGAGTTTTTTATTGCTTATGGCGGACCGCTTGCCGGTTTGTTATCCATACTACCCGCGATTGGACTTTATTTTCTGACAAGTGATCCTTATTGGGCACTCGTAACGCAATTAGGGGCGTTAATTAATCTTTTTAATTTATTTCCAGTTTCTCCATTGGATGGCGGACGTATTGTAGGAGTGTTGTCCACCAAAATTTGGTTCATTGGATTGGTTGCACTAATCCCTATGTTCTTTCTGTCGCGTGACCCGATACTAATCTTAATTTTTCTGTTTGGATTATTCACTTGGTGGGACCGTTTAAAAGATAATGAAAAAATTGGGGTATTGAGATACGAAGAAAAGGTTTTATCCGAAATAACAAGAGACTTACAAACACTTAGAGACTATACAAAAGGTGAGCTTGGCCAGCTGTACAGTACCGGCTACTATGCAAGTGTTTATGCATATTCTGCTTTTTTTGATCAATTAACTAAACGCAAATCTATCGTCAATCAACGATTGCAAAACCTAAAAGGATCAAGCTTGTTTTCGAATACGAAACGGTTACAAAAGAAAAAATGGATAATCGAAAAAGAGCTGATTACTGATACGTTGAATCAGCTTGGCAAGGTAAACGAGTTTTACGGGGAGAACAATCTAAGGATTGACATTGATAAATGTTTTGAAAACAATAAAACAAGACTAAAAGAGCTTAAAACAGAAATAAAGCGAATAAATACGTATTATCAATCATCGATTTCTGCAAAAATAAAAGCTCTTATCTTATATATTGGTCTTGCTATCGTATTAGCTTTACTATTAGTATTTGCGATGGACATCCTCAATGGTTCAAATCCAATCATTCGATAGGTCTAAACAAAAAAGACCAAATCAATTACACGATTTGGTCTTTTTCTGAACTCTTACTTTTAGCCATCAACACTTAGAAAGCCGCCATGGATACAGATTAAAACAATTGGTCTGTATCTTTAGCGTTAGCCAAGTTTCTTTCCACTCGCAAGCTTGTTTAAACTCAAATCAGGAGTGACTCATTCTCAAAGATGAATGAATATTGAATATCAATGAACAAGAAATGGTTGCCCGAAAGAGGAAAACTAAATGTACGAATCATTTCTCTCGTTTCTATATCCGAGTAAATGTCTGACAGCGTGCCCCTGTTCCATGTTTTCATCTGCATCATATTCTCTAAAAAGTAGGGACGAAACGCCCAATTTGAACCCTTTTTATCCGGTTCCATTATCCACTTTTCATCTTTCTTTCTAAAGTTAGCAGAAACTTGCTGACCATCACTGTTACACACATACATACGAAAACTTTCTTGTTCAAACGACGCTGTTATATTTTCAATAAAGGAATCGACTCTCCTCGTTCCATCCCACTGAGGTAATAATTGTTTCACTTTTTCTTCCCACTCAAGAACATGCTTTAATCGTTGTTCGACTAGTGTTTTTTCTCGTTGAATATACTGTGATACCTTGTCCTCAACATTAACCGATAAATCGATCTTACTCTTGAAATCGAACGCTGGCCTAGCAAGATAAAAGCCTTGATAATACCTACCCCCATGTTTCCATGCAAAATGTAATTGGTAATTATCTTCTATGTTTTCAAACAAAATAGCAGCGCCAATTCTTCGTGCTAACATCGATAAGGAATACATGATATCTTGAAAACTATCTGGATTGTTGTTTCGGATAATTCTTGTGTCAATTTTCAAAATATGTGGTTCCAATTGTCTTATCCGATCGATATTAGAACTTTTTGCCCCTACTTGATCGATAGCAATTTGTATACCATACGTTTTATAATACAAGAGTAAATGACTGAGTACTTCGAATCCTTCGTCGAAGTCATGCTCAGTGACTTCAAGGACAACCCTATTTAAGGAAAAGCCTTTCTCTTCATATAACAAAAGTAATTGAAGCAAGTCCTCTCCGTCATTAACCATGAGTTGTTGAGCACTTCTGTTAATAAATAATAATTCCTCTTTATTTTCTTTTAACAGATTGTCTAAAGCCAATTCCAACAAATATTGGTCGACGTCCACCTTAAACTCATCCGGCACATCCGTATCATGGAAAAACGCTCCCAAACTAAGCCATTCTTTCCCATTTTTATATCTTCCTAAGAGTTCATAACCAATAACATCGTGTCTGATTGCACTGATGATTGGTTGAAATACTGGCTTTAAATTATGTAAATTTCCAACTATTTCTAAAGGATCCATCATGCCCCACCTCGTTAACCTAGTAGCCTTTTTCAACCTTTCAATTTTACTCCCTTATCTTATTATAAACGATGGTGTACCATTCTCATTATAAAAAAGTAAGATTTTTTTGACGTTTACACGTATGGAAGAATTATTTGATTCCCTAATATGGGAGTAGCACAGGAAGCAAAACAGATTGCTTCTGATTTTTTCACTTTATTACCCATTAAAAAACAGCTCAGTAGGTTGTTACAGAGCTGTTTGTTTATAAAAATTCAAAGCGCCTATCTCTCTCGACGTAAACAAGGCACTTGCGTTTCTTATAAATGGTAGTAAGAGAGTGGTTAACTACCCATCTTCCTTCTAGTTGTACTTGTTTTTTTTGATTGTTGACTTTTCATCCGATGCATAGAATTTGCACCATTAGTTTTACCTTTACTAGTTTCTTGGGCTTGCTTTTTTCTCTCTAATTGTTGTTTTATGATTTCTTGCGTACTTAACTTTTTCTTTTGCTCTATAGGTTGTTCATTATTAGTTGACATTTCAGTGTTCTCCTCTATATTCAATTTTAGCTTACTTCTTTATTATACACCTGAATTAATTATTCTGTATCTTTGTTTTCAAAAATATTTGTTGCTTGCATCGTATAGTAAAGTGTCTTGGCTGGATTTAATTAATTCCTAGCGAACTCACCATCTACTTCGACTGTTTCAAATATATTAATAAATGCCTTTGGGTCATGTTTCCTAACGATTTTTTTGATTTGGAGTGTTTCATACCTAGTTACAACCATCATCATTATCTGTTTCTTTTCATTTGTATAGCCACCGTATCCTTCCATTACCGTCATCCCTCGGTATACAGTCTCCAATAATTCGCTTCTTATTGGTTGTAAATTGGTGGTGACAATTTGCATCGTAAGTTTAATATGATTAGTATGTATCGTATCAATTATTTTACCTGTTATGTAGATGGATAATAACGTATACAAGGCTGTTTCCCAATTGAACACTGCTCCAGAAATTAAAACAATAATGCCGTTCATCGCTGTTAAGAGAAAGCCAACGCTGATATTGCTCGTACGAGTTATTAGAATAGCTATTATGTCTAATCCGCCAGAAGTACCAGAATACTTTAGGATCAGACCAATTCCAATTCCTCCAATAATGCCGCCAAATATCGTCGATAACAATATATTTTCAGTTATCGCGACAACTGGCAACACATACAAAAAAATGGAGAGTGAGAGAACACATGTGATTGTATTAACAGCAATAACTCTACCTAGCTTCATATAGCCCAAAATAAGTAATGGTAAATTCAGTACTAAATTAAGTGGACCAATATCAAATGGAGTGATTAAGCCTAGTAAGATAGCAATGCCGCTAACTCCACTACTTAAGATTCCATACGGGACTAGAAAAAAATTAAATGCGAACGAAATAATCAAGGAACCTAAAATCACAATAAAATATTTCACGTAACAAACCTCCGCTATTTCACCATACAAATTAGTATAAGACAAATCTCCCCCTTTTAATACTGCAAGACTAATCCTTTTTCATGTTACCAACACTTTCATAGATGAATAACCTATCGTTTTTTCTAAATCATCTATATAATAGAAAGGGTTAATTTTTTAAAAGAAAAGGTGTATTTGACATGAGTTTACTATCTGTAAGTAATTTAAGTCACGGATTTGGAGATCGTGCAATTTTTGAAGATGTATCGTTTCGTTTATTGCAAGGTGAACACATCGGACTGATTGGAGCCAACGGTGAAGGTAAGTCCACGTTTATGAATATAATTACCGGTAAGTTAGAACCGGATGCAGGAAAGGTTGAGTGGGCAAAGCGCACCCGTGTTGGTTATTTAGATCAGCACTCTGAGTTAAGGCAAGGAATGAGTATTCGTGATGTACTACGCACTGCATTTCAGTATCTTTATGATATGGAAGCTGAAATGAATGAGCTTTATTTAAAAATGGGTGAAGTAGACTCTGATGAATTAGACAAGATTATGGAGGAAACTGGCCATATTCAAGATGCATTAACGAATAATGATTTTTATGTGATTGATGCGAAAGTGGAAGAAATTGCAAACGGTCTTGGATTAGATGAATATGGATTAGACCGAGATGTTCATGACCTAAGTGGTGGGCAACGAACGAAAGTACTGTTAGCAAAACTACTACTTGAAAAACCTGATATTTTGTTATTGGATGAACCAACAAACTATTTAGATGTGGAACATATTGAATGGTTGAAGCATTACTTACTTAACTATGACCATTCCTTTATTCTTGTTTCACACGATATTCCGTTTCTTAATAGTGTAATCAATTTAATTTACCATATGGAAAATCAACAATTGACCCGCTATCCTGGCGACTACGAAGAATTCAAACGGGTTTATGAAATGAAAAAACAACAACTAGAAGCAGCTTATAAGAAGCAACAAAAAGAAATTGCTAATCTAAAAGATTTTGTGGCCAGAAATAAAGCAAACGCGGCCACAAGTAAAATGGCTATGTCACGCCAAAAAAAGCTTGATAAAATGGAGGTCATTGAGTTAGATGCAGAAAAACCTAAACCAACCTTCCACTTTAAGCAAGCGAGGACACCTGGTAAGTATTTATTTGAAACGAATGATCTTGTCATTGGCTACGACGAACCTTTGTCTAGACCTTTAACATTAGCAATGGAACGTGGTCAAAAGATTGCTCTTTCAGGTGCCAATGGAATTGGTAAAACAACACTTTTACGAAGTATTTTAGGTGAAATTAAACCAATCTCAGGATCGGTGCAGTTAGGTGAACATTTGCATATCGGTTACTTCGAACAAGAATTAAAAACAGTAAGTCAGAATACATGTATAGAGGAAGTCTGGGAGGAATTTCCCCACTATACCCAATACGAAATTCGCGCCTCCTTAGCTAAGTGTGGACTAACGACAAAACACATAGAGAGCAAGGTTCAAGTGCTAAGTGGTGGTGAAAAGGCTAAGGTAAGGTTGTGTAAATTAATAAACAAAGAAACCAATTTGCTAGTGCTTGATGAACCGACAAACCACCTTGACCAAGATGCTAAAACGGAATTAAAAAGAGCGATAAAGGAATACAAAGGAAGTGTCTTAGTGATTTCGCATGAACCTGACTTTTACGAAGGGGTTGTAACTGATATTTGGAATTGCGAAGATTGGACTACTAAAGTCTTTTAAGTAGATGGCCTACCACTTTTTTCAGAGGAAATTAGCAAATACGCTTAATTTTGGATAATATGTAGAGTCAGCTACATCCAACTCCAGCGCCCCTGAGTTTTTCTCATTTACCCTTTAGCACACAACCGGGCTTACTATCATACCCTAATCTAGCTATAGGATTAAGGAGTGATCGGTATCGACTACTTATATCTGTTTATTTTAGGATTAGCTGTTAGTCTCGACGGGTTTGGGGTTGGATTGAGCTATGGGATAAGAAAAATAAAGATTCCTCTACCATCAATCTTAGTTATAACTATTTGTACCGGTGTAATGGTTTTTGCAGCAATGGAATTTGGAGGCTTGTTGACTAAGTTTACTAGTGTGGACATAGCAAATAAAATTGGAGCATTTATCCTAATCGGAATTGGCTTATGGGCAACAATTAATTATTTTAGAAATAATGAAAAAAAGGAACAACCTTCAAAACAAGAAGTTGACAATAAAACTAGCAATAGTAAAGTAATTCGCATAAATTTACAATCGCTAGGCTTAATTATTGAAATATTGAAAGTACCTTCAGCAGCAGATATTGATAAGTCCGGAATAATTAAAGGTTGGGAAGCAGTATTACTCGGGATTGCCTTATCACTTGATGCCTTCGGAGCAGGAATCGGAGCATCATTTATGGGGTTCCCACCAATTATTACTGCTATAACCATTACTTTCTTTAGCTACTTACTGATTTTTTCCGGAATGAAAATCGGCTTAATTTTCTCTGAAATCAAGTGGTTACGATTTATGTCGTTTTTACCGGGGTTCATTTTAATTGTGATTGGGATTACACGATTAATTAATTAAAAGAAGTGTCAGGGATTTGAATCTCCTGACACTTCTTTTAATTATTTCTTTTCAGGGTGCATAACTTTTTTAAAAAGGATATTAGGTAAATCTCTGTAAAAGCGTTCTCCAAAAACACTTGTACTCCTGTCAATCTTAAGTAACAATTGTCATTCATTTTGTCAATTACGGATTCGTTGACCACAATCCAGCTGATTTAATAAAGACACGTTGATTTAACTTAAGCTGAGCAACAATGAATTCAGCTAAGTCACTGGGCTGCATTACTTTATCAGGATTTCCATCTGTTAAATTATTATTAATCGCGAGCTCCGTTGCAACCGTACTAGGAGTTAATGCCGTGACTCGAATATTATGTTTTCTAACCTCCATTGCAAGGGATTCTGTCAGACCTAACAAGCCAAATTTGGAAGCACTATAAGCACTTGTTACTGGTGCACCTTTTTGACCTGCAGTAGAAGAAATATTAATTATGTCGCCACTCTTTTTATCAATAAGTTGTGGGAGGACTGCTCTTGTCACATAGTAAACCCCCATTAAGTTGACATCAATGATATTTTTCCACTCATCTGGTTCGAGCTCTAAAAACCCACCAAATTTAGCGGTACCCGCATTATTAATAATAATATCAAACGTTCCTAGCTCACCTGTTACTTTTTCGATTGCTTTTTCTACTTCATCTAAAGAGGCAACATTTACTGTTGCATAAGCAACCTTCACACCGAATGATTGAATTTCTGCTGCGACCTGTTTTAAATCAGCTTCTGTCCGAGCGAGAAGCGCTATATTTACACCTTCTTTAGCTAATGCAATTGCCGTTTCCTTACCAATCCCTTTCCCAGCACCTGTTACTAAAGCCGTTTTACCCTCAATTGATTGTCCCATTTTTTGCTTCCACTCCTTTTTGCTCTTGCAAAAACTTTAATAATATTTCCCTCGTGATTACTATCCATTCATATCACAAAAAGATCCTTGATTTTGAATCCTGATGTCATTCTAACATCTAGTCCCCACCATAATAAATATTTTTGCACTTCTCTAGAATCCCGTTATGATAGAGAGCATCACCACATTTAGTATAGAGCCGGATTTTTTTATACTACTTTCTTGTCTTTTAAAAAAAGCTTGAAGAAAAATAATATTTTTCTTCAAGCACAGCAACGGTTACTTTAACTAGATTTTGTTTCATAGTATGTCTTTCTCTGGTTATTTTGATTTAACCTTTGCCTAATTAGCGACCATTTTGCTTCCACTAACGGCTCTGTAATCATTCGTACGGGCTTACTTGACAACAGAAGCACAATACCGAAACTAATCAGTCCAAGACCAAATAAGTCAATAACGTTATCAATTTTAAACATGTTATTTGACCTGAATAAATAGATAAATACCCCGTGTAATAAATAGACGTACATTGTTTTTTGACCAATATGGGTAAAACGATTACTAGTTTCCGGAACCCAGGCAATGACACTTCCAATCATTAAAATGGATAGTATATAAAAAGCAAAGCGGGCCAATGCACCTACACCTGCTGCATTCAATTGTTCATAAGACGTCGTCGCCAAAATCCATTCAGGTGGAAAACTCGGTGCTAAAAATAGACCAACAGCCACACTAGTTAATATTAGTATAGCTAAACCCTTTATCCAGGTTCTCTTTAAAGCAAGTAAATGTTTATCTGTAAGAAAGTAACCTATCAAAAAGAAAGGAAAGAATACAAAGGTTCTTGATAAGCTTAACGTATACCCTATCTCATTAATAAATCCAGCAATTAAACCTATTTCAATTGCAATAATGACACTTAAACTTGTGGGGATCTTTTTGAAAACAATAATCATTAAATGCCAAAAGAACAAGCTCAACAAAAACCATAAGGACCACTGAGGATTTAAGACTGTCCATTCCCATCCGTCTGCCCCAGTACTTAAATAGTAGTACAAGGTGTAAAAGAAGTGAAACACAACGTAGGGAATAATTAATCGTTTAAATAATTTAGCCAAATAGCCTTTATCAGCTATACCTTTTGCGAACAAGCCACTTAATAAAATAAATGCTGGCATATGGAAGAAATAAATCCAGTTATACAATACCTCTATTTCCTTTAACTCTGCTTTAAAAGGCTGGATAACATGACCAAATACCACAAAAAAAATTAAGACGACTTTCGCATTGTCAATCAATGGATTACGTCGTTTCATGTTTTTCATCCCTTTATTTTTTTATTTCCTTACCCTGATTATCAAGCATGTAAACAAATGGTTCTCTTACCACTAGTGTATTATATCCACTGACAAATTTGGCTCGATTAACTACATTGTTAACCAATTGTAAGCACTTGTTGATTTTATGTAATATATTTAACTAAATGTAATAAAAATGCAATAGGCGCAGATCGAACGTAGCTGACTTTACATGTTATTAATCAAGCAGATTTTCGTAATTTTCTAGACAAGGAAAATGTCACTCCATCTTTAGATTTTTATTTCTTGAATAAATAGCCCACTTTAATAAATAAACGCTTGGGATACTGGATATCCCAAGCGTTTTATTCACTGTTGCCTGTTATCGTTAGATAAGCGTTTCAATTTCCGCTTCTTCTTTTAACTCTTTTATTTTCTCATTTAACTTCGTACTCTTTTGTTGAGAAGCCAACTGCTCTCTAATTTGTGATTCAACTTCTGATAACTCTGGAACTTCTCCACCTTGACTACTTAATTGCTCGTAATAATCTTCAACATCCTGATCTGAAACTTCAACACTTTCCATTTCAGTATCGATATATTGTTGGATTTTAATATCATAAGCTACCTGTTCAAGTAGTTCGCTTTCACTTAGGTTTAACTGTGCCAAATAGTCTTTGTATTGCTTATCCGTTTCAAAATTACCTTTGAATTTCTCTACTTGATCATTTATGTCCGCTTCTTTTGCTTCAATCCCTTTGTTTTCTAACTCTTGAGCAAGAATTTCTTGACTAATAACTGCATTCATCGTTTGTTCCTTAACAAGATCTTCATCACTTGGGTCTTGTCCATATTGTTGTAATGTTGAGATAGTCTGTTGAAGCATTAAATTGTATTTACTGCCTGCTACTTCCTTACCATTTACAGTAGCAACAACTTCTTCTTCGTCTACTTGATTACTGGAAATAATTTCTTCTATATCGGCTTGCTGCTGTTCTTGGTCAGCTGTGGCCTGTTGCTGCTCATCGTTACTTTCCTCAGTATTAGCAGAGTCTGATTCTTGCTCTGGTGCTGTCGTCTCACTCTTATCATTAGAACACGCTGCAAGCCCTACGATTAATAATAGGAATGCAATCATCATTATTCTTTGTTTCATTAAAAAATCCCTCTTTCCTTTGTATTGTATTGTAGCGTGCGTGTAATGACCATTTAAACATCTATCCATAAGGAATGCAAACGAGGAAAATAGGATAAAATTACGAGCATCGCTGGCATCGCAGGCTTAAATACATCATTTTACAATTACATTACATGTATATAGAAAAAGTGTGAAACGCCTGTCACATGATTATAGGATTAAGAATTTGACTAAATTAATTAGATTAATCCCCAATATCATTAATATCGTACTATTGAAAATTCGCTGGATTGTTTTGTTGGAATGTCTCGTAATTAGTTTACTACCTACTAAACCACCTAATATCCCCCCAACTATCATATAGCCTAACATTGAAAAGTTATAGTTTGCTAAATCTGTTTGAACTACCACTAAAATTAATGATGCTAATTGTGAGAAGAAAATAATAAAAATGGAGTTTACCGAGGCCTCTTTTGCATTCATAGTAAATAGCCAGGTTAAAATCGCGACATTTAATGGTCCACCACCTATCCCTAAAAAGGCAGATATCAAACCTAAAAAAAATGCTACTAAGACAATAATTGATTTACTTTTTACATCGTACATTGTAAATAGCTTTTGGTATTTAACAAAAATAACAATAACAATAAGTAAAGCAGCAAGAAAGGCAGATTGAAAGGCGCCGATCACATTGGTTAATCCAATGTTAATTACTATGAAGTTAAAGATAATTTTCCCAAGAAAGCCCCCAACTATTGAACCGATAGCAAAAAGAGTACTTGTTGTTTTTTCAATTTCTATCTCCGTATGCCTAAGCCCAATTAATGACGTCGCCGACATCGCAAAAACAGTTGCAGAAGACAAGACTCCAATGGTAGGAAGGTCAAAGTGACCAAATAAGTCCAATACAGGTTTTATAATTACACCACCGCCAAGACCCGCCATCGCTCCTAGTGTTGATGCAACAAATCCAATAAAAAAATACAAAACAAAAATAGTTATCATCCCCAAAATTCTTCAGTAAACAATCCTTATTTAAGCAAAACACTTACAAATCATTTAACATTTCATGATTTGATCATTATTCCTTCCACCAATTAAACAAATAATCATGTGCATATACATCGTTTGGATAATCAATGAAAGCAGTATCCCCTTCTTCATACAAGTATTGCATAAATTCGTTTAATGCCCCCATACGCCCTTTTTTCAAGCTATGCTATAGAGTTTTTCCACATCAATTTGATAGATTTGATTTAATTGTTCACACTTTTGTTGAATTTCTTTATAAGTAAGATAATTACTCACGTTTTTTACTCCTCGCTCGCTGGTTTCACTAATATATAAGAATGGTATTTAATGCTTTCACCAACTAATATTATCGTAACACCGCTAATGAAGCAATTTAGTCATAAACGAGAAAATAGCTAAAAGCATGAAATATTTCCTTTCATGCTTTTTCTTCTAATTCAATCGTACTTATTATCTCTACCTGATTTAGTGCTTGTGACGCTAGTTGATCTGCCTCTCGGTTCTTTTTCCTCGAAACTGATCGATATTCGGCAACAAGCCCGAGCTGTTCCATCTTGTCTTCAATCCGGTCTGCCCAACGGTTTAACTCTTCTTCCACACAAGGCCATTCACCTTCTAATTGATTGATAACCACTTGCGAATCTCCAACAATCGACACTGGCAAATGATGAACGCCTAACAATTCTAATTCTTGCAAAGCTAAATAAAGGGCTGCATATTCCGCTTCGTTATTCGTGTTTAATTGTTCGACCAACGCATTCTTTCTTAATCGATATTTTTTATTATTCTGCTCATAATAAATTACACAACCTAACCCTGATTTCTTTTTTTCTATTTCAAAACCACCATCAAAATAGACTGTTACATTATGCGGATCTGTTTGGATTCCTGCTAGAATTTTTTTTAACTCTTTGATTGTCCAAACGTTCTCATCATGAGTGCTAATACATGTAAGTTGACCAACACGTCCTGTTCTCTCCATGTCTTCAGCAATGAGTATCGCTTCCTCCGCTTTGATTTCCTCTGAAGTTGCATTTATCTGTAGGCCCTTTTTTGTTTTATATGTAAATTCGATTCGAACATTCATGAATAATCTACTCCTTTTACGAAATCTTTTATCTTATCATGCCCTTTTACTTAAGTCTTATCAAGGAGAGCGAATTCTGTTATTCAAATAAATTAAGCCTCTTTGTAGTTTTTCTACTTAGAGGCTTGAATGAATGAAAAAATCATTTATATTTATTGTCATAATCAATCAGGTGTTCTTCACTGTTAATAAAATCACGTTCTTGATATGCAGCTAGAACTCCGTGGTAACTTATGTCTAATCCAATCTCTTCTTCCTCCTCGGTAGAACGGACCGGGACAATTCTGTTGATTAACGCTAAGCCACCCCACGTCGCAACAAACCCCCATGTACATAAAACAACTAGTCCGAAAAGTTGAGTTCCAACCAGTACCCAGCTTCCACTGTAAAACAAGCCGCCATCTGTCGAAAAAAGTCCAAGTGCAATCGTTCCCCAAACTCCAGAAACTGCATGGACAGGAAAAGCACCAACTGGATCATCGATTTTTCTTGATTCTAACCAATTCGTTGCTACTATCATTAACAAGCCAGAAATTGCACCGATTAAGATGGCAGCTTGATCAGTAACAAATGCACATCCAGCTGTAATTCCAACTAACCCAGCTAAAGAACCGTTAATGACAGATGGGGCATCGGACCGTTTATAGCGAAACAAGGTGTATAACAATGTCGCCGCCCCACCAGAGACAGCAGATAACATGGTAACAATAGCGATATGGCCAATTCTGCCATCTGTTGCGCTTAATGTACTTCCAGCATTAAAGCCAAACCAACCAAACCACAACAAAAATGCACCAACAGATGCTAATGGTAAGTTACTAGGCAGTGCTATTGCACTTGTCCCGTTTTGAGTGAATTTCCCTTTTCTCGGACCGATAAAAATAGCAGCAGCAAGTGCCGCAAATCCTCCTAATCCATGAATGACAGCGGAACCCGCAAAGTCTACCATACCTAGTTGACCAAGAAATCCACCTCCCCATACCCAGTGCCCAGCAATTGGATAAATAATAGCTGTCATAAGGACGATGTAGAGAAGGTACGCTCTAAAATTAATTCGTTCTGCAACAGCACCAGAAACAATTGAAATAACAGCAATAACAAACGCTGCTTGAAATAACCAAAAAGTGTCTAAGGATACATTTAACTTTAAATGCGACAAATCTCCGGACAAGGTAAATCCATTTGTCCCAATCAAACCAAACGCATCTGCCCCCCACATCAATCCAAATCCGATCAGATAAAAACTTAAAGCACCTATTGTAATGTCAGCAAACACTTTCATAATTATATTTACATTATTTTTGTGGCGGACAAATCCTGCTTCGAGTAAAGCAAAACCGCCCTCCATCAATATGATCATGGCAGCTGTTAAGACTATCCATATCGTATCAAGCCCCGTATTCAACGTATCAATTGTCACGCCCTATTCCCCTCTCTTAGTGATAGAAGTATCTCATCTAATAAAGTACTAGAAATTTCGATATAGTCCGCATTTTCTTCTTGCAATCTACGGATAGCGCCATTTAATTCATAGATTCTAAGTCTTATTCGTTCAATTTGCTTTAATCTTTCTTTCACATGAACAATATACTCCACTGCCTGATGGTGACTTGGTTGTCGACTAGCAAACAGTTTTCTAATGGGTGATAGCGATTGGTAAAAAGCCTCTTCTGCTCTTCGTTTGTCCTCATACTTTCTTATTTTTTCTTTTATTTGCTCAATTTCCATTTCTTTCTTACCCTTGAGCTGTTTAAGCATGATAATGATTTCTGTACTAGCTAAATCCAAATGACGATTCCATTCATCTCGTAAAATCATGTTAACTCTCCTGCCGTAAGTTTGTTATGTTTCCTAACATGATACCAAGACTTCGACGATTTGTACAGACTACTTTCATAAGCTGAACAAATTAATTTCTGACTTTAACACGGATATTAACCCAGTAACAGGGCAAATTATTAAAAAATGGATATAGGGGATTTTTTTATGAGGTTTCGTACAAAAGGCAAAGAGACAAGTAAAACTAAGCAATCCAACGAGCAACCCATTTTATCCAATGTTGAAACAACCGTGGATTATATAAAAGAGGAATTTAAGGACTCTTCTGATTTAATCTTTAGAAAAATAAATGTTGGAAAACGGCACGCCTATCTCATTTACATTGATGGGTTAGTTGATTCTAATCGGATTGAACTTCATGCAATTGAACAATTATTTAAGGACCTAGACGATCAACGACTTGATGCCGAAATGATAGAAGAAAAAATTGTATCGATTAATTCCGTATCTGAATCAACTACTTTGACAGATACAATTAACCAAATTTTAGACGGAAATACAGTGTTAATTGTTGATACTTTTGATAAAGCTATTGTTATTGATGCAAAAGGGGCAACGAAAAGAAGTGTTGGTGAACCAGATTCAGAATCAGTCATTCGCGGACCACGTGAAGGTTTTACGGAGGCAATACGTGTTAATACTTCTTTAATAAGACAAAAGATTCATTCGTCTAATTTAAAAGTTTTATCTCGTAAAATCGGGACAGAAACAAAGACAAGTGTTGCAATCATGTATATGGAAAATCTTGCTCCACCAGAGCTTGTTAAAGAGGTACTTGCTAGATTAGATAAGATAGAAATCGATGGGATATTAGAAAGTGGCTATATCGAGGAACTAATAGAAGATAGTCCCTTCAGCTTTTTTCCTCAAATTCAGAATACGGAAAGACCTGATACAGCTGCAGCAAACCTGTTAGAGGGAAGAGTTTGCATTGTCGTTGACGGGACACCATTTGTTTTAATATTACCTGTAAGCTTTTGGCAATTTATTCAAGCTAGCGAGGACTATTACCAACGATTTCACATCTCGATATTTCTACGTTTATTGCGAACAGTACTTTTATTTCTTGCTCTATTAATGCCGGCATTTTATGTAGCTGTTACTACCTTTCACCAGGAAATGGTTCCGACTACCTTGTTGTTAAGTATTGCTGCTAGTCGGGAGGCAATACCTTTTCCAGTGTTGGTTGAGGCCTTAATTATGGAACTTGCCTTTGAGGCATTAAGAGAAGCCGGCATTCGGTTACCTAAAGTTATTGGTCAGGCCGTAAGTATATTAGGGGCTTTAGTAATTGGTCAGGCTGCAGTTGAAGCCGGGATTGTATCTGCACCAATGGTTATCGTCGTATCTCTTACAGGTATTGCCTCGTTCACAATCCCGAGATTTAATATGGCCATATCGATTAGACTTTTGCGATTCCCAATGCTTATTTTGGCCGGTACCTTTGGGTTATTTGGCGTTGTCATAGGGTCGATTGTTTTACTGACACATTTATGCAGATTAAGATCGTTTGGGGTACCGTATTTTTCTCCCCTGTCACCATTAGACTGGAGCGAGTTAAAGGATGTATTTATCCGCGTGCCATGGTGGGAGATGGATCGCCGACCGGAGCAATTCGTCAAAGAGAATACGGTACGTAAAGCAAAAAGCTTTAAACCTTACTCAGAAAAGAAAAAGTCTTGAGGAGCGTTAAAATGGTAGTCTTTCGATTTGTTTTTCTTCTTCTAAGTTGTATTTTGTTATTGACTGGATGCTGGGACAGAAAAGAAGTAAATGACCTTGCATTTGTATTAGGAACTGGTTTTGACAAGTTAGACAAAAACAAATACAGAACATCTGTTCAAGTCCCTTTACCAGGTAATTCCGGTCAGTCCGGATCGTCTAGCGGCGGGGGAGGGGCTGGAGGAAGTGCTCCTTATTATGTAGATTCTGGTCAAGGTAGGAATATTCGCGAAAGTAATGATGATCTTCAGAGCAGAATGTCAAGAGAATTATTCTTCTCACACCGCAGAATTATTATTTTTGGGGAGGAATTAGCGAGAAATGGCTTTCATGATTCGTTGGATGTAATTATTGAACAGCCACAATCAAGGTTATCGTCATCTGTGTTCGTTACCGAAGGAAAAGCCATGGATATTCTAAACTCCACCCCACATTTTGAACAATTTTCGTCTGAAACGATTCGCGAGCTGGCAAAGGGTGGTGTTCGTCGGTCGGTTAAGGAACTAATAAATGATATATATAATCCCGGAATAGACCCTATTTTACCAATCGTCTCGAAATCAATGACACAAAACAATGACGAAGAAAACAAAAAAGAAGAAATTGAAATAAGTAGGCTTGCAGTATTCAAAGATGATCAACTAGGTTTTTTTGCATCAACTGAAGAAAGTAAAGGAATTAAATGGATAATTAGCGAAATGGATGACCAAACCTATACTTATCCAGTAAAAGATACGAAGGAAATGAATATTAGGGTGACAAATGAAAAGCTTAAGATCAACCATACAGTCAAAAATAATCTACCAAAGTTCACCATAACTATTAATCTTGAGGCACGCGTGGAGCAAAACGAGGCTGATTTAGATTTTGACAACCCATCTGAATATGAGTTAGCCATTAATAAATTAGAATCCAGTATAAAAAAAGAGGTAACTTCTATATTAAATCGTTCGCAAGAGGAAGGGATTGACATAGCTGGATTAGGTTACCATCTATATCAATCTGATTCCTTAACATGGGATAAATATTGGGCGGATGATTGGCGCACAATCTTAAAAGATACTGAAATTACGACGAAGATCAATGCAGAAATAATTCGTAACACAAGTCCTGGAATAACAATTAAGGAGTGATTCCATGTATGCCACAATAGGGATCATCGTATATGTCCTTTTGTACACACTTATAAACAGAAAACAAATTAACCAACATAGTAGAAAGAAATGGATTTACTTTTCCCTTGCCATATGTGCAGGGGCTGCCATGTTACTTTTATCAGATAGTTCTGTTGGATGGTTAACGAAGTACCTTAACAACACAATTGGCGATTTAACAAGCGTGGTGATCTCAGAATGAAACAAGTCATCTCTTCCTTTCAACTAGCGATATTCATTGCGAATTTGATTGTCTCAGCTTCATTAATTACATTGCCGCAAATCTTAACCCAAATCGCAAACCAAAACGCATGGCTAACACCTATACTCGTGACACCGTTCCTTTTGGGATTAGTCGTACTTGCAGTTGGAAAAGGAAATGTTTTGCAAGAAAAATTAAAACAGCATTCCATGATGCACCGGCTTCTCAAAGTAACAGTTGGTTTCCTACTTATTACCATTTATATTAGAGACTTACGTGCTTTTACTGATTTTACGATGGAGGCTTTACTTCCAAAAACCCCCATTGTTGTAACAATGCTGTTAATATCAGCAACCTTGTACTACATTTGCGCAGCTGGATTAGAAGTAATTTCAAGAATTACGCTTATCCAATTCATTGTGTTTAGTGTCATCGTTTTATCGTTACCGTTAATGTTAACAAACGAAATAAACTGGGTGAATTATATGCCAATTATCCAAACCAATATGGTTGCTAATTTAACTAAATCGTCTTTTGAACTACTTCCTTGGGTAGGCGAGTTTGTCGTTTTGATCATGTTACTTGAGAACAAAAATTGTAACAAGAGCATTAAAAAAATGACAATCTATGGAGTTGGATTTGGCATTTTGTTACTTACTATCCTAGTGAGTTTAAACATTGCTGTTTTAGGTCAAGAAATCGTTTCTAAAACAACCTATCCAAACTATCGTATGATCCAAGAGATCCACTTAACTGACTTTCTAGATCGTTTAGATTTAGTCATCGTCATTTTGTGGATGCCAGTATTTTTAAGCAAACTTTGTATTGTCCTTTATTTAATCGATAAAACCCTTTTTCAAACGAGAGAGGATAACCCGACAAGCATGTTTCTTTTTCCAACTATTTTGACCCTCGGTATATTATCGATGGCATTATTTAAAACAAGCATGGTACACCTCAGGTTTACTTTTTTAACGTGGACGATCATTGGTCTTGTGTTAGAAATATTCATATTTTTGTTTATTTTGTTCATTAGATACCTCCCGAGCCACAATAGTGAGTAGGGAATAGCGATTAGCTATTCCCTACTTATATTTACTGTCTTTTTTTTGTCTTTTTGTTATTGTGCTTCTCATTAGTTGTTAAAGGCTCATTGGCAAATTCGTGATCAAAATGTCTAGAAAGTTCTTTTCTTACTGCTTGTTCATCACTATATTCACCGTTTAACTTACTGTTTTTTATTTTCTTTCCCATTAGTAACACCTCCACAATTTTATTTTCCCTCAAGTTCAATCTGTTATCCGCTACCTTAGCACGAATGCAAAAAAATGTTAGCCCATCACTGACTAACCATCCCTTAATAAATACTAAGAAATTTTATTTATTTAATATATCCCTTGTTTTCTCGAGTATCTCTTGATCCTTAAGCCTGAATTTAAATTCAACACGTCGAGACCTGCTAGCACTATAATTGCCGTTTTCATCCGTTCTGCTGTCAGAAAAGGACTTACCATTCACTGTTAACTTTTCTTGTAGCTGTTGTTGAATATTTTTATATGGGAATTGATTACTTAAAATATATTCTGCAACACTAAACGCTCTTTCCTGTGATAATTGAAGATTATACAGATAGCTTCCATCTCGATCTGTATGACCTTCAATAATAATTTCTGATATATACTCTTCATATCCGCTTTCTAATAATACATCTAAATACTTGGGTACAAATTCATCCAAAAACTGAAAAGATTGATCCTTTAAATTAGCTTTATCATATTCAAATAATATTTCCGTATCAAAGATAATTGCCCCTGTTTTTTCATCCACTTCAATCTCAAGTGGAGAATCACTAAATTCTTGCTTCAAGTTTTTGACCAATTCAGAACGAACACCCATAAGTTGATCTATCGTTCGATTCATCTCTTCAATTTGCAATGACTTAATTACCATCATCGTAATAAAAATTAAGATAAAGCATAATAAGATGGTCGTTAATAGATCGGTAAATGATGGCCAAAAGTGACCCTCATCCTGCTCATCACGAAAAAGCCTTTGGTATTTGTTAATCATGTTGACCCAACCTTGCTGTTGGTGTAGCTGTTGCTTGTCGGCTTAGCCCTTCGAGGTGTTGATTTAGTCTATGGATTTCTTGATTTAGTTCACTAAATGTTTGTTGGGCATACCTATTACTGCTTTGCTGAATTTCCTCATTAACAACACGTAACTCTTTAAATTCCTTCTTTAATCCTTGGTTCGTCTGGTCAATATAATCATGGAAACTTCGAACTACTTTGTCCAATTTATCACCAAGTGTCCCTTCCAAATTCATCACATAGTTCGAAAGTGTATCTTTTAGAATCGTAACACTAGCCTCCATTTGATTTTCCTTTTGATTAAACGAATGATTCATTTGTGTGATTGTTGCATTGATTTCATGTATTAACTGATTATTTTTTATACCAACTTGCTCATACGTATTTGTTGCCTCAAGTAAGTGTTTCTCAAAAGCTATCGAGTCAGAAGAATGGGCTTTTAAATGATTATGGAAATCACGATTAAACTGCTTTAATTCCTCCATACGGTCTGAAAACAGATGTTTATATTCAAGTTGAGCTTGATTAATCGTTTGTAGTGCTTCTGGTAAATGAACAATCGAGTCGCCAAATTTATTGAACTCACCGGAAAGCTCACTAAGGTAAGAAGTAATGCCAGCTAGTTTTGAACTAATGTCTGAACCAAAGATTTGTTTAAACTCCTTGTTATGCTTTTCCAACTTTTCGACTAATTCATAATTCTTTTGATTAATCTTTTCTAAAGATTGTGAGGATACCTCTTGCTTGTCTAAGATCGATGCAGTGAAAGATTTTAAATCCTCTACGGACCCTTCAAATTGTTTTAGCGTATTCGTTTGCGCTTTGGATGTCTCCTTTGCCTTCTCATACGTATCTTCAAATAATTTTGCCATCCGTTCATTTCGGCTATCCATTTGTTTGAAATAATCAAACAACTGCCCAAAATTTTCATTCAGCCTATTTGTTCCATCTGCAATCCCGTTAGTCACCTCTTTTAAACTGTCAAATAACACTTGGAAATCCTTGAGGTTTTTGGAAAGGCCATCATTAAATTTAGCTAAGTCCTCTGCAGATTGTTGTAGTCCCGCTGTATATTCCTTAAAACCATCAAAAGCAGTGACAATACTTAAGAGTGATTCTTGATTTGTTTCCTGTAGTTTTCCGATGGAATGGTTAATTGCTTCGGAAACAGTAATTAATCGTCCCATCCCATTTTGTTCCTCTTCACTTAAAGTAGATTCTACTTTCAACATAATATCTGTTAATAAATACTCCGAATTAAAAGCCTTTATTAACACGGTCATAATAAGCGATAAACCCATACCAGCAATACTAGTATAAAAAGCAACATCAATACCGGATAATACATTGGCAACATTTTCAACCAATTGGTCCCCACTCGAACTAATGTTACCTAAAGACATCGTCAACCCGATAAACGTACCTAAAACGCCAATTAAAATAAAGATGGAAACGGTAGCTTGAATCATTTTAATCAGACTAACTACCGGAACATTGAATATCCGCCAACCAGAAAATTTGTCTTGCACAAATGTCTCCACTTTAATAGCTTCCTGCTTTTGGTTTCTTTCAAATTCTTCTTTAAACGAACGCAATGGATCAACGTCCATCCGGTTCGTGTGTCTCAAATAGTTACGAATCTTCTTTAATTTCGCAAATAACGATAAATGAATAAAAACGGCGACCACAAATGTTAAAAATAAGATCGTAAAGACAAGTTCAATCGTTGAATTGGACAAAATGGCTTCCGCTTTTTGTTCACTTGTGAATAGTTTGAGAATAGTCTCTAACATTCAGCTCCTCCTTATCTTCTTTTTCACTCTTCTTTCTTTATGTCTATTCTTGGCTTGGCCAAATCATGAGCTTTAGAAAGAGATTTGGTTAAATTAATTAAGCCCCATTAACCGTTCAAGGACCAATAAATTTAAAGTTAAATGAATAAATAACTTGTTAACAACAAAAATTAAAAGAGAGATAAATGAGAAGTTAACTCCGAGGAGGTATAAGGATGGGACGAGACCGTCAGGAAAAGAAACTTCGAAAGTCAGGAAAGGTTGAATCTGACCGAGATCAAGCATTACACTACGGTGGAGCAACTCGCGTAGAAGATGACGAACATGCAAGTAAAAAAAGAAGGTAAGCTAAAAACCAACTCTTAGAAAATGATTAAGCCTCTACAAGGTAATTCACCTTATAGGGGCTTAATTTTTATTTTCCATTGTTACGGTTATCTTGCCGACATCAAGGCAATCTGCTCGAAGTTAGACATCAACTTTTTCTTGTAATCGTCTTTATGCTACATCATATCCTTGGTCTTCAATTGCTTCTTTCATTTTTGACTCATCTACTTTTGCTTCATCATAACTAACCTCTACCTTACCAGTTTCTAAATTGACATCAACATTTTCAATACCATCAATGTCCTTTAGCGCACCATTGACAGCCATTTTGCAATGTCCACAAGTCATCCCTTTTACATCTAATGAAATATTTTTCATTTAAAAAACCTCCTATAAATGTTATTTTATATTTTCACACGCTTTAATCTATACTTCACTCCACCCTACTATACCCTACCACGGTATTGTTTGACGGTCAATCAAAAGGGTTCATCATTTAGTCTATCCTCCGTTTATCATTTTATGAGAATGGTTTATTACATGAGAATTCGGACAAAAAAACCCTCACTTTACTTAGTGAGGGTTTTTGCATAAATTTTTAAGCTTCATTTGTAGTTACACTCTTGTTTGGTTTATTATGTTTGTCTTTTGTCTTTAGCTGGAAGAGAAATAAGACTATAAATAAACTAAATCCAATCAAGTCTGAATTCCCTTCTGGGTAGACAAGCATCAACCCTGTTAGAACAGTAATTATTCTTTCTATCCAATTTATCTTACGGTACCAAAAACCAATAAGTCCTGCACCAATCGATATCATTCCTAAAAATGCCGTTATTAATGAAATTGTTATTTCAAAAAAGGTTGCATCAATCATTAGTAACTGAGGACTTAAGACAAACATATAAGGAATAATGTAAGCTGCAATTGCAAGCCTTGATGCATTAAGACCAGTTCGAATAGGTTCGCCGCCTGATATCCCTGTTGCGGCGAATGCAGCAAGTGCCACTGGGGGTGTAATGTCCGCCACTATTCCAAAGTAAAAAACAAACATGTGAGCGGCAAGAACCGGAATGGCAAATTGATATTGATCATTCAACGCCATAATCGCTGGTAACGCAATCGTTGAAGTAATAATATAGTTTGCTGTTGTCGGTGAGCCCATCCCGAGAATGATAGATGTAATCATCGTAAACGCTAACGTCAACAAAAGGAGTAATTGCGGTGAATTGGTCATCGCACTTGCGATATCAACAAGACCATTACCGAGCTTTAGTCCTAAACCTGTTTTGGTAACTACTCCAACAATTATCCCGGCACACGCAGTTGCTGCAGCCACACCTAATGCAGTTCGAGCACCAGTTGTCAACGCATCAATTAATTTACTAAAGGTGAACTTTCCATTTTCTAAAAACATATTCGTATCTTTCCGCACCAAACTAACTACAATGGTAATAATAATCCCGTAAATAGCGGTTCTTTCGATACTAAAACCTGTAAAAAGCAAATAGACAATAGCCAAAATCGGTAACAATAAATAGATTTTCTTTAGCGTTTCAATCTTGCTTGGAATTTCATCTTTTGATAGACCTAAAAGTCCTAGTCTTTTTGCTTCAAAATGTGTCATTATCCAAATACCCGCAAAATATAGAATGGCCGGAATAACTGCTGCTTTAGCAATTTCCCAATAGCCAACCCCCGCAAATTCAATCATTAAGAATGCAGCTGCACCCATGATTGGGGGCATGATTTGCCCGCCAGTGGAAGAAGCTGCCTCAACAGCACCAGCAAAATTCGGTTTATATCCAAGTTTTTTCATCATTGGAATCGTATAAGAACCGGTTGTAACTGTGTTAGCAACAGAACTACCTGAAATGGTTCCATTTAATGCACTTGAAAATATCGCCACTTTAGCAGGTCCTCCGACACGTCGACCAGCTATTGCAAGAGCTAAATCATTGAAGTAGGATCCCACTCCTGTTTGAACTAAAAAAGCACCAAACAATAAAAATAAGAAGATGTACGTAGACGATACCTGTAGTGGAGTACCCAAAATACCCTCTGTGGTAAAAAACATCGATTTGATTAACTGTTCCAAACTAAGTCCTCGATGTGCAAGCATTCCTGGCATCTGACGCCCAAAGATTGCATAAAGAAGAAATAACAGAGCAATAACTGTGATTGGTAGACCAACAGCGCGTCTTGCTGCTTCTAACACCAACAGAATTGCTATTCCCCCAATAATCATTTGACCGGTATCGATACCACCAAATTGTTGTACTAATGTTTCATAATACATTGGCCAGTACCCCGTGACAATAATGGCTATTAAAACAAGAAGCCAATCATACCAAGGGACACTATTTTTTTTACCCTTTCTTCTAGACGGAAAGAGTAAAAAAATAAGTGATAAGGCGAATCCAAGGTGGACTGTTCGTTGAATGTATGCTGTATATACTCCAAAAGCACCCGTATATAGCTGAAATAAAGAAAATGCTATTAATATCAAGAATACAAGCCATCCAGCAAAGCCAGTTAATTTTCGCGTATTGGATTCAGTATCGTATTTCTCGATTAATTCCTGTTGTCTTGTTGCTTCTAACAATTCTATTTCTTTCTCACTCACTTATTCTCACTCCCTTCAAATATTCCCATAGAGTTATTCTCTCTACTAATACAGTAAACCATGCACCTGGTTTAAAATAATCATTAAACCACACCATTTGACTGGCATCACCAGAACCCCATGCTAGTCGATTTTTCGAAACTGTTTTTCCGTTCCGAATGTTCATCGAGGGAAAGATATTGTTTAAGTTACTTATATGGTACTTACCATCTTTATACTCGAATTTCTCCCCTTCTTGCGCGTTTGAAGGCATTCCAATCCCAAATTCTTCATAAACAATTTCATATTGTTTAATAGTTAAATCGTTGGTTACCTGATATTTTTCGGTAACATCTTTTAAGTGGATCGAATGTCTCCAAATCAATTGGAAGGTGTCCCCAGGCTCTAAAGGAAGAAAAGCTTTCATGGTATCTGTATTACCTTCGTAAAAGACCAATGCAGTTTTAAAGGGAACAAATAAGACGGCAGCAAGAAGAATGAGTAGAAAAGTTAAGGAAAGTAAATATCTTTTTCTAGTCATTTGTGTTCAACCCACCAATTCTTGGTTACCATCGCAAATAAAAGGACCGGCATTATTACCTATAAATAGGCGTAACAGCCGGCCTTTTTAAAGCATACGTTTAGTCAAGTAACCCTTCTTCTTCAAAATACTTTTTAGCCCCAGGGTGGAGGTCGATACCAATACCATCTAAAGCAGATTCCTTGGTAATGTATTCTCCTTTAGCATGTGTGATCTTATCTGTATTATCAAAGATTGCCTTTGTAATATCATAGACAACATCCTCTGAAAGGCTATCTGTAACAACAAGCATTGCAAGAACAGCAACAGTATTAACGTCCTCTTCAATATCATAAGTACCAGCTTTTACAGTATCAGCTGCATAATATGGATACTGTTCAATAAGTGAGTCAATTTTATCTTGTTCAATCGGAACAATGCTTACATCTGTTGTAGCAGCTAAGCCTTCGACTGCACCAGTTGGTGTACCAGCAGTAATAAACGCTGCGTCAATATTACCGTCTTGGATCCCACCTGTTGATTCACCAAAGTCTAAATTCTGTGCATCAATGTCGTCCATGCTTAAACCATAAGCTTCCAGAATCTGTGTTGCGTTAACATATGTCCCTGACCCAGGAGCACCGACAGAAACTGTTTTACCTGCTAAATCTGCCACAGAAGTAATACCAGAGTCTTTTACCGTAACAATTTGAATTGTTTCTGGGTAAAGTGATGCAATAGCCTGGATATTATCAACAGGATTGCCATCAAATGAGTTGATACCTTCTACCGCATTAGCGGTAACATCTGTTTGAGCAAATGCCAATTCTGCTTCGCCCGCTTGTAAAGCTGCGATATTGTCAGCTGATGCATTTGATGATACAGCATCTGTTTGAATTCCTGTTTCATCCGTTATAATGCTAGCCATTTCACCACCAAGTGGATAATATGTACCACTAGTTCCACCTGTAAGTAAGCTTAAGAACTCCGGTTTATCACCAGCATCTGCATCATTGTCTTCAGCACCAGTATCATTTTCTGTTTCAGATCCTGTGTCATTTCCTCCATCAGAACCTGTTCCTTCTTCCTTTTCCCCACCGCCACACGCTGTAAGGAACATTCCTAGTGCGAAAAGTAAACCAACTAGCAATAAAAACTTTTTGTTTTTCATAAAATACCCCCTTCAAAACTTCTTCTTAACAAGAGTATTTTATACTTTATTCCGTATTAATGTCAATTTTTTCATATTTATTGCTGGATAGCATCATTCCAGCAGGCTCATTTTGTAAGGTCTTTAGCTTATAGAGATAGAAGTTTTCTAGACAACAAAAAACATTAACTGGCATGCAATTAATGTTTCGAATTATTTTTACAAACAAGACAATTTATGGAGCCTAGCGGGATCGAACCGCTGACCTCCTGCGTGCAAAGCAGGCGCTCTCCCAGCTGAGCTAAGGCCCCAAATCTTTAATGAAAATGGCTGGGCTAGCTGGATTCGAACCAGCGAAATGACGGTACCAAAAACCGTTGCCTTACCGCTTGGCTATAGCCCATAAATGGCGGAGAAGGAGGGATTTGAACCCTCGCGCCGCTCACGCGACCTACACCCTTAGCAGGGGCGCCTCTTCAGCCACTTGAGTACTTCTCCACTGGCTCCACAGGTAGGATTCGAACCTACGACCGATCGGTTAACAGCCGATTGCTCTACCACTGAGCTACTGTGGAAAAATAACAAATGGGCCTAAGTGGACTCGAACCACCGACCTCACGCTTATCAGGCGTGCGCTCTAACCAGCTGAGCTATAGGCCCACAGTTTGGAGCGGGTGAAGGGAATCGAACCCTCGACATCAGCTTGGAAGGCTGAGGTTTTACCACTAAACTACACCCGCATCTATTTTTGGGGCGGCTGATGGGAATCGAACCCACGAATGCCGGAACCACAATCCGGTGCGTTAACCACTTCGCCACAACCGCCGAGACTAGTGGAGGGACAGGACTAGAAACCTAGGACTGGATGGAATTTGATTTGTAAACAACCGTCCTTGGTTCACTCCCCCTCCAAATCAAGATGGAGCCTAGCGGGATCGAACCGCTGACCTCCTGCGTGCAAAGCAGGCGCTCTCCCAGCTGAGCTAAGGCCCCATGATACATTAACACTATTTAAGATGGTCGGGAAGACAGGATTTGAACCTGCGACCCCTTGGTCCCAAACCAAGTGCTCTACCAAGCTGAGCTACTTCCCGTTAAATGGCGCGCCCGAGAGGAGTCGAACCCCTAACCTTTTGATCCGTAGTCAAACGCTCTATCCAATTGAGCTACGGGCGCATTTGGGTTATTTATAAGGAAAAAACCTTTGGTATTTTGTTTACACAAAAACCTTTGGTGCCGAGGGCCGGACTTGAACCGGCACGATAGTCACCTACCGCAGGATTTTAAGTCCTGTGTGTCTGCCAATTCCACCACCCCGGCATGGCATATAAATATAATGCAGGTGGAGCGGAAGACGGGATTCGAACCCGCGACCCCCACCTTGGTAAGGTGATGTTCTACCACTGAACTACTTCCACATTTTATTCTTCAACCTTTTTTGAATCACTTTGCAAAAAAATTGATGAGCCATGAAGGACTCGAACCTTCGACCCTCTGATTAAAAGTCAGATGCTCTACCGACTGAGCTAATGGCTCCTAAAGAATAATCCTCTAATTTTTATAGATAGCTCATAAAGAAAACCTCTGCATCTACAAGCATATTCAAAGATGTTTATGCTTCCGAGGTTACTCGTAGCTTATTCGGTGGAAGCGATGCTTGTTGCTCTACCGACTGAGCTAATGGATCACTATATTGCTAAACGGTGGTGCCGGCCAGAGGACTTGAACCCCCAACCTACTGATTACAAGTCAGTTGCTCTACCAATTGAGCTAGACCGGCAAATGACGGTCCGGACGGGACTCGAACCCGCGACCTCCTGCGTGACAGGCAGGCATTCTAACCAACTGAACTACCGGACCTTAGATTTTTTTGCGACAGCAAAAAATATCTTACCTTATAATTATCTCTCTATTACTAACGAAGAAAAATTATGGTTGCGGGGGCAAGATTTGAACTTGCGACCTTCGGGTTATGAGCCCGACGAGCTACCAGACTGCTCCACCCCGCGATAACAATATTTAAATGAATGGTGGAGGATGCAGGGCTCGAACCTGCGACCCCCTGCTTGTAAGGCAGGTGCTCTCCCAGCTGAGCTAATCCTCCACGATATTGTGAGGTATTATGACAAATATGAAAATACTTTGGTGACCCGTACGGGATTCGAACCCGTGTTACCGCCGTGAAAGGGCGGTGTCTTAACCGCTTGACCAACGGGCCATTATTATGTAAAAAGCCTGGCGACGTCCTACTCTCACAGGGACAAAGTCCCAACTACCATCGGCGCAAAAGAGCTTAACTACTGTGTTCGGCATGGGAACAGGTGTGACCTCTTTGCTATAGCCACCAGATCTTTTATGAAGTTCAAGGTAAAACATTACCTATGTACCTTCAAAACTAGATAAGAAGTTGGTACAAGACATTTAACAGTCGCCTTCACTTTTTTTCAGTTCAGCTACGACTCCCAAATCCTCTCGTTATAAGCAATACCTCTCCAAGGGTGAAAATTCACACCCTTTCCGCGGTCTTGCTTATCCCGGCGGATTTAACCGGTCGTCTTCGCTTCCTTATTCAATCTAGTTCCGGCTCCTAATAGCTAGCGGATAGTTAATCCATCCTTTCATACTCAAAGTTCAGAGTACTACAGGCTGTCTTATCTATCCGTACGCTATTAACCAGTCGCCTTCACTTTTTATTTTAGTTAAGTCCTCGATCGATTAGTTTCCGTCAGCTGCACATGTTGCCATGCTTCCACCTCGGACCTATCAACCTCATCGTCTCTGAGGGATCTTACTCATTTAAAATGATGGGAAGTCTCATCTAGAGGGGGGCTTCATGCTTAGATGCTTT
>NZ_JAMQKC010000007.1 GCF_028416595.1 Aquibacillus salsiterrae | reverse complement strand
CCCATCATTTTAAATGAGTAAGATCCCTCAGAGACGATGAGGTTGATAGGTCCGAGGTGGAAGCATGGCAACATGTGCAGCTGACGGATACTAATCGATCGAGGACTTAACTAAAAATAAGGAAGCGCAATGGGCTTGCCCAGATGCGACACGCATAAGACAAGACACCGTAAAGTCCATGGTTTTGGGACTTGGAGGTGGATTGACTTATGACGCGAGCATCTAGCCCATGGAGCTGGACTGAATAAGGAAGCGAAGACGACCGGTTAAATCCGCCGGGATAAGCAAGACCGCGGAAAGGGTGTGAATTTTCACCCTTGGAGAGGTATTGCTTATAACGAGAGGATTTGGAGTCGTAGCTGAACTGATAAAAAGTGAAGGCGACTGGTTAATAGCGTACGGATAGATAAGACAGCCTGTAGTACTCTGAACTTTGAGTACGAAAGGATGGATTAACTATACGCTAGCTATTAGGAGCCGGAACTAGATTGAATAAGGAAGCGCAATGGGCTTGGTCGCCTCTGCTAAACAAAACTATGTCTTGTACCAACTTCTTATCTAGTTTTGAAGGTACATAGGTAATGTTTTACCTTTGAACTTCATAAAAGATCTGGTGGCTATAGCAAAGAGGTCACACCTGTTCCCATGCCGAACACAGTAGTTAAGCTCTTTTGCGCCGATGGTAGTTGGGACTTTGTCCCTGTGAGAGTAGGACGTCGCCAGGCAATTTTAAAACCCCCACTGAAGGGCTATCTTTAGTGGCGGGTTTTTTTAGGTTAATCAGGTATCTACATAGAGCTTTCCATCATTTTTTATCTGATTTTTTAAAAAATAAATCAGATTAGATTGGCATTTTATAACTAGTAAGTTAAAGTAGATAATATAGATAGGAGAGATGAATCATGGGACATAATTTTGATACGAAAGCAGTTCATTTAGCATTAAAAGGGAAAAACATAGACAGTAAAGTAACCCCAATTTACCAAACAACGGCGTTTACGTTTAATGACTTAGAGGACTTAGAGGGCTTCTATCAAGGAAAAAAAGATTATCTTTATTCTAGAACTGGTAATCCTAACACTGATGAATTAGGGCAAGCTGTTGCTCAACTAGAGGGCGCACAAAATGGTGTAGCTACCTCTTCAGGATTGTCGGCAATCTTAGTTGGAGTCCTTGCCGTGGCTAAGTCAGGTGATCATGTATTAGCTTCGACTGATATTTACGGTGGAACATACCAATTATTAGCTAATGAATTGAAAGACTTTAGTATAGAAGTAACCTTTGAAGATTTTAGTGATATTAACAAAATTGAAAAACATATAAAGTCTAATACTAAATTGATTTACTCAGAATCAATCACTAACCCTTTACTAAGAGTTGAGGATACAAAAGCGTTGGCTAAACTGGCAAAGAAACATCAGATTTACTCAATGATTGATAATACATTTGCAACACCATACTTATGTCAACCTTACCAGGATGGTGTTGATTTAGTAGTACATAGTGCTACCAAATATTTAGGTGGTCATAGTGATGCAACAGCGGGGGTGCTTGTTGGTCATGAGGAATTAATTGAAAAAGCGAGAGCAAGGGTAGTTAATTTAGGCACAAACTTAAGTCCATTCGAAGCATGGTTAACGTGTAGAGGGATTAAAACGTTAAGTGTACGGATGGAACGTCAGGCTAGCAATGCACAGGCTCTAGCTAATGCATTGCGAAATAATAAAGGCGTTGCTAAAGTGTATTACCCATCTAATGTATCGGAAAAAGGAAATGGGGCAATCGTCTCCATCGATATAACAGGAAGATGTGATGTCAATACATTCTTTCAATCCTTGTCATGGGTTCAAATTGTGCCAACTTTAGCTGGTGTGGAATCAACCGTGTCTTACCCATTAGCTACTTCCCATCGAGCCTTACCTAAAGAAGCACAAGATGAGCTAGGAATTACTGAAGGCTTAATAAGAATATCGGTAGGAATTGAGGCTGCGGGGGATATTATTGAAGCATTTGAATCAGCCATTTCAGCATCAAGAACCCACTAGTACTGCTAGTGGGTTTTCTTATGGTTAAATAAGGCACTAGCGTATTTCTTGATTAATGAGTGCAATATGCTTTGCTTTACCGATTTATCTGTAAACAATTCAGATAATTTTTAAAACTGTTAAAAAGATGTTAAAATTGTGAAGACTTTTGCGAGGGAGGCGGGGAGGAAAAATGGATTCCAATGATACAAATTCCAGGTTTTCTTGGGATGATTATATAGGTGTTATGAAATTTGAAGGTGTCGATGCCATTTTATTTTGGACAGAAACTGCAATGAAATCTTTTTTAGATACATTAGAGGAAGTTTCAGGGGATGATGCTGCGGAATTTGTACTTGAAACAGCAGGGTTTCGGATGGGACAAATCGTAAGTGATTTTTTTAATTATGAAAAGCAAATTGATATGATACAAAATATCCCTCAAATCTATGCAGATGCAGGATGGGGGAAAATTGAAATTGTCCAAGCATCAGAATCAAATAAAACGGTTTTAATAAGGCTATGGAATACGTGGGAATATAAAATAAATAAACTCCAAGATAAAAAACAGATGGGAGCTTTTCTACCAGGCCATATTGCAGGAATTTTAACAGGGTTATTTAATAATTATATAGGCTTTGAAGTTAGACAAAGTCAAATACAAGGTTCAGACTATGATGAAATTTATTACTATCCTCAGGTACAGTCATCACTCGGCAATGTCCACGATTTTGCTCGAAAGAAAGAGAAAGAGGAAATTATTAAACTGGAAGAATTAGTCCAAGAAAGGACGAAGAAATTAACCAGACTTGTTAAAGAAATTTCCTCACCTATTATTCCTGTTTTAGATAACATCGTTGTTATCCCGCTTCTCGGCAAGTACGATGAAGTTCGTGCCAATGACATAATCTATCAGACCATGAATGCATTGCCATCGTATGATCCGGATTTTCTGTTACTTGATTTGACCGGAATTGATGATGATGTCGACGATTATTCGGTTTCATTGATTCAAACATTAACAAGCTCAGTCAAATTATTAGGAACAGAATGTATTATTGTAGGTATTTCTCCAAAAATAAGTATGAAAATTACTGAATCAAGGTTTGACCTTAAAGGGCTTGAATTTTTCTCTACGTTAAAACATGGAATTCACTTTGCTCTTGCTCAACAAGGAAAACGGATTATAGGTTAATCAATTGCGCATATCCCTCCGTTTAAAAGGCAAACTAGTGGAAAAAGGAGGAATATACGTGAGCAAGACAAAGAAAGAACATGCATTTAAGAAAAGTTATGAGTCTGATGGGATTATGGGAAAAACTAAAAATACGAAATCTACTAAAAAAGAAAAAAGGTCCAAAGAAGAGGACCCAATGTTTTTCAATACAACAGAATCGAGCGAATAGAGCACCTTTTTGATAAGGTGTTTTCTTCGTATTTGGGTTTTCGGTCGATACTATAATAAGAGAGGGGAAGAAGATTATATTACAACCAATCCCAGATCGAATAAAAGAGAATTTAAACATTTTGTTTGTTGGCTTTAATCCGAGTATTCGTTCTGCTGAAACGGGACATCATTTTGCCAATCCGAATAATCGGTTTTGGAAAATTTTAAATGAGGCAGGTCTAACCCCCAGAAAATATTCATCTGAAGAAGATGTAAAGCTTTTAGATTTAGGGTATGGATTGACAAATATAGTGGCAAGGCCGACGAAAGAGGCAAAAGAAATAACGAAGGAAGAATATGAGGTTGGCCGTGAGCAGTTAATACAAAAGGTCAATACGTTTAAACCCAAGGTTATTTGCTTTGTTGGAAAAGGAGTATATCAACAGTATGCAAAAAAGCAAAACGTTGACTGGGGAGTTCAAGACGAACCTGTTTCAGACCAAGTGGAATTTGTTGCGCCTTCCTCTAGTGGTTTGGTTCGAATGAAATTAATTGAGGTCGTAGGCATTTATAAAGAAATCCATCCATTATTAACTAATGAGTAAGGGGAATGTAGAATGGAATATGCAGTCATAACAGGAACATCAAGAGGCTTAGGGGAAGCGATTGTAAAATTGCTTATTAAACAGGGGATCCATATTATTGGGATTGCCAGACATCCAAATGATTCGATAGCAACTCATGCAGTTAATTATGGTGTTACTTATATACATGAAATTTGTGATTTATCCGTTCCAGGGCAAGTGGAAGCTACGTTTAACACCATTGCATCTAAGCTTGCTGGTGAAAATGTTAACCGGGTTCACCTAATTAATAATGCAGCTATAGTTGATCCTATTGAAAAAGCCGGTTACTTAACGACAGAATCTCTACAAAAACATGTAAATGTAAATTTATTAGCACCGATGGCGACTACCAATATATTTATCAAGATGGCCAATGAGTCAAACACCCCTGTGATTGTTACGAACGTGACTTCTGGTGCAGCTAACAGGGCAGTTTATGGCTGGAGTGCATACTGTAGCACAAAAGCAGGCTTGGACCGTTTTACCCAGTCTGTAGCACTTGAACAGGAAGAACTTGGGACGAATAATAAGGTTATTCTTTTTAATCCTGGAATTATGGATACCGAAATGCAAGCAGAAATTCGGTCAGCATCTAAAGAGGCATTCAAAGATATTGAAAAATTTAAACAGTACAAAGAAAATCAAAATCTTAGACAAAGCGACATAGTGGCTGAAACATTAGTTAAAGTTTTGACTAATTCCGCTACAGTTATAAATGGTAAATACTATAACGTAGTTGACCTTTTGAATTAACTTTAACTTAGAAAACATTTAAAAGTTGATAATGTCTGAGCAACACCACGTCGAGCTCGTATCAGCGTTATTGTTCAAAAACTGGCTGGGAAACTATTCCCGGTCAGTTGATTTAAACTAAACTTAAACTAACTCTACCAACATATCCATCGTACAGACCCTCAAAGCAATCGTATTTCTTTCCGGTTCATGAGTTCCGAAACTAATTTGTTAATATTAGGTCATTGTTGCACTATCTTAGGCTAAAAATATGTTAAACTTTAATACGTTAAAGAAATTATCATGCTGCCAAAACGTATACTATTGTACTTCTATATAGAAAGGAAGTTGAAAGGACAATGATAACACGAAAAAGTAGACGAGAAATTGCGCTGATGCAGGAAGCAGGACGCCTTCTAGCTTCCTGTCATAAAGAAATTGCTAAGATGATAAAACCAGGGGTAACAACGAAAGAAATTGACCAGTTTGTTGAAGAGTATTTAGCAAAACATAGTGCAACACCAGAACAAAAAGGCTATAACGGATATCAATTTGCAACTTGTGCATCGATAAATGATGAGATCTGTCATGGTTTTCCTCGTGATGAAAAGTTAGAGAATGGCGACATCGTGACCATTGATATGGTAGTCAATTTAAATGGTGGATTAGCAGACTCAGCATGGACCTATGTAGTTGGTGAAGCGGATGATAAGACAAAGCGGTTTTTAGAAGTAACGAAAGAGTCGCTCTATCGAGGGATTGAGCAAGCAAGAGTTGGTAATCGTATTGGTGACATTGGCCATGCGATTCAATCCTATGCAGAAGCAGAGGGTTTTTCTGTCGTGCGTGACTTTACTGGACACGGTATTGGAGCAACCATTCATGAAGATCCACACATTCCTCATTTTGGCGAGCCAGGAAAAGGTGTCAGGTTGAAAGAGGGGATGGTTGTAACTATTGAACCGATGCTGAATGAAGGGACTTGGCAAAGTAAAATGGATGACAACAGTTGGACAGCACGTACGGTTGATGGGCGTAGGTCTGCACAGTTTGAACATACCATTGTCATTACAAATCAAGGTCCACTCATACTAACTGATCAAGATAATCTAGACTAACACTAAGACAATTAAAAGAATAACAAATAAGATAGTCTGCCTAAACAGAGACAAACTCAACGTTAACAGAGTTTGTCTTTGTTCACAGATAAGAAAGTATATAAAAATCTAATAGCTGTCTAGCTCAGGCGGGTCTAGCAAGGCGCGACTTGCGCTTTTCTTAATTCATCCGTTTTGGATAAAATGACAGATATAAAATATCTTAAAAGCAGTTAGGGATAGATGGGGACTCTAACGTATCGGCGTACAGCTGCTTTGCAGTAGTTAGTATAATAGGGGGAAGAAAGTATATATGGTAACGAAAGTAATCGAAAAGACACAACCATCAACAAGGATGTTAATGATACAACGTGGAATATCCAAAGGGTTCCCCATTATGTTAGGGTATTTGCCAATTGCATTAACCTATGGTGTATTGGCAAAACAAGCGGGGATGAACGTGTCAGAAATAACCTTAATGAGTGTACTTGTGTATGCTGGCGCCAGTCAGTTCATGGGAGCGGGAATGATTGGCGCAGGAGCTGGCATGCTTGAAATCGTGATTGCAACATTTGTGTTAAATTTTCGTCATTTTGTCATGAGCCTCTCCTTTATGAATCGATTAAGGGGAATTCCTTTAAGATGGAAGGTGCCGTTGTCATTTGGGCTAACCGATGAATCCTTTGCCGTATCATCTTTACATACGGAGGAAGCTAAACAAGACAAAGGAACCTATTTCTATGCTGCTTTAATGCTTACTGCCTATTCCTCTTGGGTGATTGGTTCCTTTCTTGGTGGAATATTAGGCGATATAATTCCAGATGCACTCAGTCAAAGTATGGGGATTGCTCTTTATGCTATGTTTATTGGGCTATTAATCCCGTCAGTAAGAAAAGAGTGGCGTGTTGGAATAATAGCTACTGCTGCCATGTTAATCAATTATGAATTAAGTCTCTACATTTCAAGTGGATGGGCAATTGTATTTGCGACAATAATTGGTGGATTTTGTGGAATAGTTTTATTAAAGGGGGATAAATCATGATTATTTTAACAATTATTGGAATGGCGCTAGTGACAGTTATACCACGATTTATCCCTGCGTATATCGTTGATAAAATTCAATTTCCGACCTGGGCAAATAGGTGGTTAAATGCAATTCCTTATGCCGCACTAGGAGCACTAATCTTTCCAGGCATAAGTTCAGTTGTCCCTGACCGACCCT
Source organism: Aquibacillus salsiterrae (assembly GCF_028416595.1). Classification (GTDB taxonomy): domain Bacteria; phylum Bacillota; class Bacilli; order Bacillales; family Amphibacillaceae; genus Aquibacillus_A; species Aquibacillus_A salsiterrae. The sequence continues at coordinate 127,018 of NZ_JAMQKC010000007.1, read as the reverse complement.
CAGTTGGATTGATTGGTGGAATAATTGCAATAGGGTTAGCCTTTTTTGGGTTGAATATTATCTTAGTTGTCATAGCAGCCATCTCCACAGTATTTATTCTGACGTTATAGTTTGTAAGGACTTGTTCAAAAAGGATAAGTCTTTTTTTACGTATAAAAAAAACAGGAGCCGTCTAGCTCCGAGCACCAACCCAATTCTTACTACGGTTGCAAAGTGAATCGTTGATGCCAAGTTTTTCTTATTCTTTATAAGGATGAAAAATCAGTAATGAGGAAATGATTAGTTATAGCTAATCATTTGAAAGGATTGAGAGTGAAGTATGGATAATAATGTGAAAAAGGAAAGTGAAATACACGAGAAAAGATGGGCAATTGTCTCTCTTGCTTCCATTCCACTAATCATGACGTTAGGTAATTCCATGCTCATTCCTGTACTTCCTCTTATGGAAGATGAACTTGGTATCTCTAAGTTACAATCAAGTTTAATTATTACTGTATATTCGATTGTGGCTATTTTTCTAATTCCTATTGCGGGGTTTCTGTCTGACCGTTACGGCCGGAAAATCGTTATTATTCCTTCTTTATTGCTCTCGGGGGTCGGAGGACTTATTTCTGGATATGCTGCTTGGAAAATGAAAGACGCCTATCTAGTTATTTTATTAGGGAGGGTGCTTCAAGGGATTGGAGTATCTGGAACTGCACCAATCGTTTTGCCTCTAGTAGGAGATATGTTTCGACGTGAAAAAGATGTCAGTGCAACATTGGGCCTTGTTGAAACTTCTAATACCTTTGGAAAAGTGTTAAGTCCAATTTTAGGCTCACTATTAGCAAGTATTGTTTGGTTTATTCCGTTTTTTTCCATTCCGATTTTTTGCTTAATTTCAGCTATTCTCGTTTTAATATTGGTTAAAAAACCTAAACACGATAAAAAGGGACCAAAGTTTCCAGAGTTCTGGAAGAATACGAAAAAAACATTCCACACACACGGCGGATGGTTACTGTCTGTTTTTGCAATTGGGGCAATTTTGATGTTTATATTGTTTGGGATCCTTTTTTATTTAGCAAGTGTTCTTGAAGATATGTATCATGTAAAGGGGATTAGAAAAGGACTTTATTTGGCTGGTCCGCTTGCCGCCCTTTGTTTTACTTCCTATCTTACCGGTAAAGGTATTAAGGATAATTTAGTCAAAATGAAATGGATTACATTTACAGGGATCATTGTAACAGCTTCCGCCGTAGCAGCTGTACAATTTTCCAATCAATTCCTATATTTGTTATCAGTCTTTTTAATTTGTGGAATTGGAATAGGTGCGGGTCTGCCGTGTTTGGATGCACTTATTACAGAAAGTGTAAGTAAAGGAGTAAGGGGGACTATCACTTGTATTTATAGTTCAGCGCGTTACATGGGGGTTGCTGCAGGGCCACCAATAACAGCCCTTTTAATGGACCGGGACATTATATGGATGGTTATTACGATGGTCGTTCTCGCGCTTATTTCGGCTTTTCTAGCACTGAAAGTAATTAAACCACAAGAGAGTTCAGAGCCTGCAACTACCTTATTTATGAAGCAAAAATAAATAGGAGTAACAAAGGATACGTAATCTTTACGTATCCTTTTTTAAAAGATAAGTAAGGATTAAAAATCCAAAAGCTGTCTAGCCCCTCGGTTCATAAGTCAATTCTCATGTCAGGTTATCTGCCTAAATTCGTTCAATTTAAACGAATCCATGTTTAACACATTTAAAATTAGGGGAAATTTCAAATAAATATTCAGAAAATTATTGCATTAAGAGCCAAAATCTAGGATAATAAAAAAAAGGAACAAGGGGGCGTGTTCCATGAAGAAGCACAAGGTAAATTACAAGCTACAGACGTATGGAGCAAATCACGCAACAAAGATTTCTGCAAAGAGGGAAATATCCTACGAAATTAAATTGGCGTCAAAATTGATCCTTGATGAATTATGTTTTAATTGGAATAAGTCACGCTTAGAAAATCAGATTAATGAATCAATCGATTCAAATGACAGAGAATCCTTTATGCATCTGAGTAAAAAGTACCAAGCATTTGTAAAAGAGTAATTTTTATGATAATCCTTGTCAGTAGCAAAAGCTGACAAGGATTCTTTTGGTTTAGGTAGTGGAATAAAATGGTATTTACATCGTACCCCTTTTCATCGACTGATTATGTGTTACTATTTTATATATTAGTTAAATCAAGAGATAGAAGGGATTATTATGAGTAAATACGGTCTACTATTATTAACAGCTATCCTATTGATTGGATGCAACCAACAAGAAATCTTACCATCTTTGCCGCTAACAACCAGTGCTAAGCATCTAGAAGATAAGCAAGAAATTGAATTAGTTGATGTTGTCGTACAAAAGGAAAGTGATGAAGTGTTGGAGGATAAAACAACGGAAACAGAGGACAAACCAGAACAAATCGAGAAAGACCCAATCCTTGTTGTAGACAATCCTACAAGTGTAGAGGTGTTAGTCAATAAACAGCGAAAGTTACCGGATGGTTATTCTCCAAAGGACCTAGTCGTCCCAAATGTCCCATTTTACTTTAGTGAGGATGATCCGAAAAAAAAAATGCGTAAAGAAGCTGCAGCCGCGTTAGAAAAACTGTTTAAGGGAGCGGAACAAGCTCAGCTTGATTTAGTCGCAGCATCTGGATACCGTTCATACGAGAGACAAAAAACGATCTACGAATATAATGTTACAACAAGAGGACAAGCAGTTGCAGACAAGTATTCTGCAAGGCCAGGTACTAGTGAGCATCAGACAGGCTTAGCTATGGACGTAACGACTGCACAAGTAGCCTTTTCACTTGAAGAAACATTCCGACAGACGAATGAAGGGGAATGGCTCGAACAAAATGCGCATAGCTATGGATTTGTTATTCGTTATCCAAAGGGTAAGGAAGAGATTACCGGCTATAGCTATGAACCATGGCATATTCGCTATGTCGGTAAATCGATTGCAACAGAAATTTATGACCAATCATTAACACTTGAAGAATACTTCACAAGGGAATAACCTAGCACGGGGCACCTTTTCACCTTACCTACATGGAGGGGCTACGCGCTCCCTTAGCTAGGCATCTTTACAATAATCTCTTTTTACACAAAAAAACCTCTATCCAAGATAGAGGTAGTCTCCTATGTTTAATTACTAATAAAGCAAGGAATTCTGCTGGATTCTTCAGAGTTCCTCCCTTCGCTTTTATAATTCTATTATACCATTATTGGACGAAAACTGTAATACTGTTTTGACGTCAGAAAAATTTCCCTCTTTTTTTCGAAAGGTAGGAATGTATAACAAATCTAAGCGTTGATAACATTCAGTGACAGCCACGTCCAGCTTCAGCGCTTTTCTTAATGTTTTTTCAAAAGTTTGATACAATAGACAAGGGTTGTTTATAATCTAACTAGAACATCTTTACAAAACTGCTAATAGGGGAGGATTAAGTGAATGGACTATCGAATCGAAAGAGATACACTAGGTGAGGTAAAGGTAGCAAATGATAAATATTGGGGTGCCCAAACACAACGGAGTAAGGAGAATTTTCCGATAGGGCAAGAAACAATGCCTAATGAAGTTATTGACGGTTTTGCTATTCTGAAAAAAAGTGCAGCTGTTGTTAATAGTGAATTGGGTTTACTTGATAAGGAAAAAGCTGACGCGATTGTTTATGCTTCAGACCAAATTATTGAGGGGAATTTAACAGAACATTTCCCATTGGTAGTTTGGCAAACAGGTAGTGGTACCCAATCAAATATGAATGTGAATGAAGTAATTGCATTTGTCGGGAATAAGTGGCTTAAAGAGCAAAATAGTGAATTAACACTACATCCAAACGACGACGTTAATAAATCACAAAGTTCTAATGACACGTATCCAACAGCTATGCACATTGCTGCTGTCATTAAAATGGAGGATGTTGTTATCCCATCCTTACGTACGTTAAAGACAACAATAAAAGAGAAAATGGAAGCGTTTAAAGATATTGTTAAAATCGGTAGAACACATCTTCAAGATGCTACTCCGTTGACATTAGGTCAAGAGATCAGTGGTTGGCACCGCATGCTCGAGAAAACCGAAAAGATGATAGAGCAAAGTACTACATATGTTAAGGAAATCGCGCTTGGCGGAACAGCTGTTGGTACGGGACTAAACGCACATCCACAATTTTCTGAACGAGTCGCGACGAAAATTAGTGAATTTACTGGAAAAGATTTCATAACTGCGCCAAATAAATTTCATGCCTTAACTAGTCATGATGAACTAGTATACGCTCACGGTGCTTTAAAGGCACTTGCCGCTGATATGATGAAAATCGCCAATGATGTTCGGTGGCTAGCTAGTGGTCCACGCTGTGGAATCGGCGAAATCAACATCCCGGCCAACGAGCCAGGAAGCTCAATCATGCCAGGAAAAGTAAATCCAACGCAAAGTGAAGCTGTTACAATGGTTGCAGCGCAAGTTATGGGGAACGATGCGACCATAGGCTTTGCGGCTAGCCAAGGTAATTTTGAACTAAATGTATTTAAACCAGTGATTGCTTATAACTTCTTGCAATCAGCCCAATTGTTAGCTGATAGCATGGTGTCATTTAACGATCGTTGTGTCGTTGGACTTGAACCAAATTATGAAAATATCGAGAAGAACTTAAATGACTCGTTGATGCTGGTTACCGCATTAAACCCTCACATTGGGTATGAAAATGCAGCTAAAATTGCCAAGAAAGCATTTGCAGAAAATACGACATTAAAAGAAGCAGCAGTTAGTTCCGGTTTATTAACCGAAGAACAATTTGACTCGTATATTAACCCGAAAGAAATGACCTATCCGAAATAAGAAAATAGGTCGCGCCTTCGAAACATGAAAACCACTTGTTTCTGCGATGTCAATTCTTAGAAGCGCTCCTTAGTGCCCAGCTTAAGACCTCAGGCGGGGTAGGCTCCCGGAGCTAGACGCTCTTGGATTTTTTTATACATTGCTACAATCCTTCATTTTGCCTTTGAAAAATGGAGGATTTGTTTTAATATAAAAAAAGTAAGTGGCTCCATCCTTGTCATGGCAGCTTCCATGTGATTCCATGTTTTTCCTCCCGAAAAATCCACATATTATTTTGCTATCCTGACCACAATAGTTAGCACAGGAGGTGATAAGACATGCCAAGCAGCAATAACTCAAATCAATTATTAGTTCCTGGTGTTGAGCAAGCACTAGATCAAATGAAGTATGAGATTGCACAAGAATTTGGCGTGAACCTTGGAGCTGATACAACTTCACGCGCTAACGGATCTGTTGGTGGCGAAATTACGAAACGTCTAGTCCAAACTGCTGAACAACAATTTGGTGGTCAAACTAGATAATTAGTAAAAAATCAGTCATCTCTCGTTCACCGCTCCTTGGTAAGTAACCTTAAATTACCAAAAAAAATCCGAATAAGATTTTAGGTTTCCTGATAATAATAAAGATTACAGGAGGTGATAGCAATGCCAAGCAGCAACAATTCAAATCAACTACTAGTACCTGGTGTAGAACAAGCACTAGATCAAATGAAGTATGAAATCGCGCAAGAATTTGGTGTAAACCTTGGTGCTGATACAACTTCACGCGCTAATGGTTCTGTTGGCGGAGAAATCACCAAACGTTTAGTCCAAATTGCTGAACAACAATTCGGCGGGCAAACGAAGTAATCCTGTAAGCAAAACAAGATTTATTTTCTAAAAATTTTCGGAGGTGTATGTAACATGGCAAGCAGCAACAATTCAAACCAATTACTAGTACCTGGAGTTGAGCAAGCATTAGATCAAATGAAGTATGAGATTGCACAAGAGTTTGGTGTAAACCTTGGAGCAGACACTACTTCCCGTGCTAACGGTTCTGTAGGTGGAGAAATTACTAAGCGTCTAGTCCAAACTGCTGAACAACAGTTTGGTGGACAACAACAATAATAACTGAATAAACATGGCGTGAAGAGGCACCAATAATTGGTGCCTCTTTTTAATAAGCACTTTTTTATGGATAATCTATGTGATTCAATAACATAATAAAGTTAGCGATGTTGGAGGTGGTTAGTCTGAATTATTTATGTCCAGTATGTAATGGTTTTGATACGGTTGAAAGAGCATGCCCGTCTTGTCACCAGTATACAGAAATGCAAAACCAAGGTAGGGTAGTGGACTTTATGGGAGATTATATTCCTTATTTAGATTATGAAGGTACAAACTTAATTGATGGAATGTCAAATTCAAAGAGAAATCATATTTGCTTACATCTGTACCACTGTCATAACTGTGGCAATGAGTTTACAGTTCCAATTGATGAATTATTATTTTAACATACACAAAAAGCGCGAGGAGCTATTGTTAGCTCCTCGCGCTCGACTTGCGCTTTTCTTATTATCTAATTCTTAGTTCAGAGTCTTTGTCGAAGAAGTGTGATTTGTGCATGTCAAATGCTAAATCAATCTTTTCTCCGCCACCTTTGATATCTGTTCTAGAGTCAACACGAGCGATAAATTCTTGGTCACCAAGGCTAGAATATAGATAGGACTCAGAACCCATTAATTCAGCAACATCAATTTTTGCAGTTACTTTTGAACCAGGATTAGCATCGATGAATACTGGCTCATCATGCATATCTTCAGGACGTACACCGATTACTAATTCTTTGCCAACATAACCTTGTTCACGAAGAATTTTCATTTTTCCTTCAGGTACTTCTAGAGAAACTCCGCCAGTTTCAAATTTGCCATCAGTCAATTTACCGGTAAAGAAGTTCATTGCTGGTGAACCAATGAAACCACCAACGAAGATGTTTTCAGGCTTATCATAAACTTCTTTTGGAGCACCAACTTGTTGGATGACACCGTCTTTTAATACTACAAGACGAGTTGCCATTGTCATCGCTTCTGTTTGGTCGTGTGTTACATAAATAGTAGTTGTTTGCAGACGGTGGTGAAGCTTTTGAATTTCAGCACGCATCTGTACACGTAATTTAGCATCAAGGTTTGATAATGGTTCATCCATTAAGAATACTTTAGCATCACGGACAATCGCACGACCTAAGGCAACACGCTGACGTTGACCACCAGAAAGTGCTTTTGGCTTACGATCTAAGTATTCTTCAAGACCTAAGATACGAGCAGCATCTTTAACACGACGCTCGATTTCTTCTTTTTTGAATTTACGTAATTTTAAACCAAATGCCATGTTGTCATATACGTTCATGTGTGGATATAGCGCGTAGTTTTGGAATACCATCGCAATATCACGATCTTTTGGAGCAACATCGTTCATTAATTGGTTATCAATGTAGAATTCTCCACCAGAAATTTCTTCAAGTCCTGCAATCATTCGAAGTGTTGTTGACTTACCACAACCAGATGGACCAACGAATACGATAAATTCTTTATCTTTAATTTCTAAGTTAAAGTTGTCTACTGCCTTTTGTCCGCCTTTGTCATAAATCTTATCAATATTTTTTAATGATAATTCTGCCATTTGTTATTCCCTCCCGTAATGTGAAAGCGTTTTATTCATGTGTTTAGTTTACTTAATTTTGTCGGACAGGTAAATAGTAACGATGCACAAAAAAAAGTGCTTGGTTTGTGCACGCTTACAAAACGGATTCACTATGTACGTAAAAAAAGACGGACACGGGCCATAACTGACCCGCTGCTACAGTGTCAAATTAGTCTCCCAATGACTTTTTATGTTTCAACAATAACGTCAAATAAACGGATAATGCTCCTTTAAATTGCTTGACGTCAATGCCCGTTTTTTCAATGAATTTGTCAACACGGTATTGTAAACTGTTGCGGTGCATATAAAGCTTCTTAGCTGCTAAAGTTGCATTAGAATTACTTTCAAGAAAGGTGCGTATCGTCTCAAGAAGGTCGTCTTCTGTAATAGTATCCTTTAAAATGGAAGGGATAATAATATCGCTTGTTTGATCATCACTAGGCTCTAAAAATAGAAAAGGAACCGCAGAAATATGGTCCATAATCGATCCTTTCATATATTTGTTTACCTTCTGATAACAATCTTTGATCCATTTGAAATACTCGCTAGCACGATCAACCTCATTAAAATAAGGCCCAATATAAAACTTTACCTTCATATAGAAGTCACTCATTAATACTTCAATCATTTCCTCATAAGATATATCCACTTCCTCAATCGGTTCATCTTCAATTAGAATTCCTTCATGGTTATTCTCCCAAATGATTGGTACCTTGTAGGGGAAAAGCCCATGGATAGCTTCACGGAAAGCAATTGGGTCGACTTTGTCATCGGATAAAGAGAAATAAACATAGCGGTAAGATAAATTTTTTTGATTTTTTACTAGGTCTGCTGAATTTCCATTATTGAAAATGACGTTTATCCAATCATCTTCTCTTTTCGTTAACGGTGGTTGACTTGCATAATAGGGACTCAAAAAAGTGTTTAGTAGCATTTGTTCTTTTTCCGTTAAATGGTCAATAGGGATGCCAATAATCTCATTGTCTGGTGTACTATACCAATCGTAATATTCGCTATCCATTGCAATCTCCAGTTTAGCTTCAATTAAATCAGGGAAAATTTCCTTTAATTTCTCAATCATGTTAATGCCTCTTTCATTCACCTTTTTCTTTATTATACCAGACTAAAAATGAGGCTACTACAAAGTATCTAAACTCTGTAGTAGCCCCATCTACTTAACCTCTTTCCTCGGCATCTGGAAACGGCTCATTTTCTTCTGGTAACTTGCGCGTTTCTTCAATTTGCATTCGTCCGTGGATGGATTGTGTCGTTCCACCTGCCATCCCTTCACTAATCATTCGGTCAACGTCTAGCTCATGTTCTTTACGGTCTTCATAAGGATCATTGTTATACCTTTGTTTATCATTCATAGTGAGAGCCTCCTTTCTGTATTAGTTTTTCACGAAAAGGAGGCATCATTCGTAATCCTTTTTATTCATTCGTAAATTGTGTAAGTAAAAAGCATATTTATATGGAAAAGTAAACACTTTTTCCGCTTGTTCGTTTAAAGTCGGATGAAGAAATACACTAAATCCAGGCTTTGCATTTGCCTCAAATAACCAGACTTTTCCTTCGGCGTCAATTCCTAAGTCAAATCCGATTTCACCAATGGGGTTGTTTACCTCTTTATCAATTGCCTGACTTAGTTTTAATGCTGTTTTAGATAACTTTTCTTCGATTCGCTTGGTTTTTTCTGGAGAAAATAGTTCGTCTATGGTGTGAATACTCCCTCCACGTTGTACGTGGGTTGTTAAACTTCCTTTTCCAGCAAACTTAGCACAAAGTAAAGTTACTTCCCATGTGTTTTTTTCGTTTTTGTTTACGTGAATTCGAAAATCAATCGCACTATTATCTTTTTTTAACAGGTCAATTTCCTTTTGCACAACAAACCCTTTTAAACCGTTAGGAAACAATTGGTGGAATAGGGAATTTGGATTCGTATAACGATTTATTTGAGCGTGATCCCTATGATAATAGTGACATTCTATTTCACCCGATTCCCGTTTTGTACATTTTACAATGCCGGTGCCACGACTACCGTGGATTGGTTTAATGTAGATTGGTCCTTTTTCTAATAAATCAATGATTTTTCGTTTGGAAGGATGTAAAATGGTCTCTGGTAACAGGTAAGAACAGTCATTGTTTTTCATTAATCGTTCGTATATTTCCCATTTGTTAAAAAAGTCATGGTTGAACAAAATAGCACGACTTTCAATTTCTTTCTTAGAAGCCATTACATTGGGGTGGTGTTCGGTCTTTCGGTTAGGTATACGATTATAAACGACAGATGGGATGTGAAAAACCGCTTGGTCCCATTTGAAACCGTTCCAATAGTATGCATAAACTTTACTTTCATTGGACAATATATGCTGATGGCCGAAAAATAACGTTCGAAACCCAAGCTTATTTCCGATGATACTCATCCGTCTAAATAGATCAGTGCGTGAACCAAGTAAAGATTGTTCGGAGTGAAAACCTGCGATGAAAACGCCTAGATAGAGTAACAGCGTACACATGTTTTGATCGAATTCCATTGTAATTGTTTTGTGTTTGGCTAAGTTTAGCTTCGCTTTTAAATTGGAGGATATATATAATGTTTGGGTATCCTTGTGGTGACTTAAGCACTCGACATAGGATTGATTTATTCCATACTTGATTGTTTGGATTGATTTCAGTTGTTTGTAATATTTTTGCGGGACAATCATTCTATTTTGTGTACCCGGGTAAAATTTCAATTGTAAGGTTAAGGTTGTCAAGGTATTGTCCCTCCTTCTTATTTCAAAGATAGTTTCAATTTATAAATGTATATGTTAAAACTTTTCAACTAATGACTAGCCTTATATACTTAGAAACGTAGTATTTGTAATTACGGAGAACGAAAGGAAGTTTGTTAATGGCAACATTTTTTCTTATTGTGCTAATGGTCATAATTGGAGCAGTTATTGGTGGGGTAACTAATTCATTGGCAATCAAGATGTTATTTCGCCCTTACCAACCTAAATACATAGGAAAGTGGCGCCTGCCTTTTACTCCTGGCTTAATACCTAAGCGAAGGGATGAACTGGCAAAACAATTAGGCAAAACAGTTGTTGACCACTTATTGACAGCAGAAGGTTTGCAAAACAAATTACAGCAATCCCAATTTCAAGAGCAAGTTATTCAGTGGTCACAAGATGAATTATCTCGGTTTATGAATAAAAAGCAAACAACTAGAGAGTTTCTTGCCTCAGTTGGTATTTATTTAAAGGAAGAAGAAGTAAAAAACAGCTTGTTTCGAACTACGAAGCAGCTTATTTCTCTTGCAATAAACCAAAACAGTACGGTGTCAGTGCGTAACTTTGTCAAAGACATTGACCGTAACAAAACAGACGATACAATTGACAAAATAGCCGCATATCTTCAACGTAAAATAAGTGACTTCTTAGCTAGTGACCAAGCAGGAAAACAAATAGGTATTCTAGTGGAATCCTATCTTGATGGCAAGGGGTTCTTTGGTAATATGATTGCTTCTTTCCTTGGGAATGAAGGAATTGCTGAAAAAGTTCAACCGCTTTTAGTCAGTTATTGTCATTCTGAGGAAGCGAAAGACCTGTTAAAAGTGGCATTATCGAGAGAGTGGGAGAATCTTTTAGATAAGGATATCGGAGAACTAAGAGACAGTTTCGAGAAGGTTGAAGTTGATCATTTAATCGCTCAGATCGTCTCTTATTCTCTCCCTGTAGACCAATTGTTAGGTAAAACAGTTGATCAATGGATGTTACCTATAAGGGACAAAGTGCTTTACCATGTGCTTCCTGTTATCGTGACTCAGCTTTTAACTGCTGTGTCTGCCCGGATGAGTTCCTTGCTGGATAAACTAGACTTGGAACAAATAGTAGAAAATGAAGTTGGGGCATTTCCGATTGCTCGGGTAGAGGAATTAGTCCTAAATATTTCAAAAAAAGAATTCAAGATGATTACCTATTTAGGCGCACTACTCGGTGGGGGGATTGGTCTTTTTCAAGGGATACTAGTTGTGCTGATTGGTTGAATCTTTGGGGATGGCTATTGCTATACATGAAGCGGCTCGTTTGTTATAGTGATTGGGAGGAAAAAATACTGATTTATATATCTTGAAAAGGAGACGATAACGTGGCGAATATACATGACAGCGCGTACGAATTAGAAAAAGCTATCCGAGGTAGTCAAGAATTTCAAGAACTAAAGCAAGCTTATGAAGATGTAATGGCAAACGAACCTGCTAAAAAAATGTTTAATGATTTCCGTCAAACACAAATTGAATTGCAACAGAAGCAGATGCAAGGAGAGCAAATTTCAGAAGAAGAGGTTGAAAAAGCGAGAAACGTTGTTCAACTTGTTCAGCAGCATGCACAAATTTCAAAGTTAATGGAGCAGGAACAACGGTTGAATGTGCTTATAAATGATGTCAGCCGAATTATTACAAAACCTTTAGAAGAATTATACGGAGTACCAGAAGAAAGTTAACACTTACAGCTTGTTTTTTAAAAAAGATAAGATGAAAAATGCAAGAGCTGTCTGCTCCGGGCACCTACCCCGCCTGAGGTCTTAAGCTGGCAAGGCGCTTTCGCTTTTCTTATTTAATAAAATAGCGTATTTGAGAGCATTTAATTGAATCCAATTTGATGCTCTTTTTTGTTGCCTAGCTTGATGTGTGGAACTGTAAAGTTAGCCACGTCTATTCTTCGCCTTGGCTCAAAGATAAGAAAGCATAGCAAGACCCACGAGTTGTCTAATGCAGGGTGCTTTTTATCTTAGATAAATTTATCGAACGTGCATTCGGTTGTTGATTTTGATAAACTAGTAGTAAGTACAATATGGAAGGACTTTTCCTATGAGCGATAAAATATCTTTTATTCATTGTGCAGACTTACACATTGATAGTCCATTCAAAGGGCTATCATCGATAGGGGACAAGCTTTTTAAAGAAATTCACGATAGTACTTATACGGCATTAGACAATCTTGTTCAACTAGCACTGGACAAACAAGTCGATTTTGTATTAATCGTTGGTGATCTGTTTGATAGTGAACAACAGAGTATGAAAGCCCAGACAAAGTTGAGAAAAGCGTTCGAGAGGTTAGAAGTAAGTGGTGTTCAAGTATATTTATCTTACGGTAATCATGATTACACCGGCGGGCGCGTGTTTGATATTGGTTATCCGCCGAATGTTCATAGTTTCCAATCAGAACAAGTAACAAACAAAATCTTTTATAAAAACGGCACTCCTATAGCATCTATTTATGGCTTCAGTTACCAAAGTCGTGCGGTTTATGATAACAAGTCTAAGGAATTTGAAATTACAAATACGACACCGTTTCACATTGGAATGCTTCACGGTAGCGTTAATACCAACACAGAACACGACGTTTATGCTCCTTTTCAAGTTAAAGATTTATTAGAAAAACCAGTGGATTATTGGGCATTAGGGCACATTCATAAATCTCAGGTATTAAAAGATAACCCACCGATCATTTATCCGGGAAATATTCAGGGACGCTCAAAGAAAGAGTCAGGTGAAAAAGGGTGTTTTTACGTGGAAATGGATGAGCATGGTAGTGCGTTTGAATTTTTTCCATTACAGCACATTCGCTTTGAAACACTGCCGATACATGTTCGTCAGTGTAGAAAGCCTCAAGATATCGAAACCTTAATGGAGGAAACAATTGACCAGTTGAGGAAACGAATAGGGAAATGTATTTTAAAGGTTGAACTCGAAAGTGATTCAGAACTACTAGAAACATGGGGAAGAAACGGAACCCTGCAAGATATCGTTGACTATTTAAACGAATTCTACGAGAAGGAAACGGAATGGGTTTTTATACAGGAGATAAAACTCGTTCAGACTATCCACTGGAATAGGAATCAGTTAATAAATGGCCAGCATTTCATTGGGGAACTCTTACAATCCTTTGAAAATACAACTAGTATTGATGATTCAGTTCAGCCGTTATTTAGTCACCGAACTGCAAGGAAGCATATAAAGCCATTTACTAACGAAGAGGAACTTGAAATATTAAAAGAAGCAGAGCAGTACCTCGTGTACAGGCTGCTAAAGGATTGAATGTAAAATGAGAGTGAAACGTGCTAATATATATGGATTTGGTAAATGGCAGGATTATCAAATTGATTTTCCGGACACTTCCCTTGTTGTCATTAATGGAGCAAATGAGTCTGGAAAGTCAACACTAAGGCAATTTTTATTATTCATGCTGTTTGGGTTTCCACCGAAGAAAAGGGAACTATACATGCCTAAAACGGGTGGAAGAATGGGTGGCCAATTAACGGTATCAACTGAATCAGATGGGGTATTTTCGATTGAAAGGATTCACGACAGACGTAATGGTGAGGCAGTTTGTTGGTTAGCTGATGGAACTGTAATGGATGAAGAATGGCTGAAAATAAGGCTCAATGGCATCGATGAAAAAACCTATAATTCCATATTCTCGTTTGATGCGAAACAGTTAACGACACTAGATAACATCAGCCGAGAACAATTAGGTGATGTCTTACTAGGTATTGGTATGGCTGGTACCGAAAAAATATATACCATTGAAAAAGAATTAGAAAATGAGTTGAATGACCTTTTTAAACCACAAGGAAGAAGACCAACAATTAATGAATGTTTGAATGAAATAGCGAGACACTACACAAAAATGAAAGAATTAGAAATTCGAGAAATAGCCTACAATGATAAAAAGAGAACGGAGCGGGAGTTAGCTGAAGAAATTAACCTACTTCAAAGGGAACTTGTCCAGTTAACACACAAAAGAGATAGTTACCACAAATTAATCGATATGTATCCTCTTATTGAAGATTATCACCATACGGTTCGTGAGCTAAGTCTTTATCCAGAGCAATTAACATTTCCTGAAAATGGTTTTACACGATATCAACAAGTAAAGGAATACGTGTTGCCGTTAAGGAGTGAACTTTTTGCCGTAACCAATCAACTAAAAGACTATCATGAGCATTTGACGATGATTCAAGCACAAATGCTTTCCGCCTCTGTTCTTGAACAATTGAAATATACCGTCGCATCCTTTGATAGCTATGCTATAACGAAGAAACAAATGGAGGAAAAGAATAAGGAAGTCACCCATTTAAAACAGACCTTAACAAACGAGCTATCGACACTAGAAATTGGGTTCACAGTAGACAATTTAGCAACATTATCCTTTCCATTCCATGTTGAGGAAACATGGTTTCGTCTCAAGCAGGAATTAGAACAAATTGAGCAGGAAAAAGATAATATTGCCAATGAATTATCACGGATTGATCACCAAATGAACCAACTTCTAACGGAAAGGAATAAGCTAGAAAACGAGCAAATCGAGGAGCATTCATTAGGGCAATTTATTCAAAAAGTAGAGAAAAAAGAAGCGCACAATCAACGAGAACCTGAAACATACAAGCAAACACAATGGCAACAGTTTATTGAAAACGACAAAAAAATTAATCATAGGACTCTTGTTATTGCTGGAATCCTCAGTGCGCTTATTATTTTAGTTGGATGGTTTGCCAATCAACCATTACTTTTATTGGTAAGTATTGTACTAGTTAGTATCGTCGTGTTTTTTCAATCGATCTCAAAACGAAGAAATAAGTGGATGGATAACTTGTTTGATGTAGATGAAGCAAGAACGGAAATCATTAGTGATGATGAATATTACGAATTAAAAGAAATGGTAAGCCGACAGGAACAAATCAAACAACATATCCTTTCGATGAACAATGAGCTTCACCAGCTTGAAGTAGATAGACTAAAACGGAAGGAAAGGCAACGTTTTTTTAATCAAAAAAAGTCAGCAACGGATCAGTATGTACAAGAAGAGATTGCGGCATACCCATTCCTACAAGGTGTCTCCGTAAAACATTGGCCACTGCTTTACAGGCGATTGTCTGTCATCTTAGATAAATATGAACAAATGGTTGAAAAAGAAGAGCAATTCAATTATCTGTGTAACCAAAACCGAAATTACGAACAGGACTTATTTCATTGGATTGAAAAAAAAGGATTAATGGAGGAAAAGCAGACGATCGAAAATGCAGTAGTATTTTTAAAAGAGTTATTGAAGGAACAAACAAGGTTAAGTAACCAGCACGACCATTATACACAGTTGTTTAAGCAACTGAATGAACAAGAACGTGAACTTAACCGGAAATTACTTCCATATAACGAGGAGTTGCAGCAATTATTCTCGATTGCTGCTGTTACCAACGAAGAGGATTTCTTAAAAAAAGGAAAACAGGCAGAAGCAAAAAAACAATTGAATGACAAACTAATCCAATTAAAGAAACAATTAGAAACAGTTGTAACTAATAGCAATATCAATCAACTAGAAGAGACTGATATTGCATTTATAAAAGGAAAGTATGATCAAATAACACAAACGATGACAGAAATGGATGGCTTACTCGAATCTAAAAGACAGGCATTAGCTGACATAAGGTCAGTTATTCATCATCTGGAAAATTCTGAGGATTTTTCGATGATGAAGCATCGTTATGCGAACGACTTGGACCGCTTACAACATTTAGCTAAGAAATGGGCAGTGTTGACAGTTGCTAAAGATAAGCTTACCGAGACGAAAAATGTATACCAGGATAAGTATCTTCCGAAAGTGATTGAGCAAACTTCCACTTATTTTAGACGATTAACATTTGGTAGATATGTACAGGTTTATCCCCCAATCGATAAGCACTCCATCCAAGTAGAGGATGAACGGGGAATTCGGTTTACTGCCGAACAATTGTCACAAGGAACAAGAGACCAGTTGTATGTTGCCTTACGAATTGCGTTAAGTACCCTATCAAATAGTGATGCAAACCTACCATTTTTTATCGATGATGCTTTTGTCCATTTTGATCACCGAAGAGAACAAGTGATGTTTGACATATTAGTAGAGGTTTCTAATAATCAACAAGTGATTGTTTTTACTTATGACCAAATATGGAAAGACTATGCTAACAAAAGAAGTGGTGTCTTTGTAAAAGAGGTATTAACTACTGATTAATGTCATTTTAAAAAAGTATAAAGATCCAAGAACTGCTGACCGAGGCACTTACGCTTTTCTTTGTGTAATAGAATTATTCCTTCTTTAGTGATAAAATAGTCTTGATAAAAATAACGGGGTCCTCTCCCCGTAAATAGTGTATGTGGAGGTATCGTCCTATTGCCCAACGATAATGTGAAAGCAGAATGGAACGAGTATGAGGAAATCATTGAAAAATTTGTCCAAGTTATTGCAAAAAATATGAATCTGTATGGAATTACTCCTTCAGTTGGACGCCTGTACGGAGCACTTTATTTTAATGATGGTCCAATGACGTTAGATGAAATGACCAAAGCCTTGGAAATGAGTAAAACAAGTATGTCTACCGGTGTTCGTTCCCTTTCAGAAATGAAAATGGTTGAACCTGCATTTAAAAAAGGTGTTCGAAAAGATTTATATAAGTCAGAGGAAGATTGGTATAAATCATTCACTTCGTTATTCGGAAATAGATGGAAAAATCAAACGGAGACAAATATCGAGGAAGCAGAAGAAGCAATTCTTGATTTAGAAGAAATAAAAAGTAAGACTAGTGATCAAGCACTAAAAGATAAGATTGACTTAGACATCGAGCGACTAGATTATGCGAAAAATTACTATCGTTGGCTAATGCGCTTTATTCAAGTGGTGGAATCAGGGGGAATATTTAAGTATGTGCCAAGGCATGACAATTAGATAAATTCAGTAACAGCAACGTCCAGCTTTAGCGCCTAGCCCGCCTTAGTCTAGCAAGGTGCGACTTGCGCTTTTCTAATAAGATAAGAAAGTATAAAAAAATGCAAGAGCTGTCTAGCTCCGGGCCCCTCGAGGTCTTAAGAAAAAAATTTTGCTTAAGCTTGTCGGGGGTGTGCAAGGCGCGACTTGCGCTTTTTGTTCTAAGGGGGTTGATTTTATGAAAAATGGAATTGGGTATCATAATGTAGGAGATCTTTTTGATTCTTTTATGCTAGTAAAAGCTGCAACTAAGGGTGTTGCTAGTAATGGCAAACCTTTTCTCACACTTGTCTTAAGTGATACATCGGGTGAAATTGAAGCGAAATTATGGGATGCAACGCCGGAGGATGAAGAACTATTTCACGCAGAGCAGCTTGTGAAAGTTATGGGTGAAATAAATCAATTCCGTGGTCGTTCACAATTGAAGATTCATTCTATTAGACAAGCCCAACCGACCGATGGCGTTCAGGTTGCAGACTTTATTGAAAAGGCGCCAGTTGATAAAGAAGAATTAATGGGTAGATTAACAGAAATTATCTTTGATATGAAAAATCCTAATTTGCAACGAATAGTTAGGTATTTTGTCAAAAAGTACCAGGATGAATTGGGTGTTTATCCAGCGGCTACGAAAAATCACCACGAATATGTGTCAGGCTTGCTGTATCATGTTGTTTCGATGCTCAATATTGCTAAAGAACTAAAAAATCTCTACCCAGAGATAAACAAAGATTTGTTATATGCAGGCATCATTCTACATGATTTAGGAAAAATGAAGGAATTGTCAGGGATTAGCGCACCTACCTACACATTGGAAGGAAAATTACTTGGTCATATTCCTATGATGGTCGAAGAAATTGGTCGAGCCGCTGAGGAATTGCAAATTATCGGGGAAGAAGTAACGATCCTTCAGCATATGGTATTAAGTCATCACGGGAAAGCGGAGTGGGGAAGCCCAAAACCTCCACTTGTTCGAGAAGCTGAAATACTGCACTTGATTGATCTCATTGACGCAAAAATGAATATGCTAAACCGAACACTTGCAAAGGTTAAGCCAGGTGAATTCACTGAGCGAATGTTTGCAATGGACAACCGCTCGTTTTATAAGCCTACCTTTGATGAATGATAGATTGGTAGGTAGTATAATAGAAATACTAAATCCGAGAAATTGGATGTTAGACGAAAGTTAAATATGCAGCTTAGAACGGAGCAAACAGATGAAATGGTCAGACTGGGATCGAAATTTAAAAATTCGTCTTTTTGGGGAAGGGACGATGAATTTTCTATTTTGGTCTTATTTCCCCTTTATGACAATATTTTTTGAAAAGTCATTTGGAAAAGAAAATGCAGGATTATTATTGATCCTTTCACAAGCCTTCTCCGTCATCGCAAGTTTAGTTGGCGGTTATTGTGCAGACAGATTTGGCAGAAAGCGGATGATGGTTTTATCAACGGCTGGACAGTGTTTGACTTTTGTCCTTTTTGCCATCGCAAATTCCCCGTGGTACACATCTCCTACCTTAACGTTTTTATCGTTCACCATGTTAGGTGTCTGGGGAGCGCTGTATTGGCCTGCATCCCATGCAATGGTAGCTGATGTAGTAAGTGAAAAAAACCGTTCATCGGTGTTCGCCGTATTCTATACATCAATTAATATTGCTGTTGTTGTTGGCCCAATTATAGGGAGTTTTGTCTTTTATCATTATCGATTTGAGATGTTAGTAGCGGGCTTTGTGTTGACCGCAGTTCTGATGGTTGTTTTGCAGAAATATCTTGGAGAAACGGCAGTGTTTAAAGAACGTCTAAAGTCTGCAGATACTAGATGGTATAAAGCAATTTGGGATGAACTAAGTGACTATCGTGTAATTGCTAAAGATAAAACTTTTTTGCTATTTATCATTGCAGGTGTTCTCGTCGCTCAAACGTTTATGCAGTTGGACTTATTAATCGCTGTGTATACAAGTGAAGTTATTCAGTACCAATCGCTACTACAGTTTGGTGAAAGGAATCTTTCTGTCTCTGGTGAAACAGCCTTTGCGCTAGTTTTGGCTGAAAATGGTCTGTTGGTGGCACTGTTTACAGTATCTATTACGAGAGTGATGAATAAATTTAAAGAACGGCGTGTATTTGTAGCCTCTAGTTTTTTGTACGGAATAGGAATCATTATTTATGGACTATCCCAAAATGTATGGATTTTCCTGCTTGCGATGGCTATTTTTACTACCGCTGAATTAATGATTGTCGGAATACAAGAAAGTTTTGTTTCAAGACTGGCACCGGAAAACATGCGAGGGCAATATTTTTCTGCAGCAAGTCTAAGATTTACAGTTGGTAAGCTAGTTGCGCCTATCAGTTTGATATTAAGCAATTATATGTCTTATACATTTGTTTTTATCATTCTTGGATTATTAGCGTTTGTTAGTGGTGGTGTTTATTTTATAATGTTTAAGAAAATGGATAGGCGATACAGTTAGATAAACTCTATTCATATTCTTTCATCATATTTTAACTCTCGTCCACATATACTTGTTACAAAGTAGGACAAGGGGAGGAAAAAATTATGATTTTGGGTGTCCCATGGTGGGTATATATGTTTATTTTCTTTATCTTCTTTAGTGGATATATGTCATTTCGGGCCATGTTAGCAGAACGCAAGCTTGAACAACAATTTATTGAGAGCCAAGGGAAGGTATACATGGAACGGATTGAACAAGAACGGGAGAAAAAGAAAAAGACTAGTCCTGAATTAATGTCAGAGTAAGCAGCGGGATTCATTTTATTTATCAGTTAAGACAAGACATCTTCTGAATTTTATACGTAAAAAAAGGTCGAACCAGCTATGGTTCGACCTTTTTGCACCAACAGATAAAAACTCTATATGAGATCACTTTTCAAAGCGCCAAGCGACTCGTAAGTATTATTCTGCTGCTTGTGCTGTTTGTTCCGGTTGTTCAAATAAATCCTTAAACTCTTCAATTTTAACGTCTATTTTTGCATCATCCATAATCTTTTGAATCTTGGCTTGTGCATCTTCGTTAGAGATTTTACTGTTTGCAATTTCTCTACGCAAATCATCTTTCATATCTTCCAATGGATCAAGCTCTGTATCCGTCTCACGTTTGTCTGTTACTTTAATGACATGCCATCCGTTCGATGATTGGACAGGCTCACTAAGTTCGCCGACTTCAAGCGAGTACGCAGCATTCTCGAATTCTGGAACCATTTGACCAACACCGAAGAATCCTAACTCGCCACCTTTGTCAGCGGAACCAGGATCTTGGGAATACTCCTTAGCAAGGTCTGCGAAGTTTTCACCATTGTTCAATTTACTAATTACTTCATTAGCCGTTTCTTCATCATCTACAAGAATATGACTAGCTTCAACTTCCGTTTGCATCCGGTCATAACGTTGTTGAATTTCTTCGTCAGATACATCAATATTCTCCGTTAATACCTTTTCTTGAATCATACTTAATCTTACTGCCTCACGAAACGCATCTTCGTCTGTATATCCACTTTGTTGAAGAACCATATCAAACTGGTCTCCATATTGTTCTTTTAGCTGATCAATTTGATCATCGACTGCACTATCTTCTATTTCATATTGACTCTCTAACACTTTTTTCATAACCATTTGCTGTAATACAGCACTACCATTTTCACTCTTTAATTCTTGATAAAATTCCTCTTTTGTAATATCTCCTGCTTCTGTTTCAACAACCGTTTCGGGGTCATCCTGTGAGCAAGCAGCTAAAGTTATTATTCCTGCTGTCATTGTTGCTGCAATTATCCATTTCTTCATTACATGAACACTCCTAATCTTTACTTTTACCTAAGTAATTTTTATTTAACATAACCAAGTTGTACAGGCTCTTGAAATAATATACCACATTTTTATGTAAAAAAAATAGTTCCCGGGACAATTTCCTTACTTTTTCCATAGTTAATACCTGTCCAAAAAACAAGATTGTCCAAAAAAAATGCCCGAACTACCCAATTAAAAAGGGAACTTCCGACATTTCTTTTAACTCATTTATTTTATGTGTATAATACTTCAACGTAGGAAGAAATTAACAAAATTGTCACTAGGATATTAATTGTTCGAAAAACATTTGGTTGGCGTTCCTTCGACATTTCCGTTTGAATACACAGCTTTAATGTTAGTGAGTTGAATAAAAACAGTACGAAAAAAGCAAAGAATACAAAAACTATTACCATTGATCAGTGACCTCCTTTTGCCTATGAAACTACTTTATCAAAAAATGAGCAAATTGAACAGGTTTAGAAGGGAATAAAAAAGCTGACTAAGTATTATCACTTTTGCCTATTATCCAATCATATGACGGACAACAAAAAATATCCATCAAATTGCATGGGACTTTAGGAAACAAAGTGATACTTACTTTAATCAGCTATTAGTTCTAAAAGATAAGAAGTATAAAAAATCCAAGACTGTCTAGCTCTCCTTAGTCTGACCAAGGCGCTTTCGCTTTTATACTAATATATCATAGCCATCTTGATCATTTTCCACAATACATTTTCGAGGTGCTCTTAGAAGGTGTTGGATATATAGAAAATCAGTGAAAGATAAACCAATATTAAATGCAGTGAAAATTAAGAAATAAGCATAATAGTCAACAAATAAATAACTAGATATTAGCCCTGGTACTGTTAAGAATAGTGTCGGTGCTAATAATGAGAAAACAGTTGTATACTTTGACATCTTTGATTTACTTAAATTTGATATAATTGGTATGATTCCTTTTTTAAATTGCCATTTAATTTTTAATCGTCGATTTACTAGGAACAATGGTAAAATGTGCATAAGGTTGTGTACCAAAGGCAACAATGCTAACCCTACTACTAAAGGGATGAATCCATGGTCTTTTAATTCATGAGTTTGATTAATAATTGAAAATGGTAGATAAAGAAATATGAAAGATAACATACCTAATAATAAAGAAACAACATAAATGCGATTGACACCGAATTCTCTGGTAACGTTAATTGTTTTCCAGCAATTCATCATCAATTCCCCCTTTACTAGCCAGTGTTAAAATGTGTGTGTGGGAAAGGGTTCCTGTACTTATCCCTCAACGAATATAGTACGTTTCTAGGTAAAAATCAATACTTTTTTAGTAAAAAGTGAAAAAGCCAAATTAAATACAGCTAAATGTACAAAAGTAAACGAGTAAACTATACTAATCTGGTACTACAAATAAATGAAATGAAAATGGTTGGTTCGTTATAAAAATCGTATGTTGTAGGAGGAACTTTCGGATGGGTACTAATGGAAAGATGGAAAATTTATTATTTCAGATTAAATTGCTTACACAAACTAGTGATCTAAAGAGATTTCCTTTTACAAAATTAGTTATCCAACATCAGCTAACAGAAGAAGAATATGAAGAGATTTTTCATTTATTAGACAAGCTTAACGATGAATTTATCCAACAAAAAGAAGAAGGTTTTCTTAATTTCGAACCACTATTACTGCATTTTGTTGGGATGTTAACTACTAAATTAAATCCATTTGAGACGATTGATGCATTAAAAAAGGAAGGGCATTACCCTTCCTTGATGGATGTATTTCTCGATGCACATAAGCAACGTGTAAAAACGAATTAATCCTGAATATTAGAGTGAAACTTTGAGGGGGGTTTTATCTGTTTGAATGCTTTTTCAATGGATTGATGAAACGCTATCATTTCTTTTAGCCTAGAGAAAGCCTCGTAAAATTCTTCGTCCATTTCCTCACCGGTAAACAACTCTTTTTTCACCTCCAAGTCCTTTTCAATTTCTTTGAGAGAAAGCTTTTGTCTTGTTGTTGCTTCTAACCATTTGTGGATAAATGATGTCATAAATTTCTTATATAAACTTTCTTCAGCTACATATAAATCCTTTCGAACGCCCTTTTTCCAAACTCGTGATACTAAATTTAAGTCCAAAAGGTTTCTGATTCCCATACTAATAGACGTTTTGCTTTTACCTAGTGCTTTACTCATTTCATCTAACGTCATTGGTTTACCTTCTAGATAGAGGATGGAAAATAGTCTTGCTTCAGACGGGGATAAGTCAAACATTTCTATTGTTTTGGCAAATTCAGTAACAATAACATTATTTATTTTCTCAATTTGCTTCTCAGCCATAAAATCCTCCCTAACAACCCATTACTACTATTAGGTTACAATAGATGGGCAGAGATTGGAAATAGGGTTAATAGGTGGAATTTAGAGGAAAATGACGAAAAAGAAAGGAAACTCTTCTTAAAGTTCGTACAGAATAAACTGTACGAAAAATACAAACTAATACATTGGTTTTTTCGGTTTGAATTTTACTCGCAAAACAGAGTATAGTATAAAAGGTGAACGAGATTGTCCGTTTCTAAAATGTCCAATATGTAATATTTAATTTGGTAAGAGAGGTGAATAGTTTGTCAATTATTAAAGTAGATAACTTATCTAAAGTATTTGGCAAGAACGTTAAAGAAGCACTTAAGCTTTTAGATAAAGGAAAATCAAAAGAAGAAATCTTAAAGAAAACAGGGTGTACAGTTGGTGTGAATCGAGCTTCCTTTGAGGTGGAAGAAGGGGAAGTATTTGTCATTATGGGTTTATCTGGTAGTGGTAAATCAACATTAGTTCGGTTACTAAATCGTCTTATAGAACCAACTGAAGGAAGTGTTTTGGTAGGTGGAGAAGACCTTGCAAGGGTTGATAATCAAGTTTTACGTAAAGTACGCAGAGAAAAACTAAGTATGGTATTCCAAAAATTTGCCCTTTTCCCACACCGTACTATTTTAGAAAATGCTGAATTTGGTCTTGAAATCCAAGGCATTGAAAAAGGTGAGAGAAGCAAACGGGCGAAAGAATCTCTAGAGTTAGTTGGCTTAACAGATTATATCCATCAATATCCAGAACAATTATCTGGTGGTATGCAACAAAGAGTAGGTCTAGCTAGAGCTTTGGCTAATGACCCAGAAGTATTACTGATGGATGAGGCATTTTCTGCGTTAGACCCTCTCATCCGAAAAGATATGCAAGATGAGTTATTAGAATTACAAGAAACGATGAAAAAGACAATCATCTTTATCACCCATGATTTAGACGAGGCGTTACGAATTGGGGACAGAATTGCGTTAATGAAGGATGGTTCAATTGTACAAATAGGAACCCCAGAAGAAATTCTAGTTAATCCGGCCAATGACTATGTAGAAAAATTTGTGGAAGATGTTGATCGTTCGAAAGTTCTTACAGCCGAACACATCATGAAACGACCAGAAACGATTAATCTTGAGAAACACGGTCCAAGGGTTGCGTTAGAACGGATGAAGGATGAAGGATTATCTAGTATTTACGTCATCGACAGTAAACGCAACTTGAAAGGATACGTCACAGCAGATGACGCAATGGAAGCACGTAATAAGGATATTCGTGATATCAAACAGATTTTAAGAACAGACGTACCAACTGTTCAAAAGGACACGTCCATGCACGATATCTTTGAAATAATTCATAATTCGCCAGTTCCAGTTGCAGTGGTTGAACATGGTAAACTTCATGGAATCATCGTTCGAGGTGCTGTTATTGCTGCACTAGCTGGAGAGAGTGAGGTGAGATTGGATCATGCTTGATTTTATTGATAAATTACCAGTTGCCGAAGCAGTTAAAGAAATAACGAAATGGATAACAAACACATTTTCCTTTTTATTCGATCCAATAAAAAATCAATTTGGCGATTTCATGGAAAGATTTGCGGAGTTTTTAGTAGGAATACCGCCAACTCTTGTTATTGCAGTCATTGCAATCGTAACATTCTTTATAAGCAAAAAACGGATTGGTTTACCGATTTTTTCCATTGTAGGCTTGTGGTTTATCTATAACCAAGGACTATGGGAAGAGTTAATGTATACTTTCGCTTTAGTACTTATCTCTAGTATTTTGTCAGTAATAATTGGTGTACCAGTAGGGATTTTAATGGCGAAGAGTAAGACGGCTGAAGTTATTATTACGCCAATTCTTGACTTCATGCAAACAATGCCTGCATTTGTTTACTTAATTCCGGCTGTTGCTTTTTTTGGAATCGGAATTGTACCAGGTATTTTTGCATCGCTAATTTTTGCAACACCACCGACCGTCCGATTTACCAATTTGGGGATACGTCAAGTATCAACTGAACTAGTGGAAGCAGCTGACGCGTTTGGTACAACTGGTTCGCAAAAATTGTTTAAGGTAGAGCTACCGATGGCTAAACGAACAATTATGGCAGGTATTAATCAAACTGTCATGCTATCACTTTCTATGGTAGTTATTGCATCGATGATTGGTGCACCTGGGTTAGGTAGAGAAGTATTATCTGCCTTACAACGTGCGCAAGTAGGTGCTGGTTTTGTTGCTGGTATTGGTATTGTTATCCTAGCAATCATTATTGACAGATTTACGCAAAACTTAAACAAAAAATAGATCGTTGGATACTTTTCTCAATGGAAAGTTAACCATATACAAATTAAAGAAAAGGGGAGAATTTATTAAAATGTTTAAATTAACGTGGAAACATCTAGGATTATTGGCAGTTTTAGCACTGTCGTTAGTATTAGCGGCTTGTGGTAGTGCTGAAGAAGAGACAGATGATAATGGTGGAGCTGACAGTGGAGAGGCTACGGAAGAAACAAATGATACAAATAGTGAGGATAGTGCTAGTGAAGGTGTCGCACTTGGTAATGAGGAATTAGAATTGGTTTATGTGACATGGGATTCTGAGGTAGCGTCTACTAATGTTATTGCAGAAGTACTTAGAAACCAAGGGTATGACGTAACTGTAACACCGCTTGATAATAGTTATATGTGGCAGTCGGTCGCACAAGGAGAAACTGATGGAATGGTAGCTGCGTGGTTACCGGCAACACATGCTGATTTATATGAGGAATATAAAGATCAAGTAGTTGATTTAGGTGAAAACTTAACTGGTGCAAAGATTGGGTTAGTTGTTCCTGAATATATGGATGCGACAACAATCGGAGACTTGGCTAACTATGCTGATGAGCTTGATGGAAAGATTACTGGTATCGAGCCTGGTGCTGGCGTTGTTAAAGCTGCAGAGAAAGCAGTGGAGGATTATGGTTTAGAAGATTTTGAAGTCCAACCATCATCAAGTGGTGCTATGGCTACTTCTTTAGGTGAAGCAATTTCTAATGAAGAGCCAATTGTAGTTACTGGATGGACACCGCACTGGATGTTTGCCCAATATGATCTTAAGTATTTAGAAGACCCTAAAGGATCGTTTGGTGGGGAAGAATATATCGGAACAATGGTACGAAAAGGACTAGAAGAAGATAGCCCTGCTGCATACCAAATTTTGGATCAATTTAACTGGACTCCAGCTGATATGGAAGCAGTTATGTTAGATATTCAAAATGGAACTGAGCCAGAGGAAGCTGCTAAAGCTTGGGTGGAAGATAACCAAGATAAAGTAAGCGAATGGGTTGCTGGATTAGAATAATTGAAAAGTAATGTATCAGCAAAGCTTGTAGCATACCAATGTGATTGGTATGCTATAGGCATTATTTATTTTCCGTTCTTACTGGAGTGATGACACACATGTATTAGAAGATGTGATAAGCTATTCATTTGCTTGCCGAGTTTTTTCTTCTAATTCCTTTAAGCTTTCCTCAATTTGAGCTAAATATTTCTGAATATTCTTTTGGTGTGGAGCAATTGTACTTCTAAAGTGTTCTATCGAGGATTTCATCTCCTCTGATAAATCTTTAATTAGTAAAGCTCCTTCTTTAGAACTTTTAGCTATTTGTTCTGTTAGATGGCGACCGTCTGTTTTAAGTTTGTCAACAGAATGAATAATCTCCTCACCACGTTCTTTTGCTTGTGTGCGTAACTCTCTGCCTGAAGTCGGTGCACTAAATAAGGTAGCAGTGCCACTTACAACCCCACCCGCTAAGATGCCAAGTAGTAAAGATTTTCCATGTACCATTGCTTTCACTCCTTTCTCTCTTTATTATACTATTTTCTCTTTTTTTGTAGACAAAAAACATGAATTTTATAGCTATTTTTTTAAAAAGATAAGGATGGATAAATGATAAGAAGCTTAGAGTGAATTACAAAGCTTCAGGCAGGCATAAGCAAGCGAAGCCACGAGAAATAAAAAAACTACTCTGGTATTTAATATGCCAGAGTAGTTCTTCAAAAGAACAGTTAATCAGTAACGACCTGTGATCTTTCCATGATTTTATTAACAATTGGGTATAAAATCACAATAAAGATAACGTTGAAAAGTGTTGCAGGTAATACCACAGCACTAAATAGTGCAAAGAAAGACCCTGGCAATAGTCCAATTACATAAAGGGCCATTACAAGGAACACTGTTCCACTAACCATAGTACCAATAGCAGCTAAAATAGGAGCTGAAATTCTGATCGGTTGATTGCGAACAAGTAGAAATAACCCAAAAAAGATAAATGCTGTAATCGGCTTATCCACAATATTTGAAATTTGACCACCAGGCACCGTCGTTGTTAAAGCTGATATTACTCCTGTAGCTATCGATAATAATAAAACGTAAGATGGCTTAGGGAATAATAGGATACCTAGGAACATCATTGGTAACATAATGTCTGGTCTCATACCAAATAAAATAGGTGGTGCAATGGTGTGGAGTACTGTGCCTATGCCAATAAATAGGGCAAGGATAACTAAAATTTTTGTCTTCATACTAATCTCTCCTAAAAGCTCAGGGCTACTAACTTTTGCAGCTGTGCACATGTTGCCGACTGCAAAGGTTAGTACTATTATAACAAATTATACCTTTATAAAAAACATCCAAAATATATGCTACAAAGAGTACTTGTCCAAAGCCGGGCTAGACGAACGAAGCTAGATATTTGTTTATGAACTTTCCTATCTATCTTGTATAGAGTCTAAATCTTAAGATTTTACATAAGAATTAATTGTATCAGCGATTTTGGTTAAATCTTCTGACGTATAAGCACTATTATTCGTTTTCCAAACTGCACCGAAGCCATCTTCTTCACCGTATCTAGGAATAAGGTGGATATGTAAGTGAAACACAGACTGGCCTGCTTGTTCTCCGTTGTTATTAAGAATATTAATGCCAACTGGTTGATAAGCTTCTTTAATAGCATTCGCTAACTTTGGCACACGACTGAACAAATTTTTCGCTACATCTTCAGGTGTATCATAAATATCTTTCGCATGTTGTTTTGGGATAACAAGTGTATGTCCTTTGGTGACTTGACTAATATCTAAAAACGCATAAACTTGATCATCTTCATACACTTTAGCTGATGGGATATCACCATTAATTATTTTACAAAAAATGCAATCGTTTGTTTGGCTCAACGGAATCGTCTCCTTTATTATTTTTTCTAATTGTATCTATAGTCCACTTATTATGTAAAGCAAAAAAGGCGAGTTGACAAAAAATAAGCGGGTTGGATTCCATGTTCGTCTATTGACTACCATGGACCAACCCGCTCTTGAAGGAGAGGATTTAACATCAAATCATTTTTTTACCATTGGAGATTCATCTTTAGCTTATAAACCTTTCGTCAACACCCCATTTGGCTGTGGTAGTGTAATCTTATCGGTTTCTAAAACTGTTGATGATCTTCTGTCAACACCCCATTTTATTGGTAGTGTGTTCTGGTTTCTGAAAATTTTTGATGATCTTTCACGAACACCTCATTTCAAAGGTTGCCTGCGTAAAAGTGTCATCCAACTCCTTCAGTAACTATTATGGTCAACTAAAGCAATTTATATACAGGGAATATTTTTGGCAAAGCTAGACTAAGATGGTAAAATTTGAATGAACGAATGAATACGGGAGGGAACAGTTTGAATCCTTTATTACATATAGAAAATTTAGAAGGGGGATACACCCATAAAAATGTATTACATGGTGTATCTTTTGATGTTTATCCAAACGAAATTGTCGGATTA
The DNA here is from genome assembly GCF_028416595.1 of Aquibacillus salsiterrae. Classification (GTDB taxonomy): domain Bacteria; phylum Bacillota; class Bacilli; order Bacillales; family Amphibacillaceae; genus Aquibacillus_A; species Aquibacillus_A salsiterrae. Next base: position 97,725 of record NZ_JAMQKC010000007.1, on the reverse strand, counting down.
ATTGGTTTAAATGGTGCAGGGAAAAGTACAACAATTAAGCACATCATCGGTTTAATGCAGGCAAAAAAGGGGAGTGTCTCGATTTTAGGTAAAACATTTGAACAAGCACCTGAGGCTTACCGTAGCAAGTTTTCCTACATTCCTGAAATGCCATTATTATATGATGAATTAACGTTATATGAACACCTTCGTTTGACAGCTATGGCCTATAACTTACCAGAGAAAACATTTAAACAGCGGTTAAAGCCATTATTACAAGAATTTAGGCTTGAAAAAAAGTTAAAGTGGTTCCCGATTCACTTCTCAAAAGGAATGAGACAAAAAGTCATGATTATGTGTGCTTTTTTAGTACAGCCTGAGCTATATATTGTTGACGAACCTTTTGTTGGTTTAGATCCACTTGGCATTCAATCGTACTTACAGTTAATGAACGAAATGAAAGAAAAAGGTGCAGGGGTATTAATGTCGACTCACATATTAGCTACTGCAGAAAGGTATTGCGACCGGATTGTTATACTACACGATGGGAAGGTTCGAGCAAAAGGAACGTTAAAGGACTTACGCGAGGAATTTGATATGCCTTCTGCTACATTAGATGATATTTATGTCCAGTTAACAAAGGAAGAGCATCATGTTTAATTCCAAACAATTTTTCATCCAACGATTTTCCTCACACATGCTAGAGGTGAGTCGCTATTTAAAATATATCTTTAATGGACATCTTGTATTTGCGATGTTGTTTCTTGTTTCAGCACTTGCCTATTATTATCAGGCTTGGCTTGTACAGATTCCAGACCGGTTTCCGACTGCTGCAATTATCGCAATCCTGTTTGGCCTTGTAACGAGCTATAGTCCGGTAAGAACGCTATTAAAAGAAGCAGACTTAGTCTTCTTACTACCAGCAGAACATAAGATGGATGGTTATTTTTGGCTTAGTCTTTTATACAGCTTCTTGATTCAGTTGTATTTGGTGTTACTTATTGCAGCTGCACTTGGACCGCTTTATTTCGCCACATACCCTAACAAACCAACAACACAGTATTTAGTGGCGATAGTAGTGTTACTCGTGTTAAAGGTATGGAGCCTATTAGCCAATTGGTGGATGTTAAAAATAAGAGACAGACGGACAAGAGTATTGGATACATTGATTCGGCTTGTGTTAACGATCGTTATTTTTTACTTTTTTGTTAAAGGGGAAATGGTTTTATCTGGAATTGTTACAATCCTTTTGTTTGGTTTATTTATTTATAACTATTTTCTGTCTAGACAATATCCTGGAATTGCTTGGGACTTACTAGTGGAAAAAGACAGGGAAAGGATGCACACATTTTATCGAATAGCTAACATGTTTACTGATGTACCACAGCTTAAAACAGCAATCAAAAAGCGTCATTCGCTTGTTGCTGCTGTCACGAGTCGAATCAATTTTTCACAGGAGCAATCTTATCATTACCTTTACCGGATTACTTTTATTAGAAGTGGGGACTACCTAGGAATGTATCTGAGGTTAATCATTATTGGTGGATTATGTATCTACTTTATACCAAATTTATGGATGAAAATAGTGTTTAGCCTGTTATTTCTTTACCTAAGTGGTTTTCAAATGATGACGCTGTGGCAGCATCACCGGACAATTGCATGGTTAGATCTATATCCATTGAAAAAGGAATGGAGACAGGCTGCTCTTGTTAAATGGCTGATGCAGCTTATGATTGTTCAAACCATCATTTTTGGCTTACTATTTGTTTTCATTGGAAACTTGTTAGGGTTAGCAGTCGTATGGATAGGTGGTTTTCTGTTTAGTTATGTCTTTATTCATGGTTTTGTGAAAAAACGATTGGTTTAAGGAGAGGGATTATGAGGGATAATTCATACGAGCAACAAGCTTTAAAAGAAGCAAAGCGGTATGTACGCTCCCTGACGCGGAACAGTTCGGTTATTCAACGTTCGACTAAGCATGTTCAAGAGAAGCTTAATCAAAGGATACCAGAGAAAGTACATGCAGTAATAACCGAGAGTATTAAAAGGATGGTAGAGGTGGCGCTAACTACCTCTGAGTATATTTACCCGATTGAGGTTGATGATGCTTGGCCATTACAACAGCGGGAGCAAGTATTAAAGAATCGCATGAAGCAGTACCGACATACTGCGATGTTAGAAGGGGCAGGAACTGGAGCAGGAGGATTTTTACTCGGGATGGTAGACTTCCCTTTACTCCTAAGTATAAAAATGAAGTTATTATTCGATGCGGGACAACTGTATGGTTTCGATGTCAAGAATTATCAAGAGCGTTTGTATCTTCTCTACATTTTCATGTTAACTTTTTCAAGCGATCAAAAGCAAAAAAATGTGTTGGAGCTACTAATAAACTGGGAAATGAACAAGGATTCATTACAAGAATTAGATTGGAAGTCACTACAATTGGAATATCGGGACACGATTGACTTTGTTAAAATGCTACAATTAATTCCTGGTTTTGGGGCAGTAGTAGGAGCAATGGCCAATAAGAAGTTAATTGGGCAATTAGGGGAAAGTGCAATGAATATGTACCGGTTTCGACTTCTTCGATAATTTTTTCGTATTCGATTGGTGTCTGGTAAGTGAAAATTGCCGGGTCTAATCGGTAAATTCTATAAGAACGCGGAAGGGAGGCGCATAAGATTGAAAACGATGTTATGCGCCTTTTAAATTTGGATGTCTTCATTAGTTTGGCTAGTGTTACTGTTTTTGTTGATATAAGGCAACAATATTAATAAGTGTTTTTGCTGCTAAAACCATTGCTCGTTCATCGATATCGAATTTTGGGTGATGGTGGGGTTGGAAATTACCCTCAATTTGAGCTCCAGTGAAAAAGAATGCACCGGGTTTTTTCAGTAAGTAATAGGAAAAATCTTCACCAGTCATACTTGGAACTACATTGATAGCTTTCTCCACTCCTTCAACCATTGCAGCCGCCTCTAACACTAACGCAGCTTCCTTTGGATGATTTACAACTGGCGGATAGCCCTTTTCATAATCAAACGTATACGTTGCGTCATAACCGATACACGTACCTTTAATTACTTTTTCCATTTCATCAATGATTTGGTTTTGTAATAAAGGATCAAAGGTACGAACCGTTCCCGTAATGGTACACGTATCAGCGATTATGTTGAATGTACTACCTGCGTTAAATGTACCAATTGAAAGAACGGCAGTATTCAAGGGATCTATTCTCCGACTTACGACTTGTTGTAGGTTTGTGACAACCTGTGCCCCAATCACAATGGCATCTTTTGTTTGGTGAGGAATCGCTCCATGACCACCTTTTCCTTGAATCTTTATCGAAAAGCGGTCAGCACCTGCCATGAATTCCTTTGGTGAGGTTTCGATAACTCCATAAGGTGTGTTTGACCACAAATGTGTACCAAAAACGGCATCGACATCATCCAGTACACCAGAGTCGACAATTGACTTGGCGCCACCTGGTGCTAACTCTTCGGCATGTTGGTGGACAAAAACAATTGTCCCAGGAAGCTCTGTTTGGTATTTTTTCATAATTTTTGCAATCGTAAGAAGTGTTGCTGTATGTCCGTCATGAGCACAAGCATGCATGACACCATCAACCTTAGATTTATAAGGAACATCCTTTTCATCTTGAATTGGAAGCCCGTCGAAGTCTGCTCTAAGTGCAATTTTCTTGCCGGGTTTCCCACCTGAAAGTGTGGCGATAACACCGTTGCCGCCTACATTGGCCTGATAAGGGATGCCTAATTGATCATATTTATTTTTAATATAGCTGACTGTCTTTTCTTCTTGAAAAGAGAGTTCAGGGTATTGGTGTAAGTATCTTCTCATCTCAACCATTTCGTCATAATACTTATCCATTTCTTCGATAATAGTGTTCCACAAAATTTATTCTCCCCCTTCACTATTGATTATTATTATACCATTTATCCTAATCAGAGAGAATCAATGCTCTCCACTCAATAACCTTTAAGAAAAGCGCAAGTCGCGCCCGGACCTAGACAGCTCTTGGATTTTTTTATACTGTCTTCTCTTTTAAAAGAAAAAGATGTCCCAACTATGGAACATCTTTGCTACAATAAGGAAGTGAAAAAGAATGGTTACATTTGCTTTCCTTATCATTTGGAAAAGGAGGGATCAGCTAACAGACGATCTAGCTCATCTTTATGATTTGTTTCATCTGCAATCATGTCTTCCAGTTTTACGACAAGTTCAGTCAAACCGAGGCCCAAAGCTTGCTGTTTTCTTTGTTCATACCGTTTAATAGTATCTCGCTCAGCATCCCTTGCTTGTTCTAACATTTCCTTAACATGCGTTACTTGTTTTACCTTTGTTGGCGTCGTAGTCGGCGTTCCACCTAATGTCTTGATTTTGTCTGATAAATATTGTGCATGCCCAATTTCATCACTAATTTCTTTTTCGAAAAATGGCTTTAGCACGGTTCTGTATAATCCAGTAACTACAGATGCATTGTACGTGTACATTATTGTAGCTGCGTATTCATTTGCTAAATCCTCGTTTAACCCGTCAACTAATTCTTGAATTTTGCTATCTTCTTTAAATTTACGTACATTGTCTGCCATTTGGAATCCTCCTGTTTAATAGATTTATAGATATTATTTCCCAATAATTGATTGGATAAACATGTGTAAAAAAATAATTTTATATACTTGTCTACATATAATCTTAGAAGGGATTAATGTAATTTGGAAATGGAGAGGATAAGATGAATCGAAGTATACGGTTTAATTTTTATTTGTCGTTTTTAATGCTTGCTCTCGTTACTGGTTTAGTTGTACTATTACGAGTTAGGTATACGGATATGCCTATCATTGATAAATGGGCAATGCCATTTGCAGTTGGTTTAGAGGATACAGTTATTTTTGAGGTGTTTCGATGGATAACTGAGCTCGGTTCATCGACTTTTCTTACCCCGTTAAGTATTCTATTTGCAATAGGACTTTGGTTTTATACAAAAGATTGGTTGGCGAGCATCGTGGCACTTGTTGGTCCCTATTTAGGGCACAAATTAAACTATTGGATCAAAATCAATGTGGAACGAGAGCGCCCAAGGATTTTTGCCGAGGCTGAGGGGATAGGATATAGTTTTCCATCTGGCCATGCAATGATATCTGTTATTGTATATGGGCTAGTTATATATTTCACTATTAAGTACGTAAAATCTACGAAATTAGCATTTCGAATTAATTTGATTGGAATCATCCTTATCATCTTAATTGGCATGAGCAGGTATGTCATCCGCGTTCACTATTTAACAGATGTCCTCGCAGGTTTTGCCTTTGGAGTTGTCTGCTTGTTGCTTTGTATTAAAATATACGAGTACTTGTTTACTTGGAAAGGGAAGATTGTCATTTGGAAATCAGTCTCTAGACGTAGATAAAACCATTCTGCCGGTCGTTATATGACCGGCAGTTGTTATTTACAATGGTGTGAAGAAGAAGTATAGTAGTTTCATTGAAAGGGACACGTGGACTAAGTCTAAGCTTCAAGGAAGGTTTAAATAGTAAGTATGATTTTTGTGAAGGGTGAATGGAATGAAAAACAATTTCCTGAAAAATATAATTGCCATTCTAATTATTTTATTTGGGATTGCACTCGTACTAACTAATGTTGGTGTTGTTTCGTGGGAGTTTGCCGAGGCATGGTATTATATCTATCCCTTATTTTTTGTTTTAGTCGGTTTTAAATGGATGTGGACAGGTTTGAAGGGGAAGGGTGGGCTAGGAATGGGGTCCTTTTTCGTTATTTTTGGTGGACTCCTTCTTTCCGACCGGTTCAACCTGTTGGATTTCTCGTTTCGTGATGTCTATAAGTTGTGGCCATTACTTATTATCTACATTGGCTTTAGTTTGTTTGGAACAACGAATAAGCGAAACAAGAAAAAGACATTCCAATTTATTTTTGATTCAGATGATCATGCGAATACGGAGAAGGTGTACGGAAAGAGGCAAAGCTTCGCAATTGGTGATCACAAATTTAATACCCCTAATTGGACAGTAGAGCCACTGGAACTGTGGAATGCAGTAGGAGATTACCACATTGATTTCACGAAAGCTTTCATACCAGATAAAGAGATTCCGATTAGCATCCAAGGTTGGGCAGGGGATATTCGTATTCTAATGCCTGAAAATGTGGAGTTTACACTTGAAGCCCATGTTAAGGCTGGGGATATTCATGTGTTTGGTCAAAATGCGGAAGGAATTAACCGCCAAATTATTTATGCTACACCAAATTTTGCCGAATCAACTAGAAAGTTAAACATTTATCTACATTTAAAAGCAGGTTCCATTCGGGTTGATCGGGTATAGGGGGACAGAATTTGTTAAAAAGACTAAATTCAATTAGATATGCCTATATACGCTCGCACTTATATGGATTGTTTCTAACAACTGTGACACTAATGGCCATAGTATTATCTATCTACGTGTTATTTCAGCCTAATTGGTTAAGTGTCACTAGTATTTTCGTCTTTATTATATTATATGTTGTAGTAGCGTTTCTTTTTTCTTTTTATATTGGCTTTAAGTCTAGTGGGGATATGAAAGAGCGACTAGATTATTTATCTGTGTTGATTGCACAACTAGCCCGAGGGAATTATTCCTCACGTGTCTATGATAATGCTGATGATGAGATTGCTAGAATTGGATCAGAACTCAATGAACTAGGGGAAAAAATGCAAGGACAAGTAAAGTCATTACAACGACTAGCTGATGAAAAGGCGGAGTATGCCAAAACAGCAGGTAAAGCAGCAACAATAGAAGAAAGACAACGGTTGGCTCGAGATCTACATGATGCTGTCAGTCAACAATTGTTTGCACTAACAATGATGTCGCAGGCGTGTTTACGTTTACTGGATCGAAGTCCGGATAAAGCAAGGGAACAAATGGAAGACATCGCAGAAGCCGCCCTAAAAGCCCAAACTGAGATGCGGGCATTATTATTACACTTGCGCCCAATTGATCTATCTGGTGAACCTTTACGTGAGGGTATTGAGAATTTAGTGGAAGAATTGAAGCAAAAGTGCCATATCGACTTTCATCTTGATCTACAGGAAGTAGAAGGGATGTCTGAGTCCACAGCCGAGCATTTATTTCGGATTATTCAGGAATCTCTTTCTAACACGATGCGGCATGCGGACGCAACCGAGGTAAATGTAGAGTTTGCCAAACGTAACAAAGAATTTTTTGTACATATAGCTGATAATGGGAAAGGGTTTGACATGGGAACATACCAACAGAAAAAGGCCTCTTACGGGTTAAAAACAATGAGAGAACGGACAGAAGAAATAGGTGGAACATTTGCAATACGTTCCAAGCAAGGAGAAGGGACGCATATCGATATTCGAATACCACTGTAGATATGCTAGTTGGAAGGTAAAATTATTCAGAAAGTGGGAGTACGATAGATGATTCGTGTAGTAGTTATAGATGATCATGACGTAGTAAGAAAGGGCGTCATCTCTTATTTAATGACCGAACCGGATTTGGAAATAGTAGGGGAAGCTTCAAGTGGAAATGAGGGTGCAAAAGTTGTAATTGAGCAAAAACCTGATGTCGTTCTTATGGATTTAATCATGGAGGATGGTACGGGCATCGAGGCTACAAAGAAAATCATGGATGCTATTCCTACTACGAAAGTAATAATTTTAACTAGTTATTATGATGATGAACAAGTGTTCCCGGCACTAGAAGCCGGTGCATTTAGTTATATTCTTAAGACTTCATCGGCTGACACTATTGCAACAGCAATAAAAAAGGCTTTTAACGGAGAAAATGTAATAGAGTCAAAAGTAGCAAGCAAAATGATGACAAGCTTTAGGACTACCCAACGTAAACCTCATGACCAACTAACAGACCGAGAATTAGAAGTGTTATTGTGTATTGGTGAGGGACTAACTAACCAAGAGATTAGTGAACAGTTGTACATAGGTATTAAAACAGTGAAAACACATGTGAGCAATATATTAAGTAAGCTCCATGTAAATGACCGGACACAAGCGGCTGTATATGCACACAAAAATGGATTGATTAGAAAATAAACATGGTTTTTTACTTCCTCGATTTTTTTCCATATAACAAGGAAACAGTTGATCAAGCTACCATTGATCAACTAGACGACCCGTTGTATCAGAATCAAATTTTGCCAGATGAATTAAGTTCAAAGCTAGAAAACGGCGAGGAAGTTACGATTTATTTTTACAGTCCAACGTGTATATACTGTCAAAAAACCACTCCTATCCTTGTGCCAATAACCGACGACCTAGGTGTAAATATGAAAAAGCTAAATCTACTTGAATTTCCGGCAGAGTGGGACACGTATGACATTGAAGGTACACCAACATTAGTTCATTTTGATGGTGGGGAAGAAGCGGCTCGTATCACTGGTGCACAGCCTAAGGAGAAATTTGAAGATTTTTTCAATACAAATGTATTGCATGAAAAATGGCCGTCGTCGATTTATTCGGACGGCCATTTTTTATTAACGTAAGAAACGAAAGCTGCATATATTTTCTGCTTAAGCTTGCCTTATGTCGATAAGAGGCATCATCATCGACAGAATGGCTGAAACGAAACTTAAATCTGTAGATAAGAGGCATCATCATCGACAGAATGGCTGAAACGAAACTTAAATCTGTCGATAAGAGGCATCATCATCGACAGAATGGATGAATCGGAACACAAATCTGTCGATAAAGGGCATCATCATCGACAGAATGGCTGAAACAAAACTTAAATCTGTAGATAAGAGGCATCATCATCGACAGAATGGCTGAAACGAAACTAAAATCTGTCGATAAGAGGCATCATCATCGACAGAATGGCTGAAACGAAACTAAAATCTGTAGGTAAGAGGCATCATCATCGACAGAATGGCTGAATCGGAACACAAATCTGTCGATAAGAGGCATCATCATCGACAGAATGGCTGAAACGAAACTAAAATCTGTCGATAAGAGGCATCATCATCGACAGAATGGCTGAAACGAAACTAAAATCTGTCGATAAGAGGCATCATCATCGACAGAATGGATGAATCGGAACTAAAATCTGTCGATAAGAGGCATCATCATCGACAGAATGGATGAATCGGAACACAAATCTGTCGATAAAGGGCATCATCATCGACAGAATGGCTGAAACGAAACTTAAATATGTCGATAAGAGGCATCATCATCGACAGAATGGCTGAATCGGAACTAAAATCTGTTAGGCTGACAAAGGCGCACCCTGCGCTTTTCTTATCCTTCGGTTAAATCCGCCATATGGTAGGTGGTAACGTAGGATGGGCCTGCGGAGTATGGTGCGCTTTTTTTAACTCCGTCTGTTTTTTTGTGTGCTTTGGCAAAATTTCCAGAGTTCTTCCATCTTTCGTAGCTTTGTTCGTCTTTCCACTGCACAAATACTACATAAGTATTCCCACGTTTTGGACGAAGTACACGTAAGGCATAAAAGCCTGGTACACTGTCCATTGAACCCGACCTTTGCTTAAATTGATCTTCAAAGATTGGTCGGCCCTCATCCGTGACTGGAATATTGTTCATCACAACAAATCCATCCGTTTGTATCGTGCCGTTTGAAATAACGACTTCATATTCTCTAGCTGTAGCAAATTTCGTTTTTTCCGCATCTTCGTAGTAGGCTAGTGTTGTTTGGTTATCATGCATAAAGTAGAAGTCTTTGTTGGGGTATTTATCCTTAATTTTATACAAAATATCAAAGCTTCCATTCGTCATATATGCGTTCATCATCATTCCCCTTTCGGTTACGTTCTATATAACTAGTTTAGCAACCAATCCATTAAATTAGCAATTACAATTAGCAGTATATCCAAGTTTCTAACTACTTTAACAAATAAGAAAATATAAAAAATCCAAGAGCTGTCTAACTCCGGGCGCCTACCCCCTTAAGCTTGTCGGGGGTGGGCAAGGCGCCCTACAAAATGCCATTCCTTTATGTTTGACGAAAACTGTCATATAATGAGGGAAGATGTCATAAGAAAAGAGCAGGAACGACTTTCGCTTTTCTTAGGAGGGGATTGTTGATTGAAGGTTGTTAATATGCTTCCTAAAAAGTTAATCCAACTGAAGTGGCCGCTGTTAATTGTTACAGCTACAATGCTTCTTAGTCTACTTGGTTACTTGTTTATCCTATTTGGTGGACAATTTGTATTTAATGAAAAGAATTTAATTTTGCCGGAAAAATCAGTAGTCCTTTCAAAAAAGGGAAATGTGATTGGGGAAATTTACTCGGAAAATAGAAGCTTGGTATCGATAGCTGACATTCCAGAATATGTGCAAAATGCATTTATCGCTATCGAAGACCAACGATTTTATCAGCATGCTGGCGTGTCATTCCCGTCTGTTATCCGTGCTGTTTATCGAGATATTCTTGCGATGAATAAAGTGGAGGGTGGAAGCACCATTACACAACAATTAGCTAAAAACCTTTTTCTTAACAATGATAAAACATGGATGAGGAAGACAAAAGAGGTTATGGCTTCGATTTATTTGGAAAGAACGATAAGTAAGAAGAAAATCTTAGAGTTGTATTTAAATGATATTTATTTTGCCCACGGGATATATGGAATAGGGACGGCGTCGATGTTTTATTTTGGTAAAGATGTAAACGAGTTAACGATCGAAGAGGGGGCGATGCTCGCCGCTTTAGCGAAAGCACCTAATACGTATTCCCCACTAAACAATCCTGAGAAGGCGAAAGAGCGTCGTGATTTAGTCTTAACGCAGATGAATCGTTTAGATTTACTATCTGTTGAACAAATGCTTGAATCGCAAGGGAAAACTTTAGGTATTAACATAACAGAACCAGAAAATTTGCCTTCGATGGAGAGTTACCTCGATCTCGTAATTAAAGAAGCAGAGAGAAACTATCAGCTTAGCCCTGCAGAACTTAAGCGGGGTGGTTATCAGATTGTGGCAAATGTCAATGAAACTGCCCAGCGCATCGCTTATGAAAAGCTTCAAGATGACCAGTTTTATTTTGGTTCTACACCCGGTGTCGAGGCATCCTTTATTTTACTAAATGAACAGACAGGGGAGTTAGAAGCAGTACTTGGCGGTAGAAATTTTGAACCAGGTAGACTTAACAGGGCTGAAGTTCCAAGGCAACCTGGCTCAGTCATGAAGCCGATTGCCGTTTATGGTCCTGCTATGATGTTAGAAGAGTACAATCCCTATAGTAGCTTAAAAGATGAGTACCAAAGTATTGATGGATACACCGTTGCTAATGCAGATGGACAGTATGCAGGGAACGTTTCCATGTACGATGCCATTATCGAGTCAAAGAACGTCCCAGCTGTTTGGCTATTAAATAAAATTGGGATAAACTATAGCAAAACATTTTTGGAAAAGATGGACATTTCCATCCAAGATCAAGGACTTGCAATAGCGCTTGGAGGACTAGAAACAGGACTATCTCCGCTTAAGCTTGCAGAAGGTTATCGTACGTTTATCCATCAAGGTGAGTGGATACAATCCATTGCCATAAGTGATATTATTAACCATTCAGGTCAACCCTTACCGAAACCGTTACGAGAAAGTCGAGAAGTTTTCACTAAACAGATCGCCTGGAACATGGTCAGGATTCTAGAGGAAGTGGTGAATTCTGGCACTGCCCAGGGTGGTGTATACCAAAAGGCACTTGCAGGTAAAACAGGATCAACACAGCATCCACTAGCACCAGGCTTTTTTAAGGATGCTTGGTTTGTTGGATTTACCCCCGACTACGTAACAGCACTTTGGATGGGGTACGATGAATCAGATGAAACCCATTATTTAACTAAGGGGAGTGCTGCTCCTACGCTGTTAGCAAAGGCGATTCTGGCAGAGTTAGATAAACAGCAACCATTAAATGATGACTTCAGACTTCCGCCAAATGTCGATGAGTTAGAAGAACCAGTTGCAAGCTTACCTACAATAGATGATTTGAAGCTCTCATATAAGCTTGGAGGTTTTATGCTCAAAGGCAAGTTAACCTGGACACCAGGTGACGATGAGCGAATTGTCTATTATATTTTTAAATCAGGAAAGACAGGATCGGTTAAGATTGGAGAGGTTACTGGGCAAGGAACATATACAATTGACCGAATTAGTATCTTTACTAAAGAAAGTTATTATGTTGTACCAGTAAATCCTTTAACAGAAGAAATTGGAAAACAATCGAACAAGGTGGAACTATAAATTGTATTAGATTATAATAATTACAAATTAGTGACAATTCATCGCAATTACTATACATGCGTTCATTATATCGGTATAGTGTTGTATGGAATGGATTAAGGACGAAGGGTGAACTAAAGATGGTTAGAAAAATAAACGACACAATGATCAAGGCCTTTCGAGGTGAAAAGACAGATTACACACCGGTCTGGTATATGCGCCAAGCAGGTAGGTCGCAAAAGGAATACCGTGAATTAAAAGAAAAATATTCGCTATTTGAAATTACGCATCAGCCTGAATTATGTGCATATGTTACAAGGCTTCCGGTCGAACAATATGGTGTGGATGCGGCCATTTTATATAAAGATATCATGTCCCCGTTACCGGCAATTGGTGTCGATGTCGATATAAAATCAGGAATTGGTCCAGTGATAGATAACCCTATACGTTCCTATTCAGACGTGGAGAAACTCGGAACGATTGATCCAGAGTCAGATGTTCCCTACGTATTAGAAACGATACGGTTGCTTGCTGAAGAACAATTAGATGTTCCCTTAATTGGCTTTACAGGAGCACCATTTACACTCGCAAGTTATATGGTCGAAGGTGGTCCATCGAAGAATTACCATAAAACAAAAGCAATGATGTACAGTGATGAAAGAACATGGTTTACGTTAATGGACAAGCTAGGCGACATGACGATTAATTACGCTAAGTCACAGATTAAAGCAGGTGCTAAGGCACTTCAAATCTTTGATTCGTGGGTTGGAACATTAAATCAAGCAGATTATCGCTATTATATAAAACCGGTCATGACGCGGATTTTTACGGAATTACAATCAGAAGGTGTCCCGTTGATTCTGTTTGGTGTTGGTGCACGTCATTTAATCTTAGAATGGAACGACTTGCCGGTGGATGTCCTCGGGCTAGATTGGCGTATGTCAATTACAGAAGCTCGTAATCAAGGCATTACGAAAACGTTACAAGGCAATTTAGACCCTGCTATACTACTGTCCGATTGGCAAGTCATTGAGCAACGAACGAAAGCAATTTTGGACGAAGGACAGTCACAGCCTGGTTATGTTTTTAATTTGGGGCATGGTGTCACACCAGAAATAGATCCTGCTGTACTGAAAAAATTAACTGAGTTTATCCACACGTATTCAGCGAAAAAATAATTGGAGAGGTGCTTTAGGTGGCAAAGAAAAAAGTAGGCTTACTTGTAATGGCATATGGAACACCATATAAAGAAGAAGATATTGAACGTTACTACACAGATATCCGTCACGGTAAAAAACCATCTGAGGAAGCTCTGTTAGACTTAACAGAGCGCTACCGTGCAATTGGTGGGATATCGCCGCTTGCTAAGATTACGAAGCAACAAGCAGAGGCTTTAGAACAGAAGTTAAATCACCTTCAAGATGAGGTTGAATTTGTTTATTATCTTGGACTTAAACATATTGAACCATTTATTGAAGACGCTGTTGCTCAAATGGCCAAAGATGGTATGGAAGAGGCAGTATCGATTGTCCTTGCACCACACTATTCCACGTTTAGTGTTAAATCCTATAATGGTCGTGCACAAAAAGAGGCAGATAAGCACGGTAAACCATCCATTACCTCTGTTGAGAGTTGGTATGACGCACCTGGATTTATTCAATACTGGGCAGAGGCAATTAAAGGTGAATATGCTAAAATGGATGAAACAGAAAGAGAAAAGGCAGTTTTGGTTGTATCAGCCCACAGCTTACCAGAGAAAATATTGAAAAATGGCGATCCATACCCAGACCAATTAAAAAGAACAGCTGAGTTAATTGCAGAAGAGACTGGTATAAGCAATTATGAAATCGGTTGGCAAAGTGAAGGCAATACGCCTGAACCTTGGCTTGGTCCAGATGTTCAAGATTTAACAAGAGAGCTTTACGAGAAAAAAGGATATCGCTCTTTTGTTTATGCACCAGTGGGGTTTGTGGCGGATCACCTGGAAGTATTATATGATAATGACTACGAGTGTAAAGTGATTTGTGAGGAATTAGGTGCCAATTACTATCGTCCACCAATGCCTAACGTTTCTCCATTATTTATTGAAACCTTAGCTCGAGTCGTGCAAAGTAAAATAATGAGCACTGATGTAGCATATGAATAGAAAGCAAATTGCTATTATTGGTGGCGGAATTGCAGGATTAACTGCAGCTTATTATTTACAAAAGGAAATAGAAGAAAAACAATTACCATACCAAGTTAAATTATTTGAAGCGAGTAACCAGGTTGGTGGAAAGATTCGGACAGAAAGAAAGAATGGCTACGTGATCGAACGAGGACCAGATTCTTTTTTAATAAGGAAAGAATCGGCAACAAGACTTGCAAAAGAAGTCGGTCTTGAGCAAGATCTCGTAAAAAACGGGACGGGACAATCTTATATTCTCGTTAATAACAAACTTCATAAGATGCCAAGCGGATCGTTTATGGGGATACCAACAGAAGTGCGCCCATTCCTTTTTTCTAGTATTTTTTCTGTAAAGGGAAAACTTCGAGCTGCGGGTGATTTTGTCTTGCCTAAAGGACCTGAAGCTACTGATCAATCGTTAGGGAAGTTTTTTCGGAGAAGGTTTGGCGATGAATTAGTAGAGAATTTAGTCGAGCCATTACTTTCTGGAATATATGCTGGTGATATCGACGACTTAAGCTTAATGGCGACATTTCCAAACTTCTATCAATTGGAACGAGAACACACGAGTTTGGTTAAAGGATTACAAAAAACAATGCCAAAAAAGAAAAAAACGAAAGGCCCAAAGCCGAGTATGTTTTATACGTTACGAAATGGTTTACAGTCACTAGTTGAAGCATTAGAAGAAAAGATTAATGCAGGTGTCATTGAAAAGAATGTCGCTGTTGACCATATTGAGAAAAAGGAAAATAGCTATCATTTACTATTAGGTAATGGAGAAGTTTTTAAAGCACATTCCATTGTCCTTGCGACCCCGTTTTTTGCTACACAAAGAATGTTAAGTCAATATAGTTTTGTCGATGATTTTAAAAAAATGGGAGCTACTTCTGTAGCTAATGTTGCTCTTGCTTTTGATCAAACGGCAATTAAAAATGATATTGATGGTACTGGGTTTGTCGTATCGCGTAATAATGATTACCGGATTACTGCTTGCACGTGGACACATAAAAAATGGCCAGAGACTGCTGCGCCGGAAGGGAAGGCGCTCCTTCGTTGTTATCTGGGGAGACCTTTAGATGAAGGGGTTGTTGATTTATCTGACGAGGAGATCGTAGCAATTGCCATGAAGGATTTAAATAAAATAATGAATATTACAGACCAACCAGAGTTTGCCGTTATCACGAGATGGAAAGATTCAATGCCGCAATATTCAGTCGGGCACAAAGAACGGATAGACCTAATTACTGATGAAATGGCTAGGCACTTGCCGGGTGTTTATTTAGCTGGTAGTTCTTATCGAGGCATCGGAATCCCTGACTGTATTGACCAAGGAGAAGCTGCCGTACAAAAAGTGTTAACCTATTTGAAATAAACACGAATAAGAAAAGCGTCCTGCGCTTTCTTATTCGTGTTTTATTTTTTAAAAGAAAATAAAGTATAAAAAGATCCAAGAGCTGTCTAGCTCCGGGTGCGCTGCGCTTTTCTTACACTAGTAGCTCACAAACCTGTTAATGTTTTATCGTGATCGCTTCAAGCACTGCTTTTATCTTTTTAATTGCTTCTTCGGTATCTTTTGCTTCAATATCCACGTGTTGATTAGAAGGATATTGGTTCATTGTGTGATTGTATCTTGGATCATAATAGTACTCAAGTAAATACCGTACTGCTTTTTCATAGTTTTCACTCTGTAGAGCAGTTTCAATTTCAGATGCAATCGGTGTGTGGATTCGTTTTTTAATTAGCGAAAACGCATGGATACATTCCTCTAAGTGATTCCAAGGTTGGTAATCATCTAAAATGTTTTTAACCCTTTCCTCAAGAGGAATAAATAAGTGAATTTGAATTCCTTTTTCCTTTTGCTTAAGCAAGAAGTCTGGGATGATTGTTTTACCAATCCGTCTACTCTCAGCTTCAAAGATTAAATAAGGAGATTGGTCAAGCTCTTGCAATCGTGCAAACAGTAGTGATTCGAAAGTCGTTTGGTTGTAAGGTTCTAAACCGATTTCACCAAAAATCGAACCACGATGATTGGCCATTCCTTCTAAATCAATAACCGGATATCCTTGGTTTTCAAGGTGATGAAGAATCACTGTTTTTCCCGAGCCTGTATAGCCGTTTAACGAATAAGTTTTCGTTGGTAGGTCATAATTTTCGAAAGAAGAAACTACCAACTGTCGAAAACTCCTCATACCGCCTTCCAATCGTGCTACAGGTATTCCCATTAAATCAACGACAGTTGCTGCTGTTTTACTACGCATTCCGCCACGCCAGCAAAAGACAACCTTTTTCTGTGGAGGAAGCTGTTTAAACTGTTTTATAAAGGACGGGAGTTTTTGAGACACTATTTCTAGGCCGCGCTCTTTGGCAGCTTCCTGACTTACTTGTTTATATATGGTGCCAATCTCAGCCCGTTCATCATCTGAAAAGACCGGAATATTAATACTCCCAGGAATTGTCGAATGGTTATATTCTGACGGGGAGCGAACATCAATTAACATAACTGACTTTTCTTGTTGTGCTTGCCATAATTTGTTTATTGAAATATCTTGAAACACTTAAGTCACCTTCTTTTCCAAGCCTGTATCATATGTTTATTGTATCGGTTATCGTTACATTTGTAAAAAAAAGAATCAAGTGCTAAAACTATAAATAGCCGGTGGATAGGGTAGAGAAATAAAATCACACAAAAAAAGTAGCTAATATAGCTACTTTTAATAAATAAATTTATCGAGCTGGATGGTCACAATTATCGCATAGGTTCCCATAACAGTCTGCTTTTTCGATAATGTTATTTCCGCATTTACTACACTTTTTTTGAGGTAGATTACGGAAAAATTCAATTATATTCATCATTGGTTATCCCTCCGTATCGATTGGTGTAGTTTTATTGTAATATAACAACGAGGAATAATCAATAGTCTGTATTACAACAATATGAAATTATAAAAAACGAAGAGGGTGGAACAAATGAAATTAACGGTTGTTGGATGTTGGGGAGCATACCCTGAACAGGGAGCAGCAACTTCTTGCTATTTAGTAGAAAAAGATGGCTTTACTTGTGTCATAGACTTTGGAAGTGGTGCATTGTCACGAATTCAGGCATTTAAACAAATACTACATATCAACGCAGTGGTCCTATCCCATTACCATCAAGACCATATTGCAGATATTGGCGTGTTACAATACAGTTTGCTCGTTCAACATTCCATCCATCAAACAGAAGGAATGCTTCCGATATATGGACACGAACTAAATAGGGAAGCTTTTGCAAAGTTATCCCATCAACATACAAGAGGGGTTGCATACAATCCAAACGAAGCACTAAAGGTTGGTCCGTTTTCTTTTACCTTTTTAAAGACTGTTCATCCAGTTCCTTGTTATGCCATGCGAATTAGTGATGGTGACACATCGATAGTTTATACCGCTGATTCTAGCTTTCAGGAGTCGTTTATACCTTTTTGCGAGGGGGCTGATTTACTTGTTGCAGAAGCTAGCTTTTATGAAGGACAAGATGGTTCGAATGCGGGCCACATGACAAGCAAAGACTGTGCAGACATTGCCCAACAAGCAGGCGTAAAACAGTTGCTTCTAACGCATCTTCCCCATTTTGGTGACCATCAACAATTAGTTAAGCAAGCTAAGCACTATTACTCAGGTGATGTTCTTCTTGCGGTTGAAGGTTTCGTCTGGAACTGTTAAATTGTTATAGTTTTGCCTTTCTTATCCATTTCAGTTTATACTAACGGTAAATAACAAAAAACGGTTAATGAACCAAATGAACCTTTTAACAACAAAAGGAGCTGGATAAGCAATGAAGTTTATAGATAATGAAGGAATTACTGATCCACATGTTAACTTAGCAATTGAGGAATATGTGTTAAATAACTTTGGTGAGCAGGATACTTATTTGCTCTTCTATATTAATGAACCATCCATCATTATTGGTAAGAACCAAAATACGATTGAAGAAATTAATACGAACTATGTAGAGGAAAATGGCATCCATGTTGTGCGCCGCCTGTCAGGTGGTGGAGCCGTTTATCATGACCAAGGTAACCTGAACTTTAGTTTTATAACCAAGGATGATGGAGACAGCTTTCACAATTTTGCCAAATTTACTCAACCTGTCGTAGAGGCGTTGAAAAAGTTAGGTGTACCAGCGGAACTAAAAGGTAGAAATGATTTAGTTGCTGATGGGCGGAAAATTTCTGGTAACGCCCAGTTTACTACGAGAGGTCGAATGTTTAGTCATGGAACGCTTATGTATGATTCAGAGATTGAACATGTTGTATCTGCTTTACAAGTTAAGGCTGAAAAAATCGAATCCAAAGGAATTAAATCCATCCGAAGCCGGGTGGCAAATGTTTCTGAATTTATGGTGAAAAAACTAACGATGGACAAGTTTAAACAACACATTTTGCGCTATATTTTTCATGTCGAGGATGTTAAAGACGTTCCGCAGTACAAATTAACTAAGCAAGATTGGCAAAACATTCATCAGTTATCAAAGGAAAGGTATCAAAAGTGGGAATGGAATTATGGGAAATCACCATCCTTTAATGTAAAGCAGTCACATAAATTTCCGGCAGGATTTGTTGATATACGTTTGGATGTTGACAAAGGAATAATCAAAAATTGTAAAATTTACGGTGATTTTTTCGGCGTCGGAGATGTTAGTGAACTTGAACAGAAACTTGTTGATATCCGCTACGAGCCGAAATCTATTGAAGTGGCACTAACTGGATTCAATGTGTCCCATTATTTAGGAAAGATTTCAAAAGAGGATTTCATCGAACTAATTTATTAACCTAGGCGCGGAGGTTGACGTAGAAGGTCAGCCTCTTTCTGTTGTCACATCAACTAAGGTGTAGTTGCTTAATTGGTCGATAGTCGATTCCTCGAAGGACTATAATAGCTTAATAAAAGAGGTTTACATATGAACAAAAGTATAGTAATTTACATTATTTATTTGGTATTGCTTTGGGGTTACTTTTTATATTTTTATCCACTTGAATCCTATGCGGAGTCTAGATATGCGGCAATTGCCCATGCTGTTTATTTCTCAAAGTTGCCTTTAGAATGGTTACTCCTTTATTACTTTTATAAACATCCGGCAATGCAGCGATGGATCAATAAGTTATCAGAAATAGGAAAGTTTGAGTGGGTAAGGTCTGTGATGTTTTCCTTTCTATTAGTCAGTTTATATGGATTAGTCCGTTTTCCTTTTAACTTGTTATGGTTTAAGGTTTCTAGAAATGAGGGGACAAGTAAACAGCCGGTTGCTGATTGGTTATTTGAAATGGGATTAGATTTATTATTCTACTGGTTAGTGCTTATGGTCGGAATATATGTACTACGAATTCTGATGGCCAAGTATAAACGAAACTGGTGGTTTGCCATGTGGTTATTAGCTCTGCCAATTGCCATCTTTGTTGTTTACATTCAGCCAGTGTGGATAGATCCATTGTACGAGGACTTTAGTGAAATGGAGGAAGGCCCTCTCAAAACTGAAATTGAAAATTTTGTTGAGGAGGTTGGTCTAAAAGATGCTACACTCCTCCAGGTGAACATGAGTGAAAAAGTAACAACATTTAATGCCTATGTGACAGGGATTTTTGGGAATGCAAGGATTGTACTATGGGATACGACGATAGCCGGGATGGAACAAGACGAGGTTATGTTTATTTTGGCTCATGAAATTGGCCATTACGTGAAACGGCATGTGTACAAAGGGGTATTTGGTTATCTCTTATTAAGTTTCTTTTTACTGTATTTAACTGCATTCTTATATAGACGAATGAACCGAAAGGATGTTGCTGAAAGAGAGTGGCGAGCAATACCATTATTGTTATTAATCTTATCGCTTTTATTAACTGCTACACAACCAGTTTCCATGTATGTATCAAGACAAATAGAAAAGTCTGCAGATATATATGCATTGAAACGCACAGATGATTTGACAGTAGCGATTAACAGCTTTAAACGTCTTGCTGTTCAATCAAAAAGTGACCTTGATCCAGTCTTTTGGGTAAAGTGGATGCGATATAGTCACCCATCAATAAGTGAGCGGATTCAATTAGTTGAGAAGGAAATAGAAGAGAGACGCAATTAAGCCAACTTAATGATGTGACTAGGTTAGGTTAGCTGCCAAATGTTTACAGTGGTTCAAGACAGGCCACCGTAAACATTTGATTTGGTAAAGGATAAAAGATGGGAGCGGGCACCATATTGCCATTTCCTAAAGGGGGTCCTGAGTTTGTAGTTTGTTTACCATTAACTGGGTTTTTTGTAGTGATTAAGTTTTCTTCATCGGAAATATAGAAATCTTTAGTTGATCTCTCCTCTAATAAATTTGATTTTTACAACCATGTAATGGCTCTTTTTTTATAACAGATGGTAGTGATGATGAGAAAAAGGTGAAATTATAACAAAAATTAATTATTTTCTTCCATTTTTGGGAACTATTTGCTATATTTATCTTAAGTCTTTTGCTCTCTACTTCACATTAACGAAAAGGATGATAAACTTTGGTAAATGAAATGAGAGTAAATTATGAAATTACCCCCCTAACTTTGGCTGTCCTTGCAGAAGAAATTGATGGACACTATACCTCTGTAGTCATGGAAGATGATCAACGCTTCTTTGTCAACAAGCCTCCGAGTCGATTAATTGATTATGCGTGTAAGTTTTTCGGCAGCAGTTTACGAGGAAGACAAGAAGGGACCAAAGGTATTTGCGGTATTACACATAAAGCCCCAATTTCAATTGATCCATCAAGTGGAATGTACTTTTTTCCAACTTCATCTCCGCTCAACCCCGACTGTTCTTGGATATCCCATTCCCATATTGACCGTATTTTAAAAATTTCTACCGACCATTCAGCAATTATTTTCAAAAATGGGAGCAATGTGACATTAGAAATTTCACATGGTTCTTTATTAAATCAGTTACAACGTACTGCTCAATTCAGGTATTTGTTGGACAACCGAATTAAATATTTGTTGAAAAATACGATAGATATAGTTGCTGAACCGTTTTAGTAATAATTAGGGCTTAGAGAGTAAAAGACTTTTAAAAATTATTTTAACAAAATACTGTGTCAAATGTTTAAAATCGACGTATTTATTTAACAATAGCTGTATAAGGAGATCTATCGATTATTTTTCACCTAAGAAAGGAGCATAAATAGTTGGAGTCGATTACTAGCTTTATAAGTGATCATTCCTTATGGGGAGTTCTTGTAGCTATTGTAGCAGTCAGTATTGTTGTTAGTATTCTCAAATCACTTGTTAGAATGGCGATGATTGTAGCGGTAATAGGTCTAGTTTTAGTTGTATTCTTTAACTTTAAGCCTGAAGAAGTAATTGACAAAGGGAAACAAATTGCCGATTCTGGCTCACAGTTACTAGCGATGGGTAGCGATGATAACTTAATCAGTACAATTACTTCAGGCGATTTCTGGATAAAAAAAGAAAACGGCGAAACTATAATTGAAATCGAATCCTTAGGAATACGCTATAGTCTAGATCAGCTGTTTAGTCAATTACAGCAAGACCGTGAAAATAAGATAGAAGAACTTGACCAAATGGTTGACCAATGAGAAGAAGAGAAAGAGATTAATGCTCTTTCTCTTTGTTTTTGTCTCAGTTTGGATAACGTTTAAAGTCAGCTATGTCTAGCTTCGGAGTAGCTTTCATATGTTTCGAAATGTAACTAGCTCACGCTCTTCAAGAAGCGAAGCAAAAATTAGACGCGAGAAGGGGCAGCAACTGTTTGCATAAGTTCGTGAATAATGATTTCAACTTTTTTCCTGATTGCTGGATTAAAATAATTTCTTTTTTCTTCCTTTCCTTTGCAAATAAATAAAAAGGATGTAAAGGAATCTGTTTTTTCGTAAGTGATGACTTGTAGGTGTTGATCCGTCATTTGTTTACGTAAATGTCTTCGTTCTATCGTCGCAACATGTTGCATTTTTTGAAGTAGCCTGAGATAGGGTTCTTTTATTTTAAAGATTTTTTCTTGTTCAATGAGCTCAAGGTCTTGTTTAATAACAGTGATAGCCATGGAAAGAAACAAAAATCGAGAAGCTAAACGAAGTTCGTCTTCGTTGAGATAACGCAAGTAGTTCCCTCCTTATTAACGAACGTTTGTTCTGTTTATATTATATCCTAGATGAACAAAAAGGAAAAGACAGTTGCAAATAATTTTTGTGGAAACAGTGCTAATAATAGGAAAATTTTAAGGTTTACATTAAAATGAAATTAGGAAAACTAAAGAAGTGGTTAATTGTGATTAGAGGAGTTTTTACATGTATCTGTTAAGCGTAACAATTGAAAACATGGATATATCTGATATCAAACAATTGATTGAAGATAACCAATTTGGTGACTTTATTATTCAGCTTTTGCAAAGCTATGAAAGTTTAGGACCACTTCCAGGAATAGCCTTACCATTTATTGAGGCATTTCTGTCTTTTTTGCCTTTAGTTGTATTTGTTATGACGAACGCAGCAGCTTACGGGCTGTTAGAAGGTTTTTTGCTTTCATGGATAGGTGCAAGTGCAGGGGCTATTTCTGTATTTTTTATCGTAAGAAAGCTTGGAGATAAACGGTTTTTTCTTTGGATACGGAAAAATAAACAAGTGAAACGGGTAACCGATTGGTTTGATCGGCATGGGTTTGGTCCATTGTTTTTATTGATGTGCTTTCCATTTTCACCGTCATCAATTATTAATATTGTAGCTGGTCTATCAAAAATCAGCTATCAGCAATTTATATTAGCGGTATTCTTAGGAAAATCGGTAATGATTTTTACGATTTCTTATATTGGAAGTAGTATTATGTCATTTGCTAAAAATCCAACCAAAACTATTCTTGTTGGTGTTGGAATTTTAATCTTTTGGATAGTAGGTAAGTATCTCGAAAAACGCTTGCAAAAAAAGGCAGATAACCAAGCCCAAATAGGGGTGAATGAAGATTAAAATAATAGAAAAAGGGTAAAATGGATACATACGACACCCGTGGAGGGAAGAATATGAAAAAGATAAGGATTTGGCCAATTACAAGAACGGTTATCATTGCAGTAATTCTTGCTTTCTTTTTCCGCTCCTATTTATTTGCAAGTTACATCGTTGAAGGTAAGTCAATGGAACCTACATTGCATGATGGAAACCTGTTAATGGTAAATAAACTGGTAAAAGAAGAGAAAAAGATTAGTAGATTTGATGTGATTGTGTTCCATGCCAACGCTACAGAAGATTATGTGAAACGTGTCATTGGTAAACCAGGAGATAACATCGTTTACAAGGATGATCAATTATTTTTAAATGGGGAACAAATTAATGAAGCATATCTAGACAGATACCGAAAAAATGATGGAAAGCCATTAACAGACGATTTTACATTAGAGGAAGTAACCGGTCAAACTGAAGTACCAGAAGGCAAGTTGTTTGTGTTAGGAGATAATCGCCGAGAAAGTTTAGATAGTCGATACTTTGGTTTTATTGATATAGAAAGTGTAGTAGGTAAAGTAGATATCAGATATTGGCCTGTCACAGAATTGGGATTCAACTTTAAAAACTAAACAAAAAAGCGAGCCTTCTTGGTTTCGCTTTTTTTATGAGATAAGGAAGTATAAAAAACGTATGAGCTGTCTAGCTCCGGCACCTAGCCCGTCTGAGGTCATAAGTCAATCCCTTCTGTTAATAGTAGGAGAAAGGCAGTGACCTATAGCTTTTAGCAGGCGTGATACTCAAAACATGTTAAAATAATAGTAGTAATCGGAGTAAGGTAGCATGAAACAGTTGCGAAAATAGGGGGGATTTTAGATGGGGATACGTTTTTTGCTTGGGCGAGCAAGTACCGATAAAAGTGGGCAATGTGTTAAAGAAATCAAACGAAAATTAACAAAAAACCCCAAGGGTGCTTCGATAATTTACGTGGTACCTGACCAGATGACCTTCCAACAGGAATATGACTTATTAAAAGATGAAGAGGTAAATGGAAGCATCCGAGCGCAGGTGTTTAGCTTTTCTCGGTTAGCCTGGCGTGTCTTACAGGAAACTGGCGGTGGTACACGGAAATTTATAAGTTCCACTGGTGTCCAAATGATGTTACGAAAAATAACAGACGAAAGAAAATCCGAATGGAAAGTATTTCAAAAAGCGATTGAAAAACAAGGATTTATGGAGCAATTAGAGGGAATGATTACAGAGTTTAAGCGGTACCGGATTACTCCTGAATTACTCGCACTGCAAATTACGCAAATGGATCAGTTCCAGCATCGATATCGCGGCGAACAAGCGCTAAGAAATAAATTAGAAGACCTTCATTATATTTATGAAAAACTGGTAGTTGCGTTAAAAGATAAATATATCGATAGTGAAGACCAACTTCAGCTTTTGGCAAGTAAAATTGAGGATGCAGAATTCTTAAACAATGCAGAGGTTTACTTTGATGGTTTCCACCGTTTTACTCCGCAAGAATTACTAGTCGTCCGGGCTTTGTTGAAAAAGGTAGATCATGTAACAGTAACCCTTACACTAGACAAGTTAACGGAAGGTAATGTATCAGAGTTAGATTTATTCTCACAGACGAAAGAAACGTATCAAACACTAACCCAATTAGCGTTAGAAGCGAATGTTACGGTTGACGGAATAGAACTACTCGACCAGGCAAGAGGGATGTTTGCAGAACGTCAATATTTTGCCCATTTAGAAAAGCATTTTGATACGAGACCAGTGCCAAGGTTTAAGGGACAAGTCCCAATTCAATTAGCACAAGCTGTCCACCCAAGGGCTGAAGTAGAAGGTGTAGCTCAAGAAATACTAAGACTTGTCCGAGATGAAGGTTATCGTTATCAAGAGATGGCCGTTTTAATTAGGCAAACCGATGTGTATCATGATTTAATTGATACGGTGTTTAGTGACTATGGTATCCCAGTTTTTATCGATGAAAAAAGAACAATGATGAATCACCCTTTCATTGAACTAATAAGGTCTGCACTTGACGTTGTTGAAGGAAACTGGCGATATGATGCAGTATTCCGTTTGCTGAAAACTGGTTTCATCCCGCAGACAAATTCGAAGTTTCCGTTAACAGATGAAGCAATTGACGAGCTTGAGAACTATTGTCTTGAGTACGGGGTTAGAGGAAGAAATAGCTGGTTATCGGATAAACAATGGATTTTCCAACGATTTCGTGGGTTCGATCAAGCGTCCCAAACCGATCAAGAAAAAGAAGCGCAAATACGGATTAACTACTACCGTAACCAGGTTGCTTTAGCATTAAAAGGTTTAGATACTAGTTTAAGAAAAGCAAAAACAATAAGAGAACGTGCAACGGTTCTGTTCCTATGGCTAGAAAGGATCCAAGCAGCAGAGCAACTAGAAAAAACACGAGACTTACTAGAGGAAGAAGGAAGAATTGAACGAAGTCGTGAACAAGAACAAGTATGGGAGGCAGTCATTCAGTTACTCGATGAGATGGTTGAGATTGTTGGTGATGAAAAGCTGTCATTGCCGTTATTTCAAGCAACAATTGAGGCGGGATTAGAATCATTAAAGTTTGCTCACGTTCCACCGAGTATGGACCATGTCGTCATCGGCTCCATTGATCGTTCCCGGATTGGTGGGATAAAATGTTCCTTCCTTTTAGGGGTTAATGAAGGTGTATGGCCAATGAAACCACAGACAGACGGGATGATTTCTGAAGATGAACGCACATTATTATCAGAGCAAGGCATTCAGCTTGCTGAAGGAAGTAAGCGACAGCTTCTCGATGATTGGTTTTATGTTCATTTAGCTTTCACTTCGGCAAAAGACAGATTATGGGTTAGTTACCCGCTTAGTGATGAAGAAGGTAAGTCAAAAGTGCCTTCACAGCTTATCAAGCGAATGGAAGATTTATTTCCAGCAGTCACTCACTTACTTTTGCAAGACCCTGAGGAAATGGTTGATGCAGACAGGTTTGTTACAACAGCGACGAAAACAAGGTCAGCACTTACTTCACAATTGGCTAAGAAACTACGGGGATATCCAGTTGATCCCATTTGGTGGAGTGTATTTAACTGGTATGTAGAGCATAGCGAGAAACAAGGGACGACAAACAAAATAGTACAGAGCTTATTTTATAAAAATGAACCGACCAATTTAGCTAAAGAAACCGTGAATCAAATTTATTCCAAACAAATCAAGGCTAGTGTCTCACGCTTAGAAATGTACCATCGATGTTCGTACCAACATTTTCTCAGGTACAGCTTAGCTTTAGAAGATCGCCGTTTGTATAAGCTTGATGCACCAGATATTGGTCAGCTGTTTCATGAAGCACTAAAGCAAATAACTGAATGGATCCAAACAGAAGGTAGAGACTTCTCACAAATACAACGCGATGAAGCAATGTTTTACGCTGAGCGAGCTGTCAAAAGCTTAGCGCCCATTTTGCAACATCAAATTTTGCATAGCTCGAATCGTTATAAGTATATACAGCAAAAACTCCAAGACGTTATTGCACGGGCAACCTTCGTTCTTAGTGAGCAATCTCGTAAAAGTAAATTTTCTCCGGTCGGCCTTGAACTAGGCTTTGGGACAGGAAATGAAAACTTAGCACCAATTTCCTTGTCATTACCTAATGGTTTTGAATTAGTGTTAAGAGGTAGAATTGACCGAGTCGACAAAGCGGTTAATCAAGATGAGTTATATTTGCGAATCATTGACTATAAGTCTAGCTCGAAAGGATTAAACTTAGTCGAGGTTTACTATGGTCTTGCCATGCAAATGCTAAGCTACTTGGATGTTGTACTAGCCAATGCCGAGAAATGGTTAGGGAAACAAGCAAATCCAGCCGGGGTCCTTTATTTTCACGTGCACAACCCAATGATTAGTGAAAACAAACAGTTGGACGATGAAGCTATTGAAGAAGAAATTTTTAAAAAGTTTAAGATGCAAGGGCTTCTTTTAGAAGATGAACAGATCGTTAAGTTGATGGACACTAGTTTAGATAGTGGTTCTAGTCGAATCGTTCCTGCTGGCTTGAAGAAGGACGGCGAGTTTCGCAAAGGTTCGAATACAGCTAAGGCTGATACATTCCATAGACTAAAAGGGTATATACGCGACTTAATGGTTGATGCAGGAATGGATATAACGAGCGGACAGATTCACTTAAATCCATACCAGCACAAGCAAATGACAGCTTGCACGTATTGTGACTTTAAATCGGTCTGTCAATTTGATCCAACGCTAGCAGAAAATAACTTTAGAAGATTACAAGAAATGAAGGACGATGAAATATTAGATAGGATTGCAAAAAGGGGGGGATAATGTGCCGAAATGGACAAAGGAACAAGAAGATGCGATTTATTCAAGTGGCAGTGATATTTTAGTAGCTGCAGCAGCTGGTTCAGGTAAAACAGCTGTCCTCGTGGAACGAATTATTCAAAAGCTATTAAACCGTGAGAACCCTATTGATATTGATTCCCTACTCGTCGTAACATTTACCAATGCTGCGGCACAAGAAATGCGTAATCGTGTTGGTGAAGCACTAGAGGCAGCACTAGAAGCGAATCCGAATTCAACCCATTTAAAAAAGCAGTTATCTTTACTACAACGTGCTTCGATTTCAACACTACACTCTTTTTGTATGGATTTAGTAAGAAGGTATGCCTATTTACTGGACATTGACCCAGGTTTTCGTATTGCTGATGATGTTGAAGCAGATATGATCAGGCAGGAAGTTTTGGAAGACTTGTTTGAAACTTGGTACGGCAAAGAAGGAGAAGAGCAAGCTGCTTTTTTCTCCGTTGTTGATCGTTTTTCTAACGACCGTAGTGACCTAGACGTTGAGGAATTAATTTTAACGTTATATGACTTCGCAATGCAAAATCCTGCTCCAGATGAATGGCTGGATCAAATAGCTCAGATGTATGATGTCACAGAAGACGTCGACGAGGCTGACATTCCGTGGTTAGCTATTTTAAAGCGAGAGGTAGCTAGTCAGTTAGCTGCAATGGAAAAAGAAGCCCATGCAGCATTGGAGTTAACAAGACAGAGTGACGGACCGTATCATTATGCTGACGCAATTGATGCTGATTTAGCTTTGGTTCATGAAGCAAAAGCAATGCTTGCATTTGGTTGGGACGAGGTCCAGGAAGTATTTATATCCGGTAAATTTCAAGGCTTATCACGGAAAAAGGTAGACTGTGATGAAGATAAAAAAGAGAAAGTAAAGGCAGTAAGAAATAGTTATAAAAAGCGGTGGAATGACCTTGCCGGTGACTGGTTTTCTAGGAAACTATCTTCTTATCTAGCCGATATGCGCGTGCTTTATCCAACTGTTCATCACTTAACGAAACTGGTAAAAGAGTTTAAACAGCAATTTAATCAGTTGAAAAAGGAAAAAGCGCTCGTTGATTTCTCTGACCTAGAGCATTATGCACTTCAGTTACTATTAGAAGAATCAGCAACACAAGCTGATATTATTCCATCTTCTGTTGCTGTTGACATGCAAAATCAATTCTCGGAAATTTTGGTTGATGAGTATCAAGATACAAACCTAGTACAAGAAACCATTATCTCCCTCATATCTAATCGAAAAGGTGCGGGAAATATGTTTATGGTTGGGGATGTGAAACAAAGTGTTTACCGATTTCGGCATGCGGAACCAACGTTGTTTATTAATAAGTATAAGAAATTTAGTCAAGATGCTGATCCCGGAAAACGGATTGATTTAGCTCGTAATTTTAGAAGCCGGGATCAAGTATTAGCGGCTACGAATTATTTGTTTCGACAGCTTTTAAACGAAGAGGTAGGGGAAATTGATTACGATCAAGATGCTGAACTTATTTATTCGAATCAACTATATGACCAGCTTGTGTTAAGTAATGCCGAAGCTGACCTAGTTATTATTGATCGTGAATTTCAGGAAGAAAATAGCCAAGAAGAAACCGAAGAAGAGAATTTTCAGGATTTAGAAAAGGCACAAATTGAAGCAAGAGCCTATGCTGATATGATAAAAAAGTGGATTGGCCATAATGATGGTGTGCCAATGCAGGTCGTAGACAAAGGAACAGGGACCAAGCGAGATATACAGTATCGTGACATTGTCATATTACTTAGGTCTATGACTTGGGCACCAACGATCACAGATGAGTTAAAACAAAACAACATACCTGTTTATGCAGAGCTATCTACTGGTTATTTTGAAGCGATTGAGATTAAGGTTATGCTTAGTTTATTAAAAATTATTGATAATCCAAAACAGGATATTCCGCTCGCTGCGGTGTTGCGTTCGCCAATTGTTGGCTTAAATGAAAACGACTTAGCACAAATTCGATTGATCAATAGACGGGCAGCATACTATGATGCGCTAGCAAGCTTTATCAAACAAACAGAATCAAATGAAAAGGCGATTCAAGTTGAGAATTTCTTAAATCAGCTAAAGGATTGGCGCAGGCGCTCAAGACAAGGTTCGCTTTCTGAATTAATTTGGCACATCTACAGGGAAACTGGCTATTATGATTTTGTTGGTGGGATGCCTGGTGGAAGACAGCGTCAAGCAAATTTACGCGCCTTGTATGACAGAGCTCGTGCCTATGAATCTACGTCGTTCAGGGGGTTGTTTCGCTTCTTACGGTTTATTGAACGAATGGAGGATAAAGGTGACGATTTAGGTGCAGCGCGTGCACTCGGTGAACAAGAAGATGTTGTAAGAATTATGACTATCCATAAAAGTAAAGGGTTAGAGTTTCCGGTTGTTATTTTGGGAGCAATGGATAAGCAGTTTAACCAACAAGATTTACGTCAAAGATATTTGCTTCATAAAGATTTAGGATTTGGTAGTAAATATATCGATCCTGACAAACGAATTGTCTATCCTACCCTTGTTTTTCACGCCTTAAAAAAAGAAAAGCAACGAGAATTATGGGCAGAAGAATTGCGGGTGCTCTATGTTGCGCTAACCCGGGCAAAGGAAAAGCTTGTTATGGTTGGAAATGTTACCTCTTTTGCGAAAAAACAAGAGAGGTGGCAAGAAGTGATTGACCATCAAGAATGGGTCTTGCCGCCACATTATCGGTTAGAGTCCAAAAGTTATTTAGATTGGGTGGCTCCTGCGTTAATCCGTCATGATCAAGGGGAAGCATTAAGGACAATTACAGTTAGTGAACAAGTACCAGAATCGATTAGAAAAGATAAGTCGCAGTGGAATATAATGCTAAGGCATGGAAGTGAGTTTGCTGGTAGGAATGTAGCTAATGAAATAGAAGAAGAGGAACTAAAACAGGCAATTTCAACCTGGGAACCTGTCAAGTATAAAGACGTGGAACTTGATGAAAAGGTGAGTGAGCGGCTATCGTTTACCTATCCATTCTCTGATGCTTCTATGTACCGTGCTAAACAGTCTGTCACCGAAATTAAAAGACAACGGGAAATGAAGGATGAATATAGTGATTCTTCCTTAGTACAAGCATTTAAGGCACCGATTGTCAAACGCCCTAAATTCCTGCAGAAGGAAAAAAAATTGACGGCAAGTGAAAAAGGTACGGCGATGCACGCAGTGATGCAACATATCCCATTAACAAAGAAATGGGATGCAGATGAGATATCAGAATTTGTTAGCTACCTTGTCGTTAAAGAAATTTTAACAGATGAAGAAGCAGACGTCATTGACGTCAAAGCGATTGAGCAATTTTTCGGGACAGAGTTAGGGGAGAAGATTGTTCAAACGAGTGCAATCCAAAGAGAAATACCGTTTAGTTACACGGTTCCAGCTATAGAGGTTTATGCCAATTGGAACCAGGAAACAGATGAGAAGGTATTGATCCAAGGGGTTGTTGACTGTTTGATTCCAGAGGATGATGGCTTTATCCTAGTAGATTATAAGACGGATACGATACCAGGTGAAATAACAGAAGCAACTATTGCGAATTTAAAACAACGGTATAAGGTTCAACTTGATCTCTACGCTAAAGCATTGGAGGACATTTGGAAACAGCCAGTTAATCTTAAGTACTTATATTTCTTTGACCGAGGATTATTGGTTCAATCTGATTAAGAAAAATGCAAATCGCGCCTGGAGCTAGACAGCTCTTGGATTTTTTATACTTTTGTATGAAAAAAGACATTGTAAGCAGCGTATAAATTAATAAGAATCCGTTTGGCCGTTGGATGTGCTCGCTCGGGCGTGTATATCGTTTTTTACTACCGTTTAACCGAAAATACAGTATACTCAAAATTAATAAATGCTATCCTTTCTTCATCCTCGGTGGCTGCAGAAAGCCATGGTGGATTCTTACCTATTAATAAAAACACAACAGCATGTAATTGCTGTTGTGTTTTTCAAATTCACATTGCGTTACCTAGTAATATGAGGTATTATAAGACTATACCTCATATTACTAGGTAGGTGATAATATGTTTAATCGGGAACTGGTAAAGGGGAGTACTTCTTTACTTGTATTACAACTGCTAAATGAGCGCGATATGTATGGCTATGAGCTTGTCAAAGAAATGGAAAAACGTAGCGATAATCATTTTCAAATTAAAGAAGGTACACTGTATCCTGCCCTGCATAAGTTAGAAAAGCAGGAATACATCGAGTGTTACTGGGAAAATCAAACAAAGGGTCCTGCCCGAAAATACTATAAAATAACAGCCGACGGTAAAGAAATGTTAGAAGAGAAAACAAGTGAATGGCATCGTTATGTCCAAGTGATGAACAACTTGATTCGGAGAAATGAATCATGACTACTGCTGATAAATTCATGAAGAATCTTGATCAATCGCTAGGTAACTATCCTAATAAACAAGAAATTTTAATGGAATATCAGTTACATGTTTCGGAAATTATTGCCGAAGAAGACGACGCTAATCATCAAGATCAGTATTTGAAAATTGAACAACGACTAGGTACTCCTGCTGAAATTGCCAAACTTTGGCAGGAAGAAATAGTCATCACACCAAGAAAAACACAACTTATTTTTATTATTTTTAATAGTTGTTTGTTTGTTGGTGGTGGCCTATTAACGATCGGTTACAACTTGTTGGATTGGAGTTTGATTGAGATCACCTGGTCTTACCTCACATCGATTCCAGCGATAATCATTATGATTTATCTCGTTTTTTGGGCATTACTCGGTTATGAAATTGGTAAGGAGTTTGGACCAAGAGGGAGGAAAATGTTAAAGCGAACTTTTCTTGTTTGTATTGCCCCGAATGTACTTTTAATGAATCTGACTGTGTTTGGTATTATACCGATGGAATGGTTCCAACCACTATTGAACATTAAATTTATCCTCATTTGTATTGGGTTTACGGCATTACTTTATCCGATTAGCGTGCTTGGCTATAGGTGGGGGAAGAAGGCTTCTGTGTAACTGTTGGCGTGGTGCTGTGTCTGTCATCAGTGCCACTGTAGTCCAGATATTTTTTTGATCATATACATAGAAATGCTATGTATATAGAAAAACGATGTAAGGTGGTTTTTAAATGGAAAAGCAACTGACAAAACAAAATTTATTGTTTCTACTCGTCTGTTTAGGTCTTGCAATCCTAGCAGAACTTAGCTTTTTTCATGGTGAGATAGGTATTTCTTATCTCGTATTTGTAACAGCGTTTTATGCCGTGTTTTTTGTACACTTTCGTACTGTCATGTTTACTCATCGACGAATGGGTATGTTACTCGTACTTGTGATATGGCTATTGTCTATCAGTTACTTTTTGTATGATCACTTCTTTTTTTATTGGTTGAACATCCTCCTGATTCCAGGGCTTATTTTCACACATATTGTTTTGATAACTTCAGCAAAGCGCCTTGAATGGTTTTCATTACCCTTTGTTCAAAAGCTATTTGAGAAACTACTTTATGCTGCTTCTTACAACAACCGTTTTATCTCTAGTTGTTTCCGGTACTTGTTTAAAAATATCGATGAAAAAACAGCCACGATGATAAAAAGAGTTGGACTTGGTCTGTTAATAGGTGTTCCACTACTAGGCATCGTCACTTCGTTATTAATGTCAGCTGACAGTGTTTTTGAAAGTCTTGTTGGTCGTATTCCAAATATAATCTTGGAACTTGATTTTCAAGAACAGTTGTTACGTTCACTGATTGTCATCTTTTACTTATTTGTCTTTTTTGGTGTTTTTCAAGTGTTAACCACCAATAGTCATACAGTGAAGCAGAAACAACTTGAAGCCGGAAGAGGCGAGTTTCCTCTTGTCAAACACGATGTGTATAAATTAGATGGTGTCGTCGTTGCTACTATACTTATATTGTTAAATAGCGTCTATCTGCTATTTACCGTTATTCAATTTAGTTATTTTTTTGGTACTGCTTTGCAAGAAGGCTTAACGTATGCGGAATATGCTAGAAAAGGTTTTTTTGAATTAGTGTTAGTTACGTTAATTAACTGGACGGTATTGATTGCGTGCCTAACCACTGTCCGCGAAATCGGTCCTCGAACAAACATGTTGTTAAAGGTGCTTTATTCATCGTTAGTAGTGGTTAGTGGGGTGATGCTTGCCTCAGCATTCCAACGCTTGAGCCTGTATGAAGCCGCTTATGGGTTTACATTTGACCGCATTTTGGCCCATGCCTTTATGATTTATTTACTTATTATTTTTGCTTATACACTAATGCGAGTCTGGATGGAGCATTTAGCATTACGTCACTTTTATTTTGTTACAGCGTTACTCTTTTACACAGCGCTCAACATTGTGCCGTTAGATAAAATTATTGTTGAATATAATATGGAAAGGTATGTGCAGTCCGGTAAAATTGATGTTGATTATTTAAATAGACTTTCATATACAGGTGTTGATGGATTAATCGATTTGTATGAAAAAAATCCGGATTATCCTGAGTTGAGGTCAATCTTATCGCGAAGAATTAAGTGGGCAAACGATCAGGAAACAAACTGGCAATCGTATAATATAAGTAAAGCGCATGTTGTGGGCAGATTAAAGGACTTAGAGCTTGAGTAGGTTTTCCCACCACCTACTTTAATTCACACAAATTTTAAACATCTTGTCTTTTTAGTGAAACACTAGAACCAATGTGAGCGTCAAATGTGTAGAGTAACTGTTTCGTTTAGGATACAATTGACGTTACATGGTGGGGGGATGCAAAATATGCAAAAAATTAATGGACCACTTTCAGACACGAATGATCGACTAGCATGGATTGATGCGGCAAGAGGGTTTGCCATCTTAGGAATTTTTATGGTTAATGTCCCTGCATTTAATGCACCATTCTTTTTGTACGGTGGCGAGAAGGAATACTTTAGTAGTTCAATAGACTACATGACCCAATCATTTATTGATATTTTCTTCCAGGCTAGCTTTTATACACTTTTTTCATTTTTGTTTGGTTTTGGCATTCAGATGCTTATCGACCGGTTGTCTACAAGAACAGCGAAAATCAATACTTTCATTTTTCGCAGATTGTTTGTATTACTATGCTTTGGACTGATTCATGCGTTTCTATTATGGCATGGCGACATTTTATTATCCTATGGTTTGATAGGGATGTTTCTGTTCTTGTTTTTTAAGCGTACAAATAGAACACTAACGCTCTGGGCTTTTTCTTTATTACTTATCCCAGCAGGTTTATATACCTATTTACTTTATCAGTTCCGTGATCAATTGGATGTAGTCGATAATCAAGCGATTAGCCAAGCATTTGCCAACTATGGACAGGGGACATACATAGAAGTACTTCAACAAAATTATCAGGATTGGGCTAATACCAATACAGTGTTTGGCTATTTCTTTTTAATCTGCACCTTACTACCATTGTTTCTGTTAGGAATGGTGTTTGCTCGAAAACGCTGGCTGCATGATGTGGAAGTAAATAAAACTGTATTAAAAAGGTTATGGATTATTACCCTTGTTTTGTTTATCGTCGGAAAAGCTGGACCATACCTAGTAGGTAATCCAACATGGTTATCTTTTCCACAGGATATCATTGGTGGTACTGCATCAGCCATTTTTTATATAATCAGTCTTACGCTTCTCTACCAAAAAAGGAATTTACAAAGATATTTGGTCCCATTCACTTATGTCGGGAGAATGTCACTTTCAAACTATATTTTGCAATCTGTTATTAGCTTCTGGCTGTTTTATTCGGTTGGCCTTGGTCTATACGGAAAAGTTAGTCCATTTGGAAGTGTCATCATCGTGTTAGTAATTTATTGTTTTCAAATACTGGCAAGTAAATGGTGGATGAAGCGGTACAAGTTTGGTCCATTGGAGTGGCTATGGCGAGTACTCATGTATGGCCAAAATTTTGCCATTAAGCGGATGGTGAAAAGGGGATGAGCAGTTGATGAATCAAGAGTTATTAAAAAAAGAGTCACGAAAATGGGTGCAGGAAGGAATTATTACAGAAGAGCAGAAAGACAAAATTCTGGGCTTGTATCCAAAAAGAAACGGGAGAGTACTTTTATTATTGTTCGCTAGTCTATTTATTGGATTAGGTTTTTTAACATTTATTGCCTCAAACTGGTCGCTGATTCCAGATTTAGCGAAGATGACTATCATCTTATTTTTTATGTTAGGTTTTTACCTGATTGGGGAACATGTTTACCGTAATAGAACAGAAACCGTCGGAATTTGTTTAATCATTATTGGGTTATTTGTTTTTGGAGCTGGTATTTTTCTCACAGGTCAATTGTATAATTACATGTATTTTGCTGCAACTCCATTCGTTATTTGGTCTGTTGCAGGATTTTGCTTGTTTGCTATTTACCAGCGAGCACCTCTCTTTGCTGTTGCTATATTCATAACAACGGTTGGACAGTTGTATAGTGCCGCAGTGTATAGCTCATTTAATTATTGGTTGTTCTTATTATTGGTTTTTGCATTTGGTCATTTTACGTACCATCATGCGAGGTACTTATACAGCTATCTATTTGTGACAAGCTTCATGATTCAATCACTCGTGTTTACCTTTTTAGAACGCTTTGAATATATTTGGTTTGTCTGTTTTATGCTAGTCATTTACTTTCTAAGTCGTGTAGCGAATGAGCAATCGATCAAGATACCATTCTATAGGATAGGCGTATTGTCGATGTTTGTCTGGAACATTTTTCACATATTTATCCTTAATGGTACCTACTTCTTATCTTGGGAGATGGAATATAACTTTGTGTTCCTCGTGGTTTGGTTTGTGTTGTTTGGTTTAATTCTTGTTGAAAAGATATGGAGAAAATCATATGAGCAGCTCACTGAGGTTGTCCTATTCTTGCCAATTTTCTATTTTCCATTTGGAGACATGATTGCGATGTTAGCTCTATTTATTTTCTCGCTCGGACTACTTTTAAACGGCTATCAAGTGGTGGATACTAAACGAATATATCATGGTACGTTTGCCTTTTTGATTAGCACATTCATTGCATACGTCCAGTTAGCGTGGGCTTTTCTAAATAAATCATTATTTTTCTTTATCGGAGGAATTCTCCTATTTACCTTAAGTTATTTGTTGGAGCGAAAAAGAAGACAGATGAAGAGTGAAAATAAGGAGGAGACAACTAGATGAAACGGCTACTAACCTATTTCGTTATCACATTGCAAGCGTTGTTTTTAGTTGGCATGTCTCTTTCCTATTATTTAATTGATCAAGTTGGTAAAACAATTAAGCTAGAAACACTGCCGGTGGACCCACAAGACATCTTTTACGGTGATTATGTGACACTGCGTTATGAGATTGAACAAATCGATGAGTCCAAATGGCAAGGAGATAAGGAGCCTGAAAATGGCGATACTGTTTATGTGTTGGTCGAAGAAACTGACGATGGCACGTATCAAGTAGTTCAGGGCTCAACAGATAGACTCGAAGTGGGGGCAAAAGAAGTAATGCTAAAAGGGAGGTACCTTTACCGCGACTCATATGATCGCGTTATGCATGTGGACTATGGGTTAGGCCGTTATTATATTGAAGACGGCAGTGGAAAGAATTATGAACAGTCTGGAAAAATGATTGTAACTGTAGCAATCGCTCCGTGGGGGCAGAAGAAAATAGTCTCGTTAGATTAAAAAGAAACGTATAAACGATGAAACCAAAACCAAAACATGATATGATATGCTTGACCTTAAAAGGAGGAGAGAAGTTTGACAACACACTTACATATTACGTCATGGGTACTCGCGTTAATTCTGTTCTTTTTGGCTTTAGTGTTTTATAAACAAGGAAAAAAGTCTGGTAAAATTCTGCATATGATTTTGCGGTTAGATTATTTGTTCATTCTTTATTCGGGTGGGTCACTTTTGTCTGAGTATTTCACACTTGGAACAATGTTAGGGGAAGTTATTACTAAGAGTTTTCTTGGATTATGGGTAATTGCAGCGCTTGAGATGATTCTAGTTAAACAGTCGAAGAATAAGCCGACGAAGGCGTTTTGGATTCAATTTGTCATTGCATTTGTATTAGTGCTAATACTTGGATTTGGGCGTCTGCCAATGGGCCTTGCCCTATTCTCGTAACCAAAAAAACTTAGCACTAAACCTTTAGGCCACTGAAAAAGTCCAAACAAAAAGAAGGAAGAAACGTTTATATTGTTAAACGTTTCTTCCTTCTTTTATTTAAAGATAAGAAATAAAAAGATCTAAGAGCTGTCTAGATCCCGGCGCCTACCTCGCCTGAGGTCTTAAGCAAAAAAGCTTGTCGGGGGTGACCAAGGCGTTGATTTTCCTTAGTTTTATAGGGGATCTTTAGGTTCAGGATTCCTTTTTGACTCCCGAGCGAGCCTCGCCAACGGTGCCGAGGCACACTTTTTCAAAAAAGTTTTCACACTCTGGGCACTTTTATCATATGGATGTATAGTGGCCTATCTAGATTTAAAGGGGTGTTGATTGAATATGTGCGGAATAACAGGCTGGGTAGATTTCAAACGAGATTTATCAAAAGAAGTGACTAACGTTAGAAAAATGGCTAGTGCAATTTTTCATCGCGGGCCTGATGAGTTTAATGAATGGATATCAAATCACATTGCATTCGGCCATCAACGCCTAATTGTTGTCGATCCAGAAGGTGGAAAACAACCGATGGAACGTGCTAAAGATAAATCTAATTACGTCCTAGTTTATAATGGGGAATTATATAACACAGAGGATATAAGAAGGGAGTTACTTACTAGAAATTGGACATTTGATTCCCACTCAGATACAGAAGTATTACTAAAAAGCTATATCGAATGGGGAGAATCATGTGTTGATAAATTAAATGGTATCTTTGCCTTTGCAGTTTGGGATCCGGTTAAAGAACAATTAGTTCTAGTTCGTGACCGCTTAGGTGTGAAACCATTATTTTATACTGAAAGAAACGGCGGAATCCTGTTTGGATCAGAAATAAAAGCATTACTTGCTCATGATGAAATTGATCCAGTTATTGATAAAGAGGGGTTAAGTGAAGTATTAGCACTTGGTCCATCAAGAACACCAGGGCACGGTGTCTTTAAAGGCATTAATGAATTACGCGCAGCACACATAGGCATTTTTGATAAGAATGGCTTTAGAACGCGCAGGTATTGGAATGTCACAAGTACAGCACATACCGATGATGTGGAGGAAACAGCAGATACAATTCGCTTTTTACTAACAGATGCGGTTGAGCGACAATTAGTATCTGATGTTCCGCTTGGGACGTTCCTATCAGGGGGAGTCGATTCTAGTGCAATTACAGCTATTGCTGCTAACTACTTGAAAAAGCATAACAAAGGAACACTTAAAACGTTCTCCATTGATTACGAAGGCAACGACAAATACTTTGAAAAGAGTGATTTTCAGCCGAATAGTGACCAGGACTTTCTATGGCAGATGGTTGATAAACATGAAACAGATCATCATAATTTTATAATTGATAATAAAACGTTGGCGGATATGCTTAAAGAGGCAGTGGAGCTAAGAGATTTGCCTGGAATGGCTGATGTTGACTCATCCTTATTATGGTTCTGCAGAAAAGTAAAGGAAAAAGTGACGGTTGCATTATCTGGTGAGTGCGCAGATGAAATCTTTGGAGGCTATCCATGGTTTTACCGTGAAGATGATTTAGCAAGAGAAGGCTTTCCGTGGATTCGTTCGTCTGAAGTGAGGAACTCTCTCTTAAATGATCAATGGAAAGAAAAGCTTGACTTACAAAACTATATGTTAAAAAGATATCAAGAAACGATTGATGATACACCTGCATTTGAAGGGGACAATGAGATTGAACGACAAAGAAGACAGATGTTCTATTTAAATATGCTATGGTTTATGCCAAATCTTCTTGACCGGAAGGACCGCATGAGTATGGGCGCAAGTTTTGAGGCTAGGGTTCCGTTTAGTGATCACCGGTTAGTCGAGTATGTGTGGAATATTCCTTGGGAGATGAAGACGTATAAAGGCCGTGAAAAAGGAATTCTTCGTAAAGCTTTAGAAGGACTACTTCCGGATGATATTCTTTACCGGAAGAAGAGTCCATATCCAAAAACGCATAATCCTGTATACAAAAATGCTGTTATTGCATGGATGAATGAAATCTTAGAAGATCCCAATGCACGGTTATTTGAAATATTTGATAAAGAAGCAATTCGGAAGCTTGTCGAGAGTGAAGGAGAAGAAATTGATGCGCCTTGGTTTGGCCAGCTAATGACCGGCCCACAATTACTGGCTCACCTCGGTCAAATTGATCATTGGTTACGTCATTACGATATTAAAATTGAAGCATAACGAAAACAAGGTCTAATCCACGGTTTTTAAGTGGGTTAGACCTTGTATTGTTATAATATCAGGCATAGACACCAATTACACGACAAACAAATTATGACAGTTTTGTGAAAAAGCTTTGACTTTTCCGGTGATACTAGCATAATAGATAGGGGTTGAATGAAATAGATGTTGATTGTTCGTTCCTGCTTAATAGAACGGTTATCGAATGATTACTTTAAACTTTGGATCAACTAGGTAGACACATACCAACCATTTGCCCAAAAAAGGAGGACTTTTATTGATTAAACATACATGGCGAAGTGTAATACTTTGTCTCCCACTACTTTTAGTAAGTGCTAGCTTCGTAGTTGCGGAAGAAAATTGGTCTGAACAGGAAGCTATCTACTACATACTTGTTGATAGGTTTATGAATGGTGACGCTTCAAATGACTTTGATATTGATATCAAAGATAAAGATGCTTACCATGGTGGAGATTTAGTCGGAATTACCAAAAAGTTAGATTACATAGCAGAATTAGGTATTAGTACGATTAACTTAAGTCCAGTAATGGATAATGATGGGAACGGATATCATGGTTTTAGCATTGTTGATTTTCAACGTGTAGACGAACACTTTGGTACAATAGATGACCTTAGAGAGTTAGTGGACGCAGCCCATGAAATGAATATCAAAGTAATCGTTGATTTACCGATTACACAAATAAGTGCTAATCATCCATGGAAAATGGAAAAGGGAGCTTGGATTACTCAAAAGTCTACGGACATATTTGGGCAACAACTAATTGGTGTTAATATCGCTAATCCAGAGGTTGAGCGTTACTTTATTGACATAGCTAATTTTTGGGTGAAAGAGACTGGGATTGATGGCTTTAGATTATATGTCAATAATGAAACCTCCATTGATTTTGTCGAACAGTTTCAACAAAATATTTATGCGGAAAATAAGGATGCAACAATTTTAATTGATTCGATAACAGGTGATGATTTAGCAAATACAACAACTGTAAAAAAAGATCAAGCAGCTATCTCGGCCTTTAAGAAGGCTGGGGTACCAATTGAGGCTGTTTTACTTGGATTACAGGAGACATCGCAGAAGGCGCGTTATTTTGATAACCTGTTTTCCAATCGGTTTACAAGGGAAATGATTAAGCAAGCACAGAACCCTTCTACTAGATGGAAATTAGCGCTTACGTATCTGTATACTGTTCCTGGTGTGCCTGTTCTTTACCAAGGTACAGAAATTCCAATGGACAACGGCGTGGACGAACCTGACCATCGTATGGCCCAATTGAATGGTGGGGATGATGTGCTAAATAACTATATCAACAAGTTGGCAGCGATTCGACAAGAATTCCCTGCTTTGACAAAGGGAGATTTTAAAGTGATTGCATCTAACGGTGCGATGAGCTTATATAAACGGGAATATAATGGTCAAGCGATTTATGTAGCAATTAACAATGACGTTGAAACAAAGACAATAGCTATAACTGATGTCCCTGAAGGAAAGCAATTGACAGGGTTGTTACAAGACAACATTGTCAGAAAGTTGAAAGATGGACAATACAAAATTGCGTTAGATAGAGAAACAGCAGATATATTTATTGTGGAAGAAGACACTGGAATCAACTGGCTATTTGTTTCCTTCATTTTAATTGTGTTAGGTGGATTTGTGTTTGGAGTAGTTTATTTGGGTAAACAAAATAAGAAAAATGCACGGAGCTAGACAGCTCTTTAATCCTTTTATACACTTTCTTATCTCGGAAGAAACAAAGGTCTAGCGCACTGCTAGACCTTTTCCAATTAGTAAGCTATTGTCGTTACATTATACAGCTGACTTTTCCTTTTTTATATAGGCACGTTTAACCCATTCTTTAGAGCGCCAACGTTTTAACATGAAAAGACCTCTTAGCCATTCATCAGCAACAAATGCAATCCATATTCCGATCAGTCCAAGGCCAAGGAATATGCCAAAGAACCAGGCGGATGTGACACCAATTCCCCACATAACGATAATTCCAATATAAACAGGATACTTAACATCACCAGTCGCCCTTAAGGAACTGATGACAACCAAGTTAAACGCCCTACCAGGTTCAAGTAAAACTGTAACAAGTAACAGAAGTGCACCCTTTTCTATGATTGATGAATTATCAGTGAAAATGGCTAGCAAGAAATCACTAGAAAAATAAACAACGACAGCAACAAACAGCGAGATGAAAATAGATATTTGCAAGCTCTTCATACACCGCTTGTAGGCACCTTCGATATTTCCAGCCCCGATCATGTGACCTATAAGGATTTGTGAACCTTGTCCGATTGCAATGGAGAAGAGCAAAATAAACATCATGATGTTTTGTACATATACTTTGGTCGTAATAGCAACCGTTCCCATTTGGGCCACAAAATAAGTAATAGCCATTTGACTAGTATTATAAGACAATTGCTCCCCAGCAGAAGGGACTCCAATACTTAGTAATGCTTTAACATGATTCTTTTTGTACCGAAAAAAAGATGCAACTGGAAGTGAATAGTCACTTCTCTTCCATAAAATCCATAATAAAACAATAAAACCTAGGAACCTACTAATGGTTGTTGACATCGCTACACCCTGTACTCCTAGGATAGGGAAGCCAAACGGTCCAAAGATAACGAAGTAGTTGCCTATGACATTGACGATATTCATGCCAATTGTTACGTACATCGTATCTTTTGTATGGCCATAGCTACGCAAAATAGCCGCAACAGTCATGATGGACGCCTGTACGAAGATAAAACCACCAACGATGTTCATATAAGTAATTGCCTCATCCATTAATTCGGCAGGTAAATCCATTAAATTTAAGATAGGATCACTGAAAAAGTATAAAACCAAGCTTAGCACAAGTGAGAACCAAAGATTTAAGCTAATGGATGTCACTGCAATTGTTCCGGCTGTACTTTCTTGCTTCGCACCAAGATTTTGGGCAACCAAAATTGATGCTCCAGCTGCGACAAATCCAAACATTACGATGACGACGGAAATAATTTGGTTAGATACCCCAACAGCAGCCACCGAGTAGTCCGAATATTGGCTTAACATCAATGTATCTGCGTTTCCCATTAACATGTATAATAAAATTTCAATAAAAATCGGCCAAGTTAAAGCAAATAGACTTAACTCTTTTGTTGTTAGTTTTTTTGTCATAGAAAAAGTCCAATCATATGTTTTATGAATAAAATTCAATCCAATTCATCTTAGTTTAATAGGTGGAAAAAGTAAATAGGGAAATAAGAATGATTGAAAATTTAACAAAGTGGAAAAAGCACATGCCCTGAGTCAGGGCATGTGCAAACAAACGCGGATAGTTGAATGGCTATCCGTTAACAACTACGCCACCGTTGACATGGATCATCTGTCCAGTGACATAACTCGAATCGTTACTTGCTAAATAAACATATGCTGGTGCTAATTCATGGGTTTGACCAGGCCTTCCCATTGGTGTGTCTGAGCCAAACTGTGAAACTTGTTGTTCATTAAAAGTTGCCGGTATTAAAGGTGTCCAAATAGGCCCCGGCGCAACCCCGTTAACACGGATACCCTTTTTCGCCACTTGCTGTGATAGGGCACGAGTAAAGGCAGTAATCGCTCCTTTTGTACTAGTATAATCAACAAGCATTTCATTACCTTTATATGCGGTGATTGATGAAGTATTAATAATGGAACTCCCTTTTTTTAGGTGAGGTAATACCGCTTTGGTCATGTAGAAGAAAGAAAATATATTTACTTGAAAAGTTCTTTCTAGTTGTTCATTGGTAATGTCAAGGATGTCTTGTTGCGGATATTGAACCGCAGCATTGTTTACCAGTATGTCGACATGGCCAAACTCATCGATGACTTGTTTAACAGAGGAGTCACAAAACGTTGAATCAGCCACATCGCCACTAATGATTTTGCATTTTTGGCCCTCTTTTTCTACGAGCTTTTTCGTTTGTTCTGCATCGTGATGCTCGTCAAAATAAAGAATAGCAACATC
Source organism: Aquibacillus salsiterrae (assembly GCF_028416595.1). Classification (GTDB taxonomy): domain Bacteria; phylum Bacillota; class Bacilli; order Bacillales; family Amphibacillaceae; genus Aquibacillus_A; species Aquibacillus_A salsiterrae. The sequence continues at coordinate 53,650 of NZ_JAMQKC010000007.1, read as the reverse complement.
AGCACCTTCCTTTGCAAAATAGATACTAACGGCGCGACCTATCCCACTGTCACCACCTGTAATAATGGCTACTTTGCCTTTTAGCTTATTGCTCCCTTCATAAGCCGGGTCGATATATTGGGGTGATGGCGTCATTTCGGATTCAAAACCTGGTTGCCTATTTTGATGCTGCTTTGGTAAAATTGGTTTTTTGTTGTTACTAGACATACTTTTCCTCCTCATTCTAATATGCCTTAGTGTTGTCCATCTTTCTAAATTTAACTATTTTTTAGCTAATTTTTTTGTCCTAAAAACAAAAAAAAGCCCGGGAGGTTTGTTCCAAAATCCCCGAGCGTCATAATTATTTATAAGAGTTATTTAAAAAGAAAAGTGCAATCGTTCCAGGGCCTGCATGGGCACCTACAGCAGAACCTACTAATTCGATTACAACGTTTTCTGTATGAAAATGTTGCTTTATCATGTCGGCTAATTGATTGGCAGTATCTAAATCATCGCAATGACTAATGCCAATTGGTTGACTTGTTAAATCTTTCCCATGTTCTTCCATTATTTCAATCATCCGCTTTAATACTTTTTTTGACCCACGAATCTTTTCAAGTGGAATTAGTTTGCCGTTTTCTACATGTAATAACGGCTTGATTTTTAGCAAAGTACCAACAAATGCAGCAGTTTTACTAACTCTTCCGCCTCGGTATAAATATTCTAAGTCATCAACTGTAAAAATGTGTTCCATATGGCTCGCATGATATGAGCAAACTTCTACAATCCCTTTCACGCTAGCCCCTTCACCCGCTAATTGGGCTGCTCGAATGACGACTAAACCAAATCCAAGTGAGGCACACTTTGTATCAAGGCATTCTAATTCAAAATCAGGATATTCCTCCTTAACCTCCTGCTCTGCCATTTTAGCCGATTGGTAAGTTCCTGATAACCCCGACGAAAACCCAAGGTACACACAAGGTTGTTTTTGTTGAGCATACTTCTCGAAAATTTCTTTGAATGTATGTGGCGCTACTTGAGACGTTTTCGGTGCCTTTCCATCGCGCATTGCTTGATAGACTGTTGTAGCGGAAATTGTTTTGGCATCTTCATAAATTTGATCGTCTAGTTGTACAGTTAATGGAGCCATCTCGATGTCATACTTTTCGTAGTGTTCTTTTGATAAGTCACATGCCGAATCGGTAATAATTTTCACGTTCATTTCTTTACCCCCCTATGATTTTTCGAGAGCAATATACTTCATACAATTACCATTTGATTCCCTAAGTATGTATAAGTTAATTCAGAGAACAATAAGAGAAGGTTTACCAAATTTTACTTTCGTTTAACTATAGTTTAATCGGTGCTTCATCTTTAGTCAAAAATATTATGTTCAAGTAAGCTAGGAAAAATTTGTCGGGATCATAAGATGATCCCTTCTGTGGCAAAGAGCACCACATAGATTTTCTGCTTAAGCTTGTCGGGGCTAACCAAGGCGCCTACGCTTTTCTTGATTGTCTAGCTCCGGCGCCTAGCCCCTCGAGGTCTTAAGCAAGAAATCTTTGTGGCAAAGAGCACCACATAGATTTTCTGCTTAAGCTTGTCGGGGCTAACCAAGGCGCCTACGCTTTTCTTGATTGTCTAGCTCCGGCGCCTAGCCCCTCGAGGTCTTAAGCGAAAAATCTTTGTGGCAAAGAGCGCCACATAGATTTTCTGCTTAAGCTTGTCGGGGCTAACCAAGGCGCCTATGCTTTTCTTGTAATGGATTATCATGTACAATTGTCGGGTATTTAACAGGGTATCTAATATTGTAATATATAAAGGGAGGAAGTTTTGTTTGTTTTTATTTGAGGCAAAACGTATTATTATCGTTTTTTTAGGGGCTGTGCTTAATGCCATAGCACTTAATTTCTTTTTCATTGGAGCTAATGTTTATGCAAGTGGTTTTACGGGTATCGCTCAGATTTTATCAACCATTTTTGTTGACATTATGAAAATTAATTTAAGTACAGGTATTATCCTGTTCATCTTAAACATTCCTGTAGCTATTTTAGGCTGGTTAAGAGTTGGTAAAGGGTTTACCATCTATAGCTTTCTATCCGTTGCAACTACTACACTAGTTTTAGAAATATTGCCAATCCTCCATTTATCGGATGATATTATGCTAAATGCTGTGTTCGGTGGTGTCATTGGTGGTTTAGGTGTCGGAATAACATTAAAGTGGGGGGCTTCAACTGGAGGCTCTGATATTATAGCCATGGTTATTTCAAGAGTAAAAGATAAACCAATTGGTGGGTACCTAATGTTAATAAATGGTGTTATTATCGTATTAGCAGGTTTTATTAATCGACCTGAAAATGCTCTATACACTCTTTTAGCACTTTATGTATCCACCCGGGTAATTGACACCATCCATACTCGCCATGAGAAGGTAACAGCGATGATCGTAACCAGAATGGCAGATGCGCTACAGGAAGAGATTCATAAACAGATGGTACGTGGAATAACGATTTTGCCTGCCAGGGGTGCTTATACTAAAGAGCCAAAAGATATGATGGTCCTTGTTATTACGAGGTATGAATTGTATGACCTAGAGCGAATTATTAGGGAAGTCGATCCACATGCGTTTACGAATGTAGTAGAAACGGCAGGGATTTTCGGTTTTTTCAAAAGAAATGATTAAACTGAAACCTTTCCAACTTTTTCTGCGAATGAAAAGTTAAGTAAGATGAAGGGGGTTTAATTGATGACAATGACAAACAAATTTTTAGCAATGATGGCACTCATTATCTTGTTTTTAGCAGGATGTGGTACTTTAGAACAACCTAGTCAAGCTGTTCAGGATAGTGAAGGCGGAACAGGTTCTGCAGGTGCAAGCGATGCAGAAACCCAAGCACCAGATTCTAATGAGGTTGATACTAGTTTAAATAAGATGGAAATGGATGCATCCATGGAACAGGCAGATGGGGCGATTACCTTTAACATCGAAATAATAAATAATAATGACGAAGCAGTAACATTAAAATTCTCCTCAGGTCAACAATATGAAATAACGGTAGAGAATGAAAAAGGGGAAAAGGTATATCAACTTTCTGATAGTAAAGCTTTCGCTGATGCCATCGTAGAACAAGTAATTGATCCTTCAGATAAATTGACATGGACTGAAGGGTGGGATGAGCCAGCTCTTGAACCGGGAACTTATACCGTTAACTACACGTTATTACCGGATCAAGTAAATCAACAAACGGTTGAAGCTAACCTATTCCAAATAGAAAGCACCTTTGATGTTGGACAAGACTCTAGTGATAATTCTGTATTTAGGAATGTAAAAGTTAATGGTCAAGCAGGAAAATATACAATTACAGGTGAAGTTCAAGCTTCTTCTAGTGAATTTTATTATAATGTGGAAGATGGTCATAACATGCTAGTCGAGGAAACAAAGGTAGAAGTAGAATCAAAAGAAGCTTGGAATTCATTTGAACTAGAGATTTCGATTTCCGATGATATACTGCCTACAAATGGTACGTTAACTCTTGTTTTATATGAAAAAAGTATCGACAATGGAGGACCAACGTCATCTAAGTATCTCCCACTTGATCGTTTTCAATAATAGACGGCAGTTAAATTTGTTGCACATTTAAAAAGCATTTGCTCCAATCGAGCAAATGCTTTTTCGTTTCTTTAAACTTTTATTTAGGACGTTTTAGAAGGCGCCTTGCGCTTTTCTTATGTTAATAACCGTTGTTTTCGATAATTTCTTTAACTTGATCAGACAAGCTTTCCCATTCTATATCAACTTTCTTATTCACAGTAATGAAATTTTGAAAACCAAACACATTATCCACACCGTCTAGAGCCATTAAATCATTTAATATTTTGTACTCGCTAGTTTGACCCGGCATGATGGAAAAGCTGTTATTGCCTTCAAAGATAAGGGAATTAGTTGTAAATTTCATTGCGTTAGGGTTAGGTGTAGCTTCAATACGAACACTCATTTAAAATCCTCCTAATATGATTCTTTGCATTGTCTCTAATAATCATAGCAGAATTTTGTCAAATTCAAAAGAAACTGTTGTTAATAAATTAGTTGCAATCATTTATTTCCTGGGGAATGTTGAGGGGTGTTGTCGAATGGAAGAAACAAAAGCGTTGATGCGTGATGTTTTTTTAAAAAAAAAGGGACTGACATGATAAGCCAGTCCCAGAAAAAACTCACGCATTTAAAGTTCGTTTCTTTGTTGAAGCTGTTGCTCCAGTTGTTGCAATTCTTGTTGCTCTTCTGGAGTAGCATCCGTGTAGGCAGATTGGATAGCATTTTGTGCAGCTTGTTTATCCTGCTGATTGATGTTTTGACCGTTTGTAATACGGTTAACTGCTTCTTTTGCTTGTTGGAATAAGTTGTTAGCCATCAAAAATAACCTCCTACTTAAATTGGTCTTTTACGCTCTTCCCTTTTCGTTTGCATCACTTAACCGTGAACGATAAGGAAAACGTTCATCATGTTTTTTAACGGAATCTGCACCTTGTTGAGTAAAACGTTTAGATTTACTTTTTCTACTCAAGATTAATTCCCCCCAGGATAAACAAAATGAAAAAAACCTGAACGCTTTTGCGTTCAAGTTTAGTATGAGTAGCTTGAGACAAACGATGTATTGTAGTTTTTGGTAAAAAGCTAAGCTTTTAAGTGAAGATAGTCATTTAAAAACCGACCAATTCCATCTTCTTGATTTGATTTTGTTACATGGTCGGCCATGTCTTTGAGCTTAGGAATAGCATTATTCATTGCAACACCAACACCTGCATAGTCGATCATTTCTAAATCATTATCCTCATCACCAAAGGCAATAATATGTTTTTGGTCAATGTTGTAGTACGATGCAATCCGTTGTAAGCCAACAGCTTTGTTCATCCCTTTTCTAACAATCTCGATGACTTTCCACGGCGTACCCCATTTGCGATGTTCAATGACTGAAGCATGATTGTCATCTAAATGTTGTCTAAGGTCATCGATGTGTTCATCTTTTGGGTAGATAAGCAGTGAAGTAGGATCATCTGTTAATTCATTTTTAATACTTCCAATTGTTATTTTTAATTCTGAAGTTTTAGGGAAAAAGATATCGATTATTTCTTGGTCATACCTGTCCAAATAAATGTCATCAGAAACTTCAGCCATAATATTATCAACACCAAGTTCATAACATGTTTGAATTATTTTTTTTGCTGTACGGTTCGGAAGGGGACTATGTAAAACCTCCCATTTTCTATCTTTTGGATGATGAATAAGGGCACCATTAAAGTTTACCATTGGTGTATCAAGCTCTAGTTGGTCGTAGTATTCAATACTTGCATGATGGGGCCTTCCTGTTGCAATTACCACTAGGTGACCTTCTTGTTTTGCTTTCATGATTATCTGCTTCGTTTTTTCACTAATTATTTTGTCGTCTGTCAATAGTGTTCCGTCAAGATCTAAAGCAATTAAATGCTTTTTCATATTCATGCTATTCCCCCTAGATAAGTTTAGTCTAAGTTACAACAAAATATCTGTAAAGAACAAGTTTTTGTTGTTAAATTTTGCAAGTTAATCCATGAAATAATAAGATAGGGATATGTTCATAATAAACACAGAAGAAAGGACCGTAAATAATATGATAGGTATATATAAAGAATATTGGCAATCGATTCCTGTGTTAGTTGTCGTTGATTCTGCAAAAAAGGAAGCGCCACTTCCTACCATAACGTACTTTCATGGCTTTACAAGTGCGAAAGAACATAATTTACCATTAGCTTTTCTCATGGCTGAAAAGGGTTATCGTGTGTTATTGCCTGATGCTATTTTTCATGGGGAAAGAAATGGTGACTTACCTTCTAAGGAAATGGAAGCTCGCTTTTTTGCGATAGTAGAACAAAATTTGAAAGATTTAGCGATTATTTATCAACAAGTAACAGCTGATAATCTCATTGAAGAAAACCGGTTTGGTATTGCAGGGACGAGTATGGGCGGAATAACAACTGCTGCTGCTTTAACACAATATGATTGGATTGAAGTTGCTGCTATTTTGATGGGTTCTCCAAATATAACCGAGTATGCCCAATCACTTGTTGAGAATATGAAGAAATCAGGAGTAGACATACCGTATTCTGACAAACAAATTCAAGGGATTTATCATTCTTTAGAAAAAATTGACTTATCGAAACAAGTAGATAAATTGAATGAACGACCGTTATTTTTTTGGCACGGGGAAAATGATCCTGTTGTACCGTTCGATCATGCTTATCGCTTTTATGAACATATGGTACCCCACTATAAAAACCCAGAGAACATTCGTTTCTTACGGGAAGTGAAACGTGGCCATAAGGTTAGTCGGTTTGCGATTGTTGAAACTGTTAAATGGTTCGAACTTCAGTTATAGTGTGATTTGAATTATTTAATTTATATGGCATTTATGTTTATAATGGTTATAAAGAAATAAAAGGAGGAACCAATATGGATGAAGCATTACAAGAAAACCTTATGGGTGCGCTAGAGAATGTGATTGACCCAGAGCTTGGAATAGATATTGTCAATTTAGGGCTTGTTTATGGTGTGGATTTAGATGATGATGGTATCGCAACAGTAACAATGACGTTAACTGCAATGGGGTGTCCGTTGGCAGGACATATTGAGGCAGATGTAAAACGGGTGTTAGAGGATATTCCAGAGGTCAAAGATACAAAAGTAGATATTGTTTGGAATCCACCGTGGTCAAAAGACCGAATGTCCCGTTATGCTAAAATTGCATTAGGAATTCCAGATTGATAATGTGAAATAAAATCCCTCTTTCTTACACATAGAAAGGGGGATTTGCTAGTTTATAAAACCTCGTATGATTAACTCTTTAAAAGAGCTCATATTTTTTTCGCATGTTTATTAAAGGACTAAGATGGCTACTCCGCCAGCGATAAAACAGTACAATGCAAAATATTTTAAATTTCCTTTTGCCATAATGTTCATAAACCATTTAAGTGAAAAATAAGTAGCAATAATAGATGCAAGAAATGCTAATGCATAAGGTATCCATAAATAAGAAAAGTTCTTGTCTTGAACAATATCCTCCACAGAAAGGATGAACGTACCCAAGCTAACAGGGATATACATTAAGAAAGAAAACCGAAGTGCTGTTTCTTGCTTCATCCCAAGTAACATTGCTGCGACAATGGTTGCTCCAGAGCGACTGATACCAGGAATTAATGCCACCGCTTGTGCCATCCCAATAATGATTGCATCTTTAACGGTAAGCGCACCGTCATTTTTACTTCCTTTTAAGTTTCTGATAATCCATAATGCTAAGCCTGTAACAATCAAAGTAATCCCAACCATTTGTGGGGCGCTAAATATTTCTCCGATTTGATCTTCAAATAAAATTCCAATTACTCCAGCAGGAATGGTTGCAATGATTAAATACAAAGTAAAATCAAAATCTGCTTTAGCCCGCTTGTCCCGTGATAACAGAAACCGGAGTCCATTTGTTGCTAGTCGTATAATATCGTGGCGGTATATGATTAGTACAGCAATAAGTGAACCAAAATTAACTAACACTTCAAAGGACAGCCCTTTAATATCAAGTTCAAATAAGTTCCGTAATAAAACTAAGTGTCCACTTGATGAAATTGGAATTGGTTCGGTGAATCCTTGGAAAAGTCCTAAAAAAGTGTACTTTAGTAATAAATAAAATTCCGTCAGTTTGTCCATAAAAGTATCCCTCACTTTTTTTTATGCACTACCTTTATCACATTATCTAGGCATTTTGAATAAATTAGTGATGTGACTAAAGGAAGGAGTGTTTAATATGGTAAGACCCCATGATCAACATAATCACCATCATATGTATGAATTATGTAAGAAGCATATTCATCGTTATGTATTAGTCGAATTAACTGACGGGATGAAAGTTGATGGTATTATTACCGGAATTGATAACGAAAATGTCTACTTAGCTGTGCCTAATTTGCGTAATGAACAAACAGACCGAGTCTATCCTGGTTATGGTTATCCATGGTATGGTTACCCAGGCTACGGCTATCCACCTGGGTTTGGTTATGGTCCAGGAGGAGCATTTAGACGGCTTGTATTACCACTAACTGCATTAGTTGCATTAAGTGCTTTACCTTGGTATTAAAAAGGTCGTAATAACAAACCCTTGCCATTCAAATGGCAAGGGTTTGTGAATAGTCAATTGACTATTTACAATTTTATTTTATTCTTGTTCTTCCTTTAATACACCGTCACCAATAGTTGTTATTGCGATAATAAACATGGCAGCTACCGCAAATACTGGTCCAAATTGGAAGGTTTCTCCTGCCATCGCTGTTAATACATAAGATACTAGGAAACTTAATAAAATAGCCCAAATGATTGTCCATATGTAACGCATCTAGTTCACCTCGTTTTTTTAACACTCTTTTTTTATTTTACCAAATCACCGTAAGAAAATAAACAAAACTTAAATAAGTTTGTCTGTTTTCATTATTTAAATGATCTTTTCATATGTTATATAAAGTAATTTGTTTAGGTGGTGAACCTATGTATGTAGTTTCGGGGTCATTCCATTGGATTGGTTTTCATATTGTTCAATATTTATTGGCGACTGGGCAGGAAGTAATTGGCTTAGATATAATCGATACAGACAAAAAGGATAATTTATCTATGTTTGTTGGCCGTAATAGCTCTTTCACACATGTAGAGCATTCAGATGATTTGCTCCATAATAGTAAACAGTCGGATTACATTGTTTTTGAAGTTGCCGAAGATAAAGAAAGATTTTCCCTGCCAGAATTAGGAAATAAAAAAGTATATAACTTTTGTACCACTCGAAAAGAAAATGAGGTGTTGGACGACACTTGCTATGTTAAACTGCCATTGTTATATGGAGAATGGATACCTCGTGATTATGATGGGATCTTTTTTCAAGACGAATATATACGATTTGATTCAACGCGATTTCAAAGAGAAGCCGTTTATATAAGTGATTTTATCGAATCATTATTACAGGTTATCGCAACGAGTGACAGGGTGCTAGGTACAAACCTTTTGATAATCAAACGAAAGAACGAAAGAGAGGAATATAAAGAGAAAGGTACAATCGTTGTGGATGAATCTAAACCTATGGAAAAACGCTTAGCTGAATTGGATGACCATTATGAATTGTATAAGGATTTCTATTAACAGAATTTTAATATAATTGTCGTTTACGAAAATCTCTTTACACGGTAAAATAGTACTATTAATAAGTTGTTTTCTGACTGTTAAATAGAGGAATCAATGTTGGTAATCATCGCATACTAAAATAGCCAAGCATTTGATAGTAGGAGTGCAGAAGTTGAGAAAAATTCTTGGTCTTATCTACGTGTTTTTATTATTATTTCTTTTAATCACATTAACGAGTTGTAGCAATTATGGTCAAGGGGATATTCAAAAGGTTGGCATGTTAGTTGAGAATTCAATTAACGATCAAACATGGGGAAATAAAGGGTACAAAGGTTTAGTAGAAATTAAAGACGAATTAAATGTCGATGTCTATTTTAAAGAAGACATTAAAACACAACAAGAGGTGAACCGTGCTGTAGAACAATTTTCGGCAAAAGGTGTCAATCTTATTTTTGGACATAGTAATATTTACGGGAAAATGTTTGAAAAAATAAGCGACTCCTATCCCAATATTCATTTCGTTTATTTTAATGGAGGTTATTACGCAGACAATTTGACTAGCTTAAACTTCAGTTCACATGCAATGGGTTTCTTTGGTGGGATGGTTGCTGGTAAAATGACGAAAACCAATCAAGTTGGTATTATTGCAGCATATGAATGGCAGCCAGAGATTGAAGGTTTCTATGAGGGCGTCAATTATCAAAATCCAAATGCGAATGTACAAATGGATTTTGTCAATAGTTGGGACAACTCTAAGCGAGCTAGTGAACTATTCGAAAAAATGAACAAGCAGAATGTCGATGTTTTTTATCCTGCTGGTGATTCTTTTAGTATTAGAATAATTAATCAGGCTAAAGAAGCCGGGAAATACGCAATCGGGTTTGTTTCCGACCAAATAGGCCTTGGAAAGAGTACTGTGTTAACAAGCACCGTACAACAAGTGGATAATCTGTATTTGTTAGCAGCAAAACAATTTAATGAAGGGGAATTAGAGGGTGGTGTTTTCACCTATGATTTTAATGATGGGGTGATAACAATGGGAGAATTTAGCCCTGAAGTCCCAAACTCTTTTAAAATGAAATTGGAGGGTGCTATTGAACGTTATAAAGAAACAGGATTATTACCTAATGAATCGTGAAACCATGGAAGGCTAGACTAAAGCCAATCGTCTAGCCCTTTTTTAAAAAAAGATAAAAAGGATAAATAAATCCAAGAGCTGTCTATCTTCAGGCGCCTACCCCCGCCTGAGGTCTTAAGCAGAAAATCTTTGCGCGTACGCCTTTGTTGTAGAGTCTTTACTTGATTTAAGAAAAAAAATACATTAAAATTAGCACCAAGTACTAAGATTAGATTATAAATACTCGTGAGGAGTTGAAATAAGTGAACGCCGGTATTATTGGTACAGGTCATTATTTACCTGAAAAAATATTAACAAATAAAGAGTTAGAGAAAATGGTAGATACAAGTGATGAGTGGATTAGATCAAGAACGGGTATCGAAGAAAGAAGAATAGCTGATGACAGTATGGATACGTCTGATCTTGCTTTTAATGCTGCCGTTAATGCGCTTGAAGACGCTAAAATTAAGGCAGAAGAACTGGATTTAATTTTAGTTGCTACGGTTACTCCTGATACATCTTTTCCAAGTGTGTCGTGTATGATTCAGAATCGATTAGGAGCAACAAAAGCTGCAGCGATGGATGTTAGTGCTGCATGTGCGGGATTTATGTATGGTGTCATTACAGCTCAGCAGTTTATCCAGAATAATGCATATAAAAACATACTGGTAGTTGGTGTAGAGAAGCTTTCCAAAATTACTGATTGGACTGACCGTAATACTTGTGTTCTTTTTGGTGATGGTGCTGGTGCTGCTGTAATTGGTCCTGTTAGTGAAGGAAAGGGTATCCTTTCTTTTGAATTAGGATCAGATGGCAGTGGTGGAAAACATTTATTACAAGATAAAGACCATATAAGTATGAATGGTAGAGAAGTTTTTAAATTTGCAGTAAGACAGATGCCGGAATCATCCGTTCATGTTGTGGAAAAAGCAGGGTATAGTACGGATGACGTTGACTATTTAATTCCACATCAAGCAAACATTCGAATTATGGAAGCAGCACGGGAACGGCTAGGGTTGCCAAAAGAAAAAATGGCTACATCTGTGAAGAAATATGGAAATACTTCTGCAGCATCAATCCCAATTGCTTTATCTGAAGAAGTGAAAAGCGGGAAAATAAAAGAGGATGATTTGGTCGTTTTAGTTGGGTTTGGCGGAGGTCTCACATGGGGTGCAGTTGCAATTCGTTGGGGTAGGTAAAGGATATCTATAATGGTGTGATCATATTTTCTGAAAAGAGATAGGAGGAAGGCCTTGTGGAAAAAAGACGTGTAGTTATTACAGGATTGGGAGCAGTAACTCCAGTAGGCAACACTATTGATGAGATTTGGGCAAACCTTGTTAAAGGTAATTCTGGAATTGATTATATAACGAAAGTAAATAAAGATGATTTTCCGGCAAAAGTAGCAGGTGAAATTAAAGACTGGGATCCAAGCATTTATATGGATAAAAAAGATGCAAAGCGAATGGATTTATTTACACAATATGCTGTAGCATCAGCTAAAATGGCCTTAGAGGATGCAAAGTTAGAAATAACAGACGACATCGCACCGCGTGTTGGTGTTTGGGTAGGTTCAGGTATTGGTGGCATGGCAACCTACGAGGAGCAGTTCCACAAATTTATTGAAAAAGGTTATAAGCGAGTAAGTCCGTTTTTCGTTCCAATGCTAATCCCAGATATGGCTTCTGGTCAAATTTCAATCCAATTTGGGGCTAAAGGTATTAATAACTGCTCGGTAACAGCATGTGCTTCTGGTGCAAACTCAATTGGTGATGCATTTAAGGTTATTGAACGTGGTGATGCTGATTATATGATTACAGGAGGAGCGGAGGCACCGCTTACGAATATGGCATTTGCTGGCTTCTCTAGTGCCCGCGCTTTATCCTTTAATGACGATCCAAAAACAGCAAGTCGTCCTTTTGATAAAAACCGTGATGGATTTGTCATGGGGGAGGGTTCTGGTATTCTTATTTTAGAATCATTAGAGTCTGCACAAAAGCGAGGAGCAAAGGTCTATGCTGAATTGGTCGGCTATGGTTCTGCTGGTGATGCCTATCACATTACCTCTCCAGCACCAGAAGGAGAAGGTGCGTCGCGTGCGATGAATCAAGCAATTGAAGATGCAGGTATCGATGTACAAGCAATTGATTATGTAAACGCCCATGGAACTAGTACAGAACTAAACGACTCATTTGAAACGTTAGCAATTAAACATGTTTTTGGTGAACATGCGTATAATCTTGCAGTGTCTTCAACAAAATCAATGACTGGCCATTTACTAGGCGCAGCTGGTGCAGTTGAAGCAATAGCATGTATTAAGGCGCTTGGGGATAATGTTATACCACCGACAATTAATTATGAAACACCAGACCCTGATTGTGATCTAGATTACGTTCCGAATAAGGCAAAAGAAAAAGAACTAACCTTTACGTTAAGTAATTCACTAGGTTTTGGTGGCCACAATGTTGCATTAATTTTTAAAAAATATCAGGGCTAGGGCGAACTTTATGGTTTTCGATAATGTCAAAAAAGAATAGTTTAACAACCGCATGGATAGTGATAGTATCCATGTGTTTTTTTTAGATGAAAAAAATCCATACATGTAAAAACATCCAGCAAGAACCTCGTCCAGCCTGTGCTTTTGTTCATAACCGTGACTGAATGCAAGCCTAATTCGGACTGGAAATGTAGGTACTGCTATCATTAAAATCAATCATTATCTATCAACTTCTATCATATAGTTAGATAAAGACTATTGGACAGGCAGGAGAGGTAGAATTGTGATTTACTTACTTATCTTTTTGATAGGGTTTGGACTAGCAGTTTCTGGCGGCGTTTCAATCATACTTTATTTGAATTTTATACCAGCAGGACTCAACTGGCATGATTATTTAACCTTTATTCAAGGAAGGATTGAATGCTATTTTCTTCCGATTGGTTTAATTATCATGATAGCAACCATCAACAAATTACCTGTTAAATAATAGAAACAATAGAATAAATTTTCCTTAAATGGTCATAATGTATTTTAAAGAAAGTCCAAACGGTTACGTTACTTAGACCTTTTGGCTATTAGATTCAAGTAAAGCGAGGGTTCGACACATGTTATATTTACACGATGTATGGGTGAACTGGTTTGAAGGAGAAGAAAACGGTTATAATGTTTGTCATTTCCATGAATGGAGAAAAGAGGACGGAATAGAACTTTTAGATCAGGTACCAATTCTGTACATAGATGATGTACTGTATAATTTTATCGAGAATGACCTTCAAGATTTACCAAAGCCCTTATTGGATAGTATTTATAAACGCGCCTACCTACGAAAGAATCAAGAAAGAATCTCTTTAGAGTATGCATGTATCGTAACCAATGGAAAATCAATTATTGCTTTTGATACTATGGGGTATTATTTGCCAGTCAGGAAAAGCCGGTTAATTCCAAGACAAGAACGTCTCGTTTATGAAATGATTGACGGGTCAACCCCACATGAATTTTCCTTTACGGAAAAGCAGAAAGAAAAAGAATATCACATATTGTCTCTATCTCCAAAGTTAATGGTAGGACTTACAAGAAAAGAAAGACAGTTGAAGCAATTATTAATGATGGCGCTAGATCAATTAAAAAGCACTAACAACATTGAAGAGGTAAGGTACTGGTTAACGGAGTGGGATCCGGAAAGATATTCGGAAATCAAACATATGCATTTTGAAGAGGCATGGGAAGAACTTTATCGAGGTGTTGTAGACGGATGGACTAGATCTCATGAAGATTTATGCGGAAAGTTAATCAAAGGTCAGCCATTTTTTGAAAAAATGTGGGAACTTGAACAAGATACCGACCAATACAATAACACATTTAAGAGAATGCTTTAAACGTAAAAAAAGACGTCCAATTTTTAGGACGTCTTTTTTTGAGCTAGTCGAGCCTGCCCAAGGCACTTCCGCTTTTTGTTCTTGTCTAGCGTAGAGCGCCTAAGTCTCTCGGGGTCTGACAGGCGCTCTACGCTTTTCTTTTTATTCTTCCTAATCCCATTGCTTTTTTTGCTTTTGTTAACATTTTAGTTGCAGTGAAGCTTGCTTTGTCTGCTCCGTTATCTAAAATATCGTCTAATTCCTGTGAATGGATTAATTCATGGTAACGTTCTTGGATTGGCTTAAGAGCTTCTATAACAGCATTTGCTGTATCTTGCTTGAACTCGCCATAGCCTTTTCCGTGATACCTTTCTTCTAATTCTGAAATGGTTTGGCCAGTACAACTTGCGTAAATCGTAAGTAGGTTACTTATTCCAGGCTTATTCTCTTTGTCATACTTTACAATTCCTTCAGAGTCAGTGACAGCACTTTTTATTTTCTTTTCAATTTGTTTCTCATCATCGAGCATAAAGATAGATGCCTTTTGATTTTCATCTGACTTACTCATTTTCTTGGTCGGTTCCTGTAAAGACATGATACGTGCTCCAACCTTTGGAATACTGATTTCAGGCACCGTAAAAATATCATTATATTTGTTATTGAACCTCTGCGCAAGGTTTCTTGTTAATTCTAAATGTTGTTTTTGGTCATCTCCTACAGGAACAATATCTGTTCCATACAGTAAAATATCTGCAGCCATTAATGGAGGATACGTTAGTAGGGAAGATGAAACAGCTTCTTTTCCGTCAGATTTATCCTTAAACTGTGTCATTCTTTCTAGTTCACCAATATAACTAATTGATTGCATCATCCAGCCAAGCTGCGTATGAGCACCTACCTCTGATTGAATAAACAAGGTTGATTTTTCTGGGTCGATTCCAGATGCAAGATAAAGTGCTGCGAGTGAGCGAATGTTTTCTCTTAATTTTAATCGATCCTGTGGAACTGTAATCGCGTGTTCGTCAACGATGCAGAAATAACAGTTATTTTCCTCTTGCAATGTAACAAAATGTTTCATCGCACCAAGATAATTACCGATTGTTAGTGTGCCACTTGGTTGTATACCTGAGAATATTGTTTTCATTTCTTTCACCTCATATAATTTTTAGATCAGTGTAATAAAAGTAAACACAAAAAAAGCTCATTCACTCCCAATTGGAAGGGACGAATGAACCGCGGTGCCACCCTTATTATTCTGCAGTTATGACAGAATCACTTTAATAGTTAATCAGCTCGAAAGTCCAATTCCAATATACCTTGATGCTTGTTTCCACCGACCACAAGCTCTCTTTAAAATCAGAGGGTTATTGTACTACGCCTTTTTCATTGCTAATGATATTGGTTTTTTAATATTATATATTTCATTCTGCTCAGGTGCAAGTGTTAGGTGTTTGCTACCTCAACAACAGGATCAATTTGAATATCCGATTTCATTTAACCACTGGTTTAGTATATTAACAGTTAGGTCTTCATGGGCTGTTTTTTAAGTAGTCGAGATCTAAACGTTTCAAATGAGTTAAAAATATCTACTATTTAATCTCGAGAACAAGGGTAGAGTGAGTAAAAAGTCTACTTTCAGTAATAAAATATTTACGGCTTAATATAAAAATGTAAAAGATAATATAACATGGTAAAATAATAATACCAATAGAGAGGGATAGAAAGGAGAAATGAAATGAATCAATACCGTGATGATTCTGTGTCTGTGGAAGAGTATTTTCGAATACGTGAAAGCGCTGATTCATTACTAGAATATATTGACGGACTTGTTTATATGTCACCATCACCATCAACGAAGCATCAACGTGTATCCAGTAGGCTGCAAACTAAATTTGGTAATTTCCTTGAAGGGAAGTCTTGTGAAGTGTTTCCTGCACCGTACGATATTGAATTGAAAGACGATACAATAGAGGGAACAAAAATTGTCATTCCAGACATTAGCATCATATGTGATAAAAGTGGTTTTACCGATGCTAGATATGTTGGTGTTCCGAATTTGGTTGTTGAAATATTAAGCCCATCCAATCAATCGCATGATTTGATTACAAAGCTCAACCTCTATATGAGCTATCGTGTTAAGGAATATTGGATAGTTAATCCGATGCTGAATACGGTAACGGTATATGCTTTAAATGATGAGAAAATGTACGAACAATTTGACATTAAAACAGATACAGGAGAAATAACTTCTAAAGTCCTAGCTGGTTTTCGTATTAATTTAAGGCATCTTTTTAGGGAGTGATTGCTCCATTTTATCCCGTATTAACGGGCAGTGATACCCCCACTGATTGAAGTTTAACTTTATCGCTTTCTAGCATAGTAGCCACTAAGAAGTATACTTCTTAGTGGCTACTATGCTTTTTCTCAGACAGTCGAATTACATATAATAAATAGTTAATAATATTACCATAATTATTGTTAAAAAAGTCCCTTGAAATAAAAAGAAGGTCAATACCGGCTTGGAAATCCGCTCAGAAGGCTGTGGTTTATTTTCTTCTTCATCAAAAACAGGCCTGCTGAAGCTCGCTGCTACCTTTCGAAATCCATAAACAATTCCATCAAAAAACTTTCCTTTGATCGTGAACATTAATAACGAGCAAGTAAGATAAAAGAAACCAACATAAAACAAAGTATTTATCATACTTAACAAAAGGTTGTTACCAACAACCAGTGTATACAGAATGATTCCAAGTAAATTTGCGCTTAAAAATAACCATTTATTTTGAATGAATCTCATACGTTCACAACCTTGTACTTATTATACGATTAATATTTTCCCAACATAGTATAGCATGTTTCAAAAAAATCTATTACAATCTCACATAGAACTGGTGAGTAAGGTTAAGATATTTGATATAAAAGGAAAAATCCTCAATATAAAAATAGGTAATTAGTGCTATTTTTGACGAATTAACCATAAATATTTCGCAATTTCCATATTTTTGACTAAAAAAAATAATGCGCAATTGTTGGAAAAATTGTATAATCCACTTATGTAGGTGTAACATCTGCAAAAATATTTAGAAAATTGGGGAGGTCATTATCAAATGAGAAAGGCAAATTGGCTTTTATTAGTACTAGTTGTAGTACTAAGTATGTTCCTAGCTGCTTGTTCAGGTGGAGATGATACAACTGAAGAAGATACAGGAACAGATACTCAACAAGGATCAGAAGGCGATAGTACGAACGAGGAAGGAAATGATGGTAAGGTTTTACGTGTCGTTTCAACATCTGAGATTCCATCCCTCGATCCTGCTCAAGCTACAGACTCTGTAAGTATTCAATATACAGATAGTCTATATGAAGGTCTTTATCGTTTGAAAACAGGTGGAGAAATTGTATCTGGTATTGCGAATGAAGACGAAACTGTTATAAGTGAAGACGGGTTAACGTACACATTTAAATTACGTGAAGATGCAAAATGGTCAAACGGTGAGCCTGTTACTGCTAATGACTTTGTTTACGCATGGAGAAGAGCAATTACACCAGAAACTGCTTCAGTATATGGTGAGTACCTGATGAGTGGTGCAATTAAAAATGCAACCGAAATTTATGCAGGTGAATTAGAGCCAACTGAATTAGGTGTAACGGCTGAGGATGACTATACATTAAAAGTAGAATTGGTTAAACCAGTTCCATATTTTGAATCGTTTGTTGCATTCCCAACATTCCTTCCACTTAACCAAGCGTTTGTTGAAGAACAAGGGGAAAACTTTGCAATTGAGCTTGATAACCTATTATTTAATGGTCCGTTCGTTTTAACTGAGTGGGATAATGCTGCTGGGTGGAAACTTGAGCGTAACGACCAATACTGGGATAAAGACAACGTTGACCTTGATGGAATAAACGTTAAAGTTGTTAAAGAAACTGGTACGGCTGTAAGTTTATATGAAAAAGGGGAAATTGACCGAGTTGGTCTTTCAGGCGAATTCGTAGATCAAAAGAAAACAAGCCCAGATTACTATTCTTTAAGTGAAGCGACCGTATTCTGGTTAAAGTTTAACCAAGGTTCTAGCACAAAAGGCGAATATATGCAAAACGAGAACTTCAGACGTGCGATTGCGCAAGGGTTTGATAAGGAAGCATTTATCAACATCGTTTATGGAAACGACTCTATTCCAGCTGATTATTTTGTACCTTCTGACTTTGTACAAAATCCTGAAACTGGCGAAGATTTCCGCGCGAAATATGGTAACATTATCTCTTATGACCTAGAAACGGCACAAAGTGCATGGGAAAAAGCAAAGCAAGAACTAGGTTTTGAAGAAGTTTCCCTTGTATTCTTAAGTGGTGATTCTGATGTTGGTAAAGCCATTACGGAATTCTTTAAATCAGAGCTTGAAAAGAATTTAGAAGGCTTAACAATTGAACTTCAAAATGTTCCATGGTCTGAGCAATTAGAAATCATGGATGCTCAAGAATATGAACTTGCCTTCTCTGGTTGGGGTCCTGACTATAAAGATGCTATTTCCTTTATTGACCTATGGGAAACAGGCGGAGCTAATAATGACATTGGATACTCCAATGATGAGTATGATGCACTTGTTAAGTCTGTGAAAAATGAGCTTGCACTTAAACCTGTTGAACGCTTTGAAGCAATGCAAGAAGCTGAGAAGATTATGCTTGATGAGGCTGGTATCGGTCCTGTAATGCAACGTAAAACATCTGTTCTTTCTAAGAACTATGTAACTGGGATGGAACAATTAAACCCATTCGGACCAAGCTATAGCTATAAGTACGTTGGCATAGAAAAATAAACTTTAGATAACCATTTTTGTTGTTGATAAGAGAGTATATGTTTTGTCGAATCGGCATACATATGCTCTCTTTTCCCATGATAGGCAAACTATCAGAAAGTTATTGGTTTTCAAAATAATCACAAAATGCAAGCGTTTATCACGCTGTGGAGGTGTACCAATGAGTAAATATCTTTTGCAAAGAATAGGATACATGGTTATAACTCTGTTCATCATTGCAACAGCAACATTTTTCTTGATGAAGCTATTACCTGGCTCACCGTTTAATCAGCTTGCTTCTAAACTATCTGATGAACAGATGGCAATACTTTTAAGTAGATATGGATTGGACCAACCAGTACCTATCCAATATTTTAACTATATCGTTGGGCTTATCCAGGGAGATTTAGGGGTGTCTTTTCAATTTAATAATCAAGATGTGACGAAATTGATCATGAACAGACTTGCTCCGTCAGCTTATTTGGGCGGACAAGCAATGATTATAGGGACAATTTTGGGCATCGTGTTAGGAATGGTTGCAGCTATTCGTAATAATACATGGATTGATTATACATCGAACGTTGTTGCAGTTATTGGTATTTCCATTCCTTCGTTTGTTTTTGCTGGACTATTGCAATATTACATTGCGGTGAAATGGGACTTGTTACCAGTTGCATTCTGGGAAGGATTTGAATATACGATTCTCCCGACAATTTCTCTTATGATTTTTCCACTTGCCATTTGTGCTCGCTTCATGAGAACAGAAATGATGGAAGTGTTAGGATCCGATTACATTGAATTAGCACGTGCAAAGGGTATGACAAAGTCAACCATCATGTTAAAGCATGCAATGAGAAATGCACTCGTTCCAGTTATAACTGTGCTTGGTCCTATGACGGTTAGTTTAATGACCGGAACGTTAGTAATAGAACAAATTTTTGCGATACCTGGGTTGGGGGAGCAGTTTGTTAGGTCAATTAGTGTTAACGATTACCCAATGATAATGGGCACAACTTTGTTATTTTCTGTATTGTTTATCGTGGTTATTTTAATCGTTGACATCATGTATGGTCTAATCGACCCACGTATTCGTATTACGGGAGGGAAGGACTAATGCCGACAAATAACAAACAACTACCAAAAGAACTGTTTGAACCAATTGAGTTATCGGCCGAAAAAGGTGAGGAACTAACCCGTCCTGAGCTTTCCTATTGGAAGGATGCATGGATTCGTCTTCGGAAAAACAAAGGTGCCATTATTGGTCTTGTGTTTTTATTCCTTATTGCTGTAATGGCTCTTATAGGGCCGCTAATGAATGACTATTCAATTGAAGAAACAAATTATGATGCTTCAAATATACCGCCCAGGATAAAAGGGTTAGAATGGTTAGGGTTTGATGGCATTCAGAAATGGCGAGTTCAGGGAACGACGGAAGATGATGCAATTACTCGCGGATTAACAGGTATGGAAATTGGTGAAGAATATTTAATTTCATCAAAAGTAGTTGAGGAACCAAATAAGGATAATGACAACTATTATACTGTTGAATTGGAATTCGATGTATATGGTGCAAGAGGCTTAGAAGATAAATATTATTGGTTTGGAACTGATAGTATGGGACGTGACTTGTGGACTAGAACATGGAATGGAACACGTATCTCGCTTTTAATAGGGATTGTTGCAGCAGCGATTGATATGCTTATCGGTGTCCTATACGGTGGTATTTCTGGATATTACGGCGGACGAGTCGACAATTACATGCAACGTGTAATTGAAATTCTAACTGGTATTCCAAATTTAGTTATTGTTATTTTAATGATTGTTGTTTTAAAACCAGGTTTAATAGCTATTATTTTGGCTTTAACTATTACAGGCTGGACTGGAATGGCTCGTATTGTTCGAAGCCAAATTTTAAAGCTGAAAAACCAAGAGTTTGTTTTGGCTGCAAGAACATTAGGTGCTTCAGACAAGCGAATTCTTATGAAACACTTGATTCCGAACGTAACTGGAATGATTATCATTAATACAATGTTTACCATTCCAAGTGCTATTTTCTTTGAAGCTTTCTTAAGTTTTATTGGTTTAGGACTTCAACCCCCAATTGCATCACTTGGAACGTTAATTAATGATGCATTTAAGTCGTACCGAATTTATCCTTATATGTTGGTTTACCCGGCCATTATTATTTCCTTTCTAATGATTGGTTTTAATATTCTTGCTGATGGTATTCGTGACGCATTAGATCCAAAAATGAAAAGATAGAAAGGCGGGTGGAAAAGATGAACAAAATTCTTGAAGTGAAGGATTTAAAAGTGAATTTTGAAACATATGGCGGAAGTGTACAAGCTGTTCGTGGAATAAGCTTTGATTTGCATAAAGGTGAAACATTGGCAATCGTTGGCGAATCTGGTTCTGGAAAGTCAGTTACAACAAAAGCTCTAATGGGGCTAATTCCTACTCCGCCTGGAAAAATCACTTCAGGTGAAATCTTATTTAACGGTAAAGATTTAACTAAGCTAAAAGAAAAAGAATTAGAGAAAATAAGAGGCCGAGATATTTCGATGATCTTCCAGGATCCGATGACGTCTCTTAACCCAACGATGAAGATTGGTAATCAAATAATGGAAGGTCTTATTAAACACCAGAACATGGACAAAGGAAAAGCGAAACGTCGGGTCATTGAGCTGCTCGAGCTTGTAGGAATTCCTAACCCTAGTGCTCGAGTAAATCAATACCCACATCAGTTTTCAGGTGGGATGCGGCAACGGGTAGTAATAGCTGTTGCTCTTGCGTGTAATCCAAAGATTTTACTTGCTGATGAACCAACAACTGCTTTAGATGTAACGATTCAAGCACAAATTCTTGAACTGATGAAGGACATTCAACAAAAAACCGAAGCTGCAATTGTCTTTATTACCCATGACCTAGGAGTAGTTGCAAATGTTGCTGACCGAGTTGCTGTCATGTATGCTGGTAAAATTATTGAAATTGGAACTGTTGACGATATCTTTTATAACCCAAAACACCCGTACACATGGGGGTTGTTAGGATCAATGCCAACTGTTGATAGTACGGAAGATGAATTAGTCGCAATACCAGGAACACCACCAGATTTAATTCATCCACCAAAAGGGGATGCCTTCGCTCCTCGTAATCCATACGCCATGAAAATTGATACAGAGATGGAGCCACCATTATTTAAAGTGTCGGATACACATTATGCGGCGACATGGCTATTACACGAAAATGCACCCAAGGTTGAGCCTCCATTAGCGGTTAAGCGGAGAATGGAGGGAATGGCAAGTGGTTTAAACAACGGCAATTCTGGAGGTGACTTTTCTTGACCGAAGAAAAATTACTTGAAGTTAAAAATTTAAAGCAACATTTTAAAACCGGTAGAAGACAGGTCGTAAAGGCTGTTGACGGGATTTCCTTTGATATTTATAAAGGGGAGACGTTTGGTTTAGTTGGCGAATCGGGCTGTGGTAAATCTACTACTGGGCGTACAATCATCCGTCTATACGATGCAACAGATGGACAGGTTATCTTTAATGGAAAAGATGTTCATGGAAAAAAATCAAGAGGTCAACTGAAGGAATTTAATCAGAAAATGCAAATGATTTTCCAAGACCCTTATGCATCTTTAAATCCTCGAATGACTGTAATGGATATTATTGCAGAAGGATTAGATGTGCACGGATTGACGAAAACACCACAAGAGCGTAAAGCGCGTGTTGAGGAGCTGTTAGAACGTGTCGGCTTAAACAAGGAACATGCCAATCGCTATCCACATGAATTCAGTGGTGGTCAAAGACAAAGAATAGGAATCGCACGGGCTTTAGCTGTCAATCCAGAATTTATTATTGCAGATGAACCAATTTCTGCATTAGATGTGTCAATCCAGGCACAGGTAGTTAACCTGCTTAAAGATCTTCAAAAGGAGCATGGCTTAACGTATTTGTTTATTGCTCATGATTTATCGATGGTAAAATACATTAGTGATCGGATTGGCGTTATGTATTTTGGTAAGATGGTAGAGTTAGCTGACAGTGAAGAGTTATACAAAAACCCGATCCACCCGTATACAAAATCTTTATTATCGGCAATTCCATTACCAGATCCAGACTATGAGCGAAACCGTAAACGGATTGTTTATGACCCATCACAGCACGATATAAGTGAAGCACCGGAATTTAGAGAAGTTCGTCCCAATCACTGGGTTCTTTGTACAACCAAAGAATTTGAAACGTATAAAACAGAATTTCAAAACAAGTAATTAATCTTTACCAAAAGACAATCTGATTTAAAATAGATGAATTCAACCCCTCTACCGTGTCAGGTAGAGGGTTTTTTGAGGGATGGGAAATATAAAAAAATCAAGTGCTGCCTAGCCCCTCGGGTCATAAGTCAATCCCTTTTGTGGCAAAGACCACCACGTCAGGTCTTGTCTTATGCCTGTCGGGGCTAAGCAGGCGCTCTCCGCTTTTCCTACTGTCTAGCTCCGAGCGCCTAGCCCCTCGGGGTCATAAGTCAATCCCTTCTGTGGCAAAGACCACCACGTCAGGTCTTGTCTTATGCCTGTCGGGGCTAAGCAGGCGCTCTCCGCTTTTCCTACTGTCTAGCTCCGAGCGCCTAGCCCCTCGGGGTCATAAGTCAATCCCTTTTGTGGCAAAGACCACCACGTCAGGTCTTGTCTTATGCCTGTCGGGGCTAAGCAGGCGCTCTCCGCTTTTCCTACTTACATAAAATAACAGAAAAAACTTGTACAATTTTATACTAATACAGGGAAATCAATTATATAATAATACAAAATACACCATTGGGAGATTGATAGTATATGGGGAAAATAGAACGTAAACTTATTAGCGTGATTGTTTTGATTACACTCAGTATTCTTTTGCCCCTAAGTTCTGTAGGTGCAGCAACTGATGAGGAAACAATGACTGCTAAACTGCATTCCTTGCACGTAACAAAAGTTCAGAAGTATGAGATACCTGAAAAGATTTCTCGTTTTTACTATGATTCTGGTTTAGACTTTGAATACCCTGATGCTGTCCGAGGTATTTATGTGACGGGACCGTCTGCTGGAGGAAGTAAGTTCGAAAAGTTATTGAACCTAGTAGAAACAACTGACTTAAATGCTATGGTTATTGATGTTAAAGAAGATTATGGCAATTTAACCTTTAAGCCAGAGGAAGGCTCTCCTTATGAAGATATCGCTTTGAACTACATTAATAACCCAAGAAAAATGTTAGAGGTACTAGAAGAAAAGGGAGTTTATCCAATTGCGAGAATAGTAGTATTCAAAGATACAATTCTTGCAAAAAAACGACCCGATCTTTCTTTTACAAAGAACGGTCAAGTGTGGTCTAACGGAAATGGCGACTCATTTGTAAGTCCATTTAA
The DNA here is from genome assembly GCF_028416595.1 of Aquibacillus salsiterrae. Classification (GTDB taxonomy): domain Bacteria; phylum Bacillota; class Bacilli; order Bacillales; family Amphibacillaceae; genus Aquibacillus_A; species Aquibacillus_A salsiterrae. The sequence continues at coordinate 29,316 of NZ_JAMQKC010000007.1, read as the reverse complement.
AAAGGAAGTTTGGGAGTATAACGTAAAGATAGCCCAAATGGCTGCTGAAATAGGATTTCAGGAAATACAGTTCGATTATGTCCGTTTTCCAGAGGGATTTGAACGAAGAGATAAGGAACTAACTTATGACATGGGTGAATACGCAAATTTAGAGTTAGATGATGTGCAAACACGGGTAAAGGCTGTAACAGATTTTGTAGCCTATGCTAAAGACCAATTATCCTATTACGATGTTGATGTTGCTGTTGATATCTTTGGCTACTCTGCAACCATTCCTGAAGCTCCAGGTATTGGCCAAAATTTCTCGAAAATCTCGAGTAATGTAGATGTCATCTCTTCTATGATATATCCAAGTCATTGGACATCCTATTTTGGGATTGATTTTCCAGATAAAGAACCATACCGATTAGTTACGGAATATGCCAAAGTTGAAAACAAAGTGCTTGAAAAATTAGAAAATGCTCCTACATCTCGACCGTGGATTCAAGATTTCGAAGCGCCATGGCTATATTCAGGACCTGCTACTGAGTATGGAAAAGAAGAAGTTGAAGCACAAATTCGAGCCCTTAATGAAAATGGTATAAATGAGTTTCTCATCTGGAATGCCGGCAATAATTATTCAGAAGGTGTCGATTATACGCCTTGATTACGGATTATGAATGAAGCTCTCAAAACGACCCAGTCTTTGACAGGGTCGTTTTTGATTTTGGTCATCATGTTCATCCTAAAATTAATGGATTACTATTACATATTTAGGGTATGATTAAAATGATTGCAAGAAAAGATTATCGATTTGGGTTTAACAGATCCAACAATTTCCGTTATAATAATAATGGACTACGTCAAAAAGGGAGTAAAGCTATGTCAAAAAACTGGTATGAAAAGTTAAATGAGTATTTCCCTATTGAAGAAATGAAATCGAAGGAACATATGGAGACGCTACTAAAAGAAAAAGGGGACGTTTACTACAAAGACGAAGGACCACATCACGTGATGATGTATGCTGAATTTGAATCCTTCATTTTTATTGATTACCTTTATGTATCTTCCGCTTCAAGAGGACAAGGGCTAGGACATAAGCTTATTAATAAGCTGAAAGAAAAACAAAAGCCTATTATTCTTGAAGTTGAACCCGTTGATTATGAGGATACAGATACAGAAAAACGATTGCGTTTTTATCAACGTGAAGGTTTTACACATGCTCAATCGATTGGTTATAATCGACGTTCTTTAGCTACCAATGAAGAAAATCCGCTAGAAATTCTTTATTGGACGCCAAAAGATGAGGATGAAGAGTCTATTTATAATCAAATGAAAAAAATGTATGAAGATATCCACACATATAAAGATGAGGAGATCTACGGTAAATCATATCAGCCAGTAGAAGAGGTGCTCTCATATGATGATGAAAGGTCATCTACTGATATATTTGACGGACTAAAGAATAAAAACTCTTGATTTTTAAAATGAAAAGTATTTCAAATAATTGGTTTAAGGATGTTTGGAAAAGGGTATTGATATGTATTGAAGTGTTTAAAAAAAATAAGTAATTTTTATAAAAAAATAATACATGGTCTACCCTTCAATTGACAAATGTAGTATACTTGTACATAGAAGAGTTATTTAAAGTAATTTTAATTTAATATATTCTTCAATTTTCACGAACTTACAATAAATAATTTGCATATCGAGGAGTGAAGTTTCATGGTAACACTTTATACCTCACCAAGTTGTACATCTTGCCGTAAAGCTAAGGCCTGGTTGGAAGAACACGACATCCCGTTCACAGAAAGAAATATCTTTTCAGATTCTCTTACTCTTGATGAAATTAAAGAGATATTGAGAATGACAGAAGATGGTACAGACGAGATAATATCAACACGATCTAAGGTTTTTCAAAAGTTGGATATGAATCTTGATCAGTTACCACTAAAGGATTTGTTCAACCTGATTCAAGAAAATCCTGGGTTATTACGTAGACCAATCATCTTGGATGAGAAAAGATTACAAGTTGGGTATAACGAAGACGAAATTAGACGTTTCCTACCGAGAACGGTAAGAACATTCCAATTAAGAGAGGCTCAACGAATGGTGAACTAAGAAAAAAACGCAGGTCTTTGATAAGAAGACCTGCGTTTTTTCTTACTAGAAAATTCAGGAGATGTCTACTCCGCTTCCTATCCCTTTTGGGGGCATAAGTCTTTTTCGATTGTCGACACGTGTAAAAGGAGCAGTGTGAAAGTTTACAAATTTTTTTGAAGGCTCAATCTGGTGACAAATTACTTGAATTAAGTTAAAATATATATTTAATACGCTATGATACTCCAGGGACATCCACCCATTTATCCGAAAATTAGGTGTTTATATTTTCATTATGAAATCATTTATCATAAAATGTAACAAAGAGGATTAAAATCTTGGTAAGGTGATTGAAAACTTTGAATTGGGGAATGGTGTGAGTAGGAGTGAAAACTAGGTGAAGTTATCCCTTCCACCTAAACATTTTAAGAAGGGAGAGTTGAAAATGGAAATAGAAAGAATAAATGAAAACACAGTAAAATTTTATATTTCCTATTTAGACATTGAAGATCGGGGATTTGACCGGGAAGAAATCTGGTACAATCGTGAAAAGAGTGAACAGCTATTTTGGCAAGTAATGGATGAGGTAAATTATAACGAAGAAGATTTTAATATAGATGGTCCACTATGGATTCAAGTTCAAGCCTTGGATAAAGGATTAGAAATTGTCGTAACAAAAGCTCAAATTTCCAAGGATGGACAGAACCTAGAGCTAACAACTGAAAATGGAAAAACAATTGATATGCCAGTCGATGAAAAGATTGAGTCTCTATTAGAAGAGAAGTTTGGTTCTCATATGGATGTAGAAGAAGAAATTCATGCACTTGATGAATTATCTTTTATCCTGGCTTTTCCAGACTTTGAAGATGTAATACAATTGAGTCATCACTTTACGACTGTAGATGGGTTGGAAGAAAGTCTATATCATTTTGAAAACCAATATTTGCTTCTATTACAGTTTGATGATGAGAAGCTTAGTGATGATGAACAAGAAGATATCTTGAGTCAAGTGTTAGAATTTGGACTAGAGTCTAGTGTAACCATTCACCGCTTACAAGAATACGGTAAACCAATTTTTGAAACAAATGCACTAGCTAATATAAAACAATATTTTATTATTAAGTAAAAGGCATTCGAGAAAATCGGGTGCTTTTTTTTTTTGATAGATAACGAAAGTGTAAAAAAGTCCACGCGTGGATCATCTAGCGATAGCCACGTAAAGCTTCTGCGCTCCCCCTCAAAAGTAGTAGTCAATCCTCTACATGGTACAGACCGTCATTACGAGGCTTGTCTTACGCTTTTTTTAATTTTAAAAAAGGTATTTGTTGTCTTTTATAGAATAATATAAGCATTAACCAATGGAGGTGAGCGGTTCATTGTTACAAGCGCTTGATAAAGAAGGAAAGTCCGTTATCCCTGCGCAATTAACTCATGAAGAAATTAGTTTTCTTAAGAGCAACAATTCATTTGTATGTCCTGTATGTAGAGAAGATGTTATCCTTAAAGCTGGCAATAAAGTTCTAGCACATTTTGCGCATTTACCCAATAGCAATTGTGCATCAAGCAAGAATGGGGAAACGCTTTACCATGAAAGGGGGAAACTTGATTTATACCAATGGCTAGTTAGACAAAGGATTCCGGCTAAGCTAGAAGTTTATTTACCGGACATCAAGCAACGCCCAGACCTATTAATACAGCTAAATAAGAAGCAAATAGCAATCGAATATCAATGCGTTCGAATGTCCGAACAGGAATTTATAGATCGAAACAATGGATACAAAAGTCTTCACATTACTCCTATATGGGTGTTAGGCGGAAATCGAATGAAGCGAATTGGTCACCATCAACTTTCGCTTGATTCCTATGATACCTTATTCATTCATCAATATCATTCAACAACTCCAACGACGGTATATTACTATTGCCCCAACAGTAAGCAATTCGCTGTTTTTCAACATTTATATGCTAGTGGAAGGAAGAAAACATTCGGTAGCCTTCATTTCTATCCTCTAAATGATATTCTGTTCAAGCAATTATTTTATGATCATCCATTTCCTAACAAGGATATATGCTCCGATTGGACAAAAGAAAAATACACTTACCGAACAAGATATCAACCAAAAGTTTCGGCACAAGAAGCATATTGGAGGAGATCCCTTTATATTAAAGGACTTCATCCATCTTTGTTACCTGCAATTATCCACCTGCCAAATCCGTATCAATACTTAATGAAAACACCTCCTTGGGTATGGCAAAGTGACTTATACCTGAACATCCTTTTGAACTTTCAAACATGCTCGTTAAGTTTATGTGAAAGGTATATTAAAAAATATGAAAAACCCTCAAGCTATCCACTCATATTCATTCATCCAAAACCTGTTTTACATTACCTGAATTTGTTAATAACATTAGGGTACCTTATCCAACTTGATTCATCGAATTATTCACTGGTTAGACAGGCGGAATTTCCAAAAACAATTGAATACGGAATGGAACAGGACCATTTAATTATGCAGCAGTTATTTTCTTCACCAATCAAAACGCATGAATATTAGATTGTAACGATATACTAGAGGTGAGAATAATAATGGAATTAAAAGGATTTCTTAGACAGGTAGTAGAAATTACTACTAGAGGAAAAAAAGGAGGATATAACTTTGGCAAAAGAATTACAAAAACGTGATCAGGTTCCTGTTGAGAAAACTTGGAAGTTAGAAGATATCTTTTCATCCGACGAGACTTGGGAAAAAGAGCTAGAAGCAATACGTGAGGAATTGCCGAAATTTAAGGCCTTTCAAGGTAAATTAGATGAATCAGCTGATAAACTCTATGAGCTTCTCACTTTTCAGGATTGTGTATCGGAACGAATTGGGAAGTTATTTACATATGCCCACATGCGATACGATCAAGATACGACGAATTCCTTTTATCAGGCTGTAAATAGTAAGGCTGAGAATTTGTTAACACAGGCCTCTAGCTCAATGAGCTTTATCGTTCCTGAAATCCTATCGATTGATGAAACGAAACTGAATCGTTTTCTAGAAGAAAAAGAGGAATTAAATCATTATAAGCATGCTTTAAATGAAATTACGCGAAATCGACCACATATTTTGAGTGAGAAAGAAGAGGCGTTATTGGCTGAAGCTTCCGAAATAACGGATAACGCAGCACAAACGTTTGGTATGTTAAACAATGCTGACCTTACCTTTCCTTCCGTTAAAGACGAAAATGGGGAAGAGATTGAGCTTACGCATGGGCGCTATATTAATTTCTTAGAGTCATCCGACCAACGTGTTCGCAGAGATGCATTTAAAGCAATGTATGAGACATTTGGTAAATTCAAGAATACATTTTCCTCCACCTTATCTGGAGCAGTCAAAAAGGATAATTTCTATGCTAAAATTCGTAATTACGATTCTGCACGGCAATCGGCTCTAAATAACAACAATATTCCAGAAGAAGTTTATGATAATTTGGTGGAAGCAGTAAATGAAAGACTACCACTTTTACAAAGGTATGTTGCTCTTCGGAAAAAAGTATTACAATTGGATGAATTACACATGTATGACTTATATACGCCGCTAATTAAAGATGTGACGATGAAATTCTCTTATGAAGAGGCACAGGAATATATATTGAAGGGGCTCGCGCCTTTAGGAGAAGAATATGTAAGCAAATTAAAAGAAGGATTTGAACAACGCTGGATAGACGTGGAGGAAAATAAAGGAAAAAGGAGTGGGGCTTATTCATCTGGTGCATATGGTACAAATCCATATATTTTGATGAATTGGCAAGATAATATCAATAACTTATTTACGCTAGCGCACGAATTGGGCCATTCTCTTCACAGTTATTATACAAGAGAAAACCAGGCCTTCCGTTACGGAAACTATTCCATCTTCGTTGCAGAAGTAGCCTCTACTTGTAATGAAGCATTGCTAAATGAATACATGATAAATCATACCACAGATGAAAGGGAAAAAATATTCCTCTTAAATCATTTTCTAGAGGGATTTAGGGGCACTGTGTTCAGACAAACGATGTTCGCTGAATTTGAACATGATATCCATATAAAAGCCCAAAATGGTGAAGCATTAACAGCAGATAAATTAACAGAACTATATTATGAGTTAAATAAGAAGTACTTTGGTGACGATTTAATTGTAGATGAAGAAATTGGATTAGAATGGGCGAGAATTCCACATTTCTACTATAATTATTATGTCTATCAATATGCGACAGGATATGCTGCAGCTACCTCCTTAGCTTCCCAAATACTAAAAGAGAAAGAACCAGCCGTGGAAAGGTATTTGAACTTCCTTAAAGCAGGAAGTAGTGATTATCCAATAGAAGTATTGAAACGAGCGGGTGTAGATATGGCAGAAAAGTCACCAATCTTAAGTGCACTTGACGTATTTGAGGAAAAGTTAACCGAGATGGAAAAATTAATAAAATAAAGATTTAAGCTACAAACAAAGGCCAAGCCGATGAAAGCCCGGCTTGGCCTTTTAATGGGGTTGCGGAGTTCTCTCTAGGTTTACCTTTACCTAAAACCTCTAAACGCGCTACGGTGCGTGACAGAGAAGATCGTCAAATAAATCGATATGAAAAGCATCGGTAATGTCAGATAAATGGGGATAAGGCGCATAAGGCCAATAATATTAAAGGAAAATGATATAACAGTTAAACTGAAGAAAAACAGGGGAGCAAATTTCCTCATTCCAATCCCTCTTTCTACAAGAATCATCTTAGTTTAGTTATCGTATTATATGCGGTTCAACAATAAAAAAGAAGTGTGACATTTTTGTGAAATTATGAACATACAGTTGAATTATCTGTCTAAACTTGCTATAGTTAACTTGTGAGATGTTTAACAAACAAAAAACCCCTTTGTTTGACCTGAAACTTTCTCCCATCCCTCCTTGTCTAATAAAAGACTAGGAAAAAAAGATCATGCCACGGCATGATCTTTTTTTGAAAGAAAAGAAATATAAAAAGTTCCAAGAGCCTGTCTAGCGCAGGGCACCTACCCTCTCGAGGTCTTTAACCAGTATGATAGGCCGATAAACCATAGTATCTGTTTATCCTTGTGTTTAGGTGAAGAAAAAGTAAATTTTAAGATCTAACCAACATATTTCCAAAACGATCCGTATTTTACTGGTACTTTCTCAACAACTTGCATAAGTTGAAGTTTTTTCATTTCTTTCTCTGTTTTCTCCAATGACCAGTCATACACAACAGAAATCTCTGTTGTACCAACAAAATCGTAGTGGGATAAAAAATCTTCTAGCTCGGGCTTGTTTGCAGGAGTAGGAGTTATTTGAAGCATTTGTTTCAGAACCTTTACGTAAATATCATATGGATAGAGTCCGGATAATTTTAATCCTTCCTCTTCCTCCGACTCGTTGAAGAAAACCATGGTAGGAATATACTCAACTTCCATTTCTTTCGTTAGTTTCAAGTCACACTGCAATGCCTTTCTAGCTGAATTGGAATACAGATCATTTTTAAATTCATCGAGATCCAGGTTTATTTCTTCTGCACATTCTAATAAAACTTCTTCCTTGGAAATGTCCTTCTTTTTTAAGAAGGCATACTCCTGCATTTTACGCAAAAACTTTCTTCCTGCTTTCTTGCCTTGAAGCTCGGCTGCTTTAACTGCTATCGAAGCTATCCATGGGAAAGAAATTGGATTTTCAATCCAAATATCACCGTCACAACACATACCTGTTCGACTAGACGTTTTTTCCCAAATGTCTTTTAGTTGTTTTGGTTTATCAAATTTGTCCTTATTCAATGTCGTTAATTGTCCACTTAAAATTGGACGAAGTGTAAAGAATCTACCGTATTCGATACTCAATTTTTTTAAATATGGTTCTAATGACCAGCATTCTGGACAAAGTGGGTCAACAAATACATAAATTTCCAATGGTTTCTTAAGCAAATCTAAGTAGCCATACTGTGCCGTAGAATTTACTCTCTGGTAGTTTGATGGCCCAGAAGGATTAGAACTCACATTAATTCTCCTTTCTGCTGATCATCGGGTGTGTTCATCATATGTTGTGCAGTTAATGTAAGTCGTTCCAAGATAACACTCCGGTATGGTTCTGCAATGTCTACTTGATCAATTGCAGCTTCCATACAACTTACCCATGCATCTTTTCGTGTCGGTGTTATTGGAAAGTCGAGGTGCCTTCTTCGCAACATTGGATGTCCGTGTTCTTCCATATATAAAGGCGGTCCTCCGAAAAACTGTGTGAGAAATTGTGTTTGCTTACGTGCCGTTTCTGATAAATCATCCGGAAAGATTGGAGCTAAGTCCGGATGCTTAGCTACTCGGTTATAAAATGCATCGACAAGTTCCTTTATTTTTTCGTGTCCACCAATTTGTTCATAAATTGTTCTAGCATTCATTTTACCAATACCCTTCTTAAGTCAGAGGTGATTCATAAGAAGAATCATATTTGCTACTTATTTTAACAGTGTGGCAGCAAAATCATCAACTTATCTGTTTGCTTATGATAGATATGCCTAATTAATAGTTAAGAGAAGTATAAAAACGTTCAATTTTATTTGGTGCTTTCGAGTATTTAATACTATGGTTTGCTAAAACCTCAAAAAATATTTTCTCTCCATGGTCCTTAGTATTTGCTTCTAGTTCTAGTTCATAATCAGATATGCCATTATAAATACTATAATCAAGCACAACGGTAGTTTCCTTATAGTTCGTTTCTAGTCTATATGTTTTAAGTGCGCCACCATAGTGTAAATGAGCAAAATCGATACCAAGCTTATTTAATTGTTTGGCAACGTGAGGCTTTGGAAGGATATTGCCCTTTAGCCATTCCCTGGCTTCTTGCTCAGATAGCGTATCATGAGTTTCTAATAATCCGTCTTGATAAGGCTCTTTAAGTGTTAGCTGCCACAAATTGTTTACTTCTCTAATTCGTAACGCAACTTTAGCGTTTTTTAATTTGAAATCATTAGTCTCAAAGTAATGATTTGTCTGTTCAATTGGAATAGCATAATCCAATTGAAGTGACTTTCGAAGTTTATCATATTCTTGCTTAGTTAACATATTTTTAAATTCAATTTCTATTTCCTGAGCCAAGGCTACCCCTCCAAGTGATGAAGTTCTACTTTCCATTTTGTAAAAAAATCAGCAAAATTGCAAAAATCTAGCTCCGAGCGCTTATCCTCTCGAGGTCTTGTCTTATGCTACCTTAGGGCTTAGCAAGGCGCTTGCGCTTTTGTTATGATACAATATGATAGATATTAGTTGAGCTTAATGATTTAAGGGGGGAGCTCCGAAGTGAATTGGGAGGCTTTTTTAGCACCTTACCTTCAAGTAGTTGAAGAGTTAAAGGTTAAGTTAAGAGGGATGCGTGCACAGTTTGAACATGAGTCAAAGCATTCACCAATTGAGTTCGTAACAGGAAGAGTTAAGCCTGTAGCAAGCATTTTAGAAAAAGCGTATCAGAAAAATATTTCGATTGATCAAATCGAAGCGGAAATACAAGACATTGCAGGTTTACGTGTGGTCTGCCAATTTGTTGATGATATTTATACTATTGTAGATATGTTAAAAACTAGAAATGATTTTGAAATTGTTGAGGAAAAAGATTATATCCAAGAAAAAAAAGAAAGTGGTTATCGCTCCTTTCACTTAGTTATAAAATACCCAGTTGAAACAATAAGAGGAGAGAAGCGTGTTATTGCAGAAATACAAATTCGAACTTTAGCGATGAATTTTTGGGCAATAAACGAACATTCGTTAAACTATAAATACGAAGGTCAAATACCAACCCAAATCAAAGCTAGATTAAAAGCCGCAGCAGAAGCAGCATTTAATCTAGATGAAGAAATGTCAAAAATAAAAGATGAAGTGCAAGAAGCCCAACGTATTTTTCATCAAAATAAAAATAAGCACTAGCACTAACTAAAGGGGGAACCAACTACGATGAAATTCGCAATTACTTCAAGAGGTGACCAAAAATCAAACGAGATCAAAACAAGAATGACGAACTATTTAACTGATTTTCATTTGGTTCTTGATGAGAGTGAACCAGATATTGTTATTTCAGTTGGTGGTGATGGAACTTTTTTAGAGGCTTTTCATACATATAATCATCGTCTAGAACACACTGCTTTTGTTGGAGTTCATACAGGACACTTAGGATTTTATGCAGATTGGGTACCTGATGAAGTTGAAAAGTTAGTCATAGAGGTTGCTAAAAATCCCTTTCAGATTATTGAATATCCATTGTTAGAAATAACCATCCATCCAAATGATGGGGGAAATGTAGATCGTTTTTTAGCCTTGAATGAAAGCTCTGTTAAAACAACGGAAGGCTCTGTTGTGTTAGATGTAAGTATAAAAGGGGAACACTTTGAGCGGTTTCGTGGGGATGGATTATGTATCTCTACCCCTTCAGGAAGCACTGCCTATAATAAGGCGTTAGGTGGTGGCATTATTCACCCATCATTAGAATCTATTCAAATAACAGAAATGGCTTCTATTAATAACCGGGTGTTCCGCACGATTGGTTCCCCGTTAATTTTGCCCAAACACCATATCTGCGAATTAAAGCCAATCTACGCAGATAGAAGCTTTCTCATAACCATTGATCATATAACAAAGAGCTATACAAATGTAAAAGCAATTGAATGTAGGGTAGCAGAAGAAAAAATCCGCTTCGCAAGATTTAAGTCGTTTCCTTTTTGGAAAAGGGTTCATGATTCCTTTATATCCGATTCAGACCAGCGTAAGTTTTAATAAGCTACATATATGTCCGCAATACTTGCTAAGTTTATTTGTGAGCGAAAATGCAATCATAGTTACTGCTCATTATCCATCTATGTATCACGTCAAAAGCAACAATCTATAAGAAAACAGCCTTAATTTATTAGAAAGGAGACGACAGTGAAATTTACGATAGACAAAACAGCAGAGGGACTACTAGTCCGAGAATTTTTACTTAATAAAGGTTTTTCCCGAAGAATTATAAAGGCTATCAAATTCCAAGGTGGTTGTTTACTTGTAAATGGCGAACCGTGTACCGTTCGGAAACAGCTACATACAAACGATGTTTTAGAAGTGGAGTTACCTCAGGAAACGAGAGGATTACATATGGAACCTGAAAAAATTCCATTGAACATAGTCTATGAAGATGAAGATGTCTTGGTTATTGATAAACCATCAGGAATGGCAACAATACCATCGTTTCAGCATCATTCAGGTACAATCGCAAACGCCATACTTGGTTACTACGAGGAACTAAAGCTCACTTACACGGTTCATATAGTCACTCGTCTAGACCGGGATACAACAGGATTATTACTCGTTGCAAAACACCGCTTTAGCCATTCTGTTCTGTCCAAAGACCAGAAAGATGGTCGTGTTAACCGGCGTTACGAAGCTATTATCCAAGGGCACTTGGATGATAAGGAAGGAATAATTGATGCACCGATTGATCGCATGGAAGGTTCAATCATTCAACGGACAGTTAAAGAAGGTGGACAGCATGCGATCACACATTACCGTGTAAAACAAGAAACGACAAACTATTCGTTGATTGATGTTAGACTAGAAACAGGTAGGACCCATCAAATCCGTGTCCACTTTTCTTACCTCGGTCATCCTTTAATTGGAGATAGTTTGTACGGTGGGGATACTTCTTATATAAAAAGACAAGCGTTACACTGTAAGTCGTTAGCTTTCAACCATCCAATGTCAAAAAAACGCATCCAACTTTCTTCTTCTTTACCAGACGATATGAGAAAGATAATAAAAGAGAACTAACCTGCTAGGAGAAGTTAGTTCTCTTCATGTGTATGGAATTTTTCAGGAACAAATGGTTGTTTAGAAGGCACAGAAACAGTTATTTCTTCTGGCAAACAAAATGCACTTAATGCATTCCCAAATACACATCCGGTATCGATATTGATTGTCTTGTTTACCATTCTCGGTTCCTTAACCGGAGTGTGCCCATAAACAATCCATCTTTCTCCTTGATAGTGTTGTGCCCAGTCACGGCGGACTGGTCGTCCATCAGGGTGAGTTTCTCCAGTAATATCCCCGTATAGAACAAATGTCTTCACTTTTTTGTCGGTTCGACCAATATAATCTTCTCTAATACCAGCATGAGCGATAACAGCATTTACTTCCGGTAGTACTAAATATAATGCTGCATTCTCGTATAAAGTCATAAAGTGGTGCCTAATTCTTTTTTGGTCTTTCCCATTTAAAGCTTTGAATTCCTGAACAGTTGTTTCTAGACCGTGCTGTTCTTTTACTTTGTTACCTAAGAAATACCGATAAAGTTTATTGCAATGATTACCTGGAACGTAATCAGCAACTTTCTTTTCAATGACCATCGTATAGACGAGGTTAATCGTTTCAATAGAGTTAGGACCTCGATCAGTTAAATCTCCGACAAATACAGGTAGCCTCCCATCTGGATGAATGGGAACATCATCCTTCCATTGATAACCTAACTTTTCAAATAAGGATATCAGTTCATCAAAGCAACCATGAATATCACCAATTATATCGACCTTCACATTTATTCCTCCCGAAAAAATATTACACATAAAAAAAGAGTGGAAGTCTCCTATTATCCTTTCCACTCTTTTTGAAACTAGTCAAACATATATTCTTTTGTTCGGTAATGGATGTTAAGTACAATCCCAATCGCAATAAGATACGTTAACGTTGAACTTCCACCATAGCTAATAAAGGGGAGAGGAAGTCCAGTTATAGGAAGTAGTTGGATGGACATGCCAATGTTTTGAAATATTTGAAAGGTAAACATCCCAATCATGCCTGTAACAAGATAGCTACCAAATAAATCATTGCTTTGTAAGCCAATATGAATGAGACGATAAATTAGTAAAAAAAACAATGTAATAATAAAACTTGCGCCAACGAAACCAAATTGTTCTGCAATGGCAGAAAAAATCATATCTGTATGCCGTTCAGGAATATATACTTCTAAACCACCTAGCCCTTTCCCTGTTAATTGGCCTGAACCAATCGCAAGCATTGCTCGGATCAATTGGTAACCAGAATCGCCATAGGTCTCAGGATAGAGCCATCCGTAAAAACGACTCTCGACATGTCCAAATCCAACTTTATCTAAAAAATTCTTAGTTAAAGTAGGATCGATAAGAAACATAATAACAAAGATAGTTGTAACAACACCAAGAATCCCCACAATCGAGAAAAGAATTCTCCATCTGATACCGGAAACTAATATCATAGACATGACGATTGCACTTAAAACTAGAAACCCACCTAAGTCTGGTTGGACGGCAATAAGTCCCATTGGAGGAAGTGCTACCATAACAATTTTTAACAGTAACCAAATATCAGTCTTATTTGTATGGACCTTGAATTTTTCATTATGACTAACCATAATATGTGCTAAAGTAATAATTAAGATAATTTTCATAAATTCCGCAGGCTGTATAGTACCAAACCCAGGGACAATAAACCAACTTCTAGCTCCGTTTGCTTCATTGATTAGAAAAGCTGGCACATTGAAAAAAAGCATAAGTAATGCTATTATTCCAATTCCATATAAAAACCAGACGACTTGTCTAAACCGGTCATAATCAAATAACAGAAGAACAGCGATAAGCATGGAACCAATAATGTACCAAATTAATTGTTTTAACACAAAATTTTGACCGTCGTAAATAGAAGGTAGGAAAGGCTGGACGGTGTAGATTGCGAAACAGCTCGCTATACCGAGTAAAATAATAATTAGAATTAACGAGTAATCTATATTTGTATTTTGATTTTTAGAACTCATAGGTTTTACCTTTCTTTCTTTATAGATTTCAGAGTTCGTAACATAGTGGTCTTCAAATAATCTTACTTCCAGAAGGCCCTTTATAGCTCGTAAAAGAAATAGAAAGCTTTAACTAGCTTGATACACTTCTTTCCGATAAAATAGGTTAGATTGTTACGGATAAGTTTACCTTACTTTTATTATTTTTTTAAGTAAAGATACTTCTTCCCTAAATTTATATCTTATCATTTATTAGTGGAATTGGCGATAGGAGAGGCTAAGCGATGGAACAATTAGATGTACAAGAAAGAAAAAGAATTTGGGATAACATCGAATCAGCATTAGTCGATGAACAAATTGATCAATTTCGAACTGAATTCTTGGAATTACACCCTTATGACCAGGCAAAGATTTTTGAAGAACAACAGGATAGTATCAGAGTTCTTATTTATTCTTATTTATCACCTGAGGAATTTGCTGATGTGTTGGAACATGTGGACAGTGACCGTGCGGAAGAATTTGTAACAGAAATGAACCCAATGTTTGCATCACAAGTGTTAGCCGAAATGTCAGCAGATGATGCCGTTGATATTTTAAATGATTTAGATAAAAATAAGGTTGCTAGTTATTTAACAATTATGGATGAAGATGCAGCAGATGAAATAAAACAATTACTTCACTATGAAGAAAAAACAGCTGGAAGCATTATGACGACAGAATTTGTAGTCATCCATACGAACCAAACGGTGAAAGAAGCTATGCGACATTTGCGAAAGGAAGCCCCAGAAGCAGAGACAATTTATTACATTTATGTTGTTGATGTGCAAAAACGATTAGTCGGGGTTATCTCTCTACGTGATTTAATTATCGCAGAAGGGGACTTTCTCGTTGCAGATGTGATGAGCGAGCGAGTTGTATCTGTTCCGGTTGGTGAGGGTCAGGAAGAGGTTGCTCAAAAAATGAGAGATTATGATTTTTTGGCACTTCCTGTTGTAGATTTTCAAAATCATTTGTTAGGTATTATAACCGTAGATGATATTATCGATGTTATGGATGAGGAAGCGAGTGAGGACTACTCTAAATTAGCAGGTATCTCTGATTTTGAGGGTTCTAATATGAGTCCGGTAACTGCAGCGAAAAAACGGTTGCCGTGGTTAGTGATTTTGTTATTTCTCGGACTCTTTACAGCTAGTATAATTGGAAGGTTTGAAGCAACCCTTGATCAAGTTGCCGTTCTAGCCATTTTTATTCCCCTTATCGCAGGGATGGCTGGTAATACTGGAACGCAAGCGCTCGCTGTTGCTGTTCGAGCAATTGCTACTGGTGAATTGGATAAAGTTGGTAAATCTTCCATCATTTTACGTGAAGCAATGACAGGACTTATTATTGGCGTTAGTTGTGGGATTTTGATTACAATGGTCGTATATTTATGGAAAGGAAACTTTTATTTAGGTATATTAGTAGGTATTTCCGTTACGGCAACCTTAATTGTTGCAACAGTAGCTGGTGCGCTTGTTCCGCTCATCATGCATCGCTTGAAAATAGACCCTGCTGTTGCCTCAGGGCCTTTTATTACAACAATAAATGATATTATTTCGATTTTGATTTATTTTGGAATGGCAACAGCATTCATGAATTTACTTATCCAGTAAAGGGGGATACGGCATTGGAAACCGGAGATTCTGTTAGTTCGTTAGTGATTGTTATACTAGCGGCGTTCATTACACCTATTTTAATGCATCGATTGAAATTAAAGATGATTCCGATCGTGGTAGCAGAGATTATCATGGGGCTTATCATTGGCCGGAGTGGTTTCGATATAGTTGATCAAAGTAATTGGCTAGAAACCTTATCTACATTAGGGTTTATCTTTCTTATGTTTTTAAGTGGACTTGAAATAGATTTTTCCATTTTTGCTAAAAAAAGATTAAGAAAATCTAGGTCTAAAGAGAAGGTGCCTAATCCGGTTATCATTGCTATCCTAGTATTTCTAGGGATTTTGGTTTTATCTCTCTTCTTATCCTATTTGTTCGTCATTTTTGGGTTTGTTGATAATGTATTCCTAATGACATTAATCATTTCAACCATTTCGTTAGGCGTTGTTGTCCCAACACTAAAGGAAGCAAATGCAACGAAAACAACAATAGGACAAACCATATTATTGATCGCTGTCATTGCTGATTTGATTACAATGATTTTACTTGCTATTTTTGTGTCAGTTTATGGTGATGAGTCAGGTAATATGTGGCTTCTGCTTCTGTTGTTTGGGGTTGGGGTATTACTTTATTTTGTTGGTAAATATTATCGTCACCAGACGTTTATTGAGACGATGTCTAGAGGAACCATCCAAATTGGTACAAGAGCTGTGTTTACACTCATTATTTTCTTTGTTGCATTATCTGAAACAGTAGGTGCTGAAAATATTCTTGGTGCCTTCTTAGCCGGGGCATTAGTGTCATTGTTGTCTCCAAATCAAGATTTAGTGCAAAAGTTAGATAGCTTTGGCTATGGATTTTTGATCCCAATCTTTTTTGTCATGGTGGGTGTTGAACTAGATATTTGGACACTATTTAGTGACCAGAAGGTATTGCTTCTCATTCTATTGTTGTTGATTGCGTTTTTCCTTTCAAAAATAGTTCCTGTTACAATTTTATCTAAGTGGTATGAATGGGAAACAGTCATAAGTTCCGGGATGATTCTTACCTCCACTTTATCGCTTGTTATTGCAGCAGCAACTATCGGTGAACGAATGGAAGTAATTGATTCGAAAATGGAAGGTGCACTTATCTTAGCGGCTGTTTTGACGTGTATCATTGCGCCACCTTTCTTTAAAAAATATTATGTGCACGTTGAAGATGAGTCCCATAAACAAACCATTTCCTTCATCGGTTCAAATCAAGCTACATTACCAGTAGTTAGAGAATTAGACTCTAGTTCGTTTGAGTCGCATTTATACCATACAAAAGTGGATAAAATTGATGAAAAGATTACCCGGTCTATTTTTGA
Source organism: Aquibacillus salsiterrae (assembly GCF_028416595.1). Taxonomy (GTDB): domain Bacteria; phylum Bacillota; class Bacilli; order Bacillales; family Amphibacillaceae; genus Aquibacillus_A; species Aquibacillus_A salsiterrae. The sequence goes on along the minus strand of NZ_JAMQKC010000007.1, from coordinate 12,436 downwards.
TATTACTCAATTAGAAAACTATGATTTGAAGCAAATGGATAAAAAAGGCGTCTTTGATGTTAATCTAGTTGTTGTTTCAACTGGAGATGAAAAACAAAATGCAAAAATTGCCTCTTATGCAAAACAAAAAGGAGTGGAGAGAGTAATTGCTCGAGCCGAGTCCTCTCATATTGACCAAGAATTGAGAGAAATTGGTGTTGATGTGTTTTCAGTCTTAATGTCAACGAAGACATTATTAAAAGCACTAATCGAATCACCAAGTGTCGTAAATATTTTAACGAATCAAGAAACTGCCCTTTATGAAATTAATATGAATAATGCAGTGTATCAAGGGGTGATGCTACGTGAATTTCCGTTTACTGGTGATGTCATTATGGTTAGAATTTTCCGAGGAAAGGACTCGATTGTGCCTCACGGGGAAACAGAGCTAAGGGTAGGAGACCGACTTATTGTCACTGGTTCTCATGAATATGTGGAAGAGTTAGAAATGTTATTAGAATATACTTAACAAAAAATCCTGCCTTTATTGTATTGGCAGGATTTTTTGATTGAATTTGATGTGTAGCAGGAAAGGATTGAGTTTCGATTCATTATCAGATAAAATAGTAACAGGTACTAATAACAAGTATAAGAAAAATAAAACAACACGATCGCTTTTGATCCGAGATAAGAAAGTATAAAAAATCAAAGAGTTGTCTACTTGCTTCCTAGCCCGCCTGGGGTCATAAGTTAATCCCTTCTGTGGCAAAGATCGCCACGTCAGGTCTTGTCTTATGCCTGCCTTAGTCTAGCAAGGCGCGACTTGCGCTTTTCTTATGGGGAGTTATACAATGTGGTTTTACCTAAAACAAGGAGGTGAATCTGGTTAATTTAATCCTACCAAAAGATAGATTAACCAGGATATTATGAATTTTTCATTAGAAGGACGTACATACGTGATTATGGGTGTTGCGAATAAGCGAAGTATTGCGTGGGGGATAGCTAGGTCCTTACACGAAGCTGGTGCACGATTAATCTTTACGTATGCTTCGGAACGATTTGAGAAGCCTGTGAAAGATTTAGTAGCTACGCTTGATGGACAAGAATCATTATTTTATGAGTGTGACGTTACTAGTGATGAAGCTGTACAAGCTACATTTAATCAAATCAAACAAGATGTTGGAACCATTCACGGTTTAGCACACTGTATCGCCTTTGCGCAACGAGAAGACCTACAGGGTGAGTTTAAGGATACAAGTCGAGACGGCTTCCTACTTGCCCATAACATTAGTGCATTTTCACTTGTCTCGGTGGCAAGAGCAGCACAACCATTAATGACGGAAGGTGGCGGAATTGTTACCTTGACTTATCTAGGTGGGGAACGTGTTGTCCAGAATTATAATGTCATGGGTGTTGCCAAAGCAAGTTTAGACGCTAGTATGAAATATTTAGCTAATGATTTAGGAAAACATGCTATTCGTGTCAATGCAATTTCAGCTGGACCAATCCGTACGCTTTCAGCAAAAGGGATTGGCGACTTTAACACGGTCTTAAAGCAAATCGAAGAAAAGGCACCACTACGTCGAACGGTTACCCAAGAAGAAGTTGGTGACACTGCTTACTATTTATTAAGCGATTTATCTCGTGGGGTGACAGGTGAAGTTATTCACGTTGATTCAGGCTATAATATTTTAGGATTGTCCTAATGTCGTTATACGGCTCCAATAAAACATTATAAAATAATTCCGAAAGAAAGCATTGAATCCTTAGTGATTCAATGCTTTTTAATTTGAAAGATAAGAAACAATAGCTAGGCTTTTTTTTTTTTTGTCTGCAATGAACGAATTACGTGGATAACATTCAGCGCTTTTGTTCAATAGCTGTTTTTTCGTACGGTTTGTTGCTTTTGATTTGCATAGTAGATGTAGATGGATAATGCGTAGTAGAAACAGGAATTGATCTCTGCTACGACCTTGTTAGCGACAGAATTAAGTTCGGAATAGTAAAAAGTGTTGATGATACCCCTAATCATCGACAGAATTAAGTTCGGAATAGTAAAAAGTGTTGATGATACCCCTAATCATCGACAGAATTAAGTTCGGAATAGTAAAAAGTGTTGATGATACCCCTAATCATTGACAGAATTAAGTTCGGAATAGTAAAAAGTGTTGATGATACCCCTAATCATCGACAGAATTAAGCTCGGAATAGTAAAAAGTGTTGATGATACCCCTAATCATTGACAGAATTAAGTTCGGAATAGTAAAAAGTGTTGATGATACCCCTAATCATCGACAGAATTAAGCTCGGAATAATAAAAAGTGTTGATGATGCACCTAATCATCGACAGAATTGAGTTCGGTAGTAAAAAGTGTTAATGATGCACCTAATCATCGACGTGGGCAAAGCATGGCTCACGCTTTTCTTAGTAAAAGTTTCTTTCCTGTTATTGGGCACAAATCCAATATCCGTACATATACTGTGTTGAATAGGAACATGGAAAGGGAGGAATCCAGTTGTGAGAAAACGAAGGAAATACACCAATAAACCAATGATGTATATAACCCAACCTAAATTAGAAAATCCATCAGCTTCAATGCAATCAGACTACCGGACGCCCACAAATAAAGATAAAAGAGTATTAAAACCACTGTCAGATAAAGGGGATGAGAGAACAAAGAAACTTCTACCAAAAACATCTCCAACAGTTAAGACAGAAAAAGAAATCGTATATGGTGATGCTGAAACAGTCATCGAAGAGCTACAGGAAGAAGTTGAAGAATCCAGTGAGAATATAGAATCCTCCAGTGAAAGCATAGAATCCTCGAGCGGGGAAGTGGAATTAACCAATGATGCAGTGGAAGATCTCGAATCATCTTCCACCAATGCATTTATTAAACCTCGAACCGAACGTAAGCGATTTTCGGATATGACAGTTAAAGAAAAAGTTGATTACTTTGTTGGTTTGCCATCGCAAGTGCCTAGAATGAAATGTGAAGTTAGAACAAAAGATGAACGAATTCGTGGTGTTATTACTGATTGTAAGGATAATGAAGTGTATATTACGTCAATCAAGAGGCCTAGAAATCGTAAACTTTCTATCGATGAAATCACTAATATTCGTTTAATTAGCTTCTAATTTGTAATGGCATTAGGCTATAAAGACAATGCCCCCTTTTCTACTAAAAAATGGGGGCTACTAATAAATAGAACACTTTTATGATACGACTACTTAACAATGGATATGATTTACATTTTCATTTTTACAACAAAGTAAAAAAAGGTCTGCCGAACGTACGCAGACCTTTTTTATTAGAGATGATTATCTGTCGAATGCACTGATTGCAGGCAAGCAAGTTACATGGCAGAAACAGTCTAGATCTACAGTCATACAGATACCAGTTACTTCTAAGTCACTTGTATCTTGGTCTACTGGTGAGCATGGATTTGGGTCAGCGTCTGCTTCATCACGTAGTAATTCTAGTACTGCACAATTATCTTCATCTACAGACTTAACACGGAAGTAGTAGCTTGCTACCGGATTTGAAATATCATTTACGTCAATACCAAACCCTTTAAACGGGCTGCAAGTTCCTTCACAATAAAGAATTACTGGTACAGTATCTAACGTGTTTGCGATAGGAGAAGTTTCACCTAGTAAATCTTGGATTGATTTTTCGCAGCTAACGACACAATCGCCTTCAAAGATGTCTGTTTGCGCATCCGCAATCTCGCGAAGAATATCCGCTACACAGTTTCCTGAATCAAATTTCTTTCCACATGACATCGTATCTTTCCCCTTTCGATTATTGTTGACTTATTTGTCACTAACTAGAGTATGTAAAAGCACACTCTGTGTGTGGGCGAACAACATTCTTATTAGAATTAAGCAAAATATCACAAGAAAATCAAAGAAACGGGCGAATGTCTATGACCATGATAAAATTCTTACATACTATATTAGCGACTTAAGTTTAGAAAAAGGAGTGACCAAAGGATGTCTGAAAAGAAAAAAGTCATTTATGTGAAAGATCTAGTAATAAAAGCAGATAATGTGCGAATCGAACCACCGCATCCACCTCGACCACCACGTCCACCAAGACCACCACGTCATCACCCATTTGGACCAACTGGACCAGTGAGAAGAGAAGAATTGGAACATAAGGATGAGGTCTTAGAAGAGAGTTCAGATGAAAGTTCGAACGAGCAACATTAATTGTGGAAGAGTAAAAAGGTAGCTTTAAAGCTACCTTTTTACTTTATAACTTTATAACACTAATAGGAGTGCCTAACCTTATAAATAAAGGAATAGTTTGGTGATTTTGTGGTATACATAACTAAGCTACATGTGAGGGAGAGGTTCAATTGGGGTATATATTGCCTATCTTCAACTTCCAATATAATGACTACCATAATCGTTCGTATCAACCAAAGTATAATCCATACCAGATTAACCGAATTCATCCAAGCCAATTAACGATGTCCTATCCGAATGAAGATAACAGAGTGTATCAACAAATCAAAACGGATAAACGTGCAATTAAAGATAGTAGAGATGATTCATCTGAAGTCATGACAATGAATGAGTTGGGGGAGCATCCGGAAAAAGGAAGGTATTATGACCGTTATATTTAATTATTTCAACTGCAAAAAAAGGAAGAGGACTAGAATGTTTGAACAAACAAGGCCTCTCCTTCTTTATATTCTGCGTAAAAGACATCACGTATGCCGTTTACTTTTTGTTTTTTCAGTTCATTTTCTAACCATTGTCGGTCCTGTTTGATTTCTTTTAAGTTATCCTCAATAATTTCTCCGTCGTCAATTAAAGTTACTGGAAGGGAAATTCTTTGAGCCATTAAGTTTAAATCTTGTCTTGTTGGCGATTGGTTAAGCGTTTTTTTCAATATGGAAATCGTTCCGTCTGATTCGAGAACTGCATAATCCACTTCACGTACGGAAAATGCTCCTTTTGACCGCAACAGATGAAGGAGTTGGTTAAGGTCTAACTTATTTTTCTTCATCGCTTCTCGTTGGAGATATCCTTTGTGGATAACTATTGCCGGTTTTCCTTCTAAAAGTGTTCTTGTTCGTTTGAATCTTTGGGTCATCCATTCTGTTATATAAAGAAGTAGTCCCCAAAGAAAGACTGCATAAGCCATTTGCGCGACACCTGCTTTGCCATCGTAAATTGTTCCACCAACTATTTCCCCGAAGATTATTCCGGATATAAAATCAAACGGTGTTAATTGACTAATTTGTGTCTTTCCTAAAATTTTCGTTATCGCAAATAATGCAATGAACCCGAATAAGGTTTCCACTAGTATAGGAACTGCATTTTCCATGGTAATCCCGTCCTCATATTGTTGTTATATCTTTAGCCATGTTATCCGTATTAAAGGTTTTTATACTAGGGAATTATCTTCTTTAAAAAACTCGTTCTTGTATTGTAGCTGAAATCAGTCATCTGTTTCGGTTAGGTTCGACTATATTGCTTTTTCTGAATCGATTGGGTAGGGAGCTAATCAATCAAATTATCCTCCACAAATTCAACGGAATATTTGAGCGTATTGCTTACAAGTGCGTGTTCAAAAAGTCGACGAATTAGAAGCAAGCCAACGAAGAGATGCGTAGCTTATCGGGGAAAAAGCAGTTTCCTTTTTCCTATTTGATGATTTTTTGAACAACCTCTACAAATGAAAAAGCCTACCCCTATTTACTGGAGTAGGCAAATCTTATAACTCTTTCACCATTGTGACGTGTGGGATTCCAGCATCGATAAACTCGTCAGAAACCGTATCGTATCCAAGGGATTGATAGAAGGATTCTGCATGGGTTTGTGCATTCAACTTTGCTTTGTTTTTCCCGTTGTCTACAATGGTTTGTTCCATATTACGTATCATCGTTTTTCCGAATGACTGGCCTCGGAATTCTTTTAATACGCAAACGCGCTCCAATTTGCCATAGTTATCAACGATTCTTAATCGGCCTGCTGCAATAGGTTTCTCTTTATGATAACCAACAAAATGGATCGCTTCCTTTTCCAAGTCGTCTATTTCAAGTTCGGGTGGAACCTTTTGTTCTTTTACAAATACAGTGTTACGGACTTGATAAGCATCTTTTAGTTGTTTTTCTGTTTCGACGATGTAGGTTTCCATGAATAGTAATTACTCCTTGTTGAATGTGAATGTATCATAAACTGTCCATGCTCCATTTTCAAGCTGATACATCAATTGAAAACGGTCTACTGTGCTCTCCATATTAAACTCCTGTAATTTTAAACTTCCAAACACATCAGAGAACTCATCATCAGACAATTCCTGGGCTATTGTTATATGTGGTACAAATGCAAATGTTTGTTTCTTTGGTAATGCGCCGTGATGTAACCGTTCATTTAGTGCAAGCAGTTCATTGACTGGGTCTACTTTTAAATATATCGTGTTCGTGACAGGGAAAAAGGAACTAACTTTAAGAACCCGTAATGGAAAGGCCTTCGTTTCGTTTGCAACTTTTTTTAATTCCTCCACGATTGTTTTTAATTCATCATCATCTGCTTCGAATGGTTCTTTAACTGTTAGGTGTGGTGGAATTAATGCATAGTGTGGATCATAACGCATCCGATAAGAATTAGCTTCGTCTTGAATTTCCTTAGACGGGAAAATTGCAACACCATATTTCATTCGGTCAATCCTCCTATTCATTATTTCAATCAAAGTACTTCCTAATGTCTGTAAACATTATACCAAAAATTACACGAAATTTCGTTAGAAGAGAAAAATGAATTATTCCCAACCAAACATCGTACATAGCGCGTGTGGTAAATCGGGTTGCCAAGATTTCCACGTATGATTACCGTCTAGCTCATGATACGAATAGTTAATTTTTTGATTGGATAACAGCTCATTTAATTCACGATTAGGCGTAAGAAAATCACTAGTTTTCCCATCTGTTGTTTTAACTTCCGTTTCGTCTTTACCAATCGTATGGTATATATCAATTTTATCCAAATCAGAAGCTTCATTTATTGAATTTAATACAGCATCGTTTACAAAAGGTGACTGCATGATGACTTTTCCAAACGTATTTGGATACTTACTTGCAACCATTAAGGCTAATGTGCCTGCGAGTGAATCACCCATGAGTGCTCTTGAACTTCCTACACATACACCAGGGATTTCTTCATCAAGCATTGGGACAACCTCATGAATTAAAAAGTTAATGTAAGCCTGGTTTTTATCCCCGTTCGGATGATATTTTGCTTGTCTGTCATACCGGTCTTGATAATGGATACCAACGAATACTGTATTATCAATGTCCCCATCTTCATGCAGTTGATCACTTAGGGTTGCAATTCTACCAAGTTGGAAGTAATCATCACCGTCTTGCATAATGCAGATATAATAGTTGTTTAATGGTGTAAAAGCCTCTGGTAAGTACCACTTCACCGTAATTATTTCATTCAAATAAGAACTTTCTATTTGTTTATCTATCATTTTACCCTTTCTACCCATTGTCACACCTCTTGAATTTTCCATTTTAAACTAGTTTATCATATTTTTAAGATGTCAACGTTTCATTCGGGTTAACGTTACTATCCTTTTCACCAATTTGATCGTAGTTAAACTTAATCTCTGTATGAAAATATAAATTACTCGGGACAAAAAATGTGTGGCACTTCTAATTTTGGGACGAAGAACAAATGCGCTGAAACTGAACGTGGCTGTTGCTGGATGGTATCCACGCTTTGATCTTTTTCTTTCTTATCTTGCAAAAAAAGACAGACCAATATTTTTGGTCTGTCAGGAAGTCGTCAAAATTTTTACTTTCAAATTTTATTTAGCAAAACGGTGATTACCAATTGTTACAGTTGTTTGTCTTGAGTTAATCCAATCACTTGTTGAAGTCTTTGGGTTGTAAAAATAAATAGAACCCTGTCCTTGTCCCCTGAATGCAAGAGCCTCATTTACGGCACGTATAGATGATGCAGTTGGTGTATTGTTAATTGCCCCATTTTGGACAGGTGTAAATGCATAATACCCACTAACTTTTTGATAGATAACTCCTTTAACTGTATTAGGAAATTCCGAATGATCGACACGATTTAGAACAACCGTCGCAACAGCAACTTTCCCAGCGTACGGTTCTCCTTTGGCTTCTGCTTCCACAAGCTGTGCTAACAATTGCTTGTCTGACGTAGATACAGTAGTAGGAATCGTTAACCGTTGACCAATATAGATCATATTACCAGATTGATTGTTTGACTCTTTTATACTAGTAATTGGTATGCCAAATGTATTTGATATTTTCCATAGAGAATCCCCGTTTTGTACAGTATAGGAAGAAGCAGCACTTATATTAGTTGGAACCAAAAATGCAGAAATCGTTAAAGTTGTCGCCAAAAGTATATTTTTAAATTTTTTCATAGTTGTAAACCTCCTAGTAAACTAGTTCTTGTTTTCCTACAATCAAGGCTACCAGTTGTAACATAGTTATTCATTACCCAAATTCTTCCTAGAAATAAATAGGGTGTTTTGGGTCTTGATACTATTGGGAGAAATGAAGCATAGTTAATCATTTCCATAAACAATAAATGTGTTCAATTGGAAAATTTAGGATCATTTATGTCTGTTGTTATACTCTTGTAACAATAGGTTTGGGTCATATCCTTTATTTGTGGGAGTCGAATCGATGAGTACAATATTGTAAGAGAAGGGAAGACGATTGTGCAATCGGAGTCTATTTATCGATCAATCACGTAAGAAATCAAACAGAGTGGCGGATGTGGAAGTAGAGACCATTTAGCAAATAATAGGTATTAAAATAGGAAGGAGGTGCTGAGAAATAGATAAAGGAATAATATATAATAAGGAAATAACAAAAATAGATTGACAAAACTGGTAGCAATCTATTATATTATTATTTATCGAAACTAACTTATCTTCCACGATTCCGTAGCTCAGCTGGGAGAGCGCTACCTTGACAGGGTAGAGGTCGCTGGTTCGAGCCCAGTCGGAATCATACCTGAGAACCCTTGAAATATAAGGGTTCTTTTATTTTATCTTCACACACTGGTCATAATAAAACACCACTTTGGTCACCTATTGGTTACGGTGGTAAATAAATAATGCGATTATCGAAGAGGTATATTGCAATTGAAATGGTTATTAAAGTAAATTTGTTTTAATACTTAATGTAGTGAGGATCACAAAATGATTGATTTTTTTTCATCTGAGGGAACTAAATATTTATGGGATTCAGACTCTGAACAGATTATTGATTTTACACCACTTGAGATTCAGATGACTAAAGCCAAAGTTAAATTAATGTCTGATCGAGCCATTTTTAAATAGAGCCTCTGGTAATAATATGAAAATGGTTATTCCATTAAAGGTTAATAGAAGTAGATTAAAAGAAGCGCATACGGAATTTCGTAGAATACTTAAAAAAACACCTGAAATTCTTATAGAAACTCATGCCATCGATAGATTAATGGAGGATTGGGTATTAGAGAATAATCATCCAAACAAGCGTGGGTGGATGAAGATGATATAAGGAATTGTGTAAGAACAATGAATAGAATTGTTGATATTAGGTTAAATTTTAATCATAACTATATTGATAATACTCTTGATCTGAAGTATTTATTTTCATGATGTGAAATCCCGCCTTCGGTTGATATCTTCCCGAACCGAGTCGACTTAGTTAGAAATTAGAAGGTATAAACATTCTATCACTCTGATAAAGGGTGCCTTTTTAGGTTGAAGAATAATGTAACCATAAATGACTACCGCTGCCGACATTATTATGGTTCAAAGTAAAAAAGATCAGATTAATTGCCTGATCCTTTCACAAACTAAATAGAGGTCATTTTTGGTTCGTTTTTAGTGCAAACTTATAAATGATAAAACCTATAAATAAACCAGGAATTAAAAAAATCATCGGTAAAAAAACCGGACCGAATAGTAGTCCGAATGGCTTTATTCTTTGTGAATAAATGAGACCAACTGTTACAAAAAAGCCTCCAAAAACAAAAGGTAGATAGGAAAAAGGTGTTTTTTTTCCATCTGCATCGCGATAAGCGTCCCAAAGGGCAAACATGTATAGACATGGATAAAACATTAACCACTGATAATTAGTAACTTCAACTGCTTTTCTTATTTCTCCGTTAAATGAACTGATGATCGCTGAGTTAAAGTTGCTTCTTGTATTTACAAGGAACTCTAAAACGATTAGTACGATTCCCTTGATTATTCTCCCATTTAGGAATTGACCGAATCCAGGAAATGCTATACTCCATAGCAAAGCCTCGTGCTTTTTTGGCAAATTCATACAAGCACCAGTTGTCCCTTGGCTTTATTTTTTCTTAGAAAGACTTTCTCGGTCAGCAGCGGTGGGAGGTTCCTCTAACCAACCTTCATTTATCAATATATTCATTCCTTTATTACCATATTTTGAAATCTCTCCTGTTAGAGTAGCAAACTGCGCATGAATATCATGTCGCATTATTTTAGAAACCGCTAGCCCATAATTTTGAATACCAATAGCATTAGAAAGTGATGTATGATACATCATCAGCTTATCTGTGAATGGTGGAATTGTTGAATCAGTTACATGTGCGTCCAATAATTTAGGGGATGGAAGATTCTCGCTTATCAGAATGTCACCCAATTGTTTGATTTGTTTATCTGCTAATTCTGCACCCTCTTTAAAATTATCTCTCAATTTCTCAGAGGAAGCAACCTGACCAAATGCAAGCATAAGTGCTTTTCCTAAAGTATTAGTATTGATGTTAATTTGTAGGTGTTTTATTTCTAATCCAGTTAGAGGTCTCTTTTTACCAGCTATAAAAGAAATGAAGGATTGATCCTCGACATAATCAACTTGCTTTGGATAAGGTATTGTAGGCGGTACAAAATCCATTCCTTTGGATAGCATTAAGTATAATCCTTTTTTGTAGATTTTGATGGAATCTTGTATACACATGTCAAAATAGTCGATAACATCATGTCTTGCTGAACTTGAAAAAGCACTTCCGTATGTTTGTAAACCTGCTCTAGCCATTTCAGTAGTGTAAAAAATCATAAACATATCACTAAATAGTCTCGGGGCATCTTTTCTTACATCTTGTTCTCCAAACCCAACTGGAACAGGTATATTTTCTTTCGTGTATATTTCTTGAATCATAGCTAAGTGTTTTTTTGAGGTATCTAATGACAATTGAATAAAGTCCCTTACTTCATCATCCTCTACAACTTGAAGATGATGCTTATATATGCACATAATTAAAGAATCTCCAAGATAATTTGCAAACAAGTCGCCTAACTCAGATGCTGTTAACTTTTTATTTTGTTGATGTGCCTTCATTTCATTAATAACGTGCTCGTCCTCTTGAGATAGTTTATTTTTTGTTTCCATGAAATAACCTCCTAACGTCCATGGAAATTAGTATCTCTAAAACAGCTAATTTTATAACAATGTTAACAGAAACAGAAATTGCGGGATTCGAATTGGCCCTGTCAAAGAGAGACAATCTAAATCAATAGAACTTGTTAAACAATGTGGAGTTAGGTAGACAAAAAAATTAACAAAGAATAACAAGAGCCATCAAGCTTTGCAACAGTTCACAATCGAGTAATTTAACTTCTGCGAATTATCGAAGTGGCTAAAGATCGATTCCACACCATCAATTAATCGATATGCACTTTTTAAGAAAGTATTGACGACTATTAATGAATTATGATATATTATCTCAGTTGCCTTTGGGGCAAAGATTATGGGGAAGAGTCAATGTTATTATTAATGAAATTTATTGACTGAATATGAATCAAATGTTATATTTGTTAGGTCGCTTTTTGGAGTGTTGAAAAAACAACACAAAATTAATTGACTTCTACGAATAAATGTGATATGATGGATTATGCCGCTGAGAGATGAATCGATAAGAATAAACACAATTGATCTTTGAAAACTGAACAAAACAACCAGTATGTTTAAGAGAAAGCATTGGCGACTAATAGTGTTAGCTATTAAGAGTCAAAGCTAGATTAGAAATACAATTGCTAGTCAAGTTTATGAGTAAATCAACTCATTCATTTATTGGAGAGTTTGATCTTGGCTCAGGACGAACGCTGGCGGCGTGCCTAATACATGCAAGTCGAGCGCGTGAAACTAGTTGATCCCTTCGGGGTGACACTAGTGGACCGAGCGGCGGACGGGTGAGTAACACGTGGGCAACCTGCCTGTAAGACTGGGATAACTCCGGGAAACCGGGGCTAATACCGGATAACACTTATATTCTCATGAATGTGAGTTGAAAGATGGCTTTTCGAAGCTATCACTTACAGATGGGCCCGCGGCGCATTAGCTAGTTGGTGAGGTAACGGCTCACCAAGGCAACGATGCGTAGCCGACCTGAGAGGGTGATCGGCCACACTGGGACTGAGACACGGCCCAGACTCCT
>NZ_JAMQKC010000070.1 GCF_028416595.1 Aquibacillus salsiterrae | reverse complement strand
TTTGGGCATTAGTTTGTTCCATTGCCGTTGCGTTAGGATGGCTCATCCAACCATTTTGTTGTGCGAGCATATCAAGCTGATCTGCAATATGTGATTGCTGTAGTGCCATTTCAATGTGAATCTTTTTAATTTGTGGATCCTTCATGTTTAATGCAGATGTGAAGTTATCATTAGACATTGCCATTGCTGTCAGATGAGCATCTATTGCAATGTCTTTATCTTCCAATCCAACCGGGGTGTAATTAGCATGACTATGGCTTTTAACCTCCGGAATTGGTGGCAAAGACACTTGAGTATTTTGGTTTGGATTTAGTAAATTGTTCATAACAGTCGTGTGATTTTTCATAAGACCTGCTTGTTGTTCAAGTATCATGATAAGCTGCTGATTTTGTGTACCAGAAGCATATCGCTCTAATTTTTTAATAACTGAATTGTGGACAGATAAATGGTTTGCCATTAAACCGACGTCTACTGTTTTTAACATGAGATTCACTCCACTCCTTAACTTTTTTCACGTACATGTA
>NZ_JAMQKC010000069.1 GCF_028416595.1 Aquibacillus salsiterrae | reverse complement strand
AGTTTCGGCAAAAATGCTTAGAAATCCCATCACACCGGGATTTCTATTTTTCATTTGGTCACTACAACCTTTTTCCGACAATTCTGTATTCTCTTTTCAACGGATCCTTTACCCCTAATTTTTTGTAAAGATCCTTATGACCTGTTTCTGGTGTACCAGAGACTCTGATGTGATGAATTTGATCATCTTCACCGGTAAGCAGCACGGTAGACCGCTGATGTGTGGAAAGCTTCTCTTTAATAGTCGACCACTCCCGATGGTCCTCTTTAATTCGCAACTGGTGCTCGATGCTAATCAACAAATGATAAGCAAGTACCCCAATGAATAGATGTCCTTTCGTTCGATCAGCTAATTGGTGATAGACAGGGCGCATTCCAAGATCTGATTTCAACGACCTGAAAGCCGATTCGATTTTCGTCAACGTTGTATACAATCGCCATAATTCTTCAGCGGACATCGCCTCATTGCTTGTTTCGATGACATAGCAGCCTGTCAGGACAGAACGCTTTTGGCGCGTCTCCTTTTTCTCAT
>NZ_JAMQKC010000006.1 GCF_028416595.1 Aquibacillus salsiterrae | reverse complement strand
AGGAAGCGTAGCGGGCTTGGTAGCCACGACATGCATAAGCGGAGCGCCGTAAGTGACCTGATCTTGGTCACTGAAGGTGAACTGCTTATGTCACGAGTGGCTAGCCCGCGAAGCTGGACTGAATAAGGAAGCGAAGACGACCGGTTAAATCCGCCGGGATAAGCAAGACCGCGGAAAGGGTGTGCACTTTCACCCTTGGAGAGGTATTGCTTATAACGAGAGGATTTGGGAGTCGTAGCTGAACTGATAAAAAGTGAAGTCGACTGGTTAATGTCTTGTACCAACTTCTTATCTAGTTTTCAAGGTATATTTATCTTGAATATGTCTGGTGGCTATAGCAAAGAGGTCACACCTGTTCCCATGCCGAACACAGTAGTTAAGCTCTTTTGCGCCGATGGTAGTTGGGACTTTGTCCCTGTGAGAGTAGGACGTCGCCAGGCAAACCCTTTTTGGGTTTTTACTAAGTTAGGTTGACTTTGCGAAGCAGACAGATAAATCATCAATTATTCCACAGTAGCTCAGTGGTAGAGCAATCGGCTGTTAACCGATCGGTCGTAGGTTCGAATCCTACCTGTGGAGCCATTTGCTTCCATAGCTCAGCGGTAGAGCACTTCCATGGTAAGGAAGGGGTCGCCGGTTCAAGTCCGGCTGGAAGCTCTGTAAAATCATAAGGGCCCGTTGGTCAAGCGGTTAAGACACCGCCCTTTCACGGCGGTAACACGGGTTCGAATCCCGTACGGGTCATCAAATTTTTTCACTTTAGTGGAAAATAGCTTTGGAGGATTAGCTCAGCTGGGAGAGCACCTGCCTTACAAGCAGGGGGTCGCAGGTTCGAGCCCTGCATCCTCCACCATATGCCGGTCTAGCTCAATTGGTAGAGCAACTGACTTGTAATCAGTAGGTTGGGGGTTCAAGTCCTCTGGCCGGCACCATTTTTGGAGGGATAGCGAAGTTGGCCAAACGCGGCGGACTGTAAATCCGCTCCCATCGGGTTCGTAGGTTCGAGTCCTACTCCCTCCACCATAAAAAACCCAATGAAGTAAATGCACTATTTTTATTGGGCTATAGCCAAGCGGTAAGGCAACGGTTTTTGGTACCGTCACGCGCTGGTTCGAATCCAGCTAGCCCAGCCATATGAGCCATTAGCTCAGCTGGTAGAGCATCTGACTTTTAATCAGAGGGTCGGAGGTTCGAATCCTCCATGGCTCATTTTTCTATAATTACATTGGGGCCTTAGCTCAGCTGGGAGAGCGCCTGCTTTGCACGCAGGAGGTCAGCGGTTCGATCCCGCTAGGCTCCACCATACATAACAATGTGTCAAAGATTGAGTCTTTACAAAAGTTTAGATTCAGTCTTTTTTTATTTTTAAATAAAAGCGCAGATGCTAGATGTTATCCATGTTAAATAGCTTTGCTTTACATATGAACTAGATGGAGTAGATACCTAAACTACCCATCCTTAAATACTTGTGAAAAATAAGACCCTTACCTAAGTAAGGGTCTTAAATTAATTAAGAATGGCTAACTGTTTTTAATTTATTTAATTCATTTAATAGGTGGTCAAGTTCAACGCTAGCAGCAATTACAGCATCTGATGTTAGGTCATTCGTATTGGATAATGTGATCATTTTATTGCGGCACATTTCTATTTTTTGTAAAAGATATATTTTCTTATCCATGCCGACCTCCCGAGCTGATATAATATGTTTATAGGAGATATACCCCTTTTAATTGTAAAATAAACAACATTTGTTCGCCATATTTTTAACAAAAAAAATGAAACCTCAAGTGGAAGTCACTCGTATGTGTAGTGACCGCATTATTAGCGGAGGTATAATAAATGGATACGAAAATCAAAGAAAAAATCAAACTAGTGAAAAAGGGAGATCATGCTGCCTATGAGGATATTGTCTCCTTTTACCAGAATAAAGTTTTCCAGCTATGTTTTCGAATGATCGGGAATGCCCATGAGGCTGAAGATTTAGCGCAGGAGGCTTTTATACGTGCTTTTATTAATATTCAAACATTTGATGA
Organism: Aquibacillus salsiterrae; assembly: GCF_028416595.1. Classification (GTDB taxonomy): domain Bacteria; phylum Bacillota; class Bacilli; order Bacillales; family Amphibacillaceae; genus Aquibacillus_A; species Aquibacillus_A salsiterrae. The sequence continues at coordinate 152,945 of NZ_JAMQKC010000006.1, read as the reverse complement.
AAATAGAAAGTTTTCTACTTGGTTATATCGAATTGCTACAAATTTAACAATTGACCGCATTCGTAAGAAAAAACCTGATTTTTATCTTGATGCTGAAGTGAAGGGTACAGATGGATTGGATATGTATTCCCAACTACCCGCTGAACAGGTACAACCGGATGAAGAAGTAGAAAGTATGGAAATACAGACGTTTATTCAGCGAGAAATTATGGGATTACCTGATAAATACAGAAGTGTTATTGCCCTAAGATTCGTGGAGGAGTTATCACTATTAGAAATCAGCGAAATTTTAAACATACCTGTTGGAACAGTAAAAACTAGAATTCACAGGGGAAGGGAAGCACTTCGCAAAAGGCTTCGCCACATATAAAGGAGTGTGCAGCTTATGGCCTGTAAAAAAGAATACGTAGAACTTATGCATAAATATTTAGACAGAGAAATTACAAGAGACGAAGAATACAGTCTACGCTCTCATTTACAATCCTGTGAAGCCTGTCAAAGCCATTTTCACGAACTGAAGCGAACAGTAACATTGTTAGAAACTACAAGTAAACTTCAAGTTTCGTCTAATTTTACTGAAAAGGTAATGAATCATTTACCGAAAGAAAATAAGCGCATTAGCTATATGCGATGGTTTAAACGACACCCAATCTTAAGCGCAGCCGCAGTTTTCTTCATCTTTATGTTTGGAAGTATATTATCTGTTTGGAATCAGGACAGTCAATTGTCTGTATCGAAGGAAAAGGATTTAATTATTCAAGGGGATACAATTATTGTCCCTGAAGGGGTTACTGTTGAAGGTGATTTAGTTGTGAAAAATGGTGATTTAAAAGTAGATGGATCTATAAATGGAGATGTAGTAATCATAAATGGTGAGCATTTAATGGCATCTGCGGGTGATGTTGTTGGTGAAATTGACCAAGTTAATCAAGTTTTTGAGTGGATTTGGTATTCTATTAAAGGATTTTTCAAAGAGGTTTTTAGTCTAGCTAACATTTTCTGGATGGTTCCCTGAGAAGTTCGTTTATAGGGATAGTAAATTGATTACCGTCACTATTTTTTGCTATGATAAGGATAACCCTTAGTTGTTATGAACAACAAGGGTTTTTTTCTATAATCAGTATCCTAAATGTCACGGGCAGGCTACTTCTGTAGCCCAGTGAAATTTTTTATCATAAACCAGCATCTTGTCACATCCAATGTATAGGATGGTGTATTATTTAATCAGTGCGTTATGTGATATAATAATAAAGTCATTACTAAGAGATAGGAAGAGGAAACCAATGGATAGAAGGATGTGTCACCATGCTTGATGGGGGTCTAAATCTTTTAAGTCTACTGCGGATTGGTGTCGATATTGCCCTTGTCTGGTATGTACTATATAAATTAATCATGTTAATAAGGGGAACCAAAGCGATTCAGCTGTTGAAAGGTATCTTTGTTGTTCTAGGTATTTGGTTCCTTAGTATTGTATTTGATTTGAGGACAGTACAATGGATTATGTCTCAAGCAATTATGTGGGGTTTTTTAGGCATAATCATTTTGTTTCAACCAGAACTCCGGAGAGCCTTAGAACAGTTAGGTAGAGGGAGCTTTTTCTCTAGAAATAACGTATCAGAAGAAGAAAGCTTAAACAGAACAATTGAAGCTATAGTTAAATCGTGTAACTATATGGCTAAACGTAGGATTGGTGCCCTGATAACAATAGAAAGAGAAACGGCAATGGGTGATTATATTGAGACAGGTATACCGATTCACGGAAGACTAACGAGCGAATTACTTACGAATATTTTTATTCCGAATACTCCTTTGCATGACGGAGCAGTGATTATAAAGCAAGAGGAGATTGTTGCAGCAGCCTGTTATTTACCTTTATCGGAAAGTCCGTTTATCTCAAAGGAATTAGGTACGAGACACCGTGCAGCAATGGGGATTGGAGAAGTGACAGATGCTCTTACCATTGTCGTATCTGAAGAAACTGGTCAAATCTCTTGTACGAAAAACGGGGAGTTACATCGCGATTTGACACAAGATCGGTTAATGGAGTTGCTTCACAAAGAGTTGGAAAGTAACATAAAAGCCCCTACGTCAAGAAGCTGGAGTTGGAGGGGGAAGAAAAATGGATGAATGGTTAAAGAAACCTTGGATAATCCGAGCTATTTCGTTAATATTAGCTCTATTACTTTTCTCTGCTGTCAGTTTAGATGATGATAACTATCAATCCGATGCGGCACTCGATTTCATCAGTAGCTCTGCAGAGGCTCAACAATTAAAAGATGTACCAGTCAATATCAAGATTGATGATGAAAAATACGTAGTAAGTGGTGTCCCGCGAACGGTTACGGTTACGCTTGAAGGACCAAATAGCGTTGTTACATCCACTGCCACCCAGAGGTCTTTTGATGTATATATCGACTTAGAAGATCTGCAATCAGGCACATACACAGTTCCACTTAAATATACAGGTATATCTGATAGCTTAACTGTTTATATTGAGCCTAAGGAAATAGAGGTTACGATCGAAGAAAGAGCAACCGCACAGTTCGGAGTTGCTGTTGACTTTATAAATGAAAATAATATAACACCCGGATATGAAACCGGTGAAACGGCTGTAGAACCAGAAAATGTGACTATTACAAGTTCAAAAAGTGTTGTCGATAAAATAGCTATAGTTAAGGCTTTTGTCGACCTCCAAGGAGTGGACAAGCCTATTGATGGTGTAGAAGCACCAGTTAAAGTGTATGACCGACAAGGGAACGAGCTGAGTGTTCGGGTAGAACCTTCCGCTGTAGAAGTTTCGGTAGACATAATCAACCCTAGTAAGGTTGTTCCTATTAAGGTAGAAACAACTGGTGAATTACAAAGAGACTTGAAAATAAAGTCAATAAATGTTGACCCTGCAGAATTAAGAGTCTTTGCTACAGAAAATAGACTAGATTCGCTTGAATCGATTTCAACTGAAACAGTAGACCTCTCCAATATTACAGAGGACACAACAACAGAAGTGGAATTGGTTGTTCCAGCTGAAATTAGGAAGATGGAACGAGATAAAGTAACAGTTAATATAAAAGTTGAAAAAATGGTTGAACGAACATTTAATCAAACGTTAATTGACATAGACAATTTAAATAATGAATATGACCTAACATTTCTACGCCCGGCAGATAGAAAAGTGAATATTACTGTTCGTGGACCAGAGGCTGAGATAGAAAATCTATCGAGTGATGATTTAAACGTATTTATTGATGTCAAAGGTCTACAGGAAGGGCAATATCCATTACCAATTGAAATCGCCCTTCCTGAGGGTATTACAACAGAAACAGACTTAGGACAAGCAACAGTACAAATTGAATAGTTTATAGATAGCTATAGTTAATAAACCTATTTGCAGCAGGTCGCTTTAACATCCACTTTCTAAAGTCGAAAGAGGTGCAAGTTTTTTAAATGGAAGTAAAGGAGAGGTACATCATGGGAAAATATTTCGGAACTGACGGAGTAAGAGGAGTTGCTAACAAAGAACTAACTCCTGAATTAGCGTTTAAGTTGGGCCGATTTGGAGGATATGTACTCACTAAGGAAATAACAAGACCTAAAATTTTAATTGGTCGTGATACACGGATATCAGGGAATATGTTAGAGAATGCTATTGCTGCAGGACTTCTATCAATTGGTGCAGAAGTAATGCGCCTTGGAGTTATCTCTACCCCTGGTGTTGCTTTTTTAACAAAAGCAATGAGTGCGGAAGCAGGGGTAATGATTTCAGCATCGCATAATCCGGTAGAAGATAATGGTATTAAATTCTTTGGTCCTGATGGATTTAAATTAACGGATGAACAAGAAAAAGAAATTGAGGAGTTAATCGATTCAGATGCCGATTCATTACCTCGACCAATTGGTTCTGAAATTGGGCAAATGAACGACTATTTTGAAGGTGGTCAAAAATATATACAATACTTAAAACAATCTGTTGACTCTGATTTTGAAGGTTTACATATTGCTTTAGATTGTGCTAATGGCTCTACATCATCCTTAGCTCCGCACCTGTTTGCTGATTTAGAGGCGGATATCTCCACCATAGGATCATCTCCAGATGGGCTAAATATTAATGATGGTGTTGGCTCTACACATCCTGAAACGCTTCAAGCATTTGTCTTAGATAAAGGTGCCGATATCGGGCTTGCTTTTGACGGGGACGGTGACCGTCTAATTGCGATTGATGAAAAGGGCAGTATTGTTGATGGCGATCAGATTATGTATGTGATTGGGAAGTATTTAAATGATCGGGGACTATTACGACATTCTACGGTTGTTTCGACCGTCATGAGTAATATTGGATTTTATAAAGCATTAGATCAACATGGAATGAAAAGCGATAAAACGGCGGTTGGTGACCGGTATGTTATGGAAGAGATGCGCCGTGGTGGCTATAATCTAGGTGGAGAACAATCTGGCCATATTATTTTCTTGGATTATAATACGACTGGTGATGGTATGCTTACTGCACTGCAGCTAGTAAATGTCATGAAGGAAACTGGCAAGACGTTATCTGAACTTGCAGGAGAAATGGAAAAGTTTCCACAAGTGTTAAAGAATGTGCGAGTCATTGATAAAAATGAAGCGTTAATCCATCCAAGAATTCAAGCGGCAATTGAGAAAGTCGAGCAAGAAATGGGTGACCAAGGCCGTGTCTTGGTACGACCATCAGGTACGGAGCCGTTAGTGAGGGTAATGGTGGAAGCACCTACCGAGGAACAGTGTCACCGGTACGTTGATGAAGTTGTTCAAGTAATTGAAGAGTTATTAGGGTTTAAATCATAGAGTGTAAACAAGGTCCCATTTGCTAAACAAGGCAATTGGGGCTTTTTTTAAAAGAAAGTAAAAAAATCCATGAACTTCTAGCTCCATGCGCAGAATCGAGGCTTAATTCGGACAGAAAAGAGCGAATCGTAGTAGATTGAGTCCGAATTGAGGTTGAATTCGGACAGAAAAGAGCGAATCTTAGTAAATTGAGTCCGAATCGAAGCTTAATTCGGACAGAAAAGAGCGAATCGTAGTAGATTGAGTCCGAATCGAGGCTTAATTCGGACAGAAAAGAGCGAATCGTAGTAGATTGAGTCCGAATCGTGGCTTAATTCGGACAGAAAAGAGCGAATCGTGGTAGATTGAGTCCGAATCGAGGCTTAATTCGGACAGAAAAGAGCGAATCGTGGTAGATTGAGTCCGAATCGAGGCTTAATTCGGACAGAAAAGAGCGAATCGTAGTAGATTGAGTCCGAATCGAGGCTTAATTCGGACAGAAAAGAGCGAATCGTAGTAAATTGAGTCCGAATCGAAGCTTAATTCGGACAGAAAAGAGCAAATCGGAGTAGATTGAGTCCGAATCGTGGCTTAATTCGGACAGAAAAGAGCGAATCGTAGTAGATTGAGTCCGAATCGAGGCTTAATTCGGACAGAAAAGAGCGAATCGTAGTAGATTGAGTCCGAATTGAGGTTGAATTCGGACAGAAAAGAGCGAATTCCCGATCCATCCATCCATTACAAGGCTTGACTTAAGCTTGTCAGGGGTGACCAAGGCGTCCTGCGCTTTTCTTAGCGTCGGCGGAAATAGCTGAATGCAAGCAAAAAAGTGTGGTTGAGGAGGCTAATCATTACTAAGTAGTGAGCTGCCATTTGTTTTTCTATAAATTAGCTCACGTTTTGTGACAATCGTACATATTTTGAAAGCAGGGAAAGGAGAAACTGAATAATTATGATTGCGAGTTGCTTCTTTCTCGAGTAAAATGAAATAAGTCCTCGACTTGATTAAAACAACGTAATTTAGGTTATACCAAAAGTAGGCGAGGATCTCATTCGAAAGAGGAAGGGGGATCGTTAGACACAATTTAATAAAGCGCCTGGACTATTTTCCGGACGACGAAAGGGAAATAGTTGACGAGGAGGAGGTTTATCGAGCAAGTTCGGCGGATACCTCCCGGTTGCACACATCTCAACCGTCACGTTTTTATTTGAAAACAAAGAGGTGACTCTTTGCACAAGAATAAAAACAAGATGATTTAACAACGAGAAAGGGGCAAATAAACGCCCCAAGAATAACAATTATGTTGATTCTTTTGTTCGTTTGTTTGCCCCTATTATAAGGAGGAAACAGCGATATGTGTGGAATTGTTGGTTATATTGGAAATAAGGATTCGAAAGATGTTTTACTAAACGGATTAGAGAAACTAGAATATAGAGGCTATGATTCAGCAGGGATTGCGACACTAAACGATGATGGTATTCAATTATTTAAGGTAAAGGGCAGAATTGCAACGCTCCGTGAAAAAGTAGATGAAGACGTTGAGGCAACAATGGGAATTGGTCATACCCGCTGGGCAACACATGGGGAGCCGAGTGAAGAAAATGCTCACCCGCACCAAAGCGCGTCTGGTCGGTTTACACTCGTTCATAACGGTGTCATTGAAAACTATTACGAAGTTCGTGATGAATATTTAGCAGGTGTTTCTCTAGTTAGTGAAACAGATACAGAAATTATTGTTCAATTAATTGAAGTTCTAAATAAAGAGTACAATGACGTGTTGGAATCATTCCGTAAAGCTATCTCCTTGTTAAAGGGCTCTTATGCTGTTGCTTTAATTGATGCCAATGATCCAGACACAATCTATGTAGCTAAAAATAAAAGTCCATTATTGGTCGGTCTTGGAGATAAATTTAATGTTGTAGCAAGTGATGCGATGGCAACATTAAAAGTAACAGACCAATATTTAGAGTTACATGATAAAGAAATTGTGATTGTGAGACGGGATAAGGTAGAAGTTCAACAATTAGATGGAACAGCTCTTGAGCGCGAGCCTTTTACTGCTGAAATCGATGCAACAGATATTGAAAAAGGTACGTATCCACACTTTATGCTTAAAGAAATTGATGAACAACCATTTGTTATGCGTAAAATCATCCAAGAGTATCAAGATGAAAACGATAATATCAAATTAGATTCAGATATTCGCCAAGCAATGCTTGATACAGATCGTGTCTATATCATTGCTGCGGGTACTAGTTATCATGCAGGATTAGTAGGAAAGCAGTTTATTGAAAAGATTGCAAATGTACCTGTCGAAGTCCACATTGCTAGTGAATTTTCATATAATATGCCACTACTTTCTGAGAAGCCTTTATTTGTCTTTATATCTCAAAGTGGGGAAACTGCAGATAGCCGTTCTGTATTAGTACGAATTAAAGAATTAGGACACCCAGCGTTAACAATTACGAACGTTCCGGGTTCCACCCTTTCTCGTGAAGCGAATTATACGTTACATCTACATGCTGGACCTGAAATTGCTGTTGCTTCCACCAAAGCCTATACTGCACAAATCGCAGTGTTAGCCATTTTAGCAGTAGATACAGCAAAGGCCAAAGGATTAGACTTAGACTTTGATCCATTAAAAGAGCTTGGAATAGCTGCAAGTGTAATGGAATCATTAACAGATCAAAAAGAAGTGTTTGAAGAAATTGCAAAAGAATACTTTACTGAAACACGAAATGCTTTCTATATTGGTCGTGGAATGGATTATTTCGTTGTTCAAGAAGCGTCTTTGAAGCTTAAAGAAATCTCCTATATTCAAGCGGAAGGCTTTGCTGGTGGAGAATTAAAGCATGGCACCATTGCGTTAATAGAATCGGGAACTCCAGTTATTGCGTTATCCACTCAAGAAAGTGTAAATTACTCGATTCGAGGAAATGTTCAAGAAGTAGCTGCCCGTGGTGCGAAAACGTGTATCATTAGTATTGAGGGGTTAGAACAAGAAAGTGACACATTTGTATTGCCTCATGTTCATGAGCTATTAACATCACTAGTTAGTGTAGTCCCAATGCAGTTGCTAGCATATTATGCAGCACTTCACCGTGATTGCGACGTTGATAAGCCACGTAACTTAGCGAAAAGCGTAACCGTTGAATAGTAAATGGAGTAGATAAAGTTATGTTGTTTTCTTAGAAAATGACACATTTATTAAAAAGGATACCATCTTTAGTGTTTTAGAAAACAACCACCATCTTTAGCCGTTGGCAAGAGGTGGTTGTTTTCTAATAGTTGGGAGAGAATCAATTGAGGAAAATAAATTATTCTATTGTTGATGTTTTTTCACAAGGGAAATATACAGGTAATCAACTAGCTGTTTTTAAAGATGTTGGAGATATTTCAGAAAGTGAGATGCAACAGATAGCCAAGGAAGTTAATTATTCTGAAACTACTTTTATTATATCTAACACTAAAAAAGATGGCGGTTATGATGTTCGTATTTTTACACCGAATGAAGAAGTACCTTTTGCTGGACATCCTACTTTAGGAACTGCATACGTTATTCAACATGAATTATCGGAAGAACGCTTGGATAAGCTGGCTTTAAATTTTAAAGCTGGACAGATACCAGTTTCGTTTGATGCTGTGAACGAAATTATCTGGATGAAACAAAATGTACCCATTTTTGGTCAAATATTAGATGCGAATAAGGTTTCTAAGGTTTTAACTATTGATAGAGGCTACATAGATGGTTTTTTATCCAAGAGGTTTCAACTGGTCTCCCAGTGATTATTGTACCTTTAAAATCATTAGAAGCAGTTAAAAAAGTAAAAATAAATAAAGAAAAATACTTTGAACTCATACAAAATACCGATGCAAAAGCAATTATGGTTTTTTCCGCCGAGGTATATCACTCAGAAAATGATTTAAATGTTCGGGATTTTGCGGATTACTATGGTGTTCCAGAAGACCCAGCTACAGGAAGTGCAAATGGATGTCTAGCATCTTATTTAGTAAAGTATCGGTATTTCGAAAAAAATGAAATTAATATCCGGGTAGAACAGGGTTATGAGATTAATAGACCTTCTTTATTGTTTTTAAAGGCAAGTGAAAGTAACGGGAAGATCGATGTTTATGTAGGTGGATGTGTAGAAATAATTGCTCACGGTGAATGGCTTGTAAACTAGCCAACTAGAAAGTGACATGGCGAAGCTGCTAGATGGAAAATCTATCTATCTTATAATAGTTGTCGTAAACTCTGGTGTTTATATAAAAAAATGTTATAATACATGCAGGGGTATATTTGAAGGAATTTTAATATACGGGGGTAATACTATGGAATATAATAGCCAAATTAAAAATAGAATGAAGCGGATTGAAGGCCAAGTTAGAGGTATTTTAAATATGATGGAGGAAGGAAAAGAGTGTAAAGATCTAGTTGGTCAAATGTCAGCGGTTCGTTCTGCGTTGGATCGCGCGATAGGTGTTGTGGTCAGTACCAATTTAGAAGAATGTGTTCGTCTACAAATAGAAAGAGGCGAAGATACAGAAGAACTTATTCAGGAAGCAGTGAATTTACTAGTAAAGAGTAGATAGTAAAGTTGGCTGTTTGCTAAAGAGCAGCCTTCTTTAGTTCTAGTTAAGAAAATAACATAATGAAATCTGTTGACAGTTATTTTTTTATTTGTTATTATACCCCTATGGGTAATTTGTTAAGGGGTTGTTTTTAAAAAGAGAAATTCCATATTTTTTTGCAATTTAATATACCTATAGGGGTAATAGTATAAAATGGTTTTAATGGGGGGAATTTAAATGGGAGAACAAAAAGAAAAAACTACAATTGTCTTATTTAGTGGGGATTTAGATAAAGCAATTGCTGCATTTATTATTGCCAATGGGGCTGCCGCTTATGATCATGAGGTAACCATCTTTCATACTTTTTGGGGTCTGAATGCTCTAAGAAAGGATGAACAAGTGCCTGTTAAAAAAGGATTACTTGAAAAAGCATTTGGTTTTATGATGCCACGTGGTCCGGAGAAATTTGGACTATCAAAAATGAATTTTGCTGGAATGGGTCCTAAGATGATTAAACATGTGATGAAAAAACACAATGTACTGTCTCTTCCACAACTGATTGAGATGGCACAAGAACAAGGGGTTAAGCTTGTTGCCTGTACGATGACAATGGATTTACTTGGTTTACAGAAAGAAGAACTTATTGATGGGCTTGACTATGCTGGGGTTGCAGCATACCTTGGTGATGCCAATGAAGCCAAAGTCAATTTATTTATATAAGAATACCTAGGAAAGTATTTCACACTCAACTATGGTGAAACTAAATCAGAAAGAAGGGAGGACAAAAAGTGGGATCAAAGTTGAAAATAGAAGAAGTGACGCCTTCTGATGTAGATAGATGGTTAAAAGGTAATGAAGATCTTAACATCATTGATGTACGAGAAGAAAATGAAATAAAAACAGGAAAAATCCCAGGGGCGAAACACATTCCATTAGGAGAAATCTTAACTCGAACAAATGAATTAGATAAAGATAAAGAATACATTATCGTCTGTCGTACCGGCAACCGTAGTAGTTTAGCATCTGAATGGTTATCCGGAAAGGGTTTTAAGGTTAAGAATATGGTTGGTGGAATGTCAGAATGGCAAAGTGATATGGAATAACAATACCAAAAATGGAGGTTTTAAACGTATGACTATTCAAACAGATCATGTGTTAGATGCAAAAGGACTTGCTTGTCCGATGCCAATTGTAAAGACGAAAAAAGCAATGAATGATTTAGAACCTGGTCAAGTGATTGAAGTGCAAGCGACGGATAAGGGATCAACCGCTGATATTCAAGCTTGGGCAAAGAGCGGTGGCCACCAGTATCTTGGTACAACAGAAGATGGCGATGTATTAAAACATTACCTTCGTAAAGCAAGTGACTCAGAGGTTAAAGAAGATAAAGAATTCCCTCACGTAATTACAAATGATGAGTTAGAAAATAAATTGCAAACAGGGGATAAGATAACTGTACTTGATGTGCGTGAACCAGCGGAATATAGTTTTGGACACATTCCTGGTGCAAAATCGATTCCATTGGGAGAACTTGAAAATCGAATAAACGAACTTGATAAAGACAACGAAATTTATGTAGTGTGTCGTACTGGAAATCGTAGTGACTTAGCCTCTAAGCAGCTTGCTGAAAATGGCTTTGAAAATGTAAAAAATGTCGTTCAGGGCATGGTTGAATGGTCTGGCCCTATTGAAAAAGATTAATAAAAAAAATAACTGGAGGAATTCAAAATGACAACTAAAGTAGCGATTATTGCAAGTAATGGTAGTTTGTTTGATGCATATAAGGTGTTTAATGTAGCAACAGCAGCAGCAGCAAGTGATGCCGAAGTGGGGATTTTCTTCACCTTTGAAGGGTTAAATTTAATTCACAAGGAAGCTCATCAGCAACTTCCAATTCCTGAAGGGCGTGAGCATTTTCAAGAAGGATTTAAAAGAGAAAATATTCCTTCTATTCCGGAGTTACTAGAAATGGCCCAAGAAATGGGCGTGAAAATAATTGCTTGCCAAATGACAATGGATGTCATGAGTCTAGATAAGGATGCATTTGTTGATGGAATTGAAGTTGGTGGCGCTGCAAGTTTCATCCACTACGCTTCCGATGCAAATATATCATTAACATTTTAAAGGAGGTTTTGTAATTGGGAATGAAATTAATTTCAGCAAAAGAAGTGACAGAGAAGGTTTTAAGTGATCAATCACTTTTTATTTTAGATGTTAGAAACGAAGATGCATTTAGTGATTGGAAAATCGAGGGGAAGCATATCGAACATCTAAATGTCCCTTATTTCGATTTGATTGATGGAGTTGATGAGATTGTTGATAAACTTCCTAAAGATAGTGAGATTCTCGTGGTATGTGCTAAGCAAGGATCATCTGAGATGGTTGGAGAACATTTAGTTGAAGCTGGATTTAAAGATGTATTTGTTCTTGAAGGTGGGATGAAGTCATGGAGCGAATATTTAAATCCAGTTAAAATTAGTGATTTGAAAGATGGTGGTTCTATTTATCAATTTGTGCGGATTGGTAAAGGTTGTCTTTCTTACTTGATTAAATCGAACGGAGAAGCGATTGTAGTCGACGCCACTCGTACAGTTGATGCCTTTATTGACTTTGCTAAAGATAGAGATGTCACAATTAAGCACGTTCTTGATACGCATCTTCATGCAGATCATATTTCAGGTGGACGATTATTACAAGAGCGTACAGGTGCTACGTACTATTTGCCGCCGAAAGATGCAGAAGAAGTCCAATTCGATTATGAACCACTCGTCGAAGGGAACGATTTATCTGTCGGAGATACAAAGGTTACAGTTGAACCGTTATATTCTCCAGGTCATACGATTGGAAGCACATCGTTGATTGTTGATGATAAATATTTGTTAACGGGCGATATTCTATTTGTAGAATCGATTGGCCGACCTGACCTTGCTGGGAAGGCAGGGGACTGGGCAGATGATTTACGCAATACGTTGTATGACAAATATAAGGAATTGTCACACGATCTCATTGTTCTTCCAGCGCACTTTGGAAATATGAGTGAATTAGATGATCAAGGTCGAGTGCATGCGAAACTCGGCGATTTATATGAGCAAAATGCAGGTTTAAATATGGAAGAAAAGGAATTCCATCGTGCTGTATCGGAAAATCTACCGCCACAGCCGAACGCTTATCAAGAAATTCGCCAAACGAATATGGGTAAAATAAACCCGAATGAAGAAGATCAACGAGAAATGGAAATTGGACCAAACCGTTGTGCCATTCACGGATAAATTTTAAATATTAGGAGGAATGAAAAATGAATGCAGATAAATTATTAGATGCAAAAGGATTAGCATGTCCAATGCCGATTGTGAAAACAAAAAAAGCTATAAACGAATTAAATACAGGTGAAGTATTGGAAATACACGCTACTGATAAAGGGGCGAAAAGTGACCTTACCGCATGGGCGAAGTCTGGTGGTCATGAGTTATTACAAGATACAGAAGAAGATGGTGTGTTAAAATTTTGGGTTAAAAAAGGTTAAACATCAATAGAAAAGTATAAAAAAATCCAAGCGTGGATAACATTCAGCGACAGCCAGCTTCAACGCCTACCCCTCCAGAGTCGTAGTCAATCCTCTGCATGGCAAAGACCGCCATTACGAGGCTTGTCTTACGCTTTTCAGGGGTGGGCAAGGCGCTTTCGCTTTTGTTCCTAAGAGAGGAGAACCAAAATGGATGTAGCCTTTCTCCTTACCTTATTCACTATAGGATTAATCGGGTCACTAGTATCAGGGATGTTAGGTATTGGTGGGGCGATTATTAATTATCCGATGTTGTTATATATTCCGGTGATGTTGGGTTTTTCAGGCTTAAATGCTTATGAAGTGTCAGGGGTTGTTGCTGTTCAAGTATTTTTCGCGACGCTTTCCGGCATTTTTGCTTATCGTAATGGAGGCTATTTAAATAAAGATTTAATATTTGTCATGGGTATAAGCATATTAGCTGGCAGTTTTATAGGGGGATATGGTTCTCGCTTTTTATCTGAAGCAGGTATCAATTTAATTTATGGTATTCTGGCAGTTATTGCTGGTGTAATGATGTTTATTCCAAAGCAAGGTCTCGATGATAAAGAACGTACTGATATCACCTTTTCAAAAGTTCTAGCGGCAATTCTTTCACTTATTGTTGGTCTTGGTGCAGGTATAGTCGGAGCTGGTGGTGCTTTTCTTCTCGTGCCAATTATGTTAGTTGTTCTGAAAATTCCGACACGAATGACAATTGCAACCTCGCTTGCCGTTACATTCATTTCATCGATTGGTGCAACAATAGGAAAGCTAACAACTGGGCAAGTACCTTTCGTTCCAGCACTTGTCATGGTAGTAGCTAGCCTTATTGCTTCACCTCTTGGTGCGATGCTCGGAAAGAAAGTAAATGTAAAAGTATTACAAGGTGTGTTAGCCGTTTTAATACTAGGCACAACTCTTAAAATCTGGTTGGATATATTGTTTTAAGATTTTATTGTCTCGATACAGGATTCTAGTGCTGGATGGTACTCTTTTTCATAATGGCCATCTGGGCAAAATTTAATAATTTGTGCCGGGAATGTATTCGGCTGATTTTTTAAAGCTTTGTGACATTTTGGGCATCTCTCTATGAAAAGATGTTTGATGATATTCATTAAGAAAAACCTCCTAATTTTAAGGATTTACAAAACCAATCTGTTTACTTGGTATTATACCATAAATGAGCTTGGAAAGACAAAAAGATGAGGTATAGGTGACTAAAGAAAATAGAAAAGGAGATGATTGAATGTTTCACTATACGGTTGAAACTACTCAAACAATTGAAGAGACGATTAAATCACTTGAGAATAGCTTAAAGGAAGAAAAATTTGGTGTGCTCTGGCAATTTGATATAAAGGATAAATTACAAGAAAAAGGCCTTGATTTTAACCAATCCTATCGTGTTCTAGAAGTATGTAATCCGCATGAAGCCCAACGCGTTTTATCACAAAATCAAATGGTTGGATATTTCTTACCTTGTAAAATTGTTGTCTATGATGATGCCGGTCATACAAAAATTGGAATGCCAAGGCCGACTGTACTTATTGAAATGGTGAATGATCAAACAATCAAGGATCTTGCAAAGGACATTGAGGAACGACTAATTCAATGTATTGATAAAGCTGTTTAATTTAAATAATGAATAAATATTTATGAGTTGGAAAAGAGACGATAATGATATGAAGTCATTATCGTCATTTTTTGTTTACGAAGCATGCACACATTCACTTTATGTTTTACTCCTGAAATCACAAAGGAGAGACGGTAGCTTGGATTCTTAATCATGGCAGCCCTTAATTCCTATCGAATGGATAGTTCTTCGTTCTTGCAGAAACATATACATATTCACGTCCGTACAGGGCAACATAACAAAAGCGCCTGGAGCTAGACAGAAAAAGGAGGATAGTAATGCGTAAATATTTTGTGAGTATATTCCTTGTTACAATCGTGCTTATCCTTTTCAAAGGTAAGTCCAATAGGTATATTTATTGGACGTATTATACAATGAGATATGTTTACATATTTTCGCAAAAAATATACCGTAGATTCTACTATCGATAAACTCCTAGTGAACTACTTTATCAATTATTTGTTGTATAAAAATACAAACGCAAAAAACAATAGTTATTCGAAGGAGGGACTTACTTAAAGATGACTAACAAATCAAATTTAACCTCAGCGGAAATGGGAAAGCTCTGGGCATCATATGTAGGAAACTCGATGGGGAACCGCGTCATTAGCTATTATTTAAACCATGTACAAGATACAGATATAGAAAAAGTGTTAAACTATGCACTAGGGCTAACGACGACTTATATGGAAGAAATGAAATTGATTTTCAAACAGGCAAATTTCCCAACACCAATTGGTTTTACGGATGAAGATGTAAACGTTGATGCACCAAGATTATATAAAGATGACTTTTACCTATATTACTTACAATACATTGGGAAAGCAGGAGTAAGTATTTATAGTGCAGCTATTCCAATTGTTACGAGAAATGATATCAAAGAGTTATTTGTACGTTGTTTAAATGATAGTGTTAAGTTAATCGTAGATGTACAAGATGTCTTAAGTACAAAAGGTAAGTTAATGAATGCACCAGTTATTTCGACTCCTAAAGAAGTTGATTATGTTAAAAAGCAGAGTTTCTTACATGGTTATCTTGGCGATGTAAGACCGCTTCACGGCTTAGAAATTGGTCATCTTTTTGATAATTTAAACAACGACATAACAAGTAAGGCACTTATTATTGGTTTTAGGCAAGGGGCAAGACACAAACAAGTTAAAGACTTTTTAGAACGAGGGGAAGCTATCAATAAAAGGCATATTGAAAAGATGTCCAAAAAATTAACAGAGGATAATTTGCCGTCACCTTCACTGCTAGACCATTTGGTAACTACTTCTACTATACCACCATTCTCTGATAAACTCATGGTCTTTCATAAAATTGATATGTTCTCCATGAAAATTAGAGAATATGCAAATGGAGCATCTCTTAACGGCAGAAGGGATATCGGCGCTTTGTATGCAAAATGCTTATTAGATGTTTCTTTATACGTTGAAGATGGTGCAAATATTATGATTGACTATGGTTGGATGGAACAACCACCAGAAGCGGTTGACCGCGAGAAACTGTCAACAAAAGAATAATGAATGGTAAAAAGGGTATCTCTTCAGTTATGAAGGTACCCTTTTTAGATTTTAAAAAATCCAAGTGCTCCCTTGAGGTCTTAAGTAAGAAATATTCGTCGCAAAAAACGCCACATTAATTTTCCGCTTAATCTTGCCGTAGCTCGCCAAGTAGACGAAATGGAGTGACCGAAAAAAACGATTATTCGTGATTATGAAAAAAATTTCATGTAAAGGTTAAGTTAATTTTAATTTCAGTTCAGACTTCCTTCATCGTAGAGGATTAAGATAAGAATGTACCAAATAAAATATTCAAGGAGGAAGACAAATGAAGAAAAAGTTTATTGTACCAGCATTGGCAGTAGCAATTGCAGGAGGAGGATTGGCAGGTACCGTTTTAAATAGTTCAGTATTTGCAGCGACTGATAATAGTAAAGTAGAGGTCTCGGACCAAAAGGAACAAAAACAGCTAGAAAAAGAAGCAACTATTACAGAGGAACAGGCTATTACAGTGGCGTTGCAGGAAGTAAAAGGAACAGCAGGAGATACAGAACTAGAAAATGAAGATGGCACAGTTGTTTACGGTGTGGAAGTAACCGATGACCAAGGTGAAAAGCAAGATGTGAAGGTAGATGCTAAAACAGGTAAGGTTGTAAAGGTTGATAAAGATGATGAAGATGAAGAAAATGGAGAAGATGAACAAGAATCCGACAATGAGATTGATGATGAAGAATAAGTAGAAACAGCAATAACAATCCTACCTGCCTATGCAGGTAGGATTTATTCATAAGATTAAAAGGCTTTGATTAAAGACTCTAGTACAACTACGTGGCACGTCGGTCGAAGTTATTAGTCAAACAATGCTTCTACCTATGCAATATATTTTTGTATCACATCTTTTCTGTTTGGTTTAAGATAATAATGTCATTGAAATCAATCAAAAAAAGTAGGTTAAACTAGGTGATGCATGTGGAGGTTATAATGTGGATGTATTAGTAATTGAAGATGAAGATGCGTTATCAGAATTTATTGTACTTGAATTATCACATGAAGGCTACAATGTAACGGCTGCTTACGACGGTAGAGAGGGTCTTGAACTTGCACTAGATAGAAAATGGGATATCGTCCTGTTGGATTTGATGTTACCTAAATTAAATGGTATCGAAGTATGTAGAAGATTAAAAGCTGTAAAGGATATTCCAATTATCATGATTACGGCAAGGGACAGCGTGATGGACCGGGTACTCGGGCTCGATAGTGGCGCGGACGATTATATTGCTAAGCCATTTGCAATTGAAGAATTACTAGCCAGAATCAGAGTGATTATGAGAAGGGAAGAAAAGCGAAATGATTTACCTTCCTTGCTTTTACAATTTAAAGATTTAGAGTTGAATATAGAATCAAGAATATTAAAAAAGGGCGAAAAATTGATCGAATTAA
This sequence comes from Aquibacillus salsiterrae, assembly GCF_028416595.1. Taxonomy (GTDB): domain Bacteria; phylum Bacillota; class Bacilli; order Bacillales; family Amphibacillaceae; genus Aquibacillus_A; species Aquibacillus_A salsiterrae. Next base: position 135,459 of record NZ_JAMQKC010000006.1, on the reverse strand, counting down.
CGAAAAAGGAATATGACTTGTTGTTCATGTTTATGAAGAATATCAATCGTGTCTTAACAAGAGAGGTTCTTCTTGAAAATATTTGGGGCTATAATGCAGAAATTGAAACAAATGTCGTTGATGTCTATGTAAGACACTTGCGCAATAAATTGGATTCTGCCGATAAAGAAAGCTATATTCAAACAAAGAGAGGAATGGGGTACGTGATGAGAGAATGAAAGCATTAAAAGACTTAATTCCAATCCAAATCAATATTAAATGGAAATTAACTTTATGGGCTGCATTTTTAATTCTCTTTTTATTTCTTTCCTATACTTTCTTACAGTATTTTGTTATTCAAAACTGGGTGGTTGATCAAGAAAAACAAACTATTCAAAAGAAGATGCAAGAAGTAACTTCCTACATTCAAGACTCGACTTTTATAGGGAATGTTTCGGGAAGTGAGGACTATCTAGACGTTCTAAATGAAAAGTATCAACTGATCAGGATTGTCCGGGAAAACAATTCACCGTTATTTACGATATCGGATGAGGTACCACAAGGCTGGGTATCTCCGAAAAATGTGACCAAAGAGGAGCTAATGGAACTTACTCCAAAAGGCGACCGATTGTTAATATTTAGGAAACCAATTGAAGTAAATGGGTTTAAAGGGACAGTAGAAATAGTTCGTAATTTAGAAAACTTCGATAGTTTGATTAATCAAATACTTATGTTGGTAATCGTAACTGGATTCGTTGCCATTCTCCTCAGTTTACTCGGTGGCAGACTTATTTCCTTTCAACTATTAAAGCCAATTAATTCAATGATTAGAACGATGAAAAGAATAAAAGAAAATGGTTTAAAGGAAAGGGTTCAGATTAATAAACAACGTGATGAAATGACAGAGTTAGGGATTATGTTTAACGAACTAATGGACAATTTAGAACAGTCCTTTCATCAGCAACAACAATTTGCAGAAGATGCATCACATGAACTAAAAACGCCGCTGTCTATCATCCATGGACATTTATCATTGATCCATCGCTGGGGGAAGGATAATCCAAAAGTATTGGAACGCTCTATTTATTTAAGTTTAAATGAAACAAATAGACTTATTCACCTTGTTTCGGAATTATTGACTCTATCAAGAGTGGAAGAATCCACAATAAACCAAAGCCTTTTGGAGGAAGTCAATTTAAAAGATAGTTTGTTGGATATTATAGAAAATTTTCAAACAGTAAATAATGATTTTGAAATATCCTCTACTATGGATATAGATACGGAATTCACCTTGAAAATTTTGAAGAGTCATCTTGAACAAATAATGATTATATTGTTAGACAACGCCATTAAATACTCCACAAATGAAAAGGTCATTCAGATAAACGTAAAACACACGAATAAACAATTAACGATTGAGGTTAAAGACTTTGGAGTAGGTATTCCGAAAGAAGAATTGCCTTTCGTACGTAATCGTTTTTATCGTGTTGATAAGGCAAGAAGTAGAAAGCACGGTGGCAATGGCTTAGGTTTATCAATTGCGACTAGATTGTTGGATATTTATCGAGGAACGATTGAAGTCGATAGTGTGTATGGGAAATGGACGAAGGTTCAGATTTCTTTCCCACTAGATTGATCGTTACTCGTAATCGTATCAAATTCTTAAACGATACTTTCCATTCTTCAAACTGTCCTGTTAGGTCATAAGTGAATCCCTTCTGCGGGAAAACCGCTGCGTCAGGGTGTAGACTTATGCCTGACGCCTGACAAGGCTCTAGCACCAAGGGTGAATGAAACATAATAGCATTTATGGATACATCATCTTATTGACGAGGTGCTAATAACATGACTGAAACCCCGACTACACAAATACCTGCACCTATCCAGTCGTATAAATCAGGTGTTTTTTTATCAATTAACCATCCCCATAAAATAGAAAGAACGATAAATACCCCTCCATAGGCTGCATACACTCTTCCGAATGACGGAAATGTTTGTAACGTAGCAATAACACCATATAATGCCAAAAAGATTCCTCCGAAAGCCCCCAAGTAGAATGGCTGCCCTTCTCTTATCCAAAGCCAAATTAGATAACCTCCACCAATTTCTGCTAATCCAGCTAAGATAAACAATACAATGGCATAGATCATCAAATACCCCCTTTGATACTGACATACGATGATAATTATACAGTAAAAGCTAAGGAAAAGTAGTTAGGATAAAGTGGAAAGGAACTGGATAAGAGTTTACATGGTTTAAAACTTGCCAGAATGGTTGATTTATTGGTAAAGAACAGTTCCTTAGTGACTTAACTAACGGGCTGTTAATGCATACGGATATGACTGTACCAGATACAACACAATAATCACTAAGGTTTAAAAAAGCACATTAAAAAACCACCGCACTGTGCAGTGGTTTTAGAAGCTACTACTTTACCACGATTTCATCATGATCTATTGATTTCTTGTCATCGGTGAAGACTAATTTAGTAAGTAATCGGTAGGACACGTTATCTGAAGTTGGTGTTAATGCCTTTGGTAACGTATAGGAAAAGGGAATTTCTGTACGTTCGTTTAATTCAATGGTTTGCGACATTAACAGTGTTTTGACAGGTTCAATGACTTCTGGCTTTTGCCCTGTGCATTCTCTTACCAAATCACATTCTAACCGCTTTATTTTCTGTTTGACCCAGCCACCTTGTAGAAGGAAAGAACCAGAAACACATTCACCAGGCTTTAATTCATAGTTTTGTAATTGCAAATTAATTTTTGGTGAACCAATTTTAAATAATACTAGTAATTTGTTAATCACTTTCAAGAAACCTCCGGATGTTGTTTTGATATCGGCTTTTAAATAATAACGATCGGATGGATAAAAGAATAAAAAAACCTTAACCACAAATCCAGATAAAGGCTGCTATCTATGATTTCACCTTTACCGATTTGGCAAAGGCCTAAGTAAACAATAAAAATGTTGCCAAAGCAATGACTTGACGACAACGTGTATACTATTTCCCTTTGAGGCGTGATAACGTGCTATCAAGCTGTAGATATAGATTAATACAAGTCATCATTGAGGTCAATAACATTTTTTAATTGTCTAGTACATATGTAATCTGCTTGATGTGGATTAACAAGTAAAGTCAGCAACGTTCACTCTAGCACGACTTGCGCTTTCCATATTCTATTTCCAGATTATAATTATCTTTATATTCTATCTACCTGTTAGATTAGAGGAACTAAGGCAAGTATAGTACAATGAAAATAAATTCAAATGGAAAAGGGGATTACATGCCATCTTACATCATTATTGGTGCCGGAATTCTTGGTGCATCTACTGCTTATCATCTGACAAACGAAGGTGAAGACGTGCTTTTAATTGATCGTAATGACCCTGGTCAGGCAACGAATGCTGCAGCGGGAATTATTTGTCCATGGCTAACCAATCGTTATAATAAAGCTTGGTATAAACTAGTCGAAGCAGGTGCTAAGTATTACCCTAAGTTAGTGGCACAATTAAAAGCAAATGGGGAATCAACTACCGGCTATCACCAAGTAGGTGCAATTAATGTGTTTGATACCGATGAGAAACTAGATAGGAAAATGGAAGTAGCTTTAAAAAGACAAGCATCCACCCCGGAAATGGGAGAGGTTACTAGATTATCAAAAGTGGAGACGAAGAAACTGTTTCCACCGCTAAAGGATGTATATGGGGCGGTCCACATAAGTGGTGCAGCACGTGTGAATGGGGCCGAGTTAAGAGATGCGCTTATTCGTGGTGGGAAAGCAAAAGGCTTAGAATTTTTGAACGGGGATGCTTCATTGGAAGTAGATGATTCTAAGGTTACAGGAGTTACTGTTAGTGGTCGTTCCTACCGTGCGGAAAAAGTGATCGTGACAGGCGGTGTATGGTCGAGGCAACTCCTTGAATCAGTTGGCTTAAATTTTTTAGTGAAGCCGCAAAAGGCACAAATTGTCCATTTGCAAATGCCTGATACGGATACGAGTAAATGGCCGATTGTTTTGCCGCCATATCAGCAATACATGCTTACTTTTGGAAATGGGAAAATTGTTGTAGGTGCTACACAGGAAGATGACGTGGGCCTAGACAACCGAATTACGATGAGTGGTGTGTTTGAAATTTTTGAAAAAGCATTGAAGGTTGCCCCAGGTTTAGCCTCCGCTACTTATGTGGATACAAAGGTTGGTTTTCGGCCCTTCACCCCAGGGCACTTACCAATCATAGGGCAAGTTCCTGGATATGATGGATTGTATGTTGCCAATGGCCTTGGTGCATCAGGTCTTACTAGTGGTCCTTATCTAGGTAAGGAGCTTGCTCGATTTGTGATGAATCAGTCGGTGTCAATCAATATAAAGGATTATGACGTTGCTAACGCATTTGGATGATAAGACGTAGTGTAGTGCGCGCTTTTATACATTCAAACGGTAGTCATGTCTCACCTACTGCTAACTGGTGGGGTCAGTGTTTTAATGATTGGCTAGTCTTCCTTTGGCGATTGCTGTTTCTTTCTGTACCGAAGCCCGGTACAGAATGAAAATGGATATGGTTGCAATGAAAGTAAGAAGCCCCATCAGGCGGTACATTACCATCGAGCCTACCGTATCAAATAACCATCCCCCGACAGTTCCCCCAATAGCTCCACCAATTCCAAAACTTACAGAAGTAAGTAAGGCTTGCCCAGTGCTTCTTAAATGGTTCGGTACAAAACTGACAGCTGTTTGTAGGGCAACTAACCAGAACAAACCGAACGTAATCCCTTGTGATAGTTGCATTACTGTTACAAGTACAGGTGAGGCAATCATTCCATACAATGTCCACCGAACAGTATAGAGCGCTGCAACAATTCCGAGCAGGAGTAAAGGATTTGTTTGTTTTACACGTTTACTTAAAAAGTAGAAAACAGGCACCTCACTTATCGCAGCTAAAGCAAAAGCCATCCCGATCAAGACGGTGGTTGCACCAAGATTTTCTAAATGGAGCACGACCATCGTGTCATTGGTCCGATGTGGAATCATGACTAATAAGCAAAGGGATAGAAATAGCATAAAAGGTTTGTTGCCGACGACTTGTTTAACCCCTTTTAAGTTTACTGGTGTGGAGGATTGATTTTGGTCCTTTAAGTAATAGACGAGGAAAATAGTTAATAAAGTGATGACCCAAAATAAAATGTAAATTTTTTCAATACCAACCCATGTAAGAACCGGTCCAGAGATGACTGCTGTGACAAAAAAACCGACCGATCCCCATAATCTAACTTTACCGTAATCTCCTTGGCGTTTTGGTCCGAGACTTTTAATTGTCATGCTGTCGAGTAGAGGGGTACAGGGAGATAAGGCAAAGTGGAATGAAATAAAGGATATAAATACCACCCAGAAGGCTCCATTGAAAAACACACCGAAACTAGCTGCGAGTACGGCGAAATAAAGGATTAATAATATTCGCTTAATCGTCTTGTACTTGTCACTCAAATAACCGACAAATGGCTGTGCAAAAATACTTACAAGTGGTGAGACGCCCATAATTGTGCCAATCTCTATTGAGGAAAAATTCTGATTGTACAAGAATAATGGCAAGAATGGGAGAATAATAGCTTTACCACCAAAATGAATAAAAGAGAGCGCCTTCAAAAAACGTATTTGTTTGCCTAAATAGTCCAATATCACTCATCCCTTTTAATTAGTCTAAAGTTAATTGTATAAATATACCACATAAAATATGACTTCGTTAAGTAAAACGCTCTCATTATTAAGGGGCATTGTTGCGATTCGTAAGGGGTATTGGTAAAAACGGCATTCCTAGTGTTAGTATTGTCTAACAAAAGAAATGCCGCTTGGCTTTAATTTCCTAATGAACGATCCTTTTTCTTATTAGATAAGAAAATATAAAAGAATCCAACCAATATTCAAAAGTCTACGCTAATGCAAATCTAGGCAGACTTGCGATCGTCGTCTTTGTTATTGGTCTCTTTTTCTTGTTGCTTACGGAAGATAGTTGCAATAATTGGTCCAGAAATATTGTGCCATACACTAAATATTGCACTAGGTACTGCTGCAAGAGGACTAAAATGAGCAGTTGCAAGTGTTGCCCCAAGTCCTGAGTTCTGCATGCCAACCTCAATTGATATAGCTCTTCTTTTAGCAGGGTCCATTTTCATTAGCTTGGCAAGACCATACCCGATGAGATATCCTAATACATTATGAAGTACGACAATTGCAAAGATAATGCCGCCAGTTTCTGCTATTTTTTCTTGGTTAGCCCCAACAACTGCTGCTACAATTGCTACAATTCCAATAACAGAAACAAGTGGTAAAGCCTTCACTCCTGCTTCAATTTTTTCCCCTAATAGAGTTTTAACTAATAAGCCTAGTATAATTGGAATAAGTACAATTTTGACAATGGATACAAATAGTGAGCCTGCCGAAACAGATAACCACTGACTAGCAAATAATAGTACTAATAAGGGTGTAAGGATTGGTGCTAAAATCGTTGATACAGCAGTAATTGATACCGATAGGGCTGTATCTCCTTTTGATAAAAAGGTCATTACGTTTGACGATGTTCCACCGGGGCAACTACCAACTAGGATAACACCAACAGCTACCTCGGGTGACACAGGCAGGATAGATGCAAGCGCAAATGCTAGAAGTGGCATGATGGTAAATTGCCCAACTACACCAATGGCTACATCTTTTGGACGACGAAACACTTCTTTAAAGTCGTTTGCGGATAAAGTCAAGCCCATCCCAAACATAATGATACCGAGAAGCGGCACAATATATGCTACTATCCAGGTAAATCCAGATGGGATAAGGAAAGATAAGACCGCAAAGAGTAAAACCCAGATAGCAAATGTGCTGCCAACAAAACTGCTAATTCTTTCAAGTGTTTTCATGAATTTTCAGCTCCTTTACAAAATAATAAGAATGTGATAACTATGATGGGAAAACAAGACGCTATCTACTTATTTTCCCGTTGATGATTATACGCTATATTCAGAAAATTTAAAACAAATTGAGATAGAATAGTTTAAAAAAATTAGTATGTTAATCACGGTTTAACGCTAAAAAAGGTGCTAGAATAAAATTACCCTAGCACCCCTCTTTTAGTTAGTGGCGTTTATTTAACCATAATACTCCTGATTTAGCTAAGCGAGGTAATAAGCCTGTTACAGGTTGGTTATACATGTTACCAAATCCATCGTTCTTGCCTAGTGAGCCAAGCTGCCCTTTTAACTTGAGCGCTTTAGGTTTTTTTGGTTCACGGTTATTTAAAACAGCTTCTAAAACCTCTGCGATTTGCTCGCCTTGTTTTCCGGCAAGCTGTGCACTTGGAGAGTAAGTCGATGACGCACAATCTCCAACAACATATACGTTTTGATGTGACGGAACTTGGCAATAATCATTCAATACAATTTTTTCATACTTATCCTTTTCAAACGGAAGTGCCCGAACTAAGTGATGGGGCCTTACACCTGCTGTCCAGATGACAACGTCACTTTCTAGTTTTTTTCCATTGTTTGTCACCCCGTATTCATCAACTTGGTCGACATTTGCATGGTGAAGCACTTCCACATCATTTTTTTCAAACCAATCCTCGACATACGATTGAATTTTGGAATCAAAAGCGCTTAATACAGAGGAACCTCGGTCCAGTAAATAAATGTTTAAGTCCGGACGACTCTCACGAATTTCAGATGCCACTTCAATACCACTTAATCCAGCACCAACAACAACAACTTTTCCATAAGCATGTAGATTCCCTACAGCTAGATTAGCTTTTCTTGCGTTTGAAATGGTCTGAACGCTTTTTGTGAATTCTTCTGCGCCGGGGATACCGTGATAATTGTCCTCACAACCAAGTCCAACCACTAAAAAATCATAGGGAATGGGTTCTTCTTCATTATCGACAATTACTTGTTCGTTCGTCACATCTATTTCCGTTATTTCGCCAAAAATTAAATCGACTTGCTGGTGGTTTGGAAAATCTGTTCGAACGTCGCTATCTGCAGTCGTACCAGCAGCAAGTGCGTAAAACTCAGTCTTTAAGGAATTGTATGGATTTCTATCAACCAATGTAATTAGTACGTCAGAAGGTAAGCCGATATCCAACAGCTTGTGGATGATCCGTAGTCCACCATAACCTCCGCCCAATACAACTAATCTTTTCATCAAAATCCCTGCCTTTATTAACAGTATGTCGCATAAATAAATCGTTTCATTTTCACTCCACCTACAAGACTAACAAAAAAGTAAAGGAAAAACTACAATTTTATGAACTGCTAAAAAAGTGTTCTATGTTTAGTGTATGCACTCCTTCCCGATATTTTATGCCTTTTTCCCAAAGATTTCAGGTTGTGTTTTGGTGAATAACCTCTATATGTAAACCAATTATTATTGAATCTTTAGTTATTTGATAGGGTGAGCTGAATTAATAGATAAAATACTGAAAATCGTGTAATCTATTTTGAGTATATCAAGAGATAAAAGGTAATTTGTCCGGGTAATTGGGGGGCTTTATTGTGGAATCGATAAGTTATAATAAATCAGTTATTGTTGCGTTATTACTAGCAGGTGCTTTTATCGCGATACTTAACCAAACACTAATGATAACGGCAATCGCGCCAATCATGGTTGAAATGGATATTACAGCGAATAGTGCACAGTGGTTAACAACAATTTTCATGCTAGTTAATGGAATTATGATACCGGTTAGTGCATTTTTTCTAGAAAAATTTACGACGAGGCAATTATTTATTACCGCAATGAGTGTCTTTGCCTTTGGTACGCTAGTTGCAGGTCTTGCGCCAAATTTTCAAGTTTTGTTACTGGGACGTGTTATTCAATCGAGTGGTGCTGGGGTAATGTTACCTTTAATGCAAACAGCGTTCTTGATGATTTTCCCAGTCCATAAACGTGGTTCGGCAATGGGGTTAATTGGTCTCGTGATTTCATTTGCACCGGCAATTGGCCCCGCTTTGTCAGGCTGGGTAACAGAAGTTTATTCTTGGAGAGTGTTATTTTTCATTATTTTTCCAATTGCAGTTATTGATATTGTCATTGCATTTTTTGCCTTAAAAAATGTTACGGAAGTATCGAAACCAAAAGTAGATGTTCTTTCGATTATCTTGTCTTCCTTTGGGTTTGGTGGTCTTTTATACGGATTTACATCGGCTGGGAATAATGGGTGGTTAGCTACAATAACAATATTGTCACTCGGTGTTGGTGTCGTAGCACTTGTTATCTTTATTTTAAGACAGTTACGTTTAGATCACCCCATGTTAGAGTTGCGAGTGTTTACTTTCTCTATTTTTCCGTTAGCTATAGCAATTGGAATGATTACCTTTATGGGATTAATAGGGGTGGAGACACTTGTTCCTTTATACATGCAAAATATGAGGGAATTTTCAGCTTTCCAGGCAGGATTAGTATTACTTCCTGGTGCGTTAATATCTGGGTTTATGTCACCAATTACAGGTCGCATTTTTGATAAGGTTGGTGCAAGAAAACTGGTCATTACAGGTCTAATCATTATTGTCATTGCGTCCTTAGCTTTTACAATGATTAATGCGGAAACTTCGCTCACCTTTCTAACAGTCATGTATGGATTGCGAATGTTGGGTCTGTCAATGGTACTCATGCCAATAGCAACTGCTGCCTTAAACCAGTTGCCGAAGAAACTTATTGCGCATGGTGCAGCAATGGATAACACAATGCGGATGATTGCAGCGTCAGTAGGTACAGCTATCCTCGTAACGGTAATGACAACAACTGAAGAGGCAGCCAAGCAATCTACAATGATATCCAATCCTGATATTTTTGGTGCAAAGATTGCCTTTATCGTTGTTACTGTCCTGTCGATAGCCGGTCTAGTTGTTTCGTTCTATGTGCGCGACCGAGACCAGAAGAAACAACAAATAACAGAAAAAGCGTAAAGAAAAGACTTAGCTATGGCTAAGTCTTTTTTTACAAGAGTAAAAGTATAAAAAGATCCAAAGAGCCGTCTAGCTCCGGGCACTCTGCGTTTTTGTTTTTGGCTAGGAAATTACAAAATCGGATTTATGTGGATAACGAAATTATCTAAATTGGAGTGTGAAGTGTCGATGATGCCCCTCACCATCGACAGATTTAACTAGAAGGAAGCAGAAAGTGTCGATGATGCCCCTCACCATCGACAGATTTAACTAGAAAGAAGGGGAAAGTGTCGATGATGCCCCTCACCATCGACAGATTTAACTAGAAAGAAGCAGAAAGTGTCGATGATGCCCCTCACTATCGACAGATTTAACTAGAAGGAAGCAGAAAGTGTCGATGATGCCCCTCACCATCGACAGATTTAACTAGAAGGAAGCAGCTTATTGATGATATCGAAGCCTACTCCGCTTCCTAACCCACGTAATCATCATGCCAATTGTCCAAAATTAATTTTTCTTATGGTCTGGTAACACTAAATTGTCGAAGTTTGAGGCTAAATGATCCAACTGTTCCTGAATTTCCGGCCCCTCCATTGGTAGTCCATGACCAGTTAGTAGATAGTTCGGCTTAAGTGCTGCAATTTTTTTAACCGAATTGCGTGCAGCATCCCAATCTTCTGTAAAATAAGCAGGAGGACCATATACATTTTTAATAGGGATAAAAGTAGAAATAGTCGATTGAGGCTTTTCGGTTAGAATTGCATCGCCTGTTATTAGTACCCCGTCCTTTTCCCGGTAGAGAACAATATGGCCAGGTGAATGTCCTGGTGTTTCAATATACCGCCAATCCTTTAGCAATGGTATTTCTCCGTTTGAAGGAAGCGGTTGGACCCATTCTTTTAAGTTAACTGGTTTTTTGGGAAAAAGAATCGAAAAAATCGACATTAATCCGCCACCCATCGTTGGGTCTGCTGGTTGATATTGGGCCTTTTCTGTAACATAATCAATTTCCTTCTCATGAATATAAATAGGAATATTCCAGTGTTTAGCCAGGTCATTCGCTGAACCAACGTGATCAAAGTGCCCGTGTGTAAGAATGATCGCACTCGGTTTTTTATCTCCAAAGCGTTTTTCGACAGCAGCGATAATTCTTGTACTATAATGTCCGACTGCTGTATCGACAAGTACCCAGGTGTCAGAGTCTGGATGCCCAAGCATATAAACATTGGCAGCAATTGTCCGGTAATAGGCAACGTCATCTAAAATTTCTTCTGGGTCAGCATTTTCAGTATGTAGCTCATCGTTATAATGCTGATCAAACTCTTTATCCACAATGTTAACCTCCTCTAAATAAAAATCTACTCATGTAAGAAAGTATCATCATTCAGTAATGGCCACCGTCAGGTCTTGTCTTATGCCTTTCGGTTCTAGCAAGGTGCTTTCGCTTTTCTTATTGTCTAGCTCCAGGCGCCTTTCGCTTTTCTTATAGTGTGGATGATACATCATTGTCTTATTCTAATAAGTAATGTGGTAAAGTTAAAGAAGGACTTTTTTCTTTGCGATGGCGTAATTTGGACCGAGAGCTTGGTTGGAGTTTGAAACAGTAGTCTAGACCCTTTTGGTGCGTGACTCACCGGACTAGAAATCAGCCTAGATACTTAACCCTGAGAGGAGTATATCGTTTTGTTTGAATTGTTTATTATTCTAAAAGATATTATTTTGCCTGTGTTTATTTTAATGGGGATTGGCTTTATCTTACATAAAAAGTTTACGTTAAATTTAAGTACGCTAGCAAAGGTTAACATTTATCTTTTTGTCCCAGGTTTTATTTTCGTCAAATTGTACCAAACGCAAATTTCATGGCAGTTATTTGGTAATATTGCTCTTTTCTTTATCGCCTTTATCGCCATACTGTTTGTAATTGCAACAATAATTGCAAAGTTTAGCAAAATTGAAGGTGGAAAAAAGACAGCATTTACCAATAGTGTAATGTTTTATAATTCAGGTAATTATGGTGTGCCAGTGAATGATTTGGTGTTTAAGAGTGATCCATTTGCGATGTCTGTTCAAGTACTAATCTTAACGATGCAGAATATTTTTCTATTTTCATACGGTATTTTCTCCTTGCAATCAATTAGGAAAGGGAAATTAAAAGCATTATTAGGCTATTTTAAAATGCCGGTTATGTATGCCATGATTGCAGGAATTGTATTTAATGCTCTAAATGTAACTGTCCCATCCTTTCTCTTTGTTCCGGCCACCTACATTGCTGATGGCCTTGTTGCGATGGCACTTATCACCCTTGGGGCACAGGTTGCTGAGTTAAAATTCAAATCTGGTTTATTAACCGTTTATTTGAGTCTAACTCTTCGTTTAATTGTCGGACCAATCGTTGCAATCGGAATTATTTACTTGTTTAGGATTGAGGGTACCTTTGCTCAAGCACTGTTAATCTCATCAGCAATGCCAACATCAGTAAATAGTGCTGTAATTGCCCAAGAATATAATAACCACCCTCATTTTGCTGCACAGGTGGTTATGTTTTCAACGTTAGTCAGTGCGCTTACGGTCACAGTAGTTATCTATGTTGCCCGGATTTTGTTCTAATCGTATGTTGAATCTTGCATCTTTTTAAGTTGTCCAATTAATTGATTGTTATCTGCGACATGTTTTGTGATTAGTTTATTCATTTTTCTTACAGTAATAAAAAGATAGATTAAAATACCGAATTGAACAACAGTTAACACGATCGTAAGAAAACTTATAAAAGCCATAACCTTCCTCCTAGGTAATTTAAGATGGTAACAAGTTTACCACAAATAGTTGATTTCGTGTCGGTATGATTCCCGTCACTAATTTGCATAAAAAAGAATCGTGACATCCAAAATATACCTAATAGTAGGTATATTTTTTCTTGAAAATACCTGCCATTCTATTGTTCTGGTACTTCTCCTCTATCAATGATAAAATCATGCTATGAGATACTAGAAAGGAATTTTGCGTATGACTGTTGGACGTAACGATCTTTGTCCATGTGGAAGTGGAAAAAAATATAAGAAATGTTGTATGAGCAACGTCGTTTCCTTAAATGCGGTAATTGGAGATGAACTTGATAAGCTTCAGGAAGAACTATTAGAATTTGCAGATGAGCATTATTTTATGGAAGTTGCCGAAGTTCTTGAAGACGAGTTTGACGATGTCGAAGTCGACGAGAGGGAACAAGGAGAACTATTATCATTTTTATTAACACAGTGGATTATTTTTAATGTGGAATTTGATCAAAACAAAACAATCTTAGATAAATTTATTGAGAATAAAGCCAAAAGCGTTCGGCCCTCTACATTAAATCGATTAAAAGAGTGGACGAGATCAACCCCTGTCTTTTCGGTAGTAAAAGAAGTTGCGGATGATTCACATTTAGTTGTTGAAGATGTGATTACTAGAAAAGTAAGAAAGATAAAGTTATGGCGCGATCATGAACCAATTGGCGTAGATGATGCCATTTTTGGATATTTATTACCATACGGCGAGTATTATCAATATTTTTACTTTGGATTGGACATGCCTGCAGACGAAAGTCAACAAGTAGTGCGGATGTTTACTGAGATGTTTGAAGCAAGCCCAACTACAGATGCAGAGGAGTTTATGCAAGTTGTCTATCCAGAATTCATCAAGTTATTAGTAACAGGCGGGGAGGCTCTTCCTCTTCCAGAATATAATTGGACCAATCCACTCCATGAAACGGTAGCTAATTTGTTTGAGAAAAAGTGTATGGAGCTAGGCGATTTTTCGCCTGCCTACATTGAAATTGGTAAAATGTATTGGTACACTTTTTGTCAAAAGGAAGACCCCAACTTTCGTAAGCCACAAATGTATGCGGCAGGCTTACATTATTTCGTGGATATGAATACACCGTGGATAAGTGAGTATTCACAAAAGGACTTAGCGGAGATTTACAATACGAGTGCAGGTTCTGTTTCAAAGGTTTATCGTATGTTAGAGGATGTGTTAGATGATGTATTTGACGAAGAACAACTGTCAGATGTACTGTCAAAATTTCATCAAATAGATGACGATGATGACGATTTCTTTGATGATGAAATGGGATTAAATCCTTTCTCTTTAGAAAAAACAATGGGTGATATAACAAAAGCGATCAGTGAAAAAGATTTCGATTCACTAGAAGAAGTGGATGAATTTTTACAGTTACTCATTGACCAACCAGATTTAATTAGCCAAGATAACTCAGATGCAAAAAGAGCACAGGAATTAATCTATGATGCTTATGATAAACCAGCACTAGAGCGGGTCGAAATAGCAAAAAAGGCATTAGAATTAGATCCTAATTGTGTGGATGCCTATAATCTTTTGGGTGATCATGAGGTAAATCCAACCAAAGCGTTACAATTGTATAAGACTGGCATGGAAATTGGTGAAAAAGAGTTAGGTAAGCAATTTTTAAAAGACAATAAAGGCATGTTTTGGGGACTAATCGAGACGCGCCCATTTATGCGTGCGAAATTCAATTACGCCTCTCTACTAAGAGAATTCGATGAAAAAGCTGCAATCAAGCAATTTGAAGAATTGTTGGAACTTAACGAAAATGATAATCAAGGTGTCAGAGATATCTTAGGACGACTTTATTTGGAAGACAACAACATAGATGATGCTAAACGAATGTTACAACGGTTTGATGAAAATCGTGCAGTAAATGCTTATCAAGACATACTTATCGACTATTTACTTCATGGCCTTTCGGAAAAGTTGGAGGAGCTACTTAACGATGCGAAAAAAGTTAATCCTTATGTTATCGACTTTTTAACTAAGAAAGAGGAAGTCCCTGATTCCATAATAGGAGTTTACCAACCAGGTGACAAAAATGAAGCAGCCATGTATGCCAGTGACTTTTTACATTTATGGGAGGATGAAAAAGAATTAATTGACTGGCTTAAGAAGAAATCATAAAAGTGTCACCAAAGAAAAAATGCTTGGAAGTAAATCTTATCCAAGCATTTTTTCTGTGCATTTAACTATTTACTTGTTCCTTTTCAGTAAGACGGAGTGCCTCGGCAGTAGTAGTATGCACCTCTTGTAAAAGCTCTGGGTTTTCCAAAAGTGTTAAGCCATATGACGGAATCATTTCCTTTATCTTCGGCTCCCACTCCTTCATTTGTTCAGGAAAACATTTAGATAGAACTTGGAGCATGACATGGACAGCAGTTGAAGCGCCAGGAGAAGCCCCGAGTAATGCTGCAATCGAACCATCAGCAGCACTAACTACCTCTGTTCCGAATTGGAGTGTCCCTTTCCCGGCTTCCGTGTCTTTAATTACCTGTACACGTTGTCCTGCTACAACTAGGTCCCAGTCTTCCGATTTTGCATCTGGGATAAACTCGCGTAACTCATCCATCCGCTTTTCTTTAGATAACAATACTTGTTGAATTAAATACTTTGTTAATGGCATGTTTTTAGCGCCCGCCGATAACATGGTTAATAGATTGTGTGGTTTCACCGAAGTGATTAAATCAAACATAGAGCCTGTCTTTAAAAACTTTGGTGAGAAGCCCGCAAATGGTCCGAATAACAGTGATTTCTTATTGTCGATAAATCGAGTATCAAGGTGTGGCACAGACATTGGTGGGGCACCAACTTTAGCTTTGCCGTATACTTTTGCGTGATGCCGTTTGACAATTTCCGGATTGTTACACACCATGAATAACCCACTTACTGGAAAACCACCAATATGTTTGCCTTCAGGAATACCTGATTTTTGTAATAAATGTAAGCTTCCGCCACCACCACCGACAAAAACAAATTTAGCAGTATGCCGTTCAACAGTTCCTTTTTCAAGATTACGTATTTTTAATTCCCATCTGCCATCATTGGTACGCTTGATATCTTCCACGCTATGCTTGTAGTTTAACTGTACCTGTTGCTCTTCTAAGTGATTAAATAACATTCGAGTAAGTGCGCCGAAGTTTACATCTGTTCCAGAATCAATTTTTGTCGCAGCAATGGGTTCATCAGATGAACGGTCATTCATAATAAGTGGAATCCAATCCTTTAATTGCTTAGGATCATCTGAAAATTCCATACCTTGAAACAAAGGATTTGCTGATAGCGCTTCAAATCGCTTCTTTAAAAAATTCACGTTTTGCTCACCTTGAACTAAGCTCATATGTGGAAGCGGCGTGATGAAGTCTTGTGGATTGTTAATCAACTTGTTATGAACAAGATGGGACCAAAACTGTAATGAAACCTGAAATTGTTCATTAATTGTGATTGCTTTACTAATGTCGATAGTACCATCGGCTTTTTCTACCGTATAGTTTAGTTCACATAATGCCGCATGGCCTGTACCAGCATTGTTCCACTCGTTTGAGCTTTCCTCTCCCGCTTTAGCGAGCTTTTCGAACATGGTTATTTCCCAATCTGGTGCTAATTCTTTCAAGATAGTCCCTAATGTTGCACTCATAATTCCGGCGCCGATTAATATGACGTCTGTTTTATTATCTCTGTTGCTCATATTTACCAACCTTTTTTCCTGGATTTGCAGAAAAAGTTTAGGACTATGAATGCCACAACTTTTTCTGGCTCACTTATAACTATATGTTACACTACTATAATTTATAGATTAATATATTACTATTATATGATAATTAGATATGATTTGAAAGCTGATAGAAAATTTTAACATCTAACAGTCGATAAAAAGATCAAATAGCATGCTTCGGAACGTATTTCCTACTTAAGCTTGCCTTAGGGTCTAGCAAGGGCACTTTCGCTTTTCTTGGAAATATTACGCTTTCATTAAAAATGTGTTAGGTGTCTAGACTTTTGGTTGGAACGTGGTAAAATTTTATTAAGGTTGAGAACTAAGGGGCGTTAACAGATGATGAAGCTATGGATACGTAAAGCGTTTGTTGTAATTATTACCTTTATGACGTTGGGAATTTATATTCCACCAACGTATTTAAATGCTGCACTAGAAAAAGATGGCCTTGTGTCGGAAAAGCCTAGTGATAATCGACACACTATGGAAGATCAAGTCGTCGTTGTTGAGGAAGCGTATAGTGATGTAGAAGAGTTGGATGAGACTGACTCAATTATTAATACGCTTACCGAACAAGCAAGGATGCAGGCGATTTCCAAATTAGGACCAAGAATTGTTAACCAAGTGGAAGAAGACTTATTAACTATGATTTTACCAAATATAGAAGAAGTAATTGCAACGATCATGGAAAACGCAGATGAGGAAGAACGGAACTATTTTGCTGTATCAGAAAACCCAACTCCGGGCTACGGGGAAAAAATCTTTCATCTTTACGATGTGCGGACAGAAAAGGATATAGCGAGATTTCATGTGAGAAGAGAAAACCGTCCGGGTGAAGGGTACTGGTTTAACTTCCATTATCATTTAGAAGAAGATGGATTTGAGGAACATCGCGCCATTGGTGAGGTATTCTGGGATAAAAACACTCCTCCGAAATGGATGGCGTAATAAGGTGCAGGGACTTTTTGGACAGCGGACTTCCAGAAAGTATCTTGCACCTTATTTGTGTCATAATGTGGTAAGATATATGATAAATCGTAAATAAGATTTTCAAGATAAGGAGATAGTCATCAATGCCTATTAAAGTACCGGACAACCTTCCAGCAAAAGAAAAACTAAAAGAAGAAAATATTTTTGTCATGGATGAAAGTCGTGCGTTTAGTCAGGACATACGTCCATTACGCATTATTATATTGAATTTGATGCCGTTAAAAGAAAAAACAGAGACACAGTTACTTCGGTTGCTTGGGAACAGTCCACTCCAACTTGAAGTTGCTTTTCTACACCCTAATACTCATAGGTCTAGAAATACGCCGTATGAGCATTTACAATTGTTTTACCAGACAATTGATGAGGTCAAGCATAGGAAATACGATGGCTTAATTATAACTGGTGCACCAATTGAGTTGTATGATTTTGAAGACGTCACCTACTGGGAAGAGTTAAAAGAAATTATGGAGTGGAGCAAGACAAACGTAACATCAACACTTCATATTTGTTGGGGTGCATTAGCCGGGCTTTATTATCATTACGGAATATCTAAATATAATATGGAAGAAAAAAAATATGGTGTGTTTCGCCATACGTTATGTACAGCACAAACTAAAATCGTTAGTGGATTTGATGAAGAATTTTATGTTCCTCATTCCCGGTATGCAGACATTAATAAAGAGGAAATTCAGGGTATAGACGATTTGGAAATTGTTAGTGAATCAGATGAAGCGGGAGTTTATATGATTGCTTCAAAAGACGGGAAAAATATTTTCATTACTGGGCATCCAGAGTATGATGCCACTTCTTTACAGGAAGAGTATGTTCGTGATGTTCAAAAAGGGATGGCGATAAAGCTGCCGGTTAATTATTTTCCAGACAATGATGTAAAAAAACGACCATTGTTGCGCTGGAGAACCCATGCAAACCTTTTGATTTCAAACTGGTTGAATTACTATGTTTACCAAGAAACCCCGTATGAATTATAGAAAAGTAGAGTGGACAGAGAAGGTTGAAATCCAGTTATTCGATGCCAACTTTATTTGGACGGGGTTAGTATTTTTTGTGAATCAGGTTAATATACCTTATAGAGGTAATTCAAAAAGGCCGGTAAAAATGACACTTCGAATTTCTGCGTTAGCTTGCTTTTCCGTTGCTCACGTATTAACTACATACGTTCCGCTACTCAAAGCTTCGCTGCCTTGAACTTCTCGGTCCTTTTTATCCTCCTTTTTGAACACGCACTTAGAGGTAATTCAAAAAGTCCAGCATCTTCCTTTTGAACAAGCTTCATAAAAATTAGTCTTTCTTATTGAATTTATTTCGCGCGGTTGGACAGGTGTACCAACTAAAAGTATTTTGGATATAAAGGGGTGAGGACATGAGTGAAAGTAAAAAAACAACCATCCAAATCAGGGACAATGGTTCAATTCTTGTAAAAGGAGATGTGGAGTTGTTGGATGCGGAAGGTAACGCATTCGAAACGAAGCCCGCTTTTTCGTTATGTCGCTGTGGGCATTCAAGCAACAAGCCATTCTGTGACGGAACGCATAAGAAAATCGGATTTGAAAGCCAACCAAGAGCGTGAAGAATAAAAGTTTAGCATGACAAGTTCAGTTTTCAGGTGCAAAATTTAAAATAACATACCTAATACGATAGGAAAAGGAGCTTGATAGCCAAGCTCCTTTTGTTGTACCATATTCAGTGGTTTTCATTCCTAGATAATTGAGGTTATCTTGCCTGATTTCAATTATCTTGTTTTTCGTCACGTTTATCTCGCATGACTAGTAAATTTTTTCCGGTCATTAATTCGTAAACATACTGACTAGTTGCTTTGTAGTTCTCCTCGATTTTCTCTGCTAAGTCACTGCTTCTCTCAAAAATAATCGACCGAAAATGCTCTAATTGACGCAAAGCTTTTTCCATTAATGCTTCTTGATTATCTAGACGCTCATCTATTCTTTCATTCGTTTTTGATTGTTGTTCTAATTGTTTTGTTAGCTGTTGATTCGTATCTATTAGTTGATTAATCATTGCTAATTGCTCTTCGCTCTTTGATTCAACACTTTCGAGTTGGTGCAGCATCTGATTATTTGTTTCATGCAGCTGTCCTAATTCCTGCAAAATTGTACTTTTCGTATTCTCGCTTGCCGCTAAATTGTGTTGTAAATTTTTTTGTTGTTCAGTTAATTCGTTGAACCTTACTAATGCATCCTGTTGAAATGCTTTGTCTTTTTGCTGATTGTTTGCTAACTTCTGTAATTGTTCTTCCATTGCTTGCCACTGGTTTTGTTCGTTTATCTGGTGTTGTTGGTAATGTGAATTTAATCGTTGAAAGGATTTTGATAAAGAATTGTTTAATTCTTTATGTTCCTTTATCATTTCCGAATAGTAATTGAGCCGAAATTGTTGTTGGTTGTTATCTTCCAATTGCCCGTTATTTTTATAAACGTCAGGATGGTCATCATTATTTATAAACAACCCCATGTATCTTATCACCCTCTCCTACCTATTTTCTTAATATCCTATGCAAATGTCTCGGTTCCGGATAATGCCTAGGTGTTTAAACTAGTAGGAAGACAGAGGTGAGTTGGTGGGAAAGGTTGGATAAAGGTGAAAGCGAACCCATCACTATTTCTCATTCTAAATACCCTGTTAGATAATCTTACAACTATATTGTCTGATTATTTAGACACTGGTAAATTGGTTATTAACAGATGATGTTAAGTCATATCACATTAGGTGGGAGATGGGAAGATGGAATTAGCATTAATGGATAACTTATGGGTTGTTGTCAGTACAGTATTAGTATTTTTCATGCTTGGTGGATTTATTTTACTAGAGGCTGGTTCAACAAGGATGAAGAACGCTGGCCATATTGCAGGTAAAACGATTTTTACAGCGGGTATTGGTTCGTTAGTGTTCTGGGCAGTCGGTTATGGATTTATTTATGGAGAAGGTAATGCAATTATTGGATTATCAAATTTCTTTTATGGTGACTTTTCATATAGTGGAGAAGGGTTATCGCCTGCAACAGACTTTATGTTTCAAATGATGTTTGCTTTAGTTTCCTTAACAATTGCTTTTGGTGGATTTGCTGAACGTGCGAAGTTATCTGCATATGTAATCTTTGCGATTTTATTCTCAGCTTTAATATACCCAGTAGTTGCTCACTGGATTTGGGGTGGAGGATGGTTGGGTGAAGATGGTAGCCAGGATTTTGCAGGGTCAACTGTCGTTCACTTAACAGGCGCGATGGCGGCTTTAGCTGCAACAATTGTCTTAAAGCCTCGTATTGGTAAATATAATAAAGATGGTTCATCTAATGAAATTGCTGGACACAACCAAGTATTTACTGCATTAGGTGTGCTTGTTCTATGGGTAGGTTGGTTTGGATTTAACGCTGGAAGTACGTTTGGTGTGGCTGATGCATTTTTAGGATTCGTTGCTTTAAACACTCAGTTAGCTGCAGGAGCTGGTGCTGTAGCAGCAATGTTCATTGCTTGGGCAGTAACAGGTAAAGCAGATGTGCCAACAACATTAAATGGTGCATTAGCAGGGTTAGTTGCAATAACTGCATCTTGTGGATTCGTTGAACCTTGGGCTGCGGTTGTGATTGGTCTTGTTGGTGGGTTAATGGTGTTTTATAGTATGAAGTTGTTTGATAAGGCTAAAATTGATGATCCGATTTTTGCTCTATCTGTTCACGGTACAGTTGGTGTTTGGGGTACACTTTCAAACGGTTTGTTCGCAGTACCAGAACTATCTACTGATATTGGTTGGGGGCAGGCTGGTTTATTTTATGGTGGTGGATTTACTCAACTAGGTGTTCAAATTCTAAGTGTTGTTGCTAGTGGTATCTATGCATTCGTAGTAGCATTTATTATCTTGAAAGTTATGGATAAAGTTATGGGAGGAATACGTGTTACGGAAGAAGAAGAAATTATTGGTCTTGATTTAAGTGAACATGGAGGATATGGTTATCCGGAAAATATTCCGCATCCGGCAGAGAATAATAAAGCAGGTGCTTAATTCCTGTTGATACGAGTTAAAGGACTGTTGTCATTTGAAAAGTTATGCAGAAATAAGGCATTTTCGAGATGAATATATACAAACCGTATCAACGAACCATGACAAGTTAAATACTTTCCATGATCAACTAATGAAACAATCGGTTCAAGTAGCAATGGAGAAAGTGCAAAGTGAGCGGGGAGAACCTCCTGCTCCCTTTGCTTTCTTTTTAATGGGAAGTGCGGGGAGGTTTGAACAGTCGATTTGGAGTGATCAAGATCATGGCATTGTTTTTGTTGGGGATGGTGATTGTCAATCCTACTTTCTACACTTGGGTGAGGAAATTGTAAGTGGATTAGTCCAGGTTGGTTATGAACTTTGTGAGGGTAATGTAATGGCATCAAATCCCGTTTGGTGTCGCTCTGTGGACGAATGGAAATTACAACTTGAAACTTGGTTGGAGGAGGACAGGTGGGATTCTCTTCGCCACTTCTCGACCTTTTTTGATTCAAGGGTCTTGGTTGGAGAGTCTAGCCTTTTGAGTGAATTAAAGGTTGAATCTTTTAATGTGTTAAAAGAGCAACCAAGGTTATTTCATCGATTGGCTGAAAATGTTGGCTTCATTAAGAAGGGGATTGGACTGTTCGGGCAATTGTTGCCGGAGCAGCACGGGGAGCACTCTGGTAGTATTCATTTAAAACAAACGGTGTTCTTTCCATTTGTTAATTCTCTTAGACTAGTTGCGTTACGTGAACGTATTTTAGAACCTTCTACTTTATCTAGGTTTAAGCAGCTGCCTGATAAATACCATCAGATAAAGTCCTATGAAAATGATTTTCAAAACTTGCTTGACTTTCGCCTTCGGTTAAGAAAAGATGCTCAAGATTATCATGAAGTCCATCATATCGCGAAGAAGGCATTATCTAAAGAGGAAAGACAGGAGTTAAAGTTGATGATGAAAAAGGGCTATAAGCTTTTTTCAGAAACAAAAATCATGATGGAAAATGAGTGTTCAACATGGTTATGAATCAAATGTTTCAATTGATGAAGCAACTGTCAGGTAAGTGGAACTCGAGTAGTTATGCTGCGATGGATGGGGCAGATCCGCAAAAGATCGCCTATATGAGACAACTACAACGAGAATTAAAAAATAAAGATGTTCTTTCTATTCCGTTTAATCAATTAAAGGTTGTAGTCTTTGATGTCGAGACAACAGGTTTTTTTCCGTACAAAGGTGACAGTATCTTATCTATTGGTGCAGTGCGAATGCTTGGGGATCAAGTGCTTGAAGGTGAAACGTTTTATTCACCAATCTTTCATGAAGAGGGCCCGTCTCAAGAGATTGAGAAGTTGACTGGTATTACCAGGGAAATAGTGCAGGCGGCACCACCTCTTTCTGCGGTGTTAAGAGATTTTTATCAATTTACCAAAACTGACACACTTGTTGCTCACCATGCTAGTCATGAAAAGCAGTTTATGCAGCATGCGACATGGGCATCATTAAAGACCAATTTTCAACATCGAATCATTGATACGTCCTTTTTAACTAAGATTGTTGAACCCGAGAAGAGGCTAGTAACCTTAGATGAGTGTTGCGAACATTATGGAATTGAAATTGATCAGAGGCACCATGCCTTATCTGATGCAATAGCTACAGCTAGGCTTTGGTCTGAGAGTGTTCGCGCCGTCCAAGCGATGGGATTTACTAATTTGAAGGAGGTTTATACCCATATTGCAACCTTGAAGTAGACAGGAGGCTTGGATAAGGATATTCCTGATTCTGTAGCGACATTTCCGATGAGTGTAGTTAAAGAACCCATCAGTTTAACTATATACAAAAAGGCGCATTAGCTATATTTAAAGTCTCAGAGGAATAGAAAGTAGGATTGAAAAAGAAACGGGTAGTCTGATAAATGAGACTGCCTGTTTTTTCACATCTAATTGATAATAATTTGCTGACAAACAGGAGTTATGTTGATTTATTCTCAAATCTAACGATAGTACATGGAAGCTGTCATTAGAGGTAAATTGTCCTTAAATCGTCACTATCTATGTTGGGGAATACCGATCAATTCGTGTAAGATGTAACCAAAACAATTTAGAGGTATACATATGAATCAACTTTACAACCTACTCGTGTTTGTTCACATTTTTTCTGCAATATTAGGAATTGGTCCAGGGTTTGTGCTTACGTTCATTCCAATGTCAGCAAAAACGATGACTGAATTAAAACATGCCTATTTAATCCGGCACAAGCTACATACTTTTGTTATGATTGGCGGTACTCTTTTACTCATCACTGGTTTGTTACTTGGCATAATTAACACAGGGCTATTCCGGGCCGGGTGGTACGTAACAAGCTTGATTCTGTTTTTGGTAGCATTAGCTATGGGGCCGCTTGCATTATCAAAAGCCTCAAAACCGATTAAAGCACTGTTTGAAAAATATGAGGAAGAACAGATACCCAATGAGTACGTTCGATTATCCAAACGATTGTTTGCTCTTGAATATATTGAAAATGCGCTTTTTTTGATTATAATTTGTTTAATGATATTGAAACCTTTTTAAAAGGGGATGCCAATGAATAATAGAGAACTGCTCCAACGATTTGATATGGAATTTCGTCGAGGAATTATCCCTCTAGGATATAGAGAGAGGAAACAGAATGTGTAATCCGTGATGTATCCCTATACGGTGAAAAGGGCTACATTGTATGTGCAAACATCAATGACCAGAATGCCCGAGAGGTGATCAAAGAACAAGTAGATTATTACCGACAGATTGGGCAAAGGTTTGAGTGGAAGGTATATAGTTATGACCAACCTAGTAATCTGATTGAGTTGTTAGAAGATGAGGGATTTATGAACGATGGACCAGAAGCTCTGATGGTAATGGATACTAGTAAAACTAATCTATTAAAAGTGGAAATTCCCTCTGAAATCAAGGAAATAACTGATCGAAACGGTATCGAGGCAATTATGAAGCTTGAGAAAACAATTTGGAATGACCCTCTTAAAGGGTTAGGTGAGAGGTTATGGAGAGATAAACAACGTAACGAAGAATCTCTGTTCCTTTATGGTGCATATGCTGATAGTCAGTTAGTCAGTGCAGCTTGGATGTATTTGGAAGGACAATCTTCATTTGCGAGTCTCTGGGGAGGATCTACATTAGCTAATCATCGCGGGAAAGGGCATTATACAGGTTTATTAGCTATAAGAGCAAGAAAAGCAGTCGAAATGGGGCATCCAGTGCTAATGGTTGATGCTAGCCCAATGAGTAAACCAATACTAGAGAAAAATGGTTTTGAGTGTTTAGCCTATTCCTATGGATTACAATCACCATGAATGAGAGCCTTTGTAGGGCTCTTTTTTTCGCAAGAAAAGAAAGTATAAAAAATCTAAGAGCTGTCTAGCTCCGGACGCTTAGCCCACCTGAGGTTTTAAGCTTGTCGGGGGTGAGACCGAGGCGCCCTGCGCTTAATGGAATCTCCTGTTATTATCCGTCTGCAATCTCTTTGTCATTTAAACCAATAATATCAACCTGAGGACTAAATCGAAGAAAATAGGCGAGGGACTAACCTTTTCGCTGCACAAATTAATTTTGCTATGAATAGATTGGAATGGAAGAAATTACTGGTAAAGTAAAGGATATAAAAGTTTTTTAAAGAATTTTCGAATATAGGTTTACTTTAGCGGGATATTTGGTATTATATAGTTGAATTCATTAATAAATGAAGAATTTTAAAGAGGGAAGGAGCTGGTAGAGTATGGTAACATCTCTATACCTTGTGTCACTTACAATTCTTTTGACGTTTCTTGTGTTAACTTTCATAGAGAAAGTAAGAGCAGCATTTAACAAGAAAAAGTTTCGTATTGGCGCAAATCGTCGGTCTCGACCAGCATTCGCTTTCGGAAAGCGGTACTAATTTAAACCAACTTAGTGGAAATTAGATACTAACGCCTTTGGAGGAAGATAGTTCTCCGGAAGGCGTTTTTGTTTTGGTTGTTTTTGAAAGACAAGAAAGCATAAATAATCAAAGCTCTATCTTACCTAAGGTCGCCCACCCAGTGTATTAATATCAAAATCTAATGAAAATACTGTATAGTACGGGTGTTCACAGCTGCTTGTCCAAAGTTAATGATCGGAGGGTTTATCTGCGTTTACCATAGGGGGATGGAAAAAGGTGATATACGAGTTAAACCCTGTGGTACGAGAGAAGACACGGTCCCACAGGGTTTAACTCGTTTGCTCTAGATCTTTTAGGGGTAATTTGTCAATTCTTTCATCTAATGCTCTAATCCGATCAAGTCCAGTTTGGTAATTGATCGTTCGGTAGTGATGTGCGCCGTTAGGTTCTTCATCTGCCTCATCTGCTTCCGTTACAACTTGTTGTAGGGGGCTAAGTTCAAGTTCACCTTTAGGTAAATAGGAGTCTGTATGGAGCAAGATTGCGAGTGCAATTGCTTTTGCATTTTCTAAATCTTCGCCACACCTAACTAAAAGCTTGTGGGCACGGGCAGAACCTTTAATGGCATGAATATCATATTGTTTGTATTTGTCAAAATCCCATTCCCCGTTAGTACTATACCACTTATAGTGCCCGATATCGTGTAACAATCCTGCCTTAGCAGCTAAGTCGGGATTCACAGACGTATGCCTTGCAATCTCAAAAGCGCGCTCAGCAACCGAAATGGCATGAGCAATTCCAGATCGACCAACATATTTCTGGACAATGGGGTGGGTGTATAACATTTCTAACGTAACTTTTCTCATGACGGGCCCTCCTTACCTGGATTAGAGTTTGGAAGATGGTATATTGTTCAATAAGATAGCATAAAAAAGCTCATTGGGCAAGATGCAATTGGTTTGTGAATTCTGCTAGAAGTGCCTTTATCTGATTGTATGCAAGTACGATTAAAAAGTTAACAATGCAAACGTTGCCAACTTTTTAAAAAAATAAAAAAGCTTGGATGAATGATCCAAGCTTCTGGTAAAACTTTCAATATGCTCGTTCCTCTGTTAGTTTTATAATTTGAACAATTGTTTTTACTGCTTTTACCATGTTGTCTACGGAAATATATTCATATTTTCCGTGGAAATTTTCTCCGCCTGTAAAAATGTTTGGTGTTGGTAGCCCCATAAACGACAATTGAGAGCCATCTGTACCGCCACGTATTGGCTTTACTAGTGGTTCAATATCCAATGATTTCATTGCATCATAAGCAATGTCGACAATTTCCTTCACGGGTTCAATCTTTTCTCGCATGTTAAAATATTGATCATGGATAGCAAAAGTGACAGTGTTTTCCCCGTGCTTTTCCTTTACCTGATCAACAATCCTTTTGAGTAAGTGTTTTTTCTCATTAAATTTATCCCGGTCATGATCGCGAATAATATAATGTAGCTGCGTTTGTTCTACGTCTCCTACAAACGAGAGGAGATGGAAGAAGCCTTGATGCTCTTTCGTGTACTCTGGTGCTTGTTCCTTTGGTAACTGTTGATGGAGCTCCATAGCAATTTTCATCGAATTAACCATTTTATCTTTGGCTGTGCCCGGATGAACATTGTTGCCTTTGATTGTTATTTTGGCAGCTGCTGCATTAAAACTTTCATATTGCAGTTCTCCTAATGGCCCACCGTCAACAGTATAGGCATAATCGGCTTGAAAAGCATCGACATCAAACTTATGGGGCCCGCGACCAATCTCCTCATCAGGAGTAAATGCAACACGAACCTTGCCATGCTTCACCTCCGGATGGTTGATGAGGTAAACCATTGCTGTCATAATCTCAGTAATTCCAGCTTTGTTATCTGCTCCGAGTAACGTGGTTCCATCGGTTGTAATTAATGTGTGACCTTGATAACTAGCTAATTCTGGAAACTCATTTGGTGAAAGGATAACGGATAGTGCTTCATTTAAAGTTATATCATTTCCGTCATAATTCTCAACAATTTGTGGATGAACATTTTTCCCGGTAAAGTCGGTCGCTGTATCGACATGGGCTAAGAAGCCTATTGTAGGAACTTGTTTTTCTGTATTTGCTGGTAGCGAAGCCATCACGTAGCCATTGTCATCAATTGTAACGTCATCCATTCCAATTTCTTTTAGCTCATCCACGAGCATACTTGCTAACGTTAGCTGTCCCGGTGTGGAAGGGCAATTTTCATTATTTTCATTGGATTGCGTGTCTACCTTGACGTATGTGGTGAATCGTTGAATAAGCTCTTCCTTCATTATTATTCATCTCCATTTTTTAGTGTATAGGTTAATATTAGCATATTTGTCTCTCGAAAAAATATCGAATGAAAATCTCCTCTCAGTAAAAAACTAGTAATTGAGGTGGTTATGATGAGCAAAAAGAATAGTAAATTTTATAATGAAAGAACAAAAGCAAACTCGGTTGAGGGGATGGGCGTTCAGACGGAAATTAATCCTGCACATCCTCTAAATAGCATCGACCGTTATCCGGGAGACTCTGTTGATGAGCACAAAGCAAAAGAAGATGTAAATGTATATTTTGCCGAAAAAGAAATTGAACAAGAAGACAATAATTTGTAAGGAGGGGTGGGGGGAGTGTGGAAGCCTCCTCCCTCTGTCCCACCTTATAATTTGCGGAAGCAACGATAACGCGTTAAGATTCAGAAAGAATATTCAAGTAAGGAGTTAAATCATGACTGACTCAATAAACAAACGCAAATCGGAGCATATCCGGATTACTTTAAATGAAAAGGTAACAGGAGATACGATTACGAATGGCTTAGAACGCTATCAGTTTATCCATAACGGATTACCTGAAATTAATTTTGAAGATATAACCTTGAAAACAAATTTTCTTGATCAGGAATTTCCTACACCATTTCTAATTAGTTCGATGACTGGTGGAGCAGCTTTAGCCGAGAAGATTAATAAAAATTTAGCGATGGCTGCTGAAGCAAGAGGCTGGTCCCTTGCGCTTGGATCTACCCGGGCGTTAATTGAAAGTGAACAGTTCAGGCCATCCTTCCAGGTTAGAAGGTATGCACCAAATACATATATTATTGCTAATTTAGGTGCTGTTCAGCTGAACTACGGTTTTGGTGTGGAGGAATGCAAAAAAATAATCGAAATTACTGATGCGAATGCACTTGTCCTCCATTTGAATAGTTTGCAAGAAGTCATTCAGGAAGGCGGAAACACTAATTTTGAAAATCTGTTACCAAAGATTGAGAAACTGTGTAAGGAACTTTCCATCCCTGTAGGTGTAAAGGAAGTAGGCTGGGGGATTGATGGTACTGTTGCAAATAAATTAATCCATGCTGGAGTTTCATTTATTGACGTTGCCGGTGCAGGGGGGACATCGTGGAGCCAAGTGGAAAAGATGAGATCACAGAACAAAGTGAAAATAGCAGCTGCAGAAGCATTTAAAGACTGGGGGAATCCAACGGCAGACTGCATTCGTTCGATAAGGTCTTATGACATCAGTCAACCACTTATTGCAAGTGGTGGGATGTATAATGGTCTCCAAGCTGCCAAAGCGATAGCCTTAGGTGCAGACATGGTTGGGTTTGGGCGTTCCATATTAAAGGAAGCTACCGAGACGGTTGAGAGCTTAGTTGAAGTGTTTGAAACAAGAGAATTAGAATTAAAAATGGCTATGTTTGGCATAGGTTCAAATTCCATTGAAGATTTAACAGTAAATGGCCGAAGACGGTTAAAGATTAAAGAATAAAGAAATTCAATCTTGAAATAGACCCAAACGGTGCTTTAAGTTCGGGTCTATTTACTTGAAAGACAAGAAAGTATAAAAAATCCAAGAGCTGTCTAGCGCAGTACGGTTTTGTTCCTGTACAGAAGGTTTATTTCCGGTAAATAACGGTGCTATAAATTTGAACGGGCGCTTTTGGATCAATATATTTATTGGCGCTATTGGCAGCTGTTAGCCCTTCTGTAAACCCTGAAGCAATTAACATCGTTTTACCCGGATAATAAGTAGCGTCACCAGCAGCAAATACTCCATCGATATTAGTAGCCATATGGTGATCCACAACAACACGGTTAGCATTTGTCTCCAAACCCCAGTTAGTAAACGGAGCTGGTATCATTGTTAATCCGTTGTACGAAAGCACATGATCGACATAAATACCCTCTGCTTGGTCATGGCTAGTGATCGTTACTTTTTTCAACCAACCAAGTTCGCCGTCTAATTTGTCTACGCTACTGTTTAGCAAGACGGTAACTGAAGATGCAGATAAACGCTCTAATTCTTCGTCTGCTGCGTGTTGGAATTTATCCTTATTATTAATGAGATAAACCTTATCGGCGATATTTTCTAGGCTAAGTGCCCAATCAAGACCAACTCGATTATTGGACGAGATTAGGACAGTTTTGCCGGAAAATTGGTTAGGATTACTCATTGTATAATGTAAACTTTTCTTTTCATAATTTGTTGCATCATTTAATTCCAACTTAACTGGGTCGAATTTACCCGTGCCAGTTGCTAAAATAACCGTTTTTGCCTGATGTACAACGCCTCCAGTTGAAATAACAGAGAATAGCCCATGCCTACTCTTTTCAATGGACTCAATCCATTGATTAAAAACAATCGTTGGTCGATGCATCTTTGCTTGCTCTGTTGTCTGCTTAACTAAGTCATCTCCAGTAATAGCTGGGATACCACCAATATCATAGATTAATTTTTCGGGAAGAAATTGGGTAACTTTCCCACCTAAATCAGAGCCTGATTCTATTAGTTTAGTGGACATATTTCGCATTCCGCAATAAAAAGCAGTAAATAATCCAGTTGTTCCACCACCGATGATAATGACATCATGTACGTTATTTGTCTCTTCCATATAAATCTCCCTTAGTATTTTTCAAAAAGAAGTTGTCCAATCAGCAATCGAATAGGAGCCCTTTTTCGTAAGATGAGAAACCACCATGGATTTCTGCAGCCACCATCTATGATTAAAAAAGTATACTGTAATTTTTCTCGGATGGGCAAGGCGTTTCGCTTTTGTTTTTTTAGCTTTTCATTAATAAATAAATAAAATAGCTTCCACCAATTAGTGATACGACTAATCCGACTGGAATCTCTGATGGGGATAAAATATTGCGTCCAATTGTATCGGAAACAAGGAGGAGCAATGCCCCCATCAATCCGGTAATTGGTAAAAATAATTGATGGTTGGCGCCTACTAGTTTTTTTGCAAGGTGTGGGGTAACAAGTCCGATAAACGCAATTCCGCCACCAACAGCAACACTAGCTCCTGCAAGTGCCACCGCAATAAAAAGTAGGGATAAACGCCGAGATTCTACTCGTGTTCCAAGTCCTTTGGCAACGTCATCACCTAATTGTAAGGTATTTAAAACACTAGACTGATACAATGCGATCGGAACAAGAACGATAACCCACGGTAACAATGCAAGTACATAGGTCCAATCTGTCCCGGAAATATTACCTGACAGCCATACCGTTGCCCTGGTAAAATCGGTGGGATCCATTTTCAGTTGGAACATAATGATTAGCGCCGCAAACGCACTGTTGATACCTATCCCTACTAAGACGAGCCTAATCGGTGAAATGCCATTTTTCCATGAGATCACATAAATAAGGATGGCAGCAATTATCGCCCCAGTTAATGCGGTTAATGGCATAAGATATACCGAATCAGACAACAAATTAGGCATGGTGCTCCGCGAAAGATAGATATAAAGGACTACGGCAAACCCTGCTCCAGCATTAATACCAATAATACCAGGATCAGCTAAATCGTTGTGGGTAATGCTTTGTAAAATAGCACCAGAAATGGCCATGGCTATACCGATTAAAATAGCAATAACTATACGTGGTAGTCGGAAATAAAACAGGACCATACTGTCATTATCACTTCCGCGACCAAGCAATGTTTTTATCACATTCATCGGTGAAATCGATACAACCCCCAAGTTTACATTGATTACAAACGTTACTATAATAGCTAAAATGAGCACAATTGCGAGAATGATTGTTCTTTTATTTGCGCTTGACCAGATTTTCATTACATCGATCCCCCTTCACGACGTGCCAAATAAAGAAAGAAAGGGACACCGACTAAGGCTGTGATTGTTCCAACTGGTGTTTCAAATGGTGGGTTAACCATCCGTGAAATTGTATCAGCAACAACTAATAATAGCCCACCTAACACAGCCGAACAGGGGATAATCCACCTATAGTCAACTCCGACAAGAAATCTTGTTATATGGGGAATGACTAGGCCAATAAAACCTATTGTGCCTGCTACGGAGACAGCAGCCCCTGTTAATAATAAGACGACAATGGTACCGATTAATTTTACAGCAAATGTCCGTTGCCCTAGACCTTTTGCAACGTCCTCACCTAAATTTAAGGTAGTGATTGAATTAGCAAGAAACAATGCAATTACAAACCCAATCAGTGCAATTGGGGTAAGTAGTTGAACTTGCAACCACTGAACGCCAGATACTCCCCCTGCATACCAAAAGCTTATATCTTTTGCAATGTTAAAATGAATAGCAATTGCAGAAGATAACGAACTTAATAATGCGGTGACGGCAGTACCGGCTAAGGCAAGCTTCACGGGAGTTAGGCCTGTTTTTGAAATAGAACCAACACCAAACACGATCGCAACACCGAGTCCTGCTCCTAAAAACGCCCATAACATCATGATAAAATTAGAAGCGCCTGGTGTGACAACAAGAGCAATAGCCATAGAGAAGGTTGCCCCAGCTGTTACCCCCATGATCGATGGCGAGGCAAGTGGGTTACGAGTCATCCCTTGCATTAGTGCACCTGACATGGCAAGCCCAGCACCAATTAATGCTGCTGCTAGTGCCCGCGGAATTCGTAAACCTCGGATAATTTGATGGGACGTAGAATTAGAATTAAAGTTTATAATACTTTGGATAACCGTTCTAGCAGTAATATCTGAAGCACCGTATAAAATAGAAAGTCCAATGGCAAAAATAAGGAGGATAATCCCTCCTATTAAGAGGAGAGTTGCCTGAATAGGCTTAGAACTAGTTTTTCTATGTGAATGATTGTATGTCCACTTGGTCATCGTTTGTTAGCTCCTAAAAAACGCTTCAATGATTGAGAATCATTATCATTATAGTACAAAAAAATACGTGTATCAAATATTGTCACAATTAAAATAAAATCACTCTTGCAAATGATAATGATAATTGTTATCATTTGGTTTGTGCTTCCATAAAAATGATAAATCGCAAAGGAGTAAATACACAATGAAAAGTAGAAAATTTTATATAATGCTAGCTTTTGTGGCAACATTCTTATTGCTAGCGGCATGTGGTAATACCGAAGAAGAAAATCCAAAGCCTCAAGATGATACAACAGCAGAGACTGAAAACGGAGAAGCATCTAGTGAAGGAAATGAAACAGACAGCGAAGAAAGTGAGCGTACATTAACCGATGCGATGGGAAATGAAGTGACAGTACCTGCTGAGCCTAAGCGTGTCATAGCATCTTACCTAGAAGATTACTTAGTTGCTTTAGGGATCACACCAGTCGCACAGTGGTCAGTTGCTGATGGTGCGACCATTCAAGACTATTTGCAAGATTCTCTAAAAGATGTTCCGACTATTCCATATGATTTACCGCTAGAAACTGTTACAAGCTTTGAACCAGACTTAATCATTATGGATTCTGCAGGTATGGTCGAAGGAAATAAATACGAACAATATAACAGAATTGCACCAACATATGTAGTAGGTTCTGAGCAAAACAATGACTGGCGCGAGGAATTATTACAAATTGGCAAAGTATTTGGGCAAGAGGAGAAAGCAGAACAGGTCCTAGCTGATTATGAACAAAAAGCAGCAGATGCTAAGGAACAAATTGAAGCATCAATCGGTGATGAATCAGCTGCAGCTTTATGGTTATTTAATAATACGTTCTATATCGTAAGTGAGAACTTATCAAGTGGTGATGTGCTATATGGCGACCTAGGTTTAGCAACCCCAAATGTCGTGAAAGAGATTTCAGAAAGTACGGAAGCAAACTGGTCAGAAATTTCGTTAGAGAAATTAGCTGAATTAGATGCAGACCATATTTTCTTAGTTAATAGCGATAAGGGTAACGGGTCAGAAATGCTACAAGATGACCTGTGGAAAAACATCCCTGCTGTTAAGGAAGGCAATATTTACGAATTACCATCAACATCTAGCTGGCTATATACCGGCCCAGTCGCAAATTCACAAATGATTGACGATGTATTAGAGAATGTAGGAGAGTAACAGAAACGAAGATCCAGCCCATTATTACCGGAGCTGGATTTTTTTCTGTTTGCTACGCATTTTTTAAAAGATAAGAAACCACCATGGCTTTCTGCAGCCACCATCTATGATGAAAAAAGGATAGCATTTATTCATTTTTGAGTATACTGTCTTTTCGGTTAAACGGTAACAAAAAACGAAATACACGCCCGAGGGCAATGTCATCAAGTTAGTATTACAAAAAATGGAATGTTGGTTTCCCTAAAAAGGTTTGTGCCTGATGTAATAAATCGTTAATTTAATAAAACGAAAAAACGGGTATAGATACACTTGACATTTTCAAATCACCACAATAATTGACTTGGATACTATTTTTTGGTATATCAAACGGACAAGTGGTGATAGAAATGGGAAAGACTTTTTTAGAAGCAATACGGATTGTCTTTTTTTTACTCCAGATGAGAATAGATTCGAAAAGTATCTGGTAGAAAAAAGCTTAGAGTGTATCTGTTAATTATTGGAAATTTAACTTTGATGACATTGCACCCGAGGGAGCGCATCCAACGTCCAAACGGTAGTCAAAGAACGATATTAACGCCCGATTGAGCCCATCCGGCGGTCAAACGGTAGTCAAAGAACGATATTAACGCCCGACCGAGCCCTTCCGGCGGCCAAACGGTAGTCAAAGGACGCTATTAACGCCCGACCGAGCCCTTCCAGCGGCCAAACGGTAGTCAAAGAATGATATTAACGCCCGACCGAGCCCTTCCGGCGGTCAAACGGTAGTCAAAGGACGCTATTAACGCCCGACCGAGCCCTTCCAGCGGTCAAAAGGTAGTCAAAGGACGCTATTAACGCCCGACCGAGCCCTTCCGGCGGTTAAAGGGTAGTCAAAGGACGCTATTAACGACCGATTGAGTCCTTCCAGCGGTCAAACGGTAGTCAAAGGACGATATTAACGACCGATTGAGTCCTTCCGGCGGTCAAACGGTAGTCAAAGAATGATAGTAACGACCGATTGAGCCCTTCCGGCGGTCAAACGGTAGTCAAAGAATGATATTAACGCCCGACCGAGCCCTTCCGGCGGCCAAACGGTAGTCAAAGAATGATATTAACGCCCGACCGAGTCCTTCCGGCGGTCAAACGGTAGTCAAAGAACGATATTAACGCCCGACCGAGCCCTGCTAGCGGTTAAACGGTAACAAAAAACGAAATACACGCCCGAGGGAGCGCATCCAACGACCAAACTGTAACAAAAAACGATATAAACAGTCAAGTCCATAATTCCGTGTAAATCTCCGAAGCTTAGTCTAAGGAGATTGCAGATCAGAGAGGGTCTCCGTATTTATCGACGTTTGGTTGTTTACCGCGCCGCAACTCCCAAATACTCAAACCAAATTCCATTTGAAGATGCGGGTAATCGGGTGCACCCTGCCAGTCCCCACCCCAGGAGAAACCTAGTTTTTTTGCTAAGGCAACTACTTCCATCCAATCTGACTTACCATTTTGATTACCATCATAGGTTATATCCCAAATTACGTCATCCCCTACACGAAGCGCAAAATCAATTGCAAGTCCATAATTATGATAAGATTCCCCAGCCTGTGCATTTGTTACAATGTTTCCAGGTTTAGTTCGTCCCCTTGCGTATATCGCGTCTTGTTCGGCATACGACCTGAGGCCATCAGTGATAACGATATTAATCCCAATTGAATCTGCTTGAGTAATTAAAATATCTCGGTATCTTTTTACGGTTGGATGTAGTTCCGTTGGTGGTTGAACGTCTTTATTCAACGGCTGCTCCTTGTTTATTAAAAATAATAGTAACAACACGATAGAGAAAAAAGCTAAAATCAAAATTGGATTTGGTTTCATTTCAAATAATTCTCCTTAAAAAATAATCCACTTATCAGTATGGACGAATTGGGAAATAATAAAGTCAACTTTTAATTGCTAAATAGTTTATAAGTCGTCAGAATATATCAAATTCATTGAACTATTAAAACTAAGCTATTATAGTAAAGAGAAAGAAAGGACAGGAGGAGAGCATGATGAAGAAGGATTTGCGGATAAAGAGTAAAGTATTTGATGATCCAAAAAGAGCACCGAATCGGGCAATGCTCCGAGCAGTCGGTGTAACAGATGAAGGATTTAAAAAGCCTATGGTGGGTATTGCTAGTACATGGAGTGAGGTAACGCCTTGTAATATCCATATTGATGATTTAGCTAAAAGCGCCAAGGAGGGTGCCGAAGCAGCAGGTGCTGTTCCACTAATTTTTAATACGATAACAGTATCTGATGGAATCTCAATGGGTACGTCAGGGATGAGATATTCATTACCTAGTCGAGATGTTATCGCTGATTCCATTGAAACAGTTGTAGGCGCTGAAAATTTAGACGGATATGTTGCGATTGGTGGATGTGATAAAAATATTCCCGGCTGTTTAATTTCGATTGC
Organism: Aquibacillus salsiterrae; assembly: GCF_028416595.1. Lineage (GTDB taxonomy): Bacteria > Bacillota > Bacilli > Bacillales > Amphibacillaceae > Aquibacillus_A > Aquibacillus_A salsiterrae. Next base: position 99,308 of record NZ_JAMQKC010000006.1, on the reverse strand, counting down.
TAGGTCTGATGTTCCTGCTATTTTTGTTTATGGTGGAACAATTGCACCAGGCTTTAGAAATGGTGAAAAGCTAGATATCGTCTCCGTGTTTGAAGGCGTTGGCAAATACAATAACGGTGACATTAGTGGTGAAGAATTACATGGAATCGAATGTCATGCATGCCCAGGAGCGGGGTCTTGTGGAGGTATGTACACCGCCAACACAATGGCAAGTGCTGTGGAAGCATTGGGAATGAGCCTACCTGGAAGTTCATCTAATCCAGCAGAGTCAAAGTATAAAACAGAAGACTGCCGTAAAGCCGGACAAGCCCTCTATCACTTATTGGAAAAAGGAATTTATCCAAAAGACATTATGACAAAGAAGGCCTTTGAAAATGCTATTACTGTTGTTATGGCGTTAGGTGGTTCGACAAATGCTGTACTGCACTTGCTTGCGATTGCCCACTCTGTTGGTGTCGACGTAACGCTAGATGATTTTGATCGACTTCAGAAAAAGGTACCTCACATTGCCGACTTGAAACCAAGTGGAAAATATGTCATGCAGGATCTACACCGAATCGGCGGAGTGCCAGCGGTAATGAAGCTATTACTGAAGGCTGGTTACTTACATGGGGATTGCTTAACAGTAACAGGTAAAACGATAGCAGAAAATTTAGCAGACGCACCAGACCTTGAGGAAGGTCAGGAAATTATCCTTCCATTAGATAAGCCATATCGCGCTACCGGACCACTTGTCATTCTAAAAGGTAATTTAGCGCCAAGTGGTGCTGTTGCCAAAGTGTCAGGGGTAAAGGTGAAACGTCATACCGGGCCTGCTCGAGTATTTGACACAGAGGATGAGGCAACTGAGGCAGTTATGAATAATGATATTAAAGAAGGTGACGTACTCGTTATTCGCTATGAGGGGCCAAAAGGTGGTCCAGGTATGCCGGAAATGCTCTCTATCTCCGCGATTCTTGTTGGAAAAGGCTTAGGGGAAAAAGTAGCTTTGTTGACGGATGGTCGTTTCTCTGGTGGTACGCATGGCCTTGTTGTTGGGCATATAGCTCCTGAAGCGCAAGTGGGCGGTCCAATTGCCTTGGTAAAAGAAGGAGATTTGGTCACTATTGACTCGGAACGCCAAGAAATTTTCATGGATGTACCGGACAATGAACTAGCAAAACGGAGAAGAGAATGGGTGGCACCACCACTCTATTCAAAAGGTATACTCGGTAAATACGCACACAATGTCTCTTGTTCATCTAAAGGTGCAGTAACAGACAACTTTAACGATGAAGAATAATAAGGGAAGTTATTTCTTTAAGTGATACAGATAGCTTGTAGAGAAACTCGTGGTTTTTCTACAAGCTTTATTAAAAGAAAAGTAAGAGAGTTAATCTAACCATTTAACGGCTTCCTTAACAGGATAGTCATTTAAATCGAGCTCAATTTCCATTCCTAGTGCGAGCTTTGCCAACTGCGAGCCAAGATATGGACCTGTTGTTAGCCCAGAAGAACCTAATCCATTGGCAACAAGTATTTGCTCAAATCCTGGCAGGGGTCCAATCACTGGCAGGAAATTAGGTAGAACAGGGCGAAACCCAACACGGGTTTCAATTAATTCTGCTTGTGCTAGTCCTGGCGCTATGTTTAACGCTTTGTCAAAAATTTCATGTATACCAATTGGTGTGACCGTCGTATCGAAACCGCGGTCATTTTCATGTGTAGCACCAGCAACAATATGACCATCATCGAATGCTAATAAGTACTGGTCATTAGGGGGCATGACGACTGGCCAATTACTTGTGTCTGTGTCTGGCAAATGGACGTGGGCAATTTGGGCCTTCTGAGGCTCGACGCAAAATTCAATTCCTAACGGTTCAAGAAATTGCTTTGCCCAGACGCCAGCGGTAACAATTACTACATCTGCTTCCACAAATTCATCTCCAACATAAACACCATTAACGTCATTGTTGGCATTACTAGAAAGTGCGGCTGCTTTGCCTCTAATGATGGTTGCGCCGTTTTTTTCGGCAGCTCGTTGCATCGAATTTCTAAGTTTCCTGCCATCGACTCGGGCACCACCACTAATATAAATGGATTCGAACTCCTTATCCAATGGAGGAAAAAGATTGCTTGTTTGTTCCTTCGATAATACGGAAATTTCACCGATTTCAGGTGCTGTCTCTCTCCGATGTCTTGCTCTTTCTTCCATTGCAATTACCTTATTTTTATCTTTTCTAATGCTAATGGTGCCAACTCTACGATAACCTGTTTCCGTTTCTCCATCAGCCTCTAATTCTTTTATCAGATGTGGGTAATAGCTAGCACCGCTCTTTGCTAACGTATACCATGCCTTATTTCTTCTTTGGGAAAGCCATGGACAAACGATTCCGGCGGCTGCATCCGTTGCCTGACCTTGATGGTGTTTGTCAATGAGACAGACTTCAGCCCCACTTTTTGCAAGATGATAGGTTGTTGAGGAGCCAAGTATCCCGCCACCAATAACGACAATTTTCATTTTTTTAATACTCCTTTGCAAAAAGATAAGAAAGCATAAAGTTAAAGTGTCTACTCAAACTTCCCCCGCCCTCCACTTAGCTAATAGTGTGCATGAAAGTAATGCGTTATACAAGTATTTCCATTTGTCAATAGGAAGAAAAGAAAGAAGCATAAACTTTCTACCCTACATTTTAAATGTGTGATATAATTTACCGTAAATCTTTAGAAAATTTTAAATAATAGAGTAATATGGGGGGAAGAGCAAGAATGAAGAAGTGGCTATTAATTATTTTAATTATGATGAGTGCCTTAGTTTTAGCGGCATGCGGTACGGCTGAAAATGATTCTGATTCTTCAAATGGTAGTGGTGATGCTACACAAGAGGATCAATCGTCTGAAGAAACACCGTCAGAAGATAGCGGAGATACGGAAGATTCAAAGGTTTATAAAATCGGTGCATCACAAATTGTAGAACACCCATCATTAGATCAAGCGTACGAGGGTTTTAAGCAAGCAATCGCTGACGCTGGTTTAGAAGCAGAATATGATTTTCAGAGTGCTCAAAATGATCAAAATAATGCAAGTACGATTGCGAATAATTTTGTAGCAGATGACGTTGATTTAATTTTTGCTAACTCAACAGCAAGTGCTCTATCATCTTTACAAGCAGTGAATTCAAGTGGAGTAGAAATCCCTATCATTTTTGCATCAGTTACAGATGCTACAGAAGTTGGTTTGGTTGAAGGAATGGACCAACCTGGAGAAGTTATTACCGGGGTGCAGGATTTACATCCAGATGCAATTAAGAATACAGTTAAATTCATCGATACTTATTTCGAGGGTGCTACTGTCGGATTAGTTTATAACGCTGGTGAAGCAAACTCAGTTACCCAAATAGAAGCAGTTAATGAGGCAGTGGAAGGAACAAGCTTAAGTACAGTAGAACGTACGGTTTCAACATCGGCTGAAGTTCAGCAAGCAACTAATACACTTGTAGGGGAAGCAGACGTGATTTACGTTATCACTGATAACACAGTCGTATCTGCCCTAGAAACAGTTGTCCAAATTGCAAATGAACAGGATGTGCCGTTAATCGTTGGAGAACCTGACTCAGTTAAAAAAGGTGGATTTGCTACATTCGGTGTAGATTATTTCACAATTGGCTACCGTGCAGGTGAAATGGCTGTCGAAGTGTTAACCGGTGAAAAAACAACCGCAGATATTCCGGTTGAATACCCACCTAACATGCAGTTATTTATTAATAAAGGTGCTGCTGAGGAACAAGGAGTAGAATGGAATGAAGATTGGGATGAAGATGCCCAATTACTAGAGACTGAGAAAGAATAAGAAGATAAACCGACATTATCCTGGATAGGTTTAATTGTCGGTTCTTTTCTTTTTAAAAGATAAGAAAATAAGAAAAGAAAGTATAAAAAGATCCAAGAGCTGTCTAGCGCAAGGCGCCTTGCGCTTTTCTTAGAAAATAGGTCCAATTTTTAGTAATTAAAATAGGCACATCGTAGTCGGTTGAAATTATGATATAGTAGAGATTGTGATTAAAAATAGAAAGAATGTTTTTCTAGAAGGGGAGAACAGCATGTTTATTTCAATTTTCGGAGCCGTTGAGTCAGGGATTATTTATGCGATTATGGCACTTGGTGTCTATTTGTCCTTCCGAGTGTTAGACTTTCCCGATTTAACTGTGGATGGTAGTTTTGTTACAGGTGCTGGTGTTGCGGCAATATCAATTATAAATGGGGTACCACCTTTTATTGCAACAGTGTTCGCCTTACTGGCAGGATGCTTGGCAGGTAGTATTACTGGTTTATTGAATACGAAGGGCAAGATTAATCCGCTATTATCCGGTATTCTTATGATGATTGCCCTATATTCAATTAACCTTAGAATTATGGGTCGGCCAAATTTACCATTAATCAATGAGTCGACTATTTTTACTGGCCTTAAACCTTTATTTGAAACAACAGGAATAAATCAAGCATTAAATAGCTTAGTACAATTGTTTGGAGTTGAACGGTTCCCCGGTAGTTGGGCCGTCTTAATAATTATGGTGTTTGTAACATTAATCATAAAGGTAATAACAGATTATTTCTTGAAAACGGAAGTAGGCTTAGCGCTTCGGGCAACTGGCGATAATGAACGGATGATTCGTAGTTTTTCCGCCAACACAGATAGCTTGAAAATTATTGGTTTAGCGTTATCGAACGGCTTAGTTGCCTTATCCGGTGGTCTCGTTGCCCAATACGGTGGCTTTGCTGATGTTAACATGGGAATTGGAATGATTGTGATTGGTCTAGCATCCGTGATAATCGGTGAAGCAATATTTGGAACAAAAACAATCATGCGGACGACCTTGGCGGTGATTGGTGGGGCAATTGCATACCGAATTGTTGTTACACTAGCATTAAAAGTTAAATTCCTCGAAACAGGTGACATGAAGTTAATTACTGCATTATTAGTCATTGTTGCGCTTATTGCACCTAAACTTATTGCAACAAGTAAAGAACAACAACGGCGAAAGCGAAAAAAAATGGCGCTTAGTAAAAAGGCAGAGGAGGTTTAAGATGCTTAACCTTTCAAATATATCTGTTACATTTAATGAAGATACTCCCGATGAGAAAAAAGCATTGCAAGATATTAATTTAAGCCTGAACTCTGGTGATTTTGTAACAGTAATTGGTAGTAACGGAGCAGGAAAATCGACACTAATGAATATTGTGTCAGGTAGCTTAAAGCCTGATATTGGTATTGTTGAAATCAATGGTAAAAAGGTCTCGCAGCTTCCTGAATATAAACGTTCTAATTTTATTGGGCGTGTTTTCCAAGATCCGATGGCTGGAACTGCACCATCGATGACGATTGAAGAAAATTTAGCGATGGCTTACGCGCGTAATAAGAAGCGGAAGTTACGCATTGGCGTAACGAAAAAGCGTAGAGAGATGTTCCGCGAATTTCTTGAGACGCTACACCTCGGATTGGAAAATCGTCTAAATGCAAAAGTAGGTTTGTTGTCTGGAGGAGAAAGGCAAGCCCTTTCGCTGTTAATGGCAACATTTACGGAACCTAATATTCTGTTACTAGATGAACATACCGCAGCATTGGACCCATCACGAGCAGAACTGATTACCAACTTGACGGGTGAAGTTGTTGAGAAATTTAACTTAACGACTTTAATGGTCACGCATAATATGCAACAAGCATTGGATTTAGGTAACCGGTTGATCATGATGGATAAGGGCCAGATTATCTTTGATGTATCAGGAAAAGAAAAACAAGAGTTAACGATTGAAAAGTTACTTCATGAGTTCCAAAGGATTCGTGGAAAGCAGATGGATAATGATCGTGCTGTACTAGGGTAAAGCATTAAAGCTGAGCTTCCAATGGAAGTTCAGCTTTTTTTACAAGATAAGAAAAAAATGTAAGAGCTGTCTAGCTCTGGCGCGCGACTTGCGCTTTTCTTATCACGGATAATTTAGGAATGAACGGATATCCTATATTTAAAACTAATATTTGCGCGATCTTCCTTGTGAAAGAAAATTAATCCGTAAAATTTAATGGGGGTAATTAAGATGAAGAAATTAACAAATCTGATTTGGCTAGCACTTATTCTTCTATTAGCGGCATGTGGCTCTGGTGATAAGGATGAGTCAAATTCTAGCGATAAAGCGGATGATAATAAAGAAGCTAACAGTCGGTATGAACAAATAAAAGAAGAAGGGGTCATTAAGGTTGGGACTGAAGGTACTTATGCACCGTTTTCATTCCACAACGAAGACGATAAGCTAACCGGATATGATGTTGAAGTGATGGAAGAAGTAGCAAAGCGAATGGAAGTTGAAGTCGATTTCCAAGAAACACAATGGGATTCGATGTTTGCTGGTCTGAACTCTAAGCGGTTTGATCTTATTGCAAACCAGGTAGGGATTAACGAAGAAAGGTTAGAAAACTATGACTTTTCTTTTCCTTATACAGTATCATCAGCGGTAGTAGTTGTGCCGAAAGAGAATAACGACATTCAGTCATTTGAAGATTTGGCTGGTAAGAAATCAGCACAGTCTTTAACGAGTAACTTTGGAGCAATTGCCGAAGAAAATGGTGCTGAACTTGTCGGGGTGGAGGGATTAGCCCAATCCATTGAATTGATTAAACAAGGTCGGGTTGATGTTACGGTAAACGATCGTTTAGCTGTTCTAGACTTCATCAATCAACAGCCTGATGCTGGAGTAAAAATTGCTGTTAGGGAAGAAGATGTTTCTGAAACTGCTTTTGCCTTTAGAAAAGGAAATGAAGACCTTGTCCAAGCAGTTAATGAACAACTAGAAGCAATGAGAGAAGATGGGACGCTAGCTAAAATCTCTGAGAAGTGGTTTGGCGAAGATGTTTCTCAATAGTTATCTCTATTCAATAGCTGCTGATATGGGTGGATGGGAGTTATTCCAAAACTCCCTTTGGCCAATGATTTTAGGAGGAATCAAAAATACGATTCCTCTTACTTTCGTTTCTTTTGTATTAGGTATGTTCATTGCTTTACTTACGGCTGTAATGCGCCTTTCTACGACAAAACTGTTAACTATTCCAGCAAGGATGTACGTCTCAGCTATTAGAGGGACACCACTTCTTGTTCAACTGTTTATTGTCTTTTTTGGTTTAGGGAGTATCGGAATTACAATAGATCCATTTCCGAGTGCGGTTATTGCTTTTTCATTAAACGTTGGTGCTTATTCTTCTGAAATTATTCGTGCATCGATCCAATCGATCCCTAAGGGCCAGTGGGAGGCAGCTACTACGATTGGCATGAGTTACTCGCAGACGTTAATTCGAATTATAATCCCTCAGGCTACACGAGTTTCAATACCACCTTTATCTAACACATTTATTAGTTTAGTGAAGGATACGTCGCTCGCATCGCTAATATTAGTAACAGAATTATTCCGCAAAGCACAGGAAATTGCAGCAAGAACTTATGACTTTATGTTACTTTATATAGAAGCTGCGATGCTTTATTGGGTTATTTGTTTTATTTTATCTATTGTCCAAGACAAAATCGAACATCGACTCGAGCGATATGTCGCGAGATAGGGGGACTAAAGATGTTTATTTCTGCGAAAGGGATTACAAAATCTTTCGGAAACCTGGAGGTACTGAAAGATATTGACATTACAATTGATAAAGGTAACATCGTTGCGATTATTGGTCCGTCCGGTTCTGGAAAAACAACGTTACTTCGGTGTTTAAATGCACTTGAGATGCCTGAAAAAGGAACCATTACCTTTGACGATAATTTTGAGATAGATTTTGCACAGAAGCCTAAGAAAAGTGTTATAAAAACGTTACGCCTAAAATCAGGTATGGTCTTTCAGTCTTATAACTTATTTCCACATAAAACGGCATTACAAAATGTCACCGAAGGCCCGCTCTATGTCCAAAAGAAAAATAGGCAAGTAGTTAATGAACTAGCCCGACAACTGTTAGATAAAGTAGGACTAGCAGATAAGCTAAATCTTTATCCACATCAATTATCTGGAGGGCAGCAACAACGAGTTGGTATTGCAAGAGCACTTGCTATTCAGCCAGAGTTAATGCTGTTTGATGAACCGACATCAGCGCTTGATCCCGAGTTGGTCGGGGAAGTACTAAAAGTAATGAAAGATCTAGCTAATGAAGGATGGACGATGGTCATTGTCACGCATGAATTGAAGTTTGCAGAACAGGTTGCAGATAAGGTTTTGTTTATGGACAATGGTGTTGTTGTGGAAGAAGGTCCTCCCGAGCAAGTGTTGAAAAATCCATTAGAAGAGCGGACTAGACAGTTCATTCAGCGGATAATGAATCCATAAATAAAGATCAAGGCGCGATTTGTGCTTTTGGTCTATTTTTTAACAATTATGTTTAACGTCTTGTAAAGCATTCATAACATGATATAATATATGAACATTAGATATATCTGACTTTTCTTATAATTCTACAAATTATGCAAAATATAGAAATAAAAGGTGGCGACATTTGTGAAGTACGGATTTTCACATCGTGTTCGATATTTAAAATCTTCAGCCGTTCGCGATATTCTAAAAGTAGTAAATAAAGGTAATGTCATTTCATTTGCCGGTGGTCTTCCGGATGAGGAATTGTTCCCTGTTGAGGCTGTACAACAGGCGTTTAGTAAAGCAATTGGTTCGGGAAACAAGGCTTTACAATACGGAGAAACAGAAGGGGTAAGTGAGCTAAGGGAACATCTAGCCCATAGGATGGCAGAAAAGGGGATTCATCGTAGTTCAGATAATATTCTTGTAACATCAGGTTCCCAACAAGCGATTGATTTGTTTTCTAGGATCATGTTTAATCCTGGTGATATCGTATTAACGGAGAATCCAACCTATTTAGCTGCGCTTCAGGTTTTTGAATCTTATGAAGTGGACGTCGTTGCAGTTGATTCAGATGACGAAGGTATGCTTGAGGCTGATTTAGAAGAAAAGATTACTCAATTGAAACCGAAGTGTATATATGTGGTACCGACTTTCTCTAATCCAGGGGGAAAGGTTTGGTCTCTTGAGCGAAGAAAGAAATTATTAGAAATGGCTAAGAAATACCATGTTGTTATCTTTGAAGATGATCCTTATGGTGATATCCAATTTGACCAGGAAACAACACCACCACCAATCGCTTCGATGGACGATAATCAATTTGTATTATATACAAGCACTTTTTCTAAAACTGTTGTCCCAGCGATGCGTATCGGATGGATTGTTGGACCCCACCAGATTATTCGCTTAATGGCACAAGCGAAGCAAGCGTCTGACTTGCACACTAATTCAATAAGTCAGCATGCACTCGTTCATTTGCTAAATGACTTTGACCTAGATGGTCATATTCAGACGATTCGAAACACATATCATGAACGGATGCTTGTCATGAAGGGCTTACTTGACGAAGTGAAAATAGACGATTTGACATACCTTACTCCAAAGGGAGGCATGTTCTTTTGGGTTAATATGCCGAAACATATTAATACGACAGAGCTATTAACAACCGCTGTTGACCAAGGTGTTGCATTTGTACCTGGTGCACCATTCTACGTATCTGATCCGGAGCAAAATACGATGCGTTTGAATTTTACCAATGCAACCCCTGATTTGATTCAACTTGGTATGGAACGTTTAGTAAAAGTTATCAATCAACACCAATATGAAACCATCAATTAATTAATGAAGCACCTCTAGGGATAGGGGTGTTTTTTAAAAGAAAAGAAATTATAAAAAAATCCAAGCATGGATAACATTCAGCGACAGCCACATCCAGCTTCAGCTTGTACCCCCCGAGTTGAAAGACAAGCCTCTACATGGAAAAAATCTGCCAAATTAGATAAAATCTGCTAGGTATTTGCATAGCATGTCTATTTTATACATAGTATATAGCAAATAATAATACCAAAGGACTGAGTAAAATTAGTTTATTCAAGGAGTTTAGGCAGTTTATCTTACGTGGAAGCGCAGCGGAAGTAGGGATTGGTATCGTTCTCGGGGCAGCCTTTAGCGGATTAATTGATTCTCTAGTATCAGATGTGCTTTTGCCTCCGGTTGGGGTTTTATTAGCGAAAATGAACTTTTCCAACTTGTTTATTACTTTAGGTGATGGTAATTATACATCACTTAGTGCTGCTAAGGAGGCTGGGGCAGCAACTATTAATTACGGATTGTTCTTAACATCTTTCATCCGGTTTATTATCATTGTTTTTGTGATCTTCATGGTGATTAGGCAGATGAATAGGTGGAAAAAGCCAGGGCAAAATCCAGTTGATGCGATGACGAAAAAGGAGTGTCCATATTGTAAGATGGGCATCCCCTCACAAGCTATTCGTTGCCCTAATTGCTCCTCAGATTTGGAGATTAAGACAGATGATCGAGTAATCAATAAATCTGATTCCCCTTTACGTCTGAAAATAAAGTAGGAGAGATGTGACATAAAATCAACATCTGGCTTTATGTTTAATTTATTTCATAAAGAAAAAGCTATGATTCTGGTGATAGAATCATAGCTTTTCTGCTTAAGCTTGCCTACGCTTGTCAGGGGTGACCAAGGCGCTTCCGCTTTTCTTATTGTCTAGCTACAGCGCCTACCCCTTCGAGTCGTAAGTCAATCCTCTACATGGCAAAGACCGCCATTATGAGGCTTGCCTTACGCTTGTCAGGGGTGACCAAGGCGCTTTCGCTTTTCTTATTATTTTATGATTTTTTAGCTAGTGCTGGATATACGCCATTTTCATCATGTACTTCCTCACCAGTTAGTGGTGGATTAAAGACACAAATCATCCGCATATCTGTTCTTGCACGTAGAAGGTGCTCATCATGCTTATCAAGTACATAAAGCGTATCCTTCGTAATCGGCCACACTTTATTATCTTCAAGTGTGACAACTTCACCTTCTCCTTCGATACAATAAACAGATTCAAGGTGGTTTTGATACCAAATATGCGTTTCTGTACCTGCTTTAATAATCGTATCATTCACAGAATAGCCGACGCCTGCTTCGTCCGTAATAAGACGTCTGCTAATCCAATTACCTCCGTCTACATCGTGCTTTGTTCCTTGAACATCTTTTAATGAAACAACCTTCATCACTAGTTCCTCCTGTTATCGTTAATATGCTGCCTTTATTTTTAACTACTTAAAAGTGTCATCTGAATCATCCCATTTGGTCCTCATCCATTTTCAAGTATTTAGTTAGTAACTGGTTCTTTTACGAGGCTTTTAATACTTTCTTCAATAATTTCAAAGCCTTTTTTCAAGCCTTCTTCACTAATAGTTAGTGGTGGGAACAACTTGAACACTTCATCTTTTGGTCCAGCAGTTTCCATAATAAGCCCGAGTTCAAATGCTTTTGCTGAAATTTTGTTCGAAAGACCATCCACTTCTGATGCAATACCAACCATAAATCCGCGGCCTCGAACTTCCCCTTTAAGCTCAGGGTAAGTCTCCACCATTTTAGTTAAGAATTGATAAATCATTTCTGACTTTGCTTGAACTTCCTTTTCAAACGTATCATCTTTCCAATAGTCTAAAGAAGCAGCTGCCGTAATAAACGCATGGTTGTTACCACGGAACGTACCGTTATGCTCACCAGGTGTCCAAATATCCAAGTCAGGACGGATAAGTGTGACGGCAAATGGTAGTCCGTAACCACTTAAAGATTTTGACATACAGATAATATCCGGTTTAATTCCTGCACGTTCAAAACTAAAGAATGTACCAGTACGGCCCACTCCAGCTTGAACATCATCGATAATCAGCAAGATGCCCCAACGCTTACAAATACTTTCAAGCTTTCTCAACCATTCAAAGCGAGCTGCGTTAATTCCGCCTTCCCCTTGAACAGTCTCTACGATCATTGCTGCTGGGATAGCAACACCACTACCACTATCTTCTAAGAATCGTTCAACATATTCTAATGTGTCATGGTTATCAACATAGTTATCGTAAGGCATAGTTACTGTGTTTTGTAACGGAATCCCAGCACCTTTACGTTTCATGGAATTTCCTGTTACAGACAAAGAACCAATCGTCATTCCGTGGAAGCCGTTAGTAAAGCTGATAACGTCTGTCCGGCCAGTTACTTTTCGCGCTAGTTTTAAGGCGCTCTCTACTGTGTTTGTTCCAGTAGGCCCTGGGAACATAATCTTGTAATCAAGATTACGTGGCTTTAGGATTACATCGTTAAATTTATTTAAAAACTCTGCCTTTGCAGTTGAAGCCATATCTAAAGAGTGTGTAATACCATCACTCATAATATATTCTACAAGTTTTTCTTTCATTTTTTGATCATTGTGACCATAATTCAGTGCGCCAGCACCAGCAAAAAAGTCAATATATTCTTTTCCGTTCTCATCCCACATTTTATATCCTTTTGCTTTTGTGAAAATTGTCGGGAAACTTCGAACATAACTACGCACAACAGATTCTAAATTTTCAAAAACTTTCATGTCTTGAGTCACTTATTATTTCCTCCTCAATGGTTAACCTACCAATTTATGGTATGGATATGGCTATTAAATACCGGAAAAATATTTTATTAAACGATCTATTTATTCAAAGGGCCAACTCTGAAATTTAATTCTTCCTCATGGCCTTCTGTTGGAAATAACTCTTCTCCAAACAGGTCGCTGACTTCACATGTTGTGTTGTGTTCACGTGCAAGTCTGCGAAATAATGATTGAGACGCTTTATTTGATGGGGTAATCGTTGCTTCAACGAAATTAACGTTTTCGCAAACTTTTCTATTGATTAATTCGTTTAATAGCTTTGATGCAATACCTTTACCTCGTTGGGAAGCGTCAACACCAATTTGCCAAACGAAAACAACATCTTGACGTTTTGGAGGGATAAATGCGGTTACGAAGCCTACAACTTTATCATTTTCTTTAGCAACAACACATGTTTCGGCAAAGTACTCACACATCATGATGTATTTATACGGTGAGTTTTGATCTAACGTTGAATTGTTAACTAATTCCCACATAGCTGCCCCATCTTCTGTTTTTGGAACTTCTAATGAAACAGTACTAGTAGGAGCAGTTGCAATTTGACTATTAATGGTAAATTCTCCCTTCAATTACATTTTTTATTAATCGCTGGACAATATCCATTTATAATAATAAGGGGGACGTAGCTTTTTCGCAAACAAGCTTACAATGGATAAATAAGGTTTATTTACGCTTTGACACGATTAAATGAATGTAGTGCGTAGTAAATTAATAAATCCTTCCATATTGTTAAGAATTCTTACCTTTAATCCAAATTTACTTTTCTGAATTTTTAAAAATTTTGCAATTAATCTCCTTCACGTCGCATAGAATGCTATGATGTATAAGGGTTTACCACGCATTTCAAAAAAATAAAAAAACCTAGCCGCAATTGCTTTAGGCTAGGTGCTCATTTTTACCTATTTTTTTGGACTTCGCTTTTTTCGGCTCGAGCATCTGCTTTTTTCATGCGTTCTCTTGCTTCTAGATCCTCCGCATCAGCTAACTCGTAGCTGAATTCTACATCTTCTACTTTGCCGTCTGCCATTTTGTTGCTTTTGTTTTTAGCCATGATAACATCCCTTCCTTTGCTAAATTACTTCTTCGTTAGTATGTTTGGAAAAGTAAGAAGGTATGCAGGGAAGTACAAATAGCTATCTAGAAACATAACGATTACCTTTTATCCAGAAACGCCAAGGATAATCTTTTGCCTCACCTGAATTGTCTATTCCAATCCTAGAACCAGATGCAATCGTAAACGCATCGAGCTCTCCTTTAGCAATCCACAAAGGTTTTTGATGCAAAGGGTGTCCGTAATCATTCATATCAATACCTAATGCCTTAGTTAATTTTCCAGGACCATTTGTTAATTGGTAATCATTTCTAGCCTTTGGTCGCCGTTGTTGCATCAGTTCTTTATTAAAGTAAGGTTCAACTGACCGTATTAATATCGCCTCAGGGTTATCAGCCTGTCCAGTGACAACATTAAATAGATAGTGAGTATGCATTGTATACATATAGGTAAATCCGGCTAGGCCAAACATTACTTCTGTCCGTTTGGTGCGTCTATTTTGATAACTATGCGCGGCTTGATCTCCTGGTCCGATATAAGCTTCTGTTTCTGTGATGATGCCTGCTGCTGTTCCATCGTTCGTTTCTTTAATTAAAATACTGCCTAAAAGTGCCTTAGCAAGCTCTAGGGTAGGCTGCTCAAAGAAGGAGGGGGGAAGTCTTTTTAACTTGTTTGGATGTTGCAATTTATAAACTCCTCTTTAGGTTGTCTGCTCTTTTGTTATTATATCTTTAATTTTTGTTAGAACTTCTTCTGGGGAATCTGCAAAAATTTTTTGCTTATCAAAGACAGCGTATGGTGAAAGAGGACACTCTTCGCAATTATCTAAGCATTCCATCTCTTTTATTTCTAGGCCGTGTTCATCAGCAAAATCTTCAAAGTTATCCAGATCCTCATCAGAATAAAACATCATTAAGTTTGTCTCGCAGCATTCAATCTTCTTAGGTCCATTTTTACCGAGCAGCTTTGATAATATTCCCATATTAACGCTTCCTTTACCGTTGGGTTGTCTAGTGTATATTTTATAAGAAATTATAACAGAAGTGAAATAAGAATTATTGCCAATTTGCTTCGTGAGTTTGCCAATCTGTAAAAGAGTTACAATGAATTGCTCTATCGTGTTGATGAAATGGTCAATCATTTTGATAAGGTCACGAACGACTGTTGCGTAAACCTAAGAAAAGCGCAGGGCGCCCGGAGCTAGACAGTCTTGTATTTTTTTCTTATCTGTTTAAAAAGACCGTTCAATCATTGACGATTGAACGGTCTACAAAAGGAATATATTATTTTACTGTTTCGGGTACTTCTAAACCTAATCCTTCAGCAATGCGGGTGCCTAGTTCAGGGTCTACTTTATAGAAGAGACCAATTTGGCGCAACTTTATTTCTTCATAATCGACACCACTAAGATGGTCAACAAAGTTTTGAATTAAACGAGTACGCTCATCATCACTCATTAAACGGAATAGGTCACGTGGTTGTGTGTAATGATCATCTTGATCGTATCCAGCACTGTCTGCAAAGCCAGCTACTTCGAACGGACTTGTTTTGTTTTCCGGTGTTTCTTTTGGGCCGTTAAAGCTGTTTGGTTCGTAATTGATTGAACTACCCCCGTTACCATCAAAGCGCATTTGGCCGTCACGTTGGTTATTGTTAACAGGTGATATTGCACGGTTAATCGGAAGGGACTCATGGTTAGCTCCGATACGGTAACGATGTGCATCAGAATAAGCAAACAGGCGACCTTGTAACATCTTATCTGGTGATGCTTCAATACCAGGCACAAAATGACCAGGTGAGAATGCAGCTTGCTCCACTTCAGCGAAATAGTTTTCAGGATTGCGATCTAATACCATACGCCCTACTTCAATTAATGGATAATCTTTATGAGACCATACTTTAGTTACATCGAATGGATCGAAACGATAGGTGTTAACATCTTCTACAGGCATGATTTGAACATAAAGTGTCCAAGATGGGAAGTCACCTTGATCAATTGCATTGTAAAGATCTTCTGTATGGTAGTCAGGATTCTCACCAGCCAGCTTAGCAGCTAGATCGACATCTAGATTTTTAACACCTTGGTCTGTTTTAAAATGATATTTAACAAATAAAGCTTTACCTTCTGCATTTACCCATTTGAACGTATGACTTCCGTATCCATTCATGTGACGGTATGTTGCTGGTATCCCACGATCTGAATGAAGAATAGTAATTTGGTGTAACGATTCTGGTGAAAGAGACCAGAAGTCCCAAACCATGTTAGGGTCTTTTCTTCCTGTTCCAGGATGACGCTTTTGCGTATGAATGAAGTCAGGGAATTTAATCGCATCACGAATAAAAAATACAGGTGTATTGTTACCTACTAAATCGTAATTGCCTTCTTCTGTATAAAATTTGACAGCAAAACCACGTGGATCACGAACTGTATCAGCTGAACCTAGTTCTCCAGCAACGGTTGAAAAACGAATGAACATTGGTGTACGTTTGCCAATTTCTGATAAAAAGGCTGCTTTTGTATATTTAGACACATCGTTAGTAACCTGAAAGTATCCATGAGCACCAGCACCCTTGGCATGTACAACACGCTCAGGTACTCTTTCACGATTAAAATGTGCAAGTTTTTCTAATAGGTGAACATCTTGAATTAATGTTGGTCCACGGTGACCTGCAGTAACCGAATTTTGGTTGTCGCCTACAGGTGCACCAGACGCTGTTGTTAAGTATTTTTTTTCTTTACTCACTATGTGAACACCTCTCCCTTAAATGTGTAAACTAATAAATACTACATGTTTTATTATAATATAAACTTTATAAAAATAAATATTTAATTATAATTATTTTAATTTAGTTTGTGGAATGTTCCCATCATATATGGTTGCTAATCTACAAAAAAAGAGGGTACTTGTAATATAACAAATACCCTTTGAGAGTAAATTGGAAACACGGCTGTTTATTTTTGGGGGGTAACTACAATTACAATACATGGCTTGTCAACGCTCTTTCGGGTCTAGCAAGGTGCTTGCGCTTTTCTTAAAATGAGCGATAATGAAGTTATCTTTTAGTATGGAGGGGGATTGTGTCTTGGTTTTAGATATAAAAGACGTGTCGTTAGTTAGAGAAGGTAATTGGATTTTAAAAAACATTAATTGGACGATCAATAAAGGGGAGCACTGGGTGTTATTAGGCTTAAATGGCGCTGGTAAAACAGCTTTACTTCACATGCTATACGCCTTTTATTTTCCAACAAAAGGAATGGTGAAAGTATTAGACCGTCAATTTGGTAAGGATATTCTTGGAGAGGAGCTTCGGCAAAAAATCGGGCTTGTTTCTTCAACGCTTCAGGGCAGGTTTTATGAATCTGACAGTGCCTATCACGTTGTTCTTAGCGGTGGGTTTGCTTCGATAGGATTGTACGACACTCCTACTGATTCCATGCGTGAAAAAGCACAAAAGCTGTTGAAGGAAATGGGTTGTTTTCCGTATGCCAATCGTAGTTACCGTACGTTATCACAAGGGGAGAGGCAGCGTGTGATGATTGCTCGTGCCTTGATGGCAGACCCAGAGTTACTAATTTTAGATGAACCTACCAATGGTCTAGATTTCCTAGCGAGAGAAGGATTGTTAGAAGTAATTCAACATGTAACTGCAAGTGCCTATACACCAACCGTGATATACGTCACACATCATGTCGAAGAGATTTTACCAATTTTCACGAAAACGCTACTATTGAAAGACGGGGAAGTATTTTCATCAGGCGATACTCAAGCATTAATATCTGAGGAAGTATTATCAGACTTCTTTGGTGTTCCTGTCGAGGTTATTTGGCATCACGGGCGCCCGTCCTTAATGAAGAAACATCCCTAACACCAAAAGGATCGTGCAACTACTTATGAATAGAGGGATTCGTTTATGCTCGAACAGTTAAACCGCTTGTTGGAAAAATTGATGCCGTATCTTGCACCAATCAGTGTAATAATCGGCGTGATGTTTGGAAATCAATTTAGTGAAATAGCCTTTTTAGTGCCATGGATATTCGCTTTTATGACATTTGTTGGGAGTCTTAGTTCCAACTTTCAATCGTTTCACCGTGCAATCACCAATCCTTTACCAATCGTTATTGCATTAGCCATGTTACACATTATAATGCCACTTTGGGCTTTTGCGGTTGGTCATTTGACCTTTGAACAAGATATGTTAACAATTACTGGATTAGTTATTGCTATGGTAATTCCAACGGGTGTCACTAGCTTTATTTGGGTATCAATGTGTAAAGGAAATGTAGCCTTAACGTTATCAATAATCTTAATTGACACCATTCTGTCGCCGTTTGTTGTTCCTTATAGTCTTTCACTTCTTGTTGGCAAATCAGTGGAAATGGACGTTTGGGCAATCATGAAAGGGTTAACTGGCATGATTGTACTGCCATCAATCGTCGGTATGTGTTTTAATCAAATAACAAAAGGTAAGATTAGAACGACATGGGGAGTGAGATTGGCGCCATTTTCAAAAATAGCGTTAGCGATTGTTATTATGATTAACAGTTCTGTCGTGTCTCCCTATTTAAGAGATGTAAACTGGCATTTGATTTCCGTTGCAGTAACGGTTTTATTTATTGCAGCTTGCGGATATTTGTTGTCCTGGATAATTGCAAAGGTAATCAAGCGCGAAAAAGAGGTCGTTATTGCGTTAACATTTACTGGAGGAATGCGAAATATCAGTGCTGGCGCCGTACTAGCTGTAGCATATTTCCCTCAAGCAGTAGCGGTGCCGGTAGTGGTAGGGATGCTTTTTCAGCAAGTACTCGCATCTATATATGGGAAGCTACTAAATAAACATTACCTTAAAGAAAAACACGGAACTAGTAGTTTAAAAAATAGACAAATGGATTTGTAAACTACTTTAGTACGTGGGTAAAGGCGTGTAACTAGATACCTTTCAAATGATGATGCTTTTTATCATTAAAAAAAAGAGATACCTCCTAATTCCTAAAGGAGGTATTTCTTTTAATGTTTCTGAACAGCTTATTTTTTACTTTGCAAAATGTCTTGTAAGGAATGAAAAATCTCAATTCCCTGAAAAACCCATAAGCTCATTGCTGAAATTGAAAAAGCGCCAATTACCAAAAACCTGATAAAATGAATAATCATACTTCTTTTCTCCCCTCATCCAGTTTTTTAAGGAAAAACGAGAGTTATCAAAGTATGAAGATTGATAAAAGACTGCTAGTAAGAAGAATTGTTGGGAAAAGCCTACCGTATTAGCTAAAAAGAATGCTAAGACAACATCGGTTAACTCTACTACAGTGATGCTTGTGATTGGTAGTAGGCTGGTTGCATCTTTCCAATCCGAATTGGGCTGTTCCGCTAGTATTGTTTCCCCTGTGATGTTCGAGGCGAACGCAATTGGAAACGAAGCCTGGTGCTGATAGGAAAAACCCAACAAATAAATAGAAAAAAGAAATAGGTAACAAATATGAATCTTTTTTATTTTCACCTACCTCCTTTCTTTTATTTGTAAATTTATCATACTCTAAATAATTTAAAGTGTAAATTACTTGATTATTGTATGCAGCATTGGCTTGTCATAGCTTTCTTTTTTTCACCAACCTGAGGAAAAAATAATACATTACAATAGCTACTACTGTATTAGGGGGCAAAGAACATGACGGGTTTTGAATTTATTGTGTTAGCTTTAGCGACCTTTCGACTTACACATCTAATAGTGTTTGATACGATTACAGGTTTTCTTCGTGCACCATTTATCGAAGTGGAGGAAGAAGTTTGGGAGGATGGCATTGTTGATGAAATTGTTCATGTAAAGGGAAAAGGTGTTAGGCGTTTTATTGGGGAATTAATAAGCTGTTATTGGTGTACAGGGGTTTGGAGTGCAATAATAGTATATATTTCCTATTATTTCATCCCGACAATTGCTTATCCGATCATTATTATTCTTGCATTAGCAGCTGTGTCCTCTATTATCCATGTAATGATAAATAAATGGTCAATTTGAAAAAAGCCCTAGACTATGAAATAAATAGTCTAGGGTACTTTTCCTATTCATTGTGGAACAGGGAGGAGTTATTCTCCTTTTTTCTTTCTTCTTCGTCGACCGGTACCGCAGTTACAACCTGCTCTTCTTCCCTTTGGCTTTCTGTTTTCTTCTAGATGTCTCCGTGAGCGAGCTACCATAATATCACCTCATTATCGTTTTCCTATGACAAGACACAATGCTCTATATCAATATATGCACCCGAAACAAAAGATGGGAGGGCATCTGTATTAGACCGTGATTTAAAAGAGACTGTACGCGTAAAGTAGGTTCTGCCAAGTTGATAACGACGACATGGTTATGGTCAGAACCCGTCTGCATTAAGTTCATGTATTTCCAAAAGCTTTTGCTCGTACACTGTAAAGTACTTCGCGTTACGTACTATTTTCTAAAAAAAGAAATCCAACAGTGGAAATGCGATGATTAATAAGGATATGATGAGGAGAGAATAATAGATAAATGGAATAATAGAAAAATTTGGGGTGATTTGGATAAGGGAACTAGTTATTGACAGTCCAACAATCATGAATAACAATTGTACTGTAAAGAGTACAGGGCGTTTTACTATCAAACTATTTTGAGAAAAGAGGTCAAATGATGATTCCCTTACAAGATATTTACCATGCAAGAAATCAGATATATGATATCACTCATGTCACACCATTAATGACGTCTAATCAACTGAATCAGCTTTGTCAAAATCAAATTTTTTTAAAAGCAGAACATATACAAAAAACGGGATCATTTAAAATCCGTGGTGCAACAAATAAAGTAAAACGAGCAGTAGCAGATGGTGCGTCATTAGTTACAGCAGCTTCGTCTGGTAACCATGGTCAAGCAGTTGCTTATATTGCCAACCTTTTAGGGGTGAAGGCAACAATTGTTGTTCCAGAAGATGTGAGCAATGCTAAGTTAGCCGCAATAAAAGGGTATGGTGGGGAGATAGTCTATTGTGGAACTACTTCACATGAACGTATTCCAAAGGCAAAGCAATTAGCTGCCACGCATAATGGTATATATATACCGCCATATGACGATCCTTTGATTATTGCCGGTCAAGGAACTGTAGGTCTAGAAATCATCGAACAAATTCCGGACGTTGATGCGATTGTTGTTCCTGTTGGTGGTGGTGGACTTATTTCTGGAATACTTTCTGCTGTGAAACAAATGAAACCAACTGTAAAGGTGATTGGAGTAGAACCTGAAACTGCCAATGACACCTTTTTATCATTACGGAATCAATCAATAACAGCTATTTCAGGCACTAACACAATAGCAGATGGATTAAGAACGACTCAACCTGGCGACCTTACGTTTCCAATCCTCTTAAAAACGTTGGATGACCTTGTTTTGGTCAGCGAAGAAGAGATCAAGCAGGCGATGGTATTTGTTATGGAACGGATGAAACAGGTTATTGAACCGTCAAGTGCCGTTTCCCTTGCAGCTATTTTACAACATAAGCTTGGCTTGAAAGATAGAAAAATAGTTTCGGTCATCTCAGGTGGGAATGTTGATATAAGAAATCTGGATAAATTGGTTTAGCCCGTAGTAATCGGTAAGCAAAGACTATGATTAGAAGGAGCAAATATTAATGAAGAAAAAGATTTATTTTAATCATGATGCAGGTGTGGATGATCTTGTCTCATTATTTTTATTAACCCAAATGGATAATATTGAAGTGATTGGCGTTTCTGTCATACCAGCAGATGGCTACCTAGAGCCTGGGATAAATGCCAGTCGAAAAATTATTGACCGATTTAGTGCATATCCTATTGAGGTCGCGAGGTCAAATTCTCGTGGTGATAATCCATTTCCTCGTGAGTGGAGAATGCATAGCTTTACGATTGATGCCCTGCCAATCTTAAACGAAAGCGGCAAGATGGAAGCACCTGTAAGTGAGTTGTTTGCCCATAAGCATATAGTCGAAAAATTGCTTGCAAGTGAGGAAAAAGTGACTTTATTATTTACGGGCCCTTTAACAGATCTGGCGCGAGCGTTAGATGAGGCACCTGAAATTGAAGATACTATTGAAAAGCTAATCTGGATGGGTGGAACATTCCAAGAAAAAGGTAACGTTCAAGAGCCGGAGCATGATGGGACAGCAGAATGGAATGCCTTTTGGGATCCTTCTGCTGTTCAGCGTGTTTGGGCGAGTGGAATAACCATTGATATGGTTGCATTAGAATCAACCCAACAAGTACCGCTAACCCTGGATGTTCGGAATAAGTGGGCACGTCTTCGAAAGGATGAGGGTATTGACTTTCTCGGTCAATGCTATGCTGCTGTTCCACCACTTGTTCATATGGAAACAAACTCGACTTATTTCTTATGGGATATATTAACAGCTGCATCTGTAGGTAAGCCAGAGTTAGTTAAGTCTAAACTTGTGGAAAGTACAGTAAAGACAGAAGTACCAAGTCAAGGTAGAACAGCGCTAGCAGACAATGGTCGTGAAGTACATGTTGTTTATGACGTCAATGCAACCGATTTTTTCGATTATATTACTGCTCTTGCACAGAAGGTGAAATAGCGGATTAAGGAATAAGTTAGGGGGATAATGGATGATTGATTTGAGAAGTGATACGGTGACAAAGCCTACAGAAGTAATGCGAAGAGCAGCATATGAAGCTGAGGTTGGAGATGATGTTTACGGAGAAGATCCAACTGTTAATAAATTAGAAGAAATGGCTGCAGATCTACTTGGCAAGGAAGCTGCGTTATTTGTAACAAGTGGTACACAAGGAAATCAACTAGCTGCACTTACCCATGCAAGGCCAGGTAATGAAGTGATATTAGAAGCAAATTCTCATATTTTTCAATATGAAGGTGGAGCATTCTCCGTGTTTAGTGGGGTGCAAACGAGAACAATCCAAGGAAATAGAGGAGCAATGAATCCAAGTGACGTTGCAGCAGCTATTCGTGGGGACGATGTGCACGAACCAGAAACATCACTTATTTGTCTGGAAAATACACATAACAAAGCTGGTGGAGCAATTGTTCCGCTTGAAAATATGCAAGCAATCTATCAAATTGCTAAAGAAAATCAAGTAGCTGTTCACTTAGATGGAGCAAGATTGTTTAACGCAGTCATCGCATCGGGTATATCTGCTAAGGAATATGCTTCCTATACGGATACAGTCCAATTTTGTTTATCAAAGGGTCTAGGTGCACCAGTCGGATCAATCATTGCTGGTGAGGAGCGGTTTATTAAACGAGCTCGAAAGTGGAGAAAACGACTAGGTGGCGGATTAAGACAAGCAGGTATTATTGCGGCACCAGGTATTGTTGCACTTCGAGATAACGTGGAACGGTTAACGGAAGACCACCAGCATGCGAGCGAATTGGCAGAAGGTCTCTTAAATATTCGTAATCTATCACTTGAAGCCATAGTGGAAACAAATATTGTATTAATGAATGTCAAAGAAACAGGTTTAACAGCTAAAGAATTTTTATTAAAATTAAAAGATCAAGGTGTGCTCGCTGTACCATTCGGACCGTACACTGTTCGGTTTGTGACTAACTATGGCGTTAAAAAAGAAGACATAATAAAAGCCTTAGTTGCAGTTCAAGCAATTGTCTAAAATGAATTCCTCTTGTTTGAAAATGCTTAGAAGGGTATGCTTAAAGTGAGAGCATAAAGTGGGGGAAAGCAAAATGATGTTTATTGTCGTTATTATTGTATGTGTTGCTGTCACGTTACTTGTTTTGGGTCTTTCTATTATGACAATTAATAAGGGTTACGCGTATAAACAAACGATTGATCCCCTCCCGGACAAAGCAGAAGAAGGGGATAAAGAAAAGGCGAACGACAATAGATAATTGTCTTCGCCTTTTCTGTTAAATACTATTGTCACTCAAGCTTCTCTTACTATTTACAGACTAGCGCGGAAGATAGCTTCTGCATCTTCTTTATTTAACGATTTAAAATTACCGAAATTTGGTCCAGCTGCAACTGTTTTTTCCGCCATTAATGTAATCGTTTCTTCTGTTATATCGTAATCAGCTAAGCGGGATGGTGCACCAATGCTATTCCAAAATTCACGTAACTTCTCGATCCCTAAAAGTGCTACATCACGGTCTGATTTACCACTTGGATCAACGTCAAATACTCGGATAGCCATTTGTTTAAAGCGACTAACATCCTCATCTAACGAATATTTCATCCAATTAGGGAAAATAATCGCTAAGCCTCCACCGTGAGGAATATCATGAACGGCTGATACGGCATGTTCTAAGTTGTGTGAAGCCCAGTCACCGTGATATCCCATGTTTAGGACGCCGTTTAATGCCATTGTCCCACAATAAAGGATTGTAGCTCGGTATTCATAGTTTTCGAGATCATCGAGAAGCTTTGGTGCTGTATCTATTACTGTTTTTAACAAGCCTTCACACATTCTATCTTGGAATGGTGTATTTTTTTCATGGTGAAAATAGTGTTCAAAAACGTGAGACATCATATCTACAATACCATATACTGTTTGGTCTTTTGGAACAGTATATGTATTTACAGGATCAAGAATCGAGAAGGTTGGCATAACAATAGGACTGCCCCAACCGTGTTTTTCATTTGTTTCCCAGTTGGTTATAACAGAGTTTCCATTCATTTCTGAACCAGTTGCAGCTAGAGTTAATACCGTTCCGAGTGGTAAAGCGTCAACGACTGGAGCTTTACGGGTAACTAGGTCCCATGGGTCTCCGTCGTACTTGGCACCTGCCGCAATTGCCTTTGTACAATCAATCGTACTACCACCACCAACAGCTAAAAGGAAGTCAATCTTTTCTGTTTTACACAATTCAACTCCCTTTTTAACAGTCGTTAATCTCGGGTTAGGTTCAACTCCTGCAAGTTCAAATATCTCGACCTTAGCTTGTTCTAATTGGTCGATGACTTGGTCATATAGACCGCTACGCTTAATACTACCGCCACCATAAACAAGAAGTACTTTTTGATAATCTTTCATCTGTTCAGCAAGCTTTTCTACTTCGCCTTTACCAAAAATTAATTTAGTTGGGTTGTGAAAAGTGAAATTTTTCATGTTTATCAGCCTCCAATAAAATATGATGCCAACAATGTGAAAGGATGTAAAGTAATTGACTCTTAACGTAACCATACTATTATTTTCAAAAGTATAAGAAGATATAATTACTTTTGCTCAAATACATAGGCGTTGAAGCTTTGACGTGGCTATTGCTGAAGGGTAACCATTTTTAGATTTTCTTATCGTGAAAAAACCTTCGGCACATTAAGTACCGAAGTTTAGCGGATAGCTAGGAGCTGACCATTGTCCCTCCGTTCACATGAATAACTTGCCCGGATACATAAGATGAATCTTCTGATGCCAAGTAAACATAGGCTGGGGCAAGTTCAAAGGGTTGGCCAGCACGATCCATAGGAGTATCTTGCCCAAAAGTACCGACCTTTTCGCTGGAAAAACTAGACGGAATTAATGGTGTCCAAATTGGTCCCGGTGCAACAGCATTCACACGAATACCTTGGTCAGCAAGATTTTGCGATAATGCTCTCGTGAAACCGACAATAGCGCCTTTGGTTGCGGTATAATCGATTAAGATTGGATTACCTTCATAGGCTACAATCGATGCCGTATTAATAATGGAACTACCTTTCTTTAAATGAGGGAGGGCAGCCTTTGTTAAATAAAAGAAGGAATATATATTTGTTTTAAACGTTAAATCAAACTGTTCTGACGATATATCTAATATGTTTTCTTGTGGGAACTGAACACCGTGATTATTCACGAGAATATCGAGTTTGCCAAAATAGTCAACTGTCCGTTTAACGACTGCTTTACAATTTTTTTCTTTACTTAAATCCCCTACTAGCAGCAAACAATGTCGACCTAATTGTTCAATTCGATTTTTGGTCCTGAAGGCGTCTTCGTTTTCATATTGATAGTAGTACGGAATAACAATGTCGGCTCCTTCTTTGGCAAAAGCAATCGCAGTAGCCGCGCCAATTCCGCTATCCCCACCAGTAACAATTGCTACTTTATTTTTCAATTTCCTAGAGCCTTGATATGTTGGATTGTCGACAATAGGTTTTGGGTGCATCAATGATTCACTTCCTGGTTGCTTAGCTTGGTGCTGTGGTGGGAATTTTTCTGGAAGTGAAAGGGGTTGTTCTTTGTCACTCATCATGTTACCTCCTTAAGTAAACGGTCTTTGTTAGGATATTCGAGATAACAAACAAAAGTGCTTAGCCGTTAATGATGACAGTTTTCCTTACGATCTTCCCTGTGGAAAAAAGGGGAACTGCGATGGGGGCAGTAGGATTGGTCATTTCCTTTGCTCAAGCAATTGGTCCAACTCTATCCTCATTAAGGCGAAACAACCTAGCTCGGAAGGAAATCAACAACAGAAAGAAAAACAAGAGTAACCTGGACTTAATAAGAATAAAACCCTCCCGATTATCTCAGACTATTTTAGATGAATGTGGTCATTTCCACGTCCCATTTTGCTACTGTCGTAAAACAGAGTTGGCAGTGGCCACAAGAATATAATTTGATATGGTGAGGGTATTTTTATGGCCAATAAACAGTCGAGCTCCAAGCAAAAAAAATTATCATGGCTGCAATTAGCGTTAGTTGGAATAGGTTCCATCATTGGAACTGGCTTTTTCTTAGGGTCTAGTATAGCGTTTAAACAAGGTGGGCCATCGGCTATTTTCGCCTTTATATTGGCTGCGATTAGCACATATATTGTTTTTGATTCATTGGCAAAAATGACATCTGAACATCCAACGAAAGGTTCGTTTAGGTCTTATGCAAAACAAGCATTTGGAAGATGGGCTGGCTTTAGTAATGGTTGGGTCTATTGGTCATCGGAACTGTTAATTATGGGGAGTCAGTTAACTGCCTTAGGAATATTTTCGAAATTTTGGTTTCCGAATACACCTTTATGGATCTTCGCAGCCATTTATGGTGTTTTAGGGATTATTGTTATCTTAACCGGAATTAGTGGATTCGAAAAATTCGAGAATATTTTTGCGGTCGTAAAGGTTGCTGCAATCGTCATGTTTATTATTATTGCAGCACTCGCCATTTTTGGTGTGTTAGGTGGAAATAAACCTAGTCGTTCCTTTGCTTTTCATTACTCGGGATTATTCCCAAATGGACTGCTCGGATTTTGGACGGCGATGATTTATGCTTTTTATGCATTTGGCGGAATCGAAGTAATGGGGATCATGTCTAGTGATTTAAAAAATCCTAAAGACGCTCCAAAGGCAGGAAGAACGATGCTCCTTACCTTGGCATCCATCTACATCATTTCGCTCACAATGGCCGTTTATCTTGTGCCATGGGATGTATTTACAGCAAACGATAGTCCATTTATAACTGCCCTAGAAGATTATCACCTGACCTTTGTACCGCATCTGTTTAATGGTGCTTTAGTCATTGCTGGGTTTTCGACAATGGTAGCTTCGCTTTACGCGATAACAACCATGATGGTTACATTGGCCAATGATGGGGATGCTCCGCGTTTCTTTTCAAAAACAAGTAAAAAAAACATACCATTTCGTGCGCTTGGCCTTACATTAAGTGGTTTAATTTTATCGATTCTTGTCTCCCTTTTCTTACCGGAAAAGATATATGAATACTTAACTACCGCAGCAGGATTAATGCTACTCTATACATGGCTTTTCATTTTATTATCTTACGGAAAGCTAGTGAAACTAAAGGGATTTGGTCACGTAAAACGGTGGGTTGGTTTATCCCTTATCTTACTAGCAGTTTCTGGAACATTATTTGACGGTTCTAGTCGTCCTGGTTTTTTTGTTAGCCTAGTCTTTTTGTTATTAATTGGTGTCGTTACCTTTATGATGCGGAATAAATGGAGAGGTGACGAAGATAAGCCAGCACCCAATTCTTTATTTACAAAAGAAAAGGTGACAGACTAGATGGGAAATGAAGCGTGTGGATAAAGCGAAAAGCCACACGCTTATTTTCACAAGATAAGAACCCGAGAATTAAAATGGAAATAATAATTCGAGTGCTTTATATCCAAAATAGATACCAAACACTACTAAGGAGAAACCAGATAGCAAGGATATAAGGATTAGCAATTTATCTGTTAATAGTTTACGGAAGCTACTAGCTACAATTGCCATCGAGAAATCCCAAACGAGTAATCCAACAATAATTGCAAAACTATATAATGCGATATGGGTTGTGTCATATTCTGCAACAGTTTGTGCAAGTACTGACCCATAAATACCCAACCAAAACAAAATCGATAATGGATTAGATAATGCCAAAACAAATCCAGTGAAGAATGTCTTTGTTAGAGAACTAGAAGTATGTCTTGTTGAAACATTAGCGGCTTGTTTTGCACTAAATAGACCCTCAATTCCTGTATAGATTAGGACGAAACAGCCAAAGGACCAGAGAAATGCTTTCATAAAAGGTATCTCTAGAAATTGAACAATACCAAAATAAACTGCCCCCATTAATAACAGGTCTCCTGCTAAGGAACCTAAGCCTATAAACCAAGCATGCCAAAATCCATTTTTAATTCCCTTATCTAGTTGGGCTGCATTGATTGGACCGATTGGTGCAGCTAGGGATAGACCTAGAAAAACGTAACTAAGAAATATGCTCACGACTCTCTCTCCTTTTAAAACAGCTTGTACATTGTATTCAGCACAAGTCTTTTTTAAAACAAGAAAGTGATTTAGCCTATCTAGTTACTTTGCAAAACATATAAATCTCGAAATGTTGTTTGTGATTAAATTAATCAAATAACGGACTAAGAATCAGCTAAATGAATATAACTGATTCTCAGTCCGTTAAATGTTTTGAAAAAAGTAAAGTGTGTGTAAGGATCTGCTTCAATAACCGGGACAGTATCATTAATTATTTGGCTTAAAATGGATTAGTCTTCATCCTTTAATGCTTGTTCGTAGGCATCAATAATCTGTCCCATCTCTTCATCCGTAACCTCTTCCCATTCTTCTTCTTCCCCGTTACGCACAATTCTACTTATCATCATCTCGTCATTGTTGGAATAGATGATATATTCCTGATGGTTCATTTCAATAACAGCATCAACGTTATAAGTAGTCTCTGTACCATCCTCGTTTTCAATAACGACGGTTTCATCCATTTCATTTGCTTTGAAATCTTCCATTGTATCACCTCGCTTTTTCTGTCTGTAATAGGATTGGTGTAAATATACAAGAATATTCCTCCTGTTAGCAAGCAAAGGCACCTGTATTATTTAATTTCTTAAGCATGTGAGATTATACGAACATGCTCTTTTCTATGGCTTTGACCCTTGATTTCGCAGTGTATATATAATGCGCACAAATTTGCGCTCCAGGTAGTCCCTTATCAGTGATCGGGTGCCTCATCGACACTTTTCATTAATTTGAACTCAAATCTGTCGATGATTTGGTGCTTCATCAACAGATTTTATTAATCTGAACTCAAATCTGTCGATGATTTGGTGCTTCATCGACAGATTTTATTAATTTGAACTCAAATCTGTCGATGATTGGGTGCTTCATCGACACTTTTTAATAATTTGAACTCAAATCTGTCGATAATTGGGTGCTTCATCGACACTTTTTAATAATCTGAACTCAAATCTGTCGATAATTGGGTGCTTCATCGACACTTTTCATTAATTTGAACTCAAATTTGTCGATAATTGGGTGCTTCATCGACACTTTTCATTAATTTGAATTCAAATTTGTCGATAATTGGGTGCTTCATCGACACTTTTCATTAATTTGAATTCAAATCTGTCGATGATTTGGTGCCCCATCGACAGATTTTATTAATTTGAACTCAAATCTGTCGATGATTTGGTGCCCCATCGACAGATTTTATTAATTTGAACTCAAATCTGTCGATGATTTGGTGCTTCATCGACAGATTTTATTAATCTGAACTCAAATCTGTCGATAATTTGGTGCCTCATCGACACTTTTTAATAATCTGAACTCAAATCTGTCGACAATCAGGTCAATCATCAACACTTTTACCAAATCTGAACTCAAAAGTGTCAATAGTGGCACCCATTAGCTTGATGAGGCTCATCAGCCACCCACGGAAAGCAAGTGTATTTCCGGAGCGGTTGATTAACACTGGATCTTATGTCAAAGGTTGGTGCGCATTACCCATCTAATGCGCAGAAATCAGTGTAGAACGTATACAGTGACTTTTTTAAAAAAGAATAGGTGAAATATGTTTATTGTTTGTACATTCTAGGAATAGTTATATAAGATAAAGTTAGTACTTAAATTTTAAAGAAGGAGTGATCTTAATGAGCGACGTATTATTCACATCTCATGCAACGGCAAAAGGTGGTCGTGATGGACACGTAAAATCAGATGATGGCATTATCGATCTAAATCTAGTTAATCCTGCAGGAGGTTCAAGTGAAAAGGGTTCTAATCCAGAGCAATTATTTGCAGCAGGTTATTCCGCATGTTATGATGGTGCGCTTAATCTAATGGCTTCTCAACAGAAAAAGGAAATTGATTCAACGATTACTGCCGATGTAAGTTTACTAAAAGATAATGAAGACAATGGCTTTAAAATTGGAGTAGTGCTAAATGTTGAAATCAAAGGTGTTAGCCAAGAAGAAGCAGAACAACTAGCAAAGGCTGCACACGACTTCTGCCCTTATTCTAAGGCAACTCGAGGAAATATTGATGTAGAATTAAACGTCACAGCAGTCTAATATTTTTAATACTTAAAAACGTGCTCTCGTTATAAAAAACGGGAGCACGTTTTCCTTTAAAGGATAAGAAAAGTATAAAAAGATCCAAGCGTGGATAACATCCAGCGACAGCCACGTCCAGCGACAGCCACGTCCAGCTTCAGCGCCCTCGGCTTTTGTTCAAATTATGATTGCTTTGGTTGGTACATTTTCTTAAACAATATTTGTTGGATGATAAGAAATGTTCCTCCAATTGTCCAGTATAAAGGTAAGGCAGCAGGAGCGCTAAAAGAAAAAAGGCCAATCATAACAGGAGATAATAATCCCATTATCGCCATTTGTTTTCTTTGCTTTTCATCCATACCAATTTGCGTTACTTTAAACTGAATAAAGTAAATGATGGCTGCAACTAGTGGCATAACTATGTCCGTTTGGCCCAAGTCGAACCATAAAAAAGAATGTGTGGCTATTTCAGGTGTTCTTCTAATTGCATAATAAAATCCAATAAGGATCGGAAACTGAATAATCATCGGTAAACAACCCATTGACGTAAGTGGATTAAATTGATGCCTTTGATAGAGTTGCATCATTTCTTGTTGCATCTTCTTTTGTGAATCGGCATCTTTCTTATCTTTATATCTTGCTTGCAGTTCTTCCATCTCTGGCTTGATTACTTGCATCTTTTCTCTCGCTTGAAAACTCTGCTTCGATTGCTTCATCATTAAGGGGAACAACAAAAGCCTAATTAATAACGTCACTACAATGATAGAGATTCCAAAATTCCCTCCAAAGAATGAGGCAACCTGTTTAATAATGATAGAAAAAGTATAGACGAAATAATGATTGAAGAAACCACTTGTCTCATTACTTATAGGGTCATTACTTGCTGCTTGGCATCCAGTCATTAGCAGTACCAGTAAAATAGATATTAAAATAAGGTTAGTTTTCTTGGTGAATACAAAGGTTTTAACCATGTTACTCCTCCTAGTTTGATTCTTGGTCGTCTAAGGAATAAGGAGAATTGGTTATCTGCATCATCATCTGGCGCATCCTTATGTTTCATCATTTTTGCAATCCATGCTTGATATATATTGATAACTTGGTCTAAATCGTTTTGTAGTGCATCAATAATGAGTAATGCAGTTTTTGATTTCAGCTGGATTGTCGAATTTTTATTCATGTTAAACTGTTTTGAATGATAAAAGCCGTACGCTGAAACAATAGTTATCATGTAAGTTAAGTAGATATAAAGTGGCGACCACTCTGTGCCTATCTCTGTAACAAGTTCAAAAACCAAAGTATTCACCTCCTTTTACTAAAAGTTAATAAAGTCTAAGTCAATCCCTTTTGTGGCAAAGACCGCCACGTCAGGGCTTGTCTTACGCTTGTCGGGGCTGCCCAAGGTGCTTTCGCTTTTCTTTCTGTCTAGCTCCAGCACCTAGCCCCTCGAGGTCGTAAGTCAATCCTCTCCATGGCAAAAAGCGCCATTATGAGGCTTGTCTTACGCTTGTCGGGGCTGCCCAAGGTGCTTTCGCTTTTCTTTCTGTCTTTATCTATAATAACATGAAAGTCAACGGGAGCTTTTGTGAGATTGAAAAATAATAAATGGAAATAAGTTAACCGTCTTATAAAGTGCCTGATAATTTATACGAGTAGAAGTAAATGAAAGATTCATATTTGACTAGATAAGAAAGTATCAACAGGTTATCCACATCAAAAAGGAGAAGGACATGGAAAACAAAACTATTAAAACATTATTTATTGGTGCTGGAAGAATGGCGCAAGCAATGATTAGCCAACTGGTTAAAGATACTCGTTTTGAAATTACTGTAACAAACAGTGGTAATCAGAAAAGGTTGACTGATGTAAAAGAGATATATGAAGTATCAGTAGCTACAGCCTGGACGGATGTTATTGAAGATTCAGACGTAGTTGTTTTGGCGATACCGCCAGATGCCCACCCGGCTATTTTGGGGGAAATAAGTCCTTTGATAAAAGGACAGCTCGTTATAACAGTAGCAGCTGGTATCAGACCTAGTTGGTTAGAGGAAAGGTTGCCTGACAAAACGGCTGTGGCATGGGTAATGCCAAACACAGCAGCAGAGGTGGGTCAATCTTCAACCCCAACAGCTGTTGGGAATTATGTCACACCTGCACAAAAAGAAGTACTAGAAGCCCTATTAAGCAATATCGGAACTTTTGAAATAGTCACAGAAGAACAAGTAAAAGCATTAACAGCAATAACAGGCAGTGCACCAGCGTTTGTCTATAAGATCGCACAAGCGCTAGTCGAAACAGGGCTCAAATCAGGTATAACCGTTTCACAAGCAAACCATTTAGTGGCACAAATGATACTAGGATCTGCATCGATGTTAAAAACAGGGAAATCACCCGAAGAATTAATCGACCAAGTTGCAACACCGGGAGGGTCGACGGCTGAAGGTTTGCGAGTGCTAGACGAAAATAATACCAAAGAAATAATAGCAACAGCTATTCAAGCTTGTAGAGACAAGGCGAATCAAAGTGATAATTAAAACAAAGGGTTCCGCTAAAAATAGCGGAACCTACTAAATTGTAACTTATTCTTCTTGTTTTGAATGATCAGAGACTGATAGATTGCTGTTAATCTTTGTTTCGCTCTTGGCTGCTACGTTATCAAGCATTCCTTTTAAATCTACACCCGATACATCTTTCAACGTCTCAGGTAACTGACTCATTAGCTTGGTAACATAATTGCTCATCCTAGTAGCACCATCACCGTTTCCATCTCCGTTATCAACGACTGTAACTTTATCAATAGAACTGATCGGTTCTGCGATTTTACCAGCAAATTCAGGAAGCATTTTGATAATCATTTCTAAAATTGCAGCTTCGCCATATTTCTCCATCGCATCTGCTAACTTTTCTTTTGCCTCTGCTTCGGCAAAACCTTTTTGACGAATAGCTTCTGCTTCCGCTTCCCCGTCTAAACGAATTTGAGCAGCTTCTGCTTCTGCTTGTTTTACGCGGGTAACCTTGTCTGCTTCTGCTTTTTGTTCAGCAGCGTAACGCTCTGCCTCAGCTCTTTTAGAGATTTCTGCTTCGTATTGTCTTTGTTTACGGATAACTTCTTTCTCATCAATTTCAATCTGCTTATTTTTCTCAACCAATTGAATTTGCATTTCTTCTTGTTTAACCTGTTGTTCTGACTTTGCCCCTTGCAACTTGTAGGCCATGTCAGCTTCTGCTTTTGCTGTATCTTGTTCACGCTTATAGGAGGCGACTTTTAATTCCTTCTCTTTTGTTGATTCAGCAATTTGTGTTTCACTTAGTAATTCTGCGCCTTTACTTTCACGTTCAGCCTGCGCTTTTTGAATCCGTGCATCACGCATCGCGTTAGCTTCAGCTATTTGTGCATCACGCTTTACTTCGGCAATTCGTGGTTTTCCAAGTGCTTCTAAGTATCCATTTTCATCTTGAACATCTTTGATCGTAAAGGAAACGATTTGCAAACCCATTTTCTTCAAGTCAACAGCAGCTTGCGTTTGGACCTCTTGCGCAAAGCGTTCTCTATTTTTATAAATTTCCTCAACAGTCATTGTACCGAGAATTGCACGTAAATGACCTTCTAAAACCTCTTGTGCTTCTTTTCTAAGCTCGGAGTTATCCTTACCTAAAAACTGTTCACCAGCGGTTGCAATTCCTTCGGTTGTACTTTGGACTTTAATAATTGCTGTACCATCTGCCATGACTGGTACACCGTTTTCAGTGTATACATTAGGGGTAGATATGTCTAAACTGTGGGAGCGTAGGCTTATTCTTTCTTCTTGTTGAAAGATTGGGATGATAAATGCACCGCCACCACGGACAATCTTTATACCTCCGCCGTCATCTGTTCGGTAAACATTTTTATTCCCAAGAAAACTTCCTGTTACAATCATTGCATCATCCGCTCCAACTGTTTTATATCGTGCAGCGAATAGAATGGCAAACGCGACAAACACTCCAACAATGACACCAATAACCACTAGAAAATCCATCCAATTCCTCCCTTATAAATTGGTTAATTCTGAAACGTATAAGATTTGATCTTTCACATCGACAACAACAACCTTCGTTCCTTGCTTAATCTCGATTGTATCAAAGCTTTTAGCCGTTTCATTCCTACTCCCGTTTGTTGATTCGATAAATACTTCTCCCATGCCAGCTGCTGGGATTGTCGTAATTACTTCCCCAATCTTCCCCTCAAGGTCGTTTATGGAGATAGATGTCGAAGATTCTGCGTTGGATAGTGGGATAACTAGTAAGTAATAAATGATGAAGTAAGCAAATCCACCAATTACCAAGCTAATCAGTAGTACATAAATCGGGTTCAGCTGCGTATATTTCGTTAACAGCACTCCCGCACCGCCGATCACCGATAAAGTGCCGAACAGTAATAATGGGTTTAGAAATTCACCCATGCTCTCAAAAACTCCATCAAGAAAATCTCCTAAGAAAATTGATACAATGGCAAAACCAAGGCTACCAAACAATAACCACCAATAGATTGTTAGCACTCCAATAACCTCACTCCCCCAGTTAGATATTTCAGATGAACTATTCTGTTGCTACACTAATATATACGATCGGAATGATGAAAAGTTCCCTAATTTCTGTAAAAATTAATTAAAGCATGTCCTAATTTAAAGAATAAGTGTGAAAATTGTCGTGATTTAGCGGTTAAATCGCAAAAGATCCCATGTGCGTTTAAGAGCAAAATTTGTTAAGGCTCGGTCATGTGAACTATGGAGAACGATGAATCAAGGGCTAACCGCATTTTTTTGCTATAAATGGATTGTGCACATCGAATTTCATAGAAATATTTCCAAATCTTGATCGAATTATAGTATTATTATAAGAGGATCATAACAATCTCTACTAGGAATGGTTGTTTTCTAAGTAGTAACATACTAATAAGGGTTGTGAAATAATGAATAGTATAATGGAAGAGATTTTATCTTGGGTAAAGGCACTTGCGATTGCCTTAATTATTGTTCTTGTTGTTAGGCAGTTTTTAGTAACTCCATCAATTGTACAAGGGAAGTCCATGGAGCCCAACCTTCATGACGGTGATCGAATTATATTAAGTAAAATAAGTAAAGTTAATCGGTTTGATGAGATAGCTTTTCGCGCTCCTGATGCGGATGAAAACTACGTGAAAAGGGTTATAGGGATGCCGGGAGATACGATTGAGATGAAGGATGATACGCTCTATATTAATGGTAAGGCTTATGAAGAGCCATATTTGGACAGTTTTAAAAACCAGCTTGAAGATGGGGAGCTTTTAACGAATAACTTTACATTAGAAGAAATAACAGGAGAGTCTGTTGTGCCTTCTGGTTACTATTTCGTCCTTGGTGATAATCGGTTTATTAGTAAAGACAGCCGGGTGTTTGGTTTCATTTCAGAGGAATCAATCATCGGCGATGTAAAAATGCGCATATGGCCATTGCAAAATTTCGGGATACCAAAATAATTGGAATGATTGAATACCTATGTAGATAAGTGTTTCTGCATAGGTATTTTTGTTCCAGTATACAGTATAAGAAAGTATAAAAAAATCCAAGCGTGGATACATCCAGCGACAGCCACGTCCAGATTCAGCGCCGCCTACCCCTCCCGAGTCGAATGCATTCCAGGGTTTTTTAGGGGATCCTAGATTCAGGATACCTTTTTGACTACCGATCGCCCCCCTGCCAGC
Organism: Aquibacillus salsiterrae; assembly: GCF_028416595.1. GTDB lineage: Bacteria > Bacillota > Bacilli > Bacillales > Amphibacillaceae > Aquibacillus_A > Aquibacillus_A salsiterrae. The sequence goes on along the minus strand of NZ_JAMQKC010000006.1, from coordinate 63,269 downwards.
GATCAAACGGTAGTAAAAAACGATATACACGCCCGAATGAGCCTGCCTTAGTCTTCCAAGGCGCGCCTTGCGCTTTTCTTATCAAAATTATGGATGTTATGATTTAGAGTGGATATAATTGTTGATATTATTGCATTTGTTTAGTGGGGTGATGTTGTGAAGACAATTTGTGTTTTTGCTGGATCTGGATTTGGGAATAAAAAAGCATACGGGGATAGAGCTGATGCTCTTGGACAACAAATTGCTAAGAAAGGATACCGGCTCGTTTATGGTGGTTCTAAAAGTGGCTTGATGGGAATGGTTGCCAATGCAGTACTGCGTGAAGGTGGCCAGGTGATTGGTGTAATGCCTAGCGGACTGTTTAGTGGAGAGAGTGTACATTCCAACTTAACAGAATTTATTGAAGTGAAAGATATGCATGAACGAAAGGCGAAAATGAGTGAATTGGCAGATAGCTATATCGCCCTACCTGGTGGACTAGGCACATTTGAGGAGCTGTTTGAAGTACTATGCTGGGCGCAAATTGGCATACATAACAAACCAATCGGCTTGTTGAATGTGGGCCAATACTATAATCCTTTACTTCAATTAATTCAATATAGTGTAGAAGAAGGGTTCACAAGTCAATCGCACGATCAAATTATTCAGTCATCAAGTAGTCCGGATAAACTTATCGACCTACTTGATCAATACCAACCACCATCGTTTAAAAAGAAATGGAAAGAGTAATGTACGTTATTCGTATCAAAGCGATTCTTAACCTGAGTAATGCTTCATGTTCTATTTTCGGGATTTACTCTGGTACACTGTTAATAAAAAGGAGGCTAATTCATGCGCTTAAAAGATAAAAAAGTAATAGCTCTTATTGAGGATGACTTTGAAGATTTGGAGCTTTGGTATCCGGTACTAAGGTTACGAGAAGAAGGTACAACGGTAGATTTAGTCGGGAAAGAAGCAAACAAGAAATATGTAGGGAAATACGGGGTTCCGGCAGAGTCTGACAAGGCATTTGTGGACGTGGATCCTAATGATTATGATGCTATTTTAGTTCCAGGTGGCTGGGCACCTGATAAGCTAAGACGTTATCCTGAGGTTCTTGCGTTTGTAAAACATATGGATGAGTACAATAAATTAATTGGACAAATCTGTCATGCCGGTTGGGTTCTGATTTCGGCAGACATTTTAAAAGGTAGAAAAGTAACGAGTACACCCGGGATTAAGGATGACATGACTAACGCAGGTGCTACTTGGGTCGATCAGGCTGTTGTAATAGATGGGCATCTTATCTCAAGTCGCAGGCCACCAGATTTACCTCCATACGTTAAGGCTTTTGCAGACAAATTAGCAGAGCAGTAAGGTAAGGATACGTTCATTCTGAAATAACTTTACTAACATGGATGGATTCATTTAATCGTAAATCTATCCATGTGTATGCTTTAGGCGAATTATTACAAGGAGTTGAGTTGAATGGCTGTTGTCATTTGGCTAATTATTATAGCTTGTTTCATCTTGAGTTTCGTTGGAATTATTTTTCCGATTATCCCTTCTCCGTTAGTGTTGTGGCTAGCATTTCTCGCTTACTTTTTCTTCTTGAACGAAGCAGAGTTGACACTCTTATTTTGGCTTGCGATGGTTGTTTTAACAATCATTCTCGTTGTCTCAGACATAATTGCCAATAGTTATTTTGTGAAAAAATACGGTGGTAGTAAATGGGGAGAACGAATGGCTGCAATTGGGGTAATCGTCGGTTCATTTGTAATCCCTCCATTTGGAATCATCGTCGTACCGTTTTTGGCGGTTTTGGTAACTGAACTCATGCAGAAGCGGTCAACGAGTGATTCGGTTAGGGCAGCAATTGGCTCTTTGTTTGGATTCCTCGGAGGTTCCTTTGCAAAGATAATAATCCAACTCGTCATGATTGTTTGGTTTTTTATGGTCGTTTTCTAACAATGGTCTGATAGTTGTCAGGTCATTTTTCACATCATAAAAAAGCACGAATTTAGGTTTGATTAAGGACTCAACAACCAGCTAGGCTAGAAAGCTGTTTGAATTTCTAGATAAACGATTGTTCGGAGTAAGAAATTACACCTGCTACCAAGCATTAATCTAGAAAATAAAAATAACATAGTATATACAAGCACTTATCTGTTATCTTAAAATAAGAAAGCACATAAAGAAGGTTATTTCTAGCGGAGAAAGGGAGATAGCATGACGAAAGCAAAGGTTGGTATTATTTTTGGTGGGAAATCTGCTGAGCATGAAGTTTCACTACAATCAGCAAAAAATATAGTGGATGCAATTGATAAGAATAAATATGACGTTGTGTTGCTTGGGATTGACAAAGAAGGTAGATGGCATATAAATGAACAATCCTCTTACTTATTAAATGAAGAAAATCCGAAATTAATCCAATTAAATAAATCGAACCATGGCGTTGCATTCATTCCGGGGGAAAGCTCAAAGCAATGGATTAGTTTGACTGATGGTGCTAGTTTAGATCAACTTGATGTCGTTTTCCCGATTGTACATGGAACGTTGGGGGAAGATGGAAGTCTCCAAGGCATGCTAAGGATTGCTAATCTTCCGTATGTCGGTACAGGTGTACTTGGCTCATCAGTAAGTATGGATAAGGATGTAGCTAAACGGCTGTTAAAGGAAGCTGGTATTAAGGTTGCTAAATCTGTTACTGTTACAAGACATAAGCTTAGCAGTGTTGACTTTACGGAAGTAAAAGAACGGCTAGGGTTACCGATGTTTATTAAGCCTGCAAATCAGGGTTCGTCGGTAGGAGTGAGCAAAATAAGAACAGAACAAGAGTTTTATCAAGGACTAAAAGCAGCATTTCAGTACGACAATAAAGTTTTGATTGAAGAAACCATTGTCGGCCGTGAAATAGAATGTGCTGTCCTTGGGAATGAGGAACCAATTGCTTCAATTCCTGGTGAAATTTTACCACAAACGGACTTTTATTCTTATGAATCTAAATATATAGATGAAAAGGGTGCGGACCTAGCGATTCCAGCTGAGTTGTCAGAAGAATTAACGAAAAAGGTCCAGCAAGCATCCGTCGAAGTGTTTCAGTCACTAAATTGTGAAGGCTTAGCTCGTGTTGACTTTTTCCTAGATGATAATGGTGACCTTGTTGTAAATGAAGTCAATACACTCCCTGGCTTTACACGAATTAGTATGTATCCAAAGCTTTGGGAAATTAGTGGAATTTCTTATCCAGAACTTATAAACAAGCTAATTGATTTAGCAATCGAGCGGCACCAGCGGGACCAAGCATTAAAAAGTGCTGTGTGGGATGATTGATAAGGCCGTAAGACTGTCTACCTAACAATACTTGGTAAGGATAAAGCAATAAAATCCACACATGCTAGGTCGTGAACAGGAGTAATTATCTGTTCATAAATTCCCACAAGGAGTGATTTCGTTTATGGCAAATAATAATAATAAATTGTTAGTGCCTGGTGCGGAAAATGCGATGAACAATATGAAGGAAGAAATCGCAAATGAATTTGGTGTCGAGCTTGGAGCAGATACTACTGCACGTGCAAACGGATCCGTGGGTGGCGAAATGGTGAAACGAATGATCCAGTTCGCTGAGCAAAATATGAAAAACCAAAATCAATAACTAAAAGAGGGCATTCGAATCCTCGAAAAAATAGCCTATCAATCGCATTGTGATTGGTAGGCTATTTTAATGATACCGAAGCTTAATTAAAAAGTTCTTGGGAAAATTCTTGCAAGATGATTTTTGAATTGTAACTTAACTAGGGTGTGATTGAAATGATAAATATAATATTGGTACTATACATAAAGATTTTATGCATCCTTGGGAAGTTATTTCTCTTTATGTTTGAGTTTGAAGTACATGTAGAAACCAAACATCACATAAAATGTGATTTTTTAAAAATAATTATGAAATTGATTCACAAAAATAAAAAAATATTTTCATAATCCACCTCTTTACTGCTTATTAATTGCTTTTATTAGTTGTAATTTATATAAAAATTAGCAAATGCAAGGTAATTCGACAGTTTTTTTAAAACCTTAAAACTCCCATTTGGTAAAAAGTAAATTTACAAATTCTTAATCTATTGATAGATTATAGTTGTGTTTCAACTAGAATGGCTTACTAATAATAAAAAGGAGATGTATTATGAAAAAATTATTAGCGAGTACCTTTGCATTATTACTACTTTTAGGAATGTTTTTTATGCTTGACGGGTCGCTTGTTGTTGATGCTTCAAAGGAAAACGCAAGAGAATTAGCGATTTAGGAATTATATCAAAAAAGAGCTTTAATTGTTGCTGAAGAGGAAATAGATTATAAAGCATTGAAAAAGGTAAATAAAGATTTAGAAAAACTAGGGGTTGAATTTCTTTCCAAAAAAGAAGTGAAAGAGAAATTCCCAAAATATAAAAATGAAAAGTATTTAAAAGAACATTTGGGTTTGGAAGCAACTTCATTAGTTACGCCGCTAATTGACCAACCATCAGATACTAATGATGTTGACTGGTCTACTTATAGATCTACAGTTTACCAGGATGGCGAAACCTATGATGTTCAGAGGTTGGTGGCACAACCAAATAGCTCTAATTCTGAACTATCAGAACATGGGTTCAGAACTATTCGTTCAACATATAATTGGAAAGCTGGTTATATGAATGTTTTATCAACAGGTGCTAAAACTGCTGCTGGTGAAATACCAGGTGCTGGAATTGCTTTAAGCGTTTATGATGCATTTAAAGGTATGATTACGGGAATTAGTAAAGAAACGACAATTACGGATGCAAACATAAACTATAGTTGGAATATAGCAACCACAGCTGTATTTAGTTACGTGAAATTGGCATCTCAATCAGATGACTACCAAGATTTATCCTATATTTCTACAAGACTAGATGGAAAGAACTTCTATACATTATTAACTTTTGAAGACGAAAATGGAGATTTTAAAGCTGGTGGTGAGCAAGGTCAGAGAGATGTATTTGTAGTACCATCAGGATATGATAGCGGATTTAATGCGGTTGACGCATACCTTTCTCCATATGCAAAATCAAGAGCAACTGTGACACGCTATGATATTGCTGGAATTGAGGGTAGTCACGTGTCATATGTTTATCTAGTTGATCCTAGCTTCCCTGCTCACGTGTATTAATTAAATTTACAGATTAACCTTTATCTATAAACAAACTTAAGGAGAGAAGGTATTCTATTACAAAACTATGAATACCTTCTTTTTATATGACCCGTTACTGTTGCTGCAGAATCTATTGTAAATATAATGCTTATCATTAATACAATTACTTGAAAGGAAATGGAATAATGAAAAATATATTATCTTTAACTTTATTACTTTTTATTATTTTCTTATCTGGGTGTAAGGACGATGAAGATTTAGTTGACACTTCTAGTCCATTATTAACGGCTTCTAAGATGAACTTTTTATCAGATGACTTATTTTATGCCGATTTTAAAAAACTATTTGTGGATTCAAGTGATGATGAATTTATTAAAAAAAAATACGAACTTGTTAGACAAATTAGCGATAGTAAAGATAGTACAATTTCGACATTAGCTTTAATTCAGTATGAAAACAATAAAACTTTATTATTACAATTGAAACATGATACTGATACTGATAAATATTTAATTCGCAATGTTATCGAATTGCCAGAAGAGATTGCCTCGTTTTTTGAAGAGGAATTATAATCTTCTTCGAACTCCTTATCCACATTCTGGCATGTCTATACTCATACAAAATTAAGCTGACATCTGAAGAACAGGACGCAGTTACAACATCAGAGGAACTAATCATTACTCCAGACTCCTATGAACCTATTGGTTTTCCGTGTGAAACATTTTGTGGATGGGAGATGATACATTACACTTCTGTTTTGGTAGTTTTTTCCTGGATAATAAACTATACCAAAAGTTGAGGTGTTTTTCTTTTATGCTGAACCTTTGTCAAGGAACATAAATAATTTGGTTGGACTGTGACTCAATGAGAAGGCTTTTTTACTCTGCGAAAGTTGAGTTGATAATTAAAAATCTCTCATTTTTTTTTACTAGTATCTTTCTTAAACGCTCGATAAATGAATAAACCGATTAGTAGTAAGAGTAAGATGATCGGGAGATTGCCGACGATAAAGACAGTTAAGCTTGAGGCTGCAATAAGTAAAAAGTTAATACTCTCCATGAATTGCTGTTTTGTTCTTTCCCATGTGTTTAAATCCTGATCATTGACTTTAGGAATGGTGACTCTTCTTTCGGATAAACGAATGGTCACTGTAGCTAAATCAGATCTATTTTGGAGATAATTCATTCTTCCTGTAATTTGTTCTATTTCCTGTTGTACAGTTGCTAGATCATCTGAAATGTTGAGTAGGTCTTCTGTTTTTTCTGCTTTTTCCATAAAAGAAAGTAGACGTGTTTCGACAACCTGTTTTGCTTTCAATCGTGCCTTTAGGTCAACAAATTCTTCTGTTACATCCTGACCAGTTACTGTGTTTTCGATAACTTTAGAACTGCCTTTTTCTACGGTTTCAAGAAAGGCGCGGAATTGTGCCTGTGGAATTCGAGCTTTTACCATTCCTTCCTTTGAATCCTCGGTTTCACCGCCATATGTTTGTGATTCAACAATATACCCACCAGCATTTTCAATCCTGCTTTGAATTGTGTTCACTGCTTCCTCATAGTTTTTTACTTCTACTCGTAAAGACGCATCGTAAATAATTTTTCTATCTGTTTTTACATTTGCGTTGCTAACTTCGCCTGTTGTTTCGCCTTGTTCTTCATTAGTATTCGCTTGCTCCTGACTAGCATCCTGATTCGATAATTCCGCTTCTTCCTTTGCCAATTCACCCTCATTCGAAGCGGTGTCCATTGCTTTCTGGCTTTGTTCATTGCTACTGCAAGCGCTTAGCAAAAAGAAACAGATGATTAATAGTAAACGTATTTTTCCTCGCATGTCACACATCCTTTTTATATCTTTTTAACTTAGACGACTATCACCTTCCTTTTGTTACAAAAGAAAAAAGGAGTTTTTGTATAAAAGATAGTTAACTATGTATAAATAATCACTTTTGTGAATTATAGATGGTAGCCTAATTTAGTGAAAACGATTAATAATTCCTGTTTGGGAGGAACGGTTTTTTAATCAATTGAATAACAAATTAGAGATTGCTTTTCATACTAGGAATGATATGGTTCTTGCGGAGGAGAGCCTGTTTCTTTGGACCCATTGTTTATGAAAACTGGAACAAATTAGAAGGGTAGAAAAAAACTTAAGAAATTTTTGAATAAATGGTTGAATTAATATACTAAATAGTGCATAATAATTCATACACAAACAATAAACAATCGAATGTTTAAATATAAATTGCTTAAGGGGAGAACATACCATGAATAAAGAAAAAATCGTTTTAGCATACTCTGGAGGCCTTGATACGTCCGTTGCAATTAAATGGTTACAAGATAAGTACAATTATGATGTTATTGCAGTTGGTCTTGATGTAGGTGAAGGTAAAGATTTAGAATTCGTAAAAAATAAAGCACTAGACGTAGGTGCGATTAAATCTTATTCAGTAGATGCAAAAGCATTATATGCTGAAGAGTACGTATTACCTGCATTAAAAGCAAATCTTCTATATGAAGGTACGTACCCATTAATTTCTGCATTGTCACGTCCATTAATTGCGAAAGTATTAGTGGATATTGCAGAAAAAGAAGGTGCTGTTGCTGTAGCGCACGGATGTACTGGTAAAGGGAATGACCAAGTGAGATTTGATGTCGCATTTACAGCTTTAAATCCTAACTTGAAAATCGTTGCTCCAGTCCGTGAATGGAAAATGACAAGAGATGAAGAGATTGAATATGCAAAACAAAATGGTATTCCAGTGCCAGTTGATTTAGATAATCCATATAGTGTTGACCAAAACCTGTGGGGACGTAGTAACGAATGTGGAATTTTAGAAGATCCATGGGCAGAAGCTCCAGAGGGTGCATTTGAGTTAACAACGAATCCGGTAGATGCTCCTAATGAGCCAGAAGTTGTTCACGTTGAATTCGAACAAGGGAAGCCTGTTGCGCTTAATGGAAAGAAGATGCCATTAGCTGAGCTTATTCTTGAATTAAATAGTATCGCAGGTAAACACGGTGTTGGACGTATTGACCATGTGGAAAACCGTTTAGTAGGTATTAAGTCTCGTGAAGTTTACGAGTGTCCAGCTGCGACTACATTAATTGCCGCACATAAGGAACTTGAGGCACTTACGTTACCTCGTGAAGTAGCGTCATTCAAACCGATGATTGAGCATAAATTAGCTGAAACAGTTTATAACGGCCTTTGGTTTACGCAGTTAACAGATGGTTTAAAGGCGTTCATCGAAACGACGCAAACGTATGTAACTGGAACAGTAAAGGTTAAGCTTTATAAAGGTCATGCCCATGTCCTTGGTCGTGAGTCTAAGCATTCTCTTTATGATTTAGATCTTGCAACGTATAACAAAGGAGATGCATTTGATCACGATGCCGCGCTTGGTTTTATCAAGCTTTGGGGATTACCAACACAAGTGCATTCATCGGTAAATAAAGTTCATGAAAATAAAGAAGCTGCTTCGATTGAAAAGGCAGTTGTTAGTGTAAAGGAAGCTGTAAAACAATGAAATTATGGGGCGGACGGTTCACTAAACCTACCAATGAATTAGTTGATGAATATACGGCTTCGATCCGTTTTGATCAAAAACTAGCAAAGTATGATATTCAGGGAAGTCTGGCCCATGTTGAGATGCTAGCAAAGTGTGGAATTATTCCTGAAAGTGACGCAAAGACAATTGCCAAAGGATTAAAGGTTGTCGGTCAAAAAATTCTTGCTGGTGAAGCGGAACTGACTGAGGCAAATGAAGACATTCATATGAACGTAGAAAAATTATTGATTGATGAAATAGGCCCTGTCGGTGGTAAATTACACACCGGCAGAAGCCGAAATGACCAGGTTGCGCTTGATATGCGTTTATATTTACGTGAAGCATTAGTAACGTTAAGTCAACAGCTAGTTGAGGTTCAACAAGCACTATTTACACAAGCAAAGGATAATCTAGATACTGTTTTACCAGGTTACACGCACCTGCAGCGGGCACAGCCAGTCTTGTTTGCACACCATATGATGGCATATGTATTCATGTTTCAGCGTGATGTGGAAAGACTAGCTGACAGCTTTAAACGGGTAAATCAATCACCATTAGGTGCAGGTGCATTAGCAGGTACGTCTTTCCCGATTGATCGCCACTTTGTTGCAGAAAAGCTAAATTTTGACGGGATTTGTGATAATAGTTTGGATGCAGTTAGTGACCGCGACTTTGTCATTGAATTTCTATCCAATGCATCTTTAGTTTCAGCACACTTATCTCGATTGTGTGAGGAGCTCGTCCAATGGTCTAGTGCCGAATTTAATTTTGTTGAGCTAGATGATGCGTTCTGTACTGGAAGCAGCATGATGCCGCAAAAGAAGAATCCAGATGTGGCTGAGCTTGTTCGTGGTAAGACAGGCCGGGTATATGGTCATTTGATCGGCATGCTAACTACGTTAAAAGGTCTACCACTAGCATATAACAAAGATATGCAAGAGGATAAAGAAGGTATGTTCGATACGGTTGAAACGTTAAAGGGTGCATTAGCCTTGTTTGCGCCAATGATTGAAACGATGGATGTAAAAAAAGAAAATATGTATCAAGCAGTAGCCAAAGATTACTCTAATGCAACAGACTTAGCTGATTACTTAGTCGGCAAAGACCTTCCATTCCGTGATGCTCATGCAGTTGTAGGTCAGGTTGTGTTGCATTGTATTAATGAAGGAAAGTTTTTATTGGATTTATCTTTGGAACAATTTCAAACGTTCTCGACTTTAATCGATAAGGACATTTATGATGTCTTGTCACCTAAAGCTGTAGTAAATGCACGAAATGTCGCTGGGGGAACAGCCAAAAATCGTGTAGAAGAGCAAATGACTAAAGCAGAAAAGCTTTTTGAAAATAACAGTGCATGGATAGAAGTGCATGCGAATAAAATTGAAGCATTTTCATTTGAAGATTAAGAAAGATACAACCAATGTAGGAACTAGGTCTCTGCCTCTACCGGGGGGCATAGTTCTTTCTTTGTAAAAATATATCTAAAAATTTAAAAAACTTTAAGGACAATTGGTAGGGGTCCTTAAAGTTATGATGGAATCCGATGTATAATTATAAGTTTATCAGTATAAATATAACGTCGTTTTGGGAGGGCATAGTATGACGGAACAAATAGGTTATCTCGTATTAAGTACTGGGGATGTTTTAGAAGGGAAATGGTTAGGTGCAGCTAGACAGGTAGAAGGAGAAATGGTTTTTAATACTGCAATGACAGGCTACCAAGAGGTAATGACTGACCCCTCTTATGCAGGGCAAATCGTTACGATGACCTATCCTTTAATCGGAAATTACGGAATTAATGATATAGATAATGAAAGCATCAAACCATTTTTAAAGGGTTTTGTTATCGCGAATCCATGTCACACTCCTGAACATTACCAATCCTCTAGTACCTTACTAGAAATGGTTGAAAAATACGAGATTCCAACATTATATGGGATCGACACAAGAGCACTTACCCGAATCATTCGTGATCATGGGGAAGTGTATGGAAAAATGACAACAAATGAAAGTGATCTTCCCAAAAATTGTGCGGTTGATTCAGATATAGTTAAACAAGTATCTGTTACGGAGATAAAACAATTTCATACAACAAAAACAACGGGTGACGAGATTCCACATATTGTGGTGATGGATTTTGGCTATAAGCATTCGATTGTTCACTCCTTATTGGATTTGGGTTGTAATGTAACGGTTGTGCCGTTTGATACAACGTTTGCCAAGATTCATGAGCTTGACCCGGACGGAATTCTGTTGACTAATGGACCAGGAAATCCGAAAGACTTAAGCTATTTAGCCGCAAATATCAAGGAAATTGCTGAATCGATTCCAACACTTGGTATTTGCTTAGGCCACCAGGTTGTTGCCCTCGCATTTGGAGCAACGACAAAGCGTCTGCCGTATGGACATCGCGGTAGTAATCACCCGGTTAAGGATTTATTAACTGGAAAAGTGTTAATTACCTCACAGAACCATGGCTATGTGGTAGATATCGACTCGGTAAATAAAGACGATTGGCAAGTATCTCATGTTAATGTTAACGATAAATCGGTGGAAGGATTAATTCACCGTAATAAGAATGTTATGACTGTACAATTCCATCCAGAAGCACATCCAGGACCGATTGATACACACAATATTTTTGTGAACTTCATCAGCCAGGTAAAAGCCAAGGGAGTGAAACAACATGCCTAAATTAGATCACATCCATAAAGTACTAGTTATCGGGTCCGGTCCAATTGTAATTGGGCAGGCAGCAGAATTTGATTATGCAGGAACACAAGCTTGTTTAGCCTTAAAGGAAGAAGGAATTGAAGTAATATTAGTAAACAATAATCCTGCAACGATTATGACGGATGAAAATATTGCAGATAAAGTTTATTTAGAGCCACTAACAAGTGAATCCATTACAAAAATTATTGAACAGGAACGACCAGATGGCTTACTTCCGACGTTAGGTGGTCAAACCGGTTTAAATTTAGCCATGCTTTTATCTAAACAAGGGGTATTAGATAAATTTGATGTAGAACTTCTAGGAACGCAGCTAGATACGATTCAAAAGGGAGAAGACCGTGAAATATTCAAGTCGTTGATGAAGACAATTGATGAACCGGTCGCAGAAAGTATTTCCACAAGTTCTGTTGATGAAGCGATTAAATTTGCCTCATCAGTTGGCTACCCTATCATTATCCGACCAGCATACACACTCGGTGGAGCTGGTGGAGGTATTGCTAACAATGAGCAAGAGCTTCGTGCCACTGTTAAAAATGGAATCTATCACAGTCCAATTAATCAAGTGTTAATTGAACAAAGTGTAAAAGGCTGGAAGGAAATTGAATATGAAGTAATGCGTGATGCTAACGACACATGTATTATCGTTTGTAACATGGAAAATTTTGATCCGGTTGGTGTCCATACCGGAGACAGTATTGTTGTTGCACCGTCCCAAACGCTAACAGACCGCCAGTATCAAATGCTCAGGACGTCTTCTTGTAAGGTTATTCGTGAGTTAGGCGTTATTGGTGGATGTAATATCCAGTTTGCGTTGAATCCGGAAAATGACGACTATATTATCATTGAAGTAAATCCACGTGTTAGTCGCTCAAGTGCCCTAGCTTCTAAAGCAACAGGTTATCCTATTGCAAGAATTGCCGCAAAACTTGCGCTTGGCTACCAATTGGATGAGGTTCTTAACCCGATTACTGGGGATACGTATGCAAGCTTTGAGCCAGCAATTGATTATATTGCAGTCAAAATTCCGCGTTGGCCTTTTGATAAGTTTGCCCAAGCAGACCGTTCACTTGGAACACAAATGAAGGCAACCGGAGAAGTAATGGCGCTTGCACGTAATTTCCCAGCAGCATTAAATAAAGCAATTCGCTCGCTTGAAATCGGACTAGACTATTTGGACTTGCCTATTTTACAGGAGTGGAGCAATGATCAAATAAATACTGGACTAGATAAACCAACCGATGAAAGACTATTTGTGGTTGGGGAGGCATTCCGCAGAGGATATACAATTGACGATATTCACGAAATCACTGAAATTAACAAGTACTTTTTAAATGAAGTAGCATTCATCATTGAGATGGAAAAAGCATTGAAACAAAAAGGCTGGAACGCACTTGAGAAGGCTGATTTAAAACAAGCGAAGACGTATGGTTTTACCGACAAAACATTGGCCAAGTTTTTTGGTGTTACTGTTGAAGCTGTTAGAGCAAAAGTGAAAGAGGAAGGCATTCATCCTTCTTATAAAATGGTAGATACGTGTGCTGCTGAATTCTCTGCCGACACACCATACTTTTACGGAACCTGGAATGAACGAGACGAGGTAGAAGCATTGCCACCGAATAGACGGATGGTTGTCCTTGGTTCTGGTCCGATTCGAATCGGTCAAGGGGTTGAATTTGATTATTGTTCTGTTCATGCTGCGATGTCACTGAGAGAACAAGGGATTGATGCCATTGTCGTAAACAACAACCCGGAAACAGTTAGTACTGATTTCAATACAGCTGACCACCTTTATTTTGAACCATTAACAGAAGAAGACGTACTTCATGTCGTTGAAAAGGAAAAGGCTGATGGTGTTCTTGTTCAATTTGGTGGCCAAACGGCTATTAATCTAGCTGAAGGTCTTGAAAAAGCTGGTGTTACAATAACCGGTACAGAACTTGCTGCAATTGATGCGGTGGAGGACCGTGAGCAATTTTATCAATTATTACAATCACTTTCGATTCCTCATATTCCTGGTGAGACAGTGATGGACACGAAAGATGCAAAAGCAGCTGCATCGACGATCGGCTACCCAGTTTTGATTCGTCCTTCGTTTGTTATCGGTGGTAGAGGAATGGTTATTGTTCGAAATGAAAATCAGTTAACAACCTACCTTGATAATTTAGAAAAGACTTCGACGGAATCAAGAATTTTCCCATTATTAGTTGATCGATACGTAGCAGGCTATGAAGTCGAAGTTGACGTAGTTTGTGATGGGGCAGATATATTAATTCCAGGAATTTTCCAACACGTGGAGCGTGCGGGGGTTCACTCCGGAGATAGTACGGCTATCTTTCCTGCACCAGATTTGACAGAGGAACACAAACAGGTGATTGAAGCCTATGCACAGCAAATTTCAAACAAACTAAATGTGAAAGGAATCATGAACATTCAGTTTGTTATTAGTGAAGATAAGCAGACGGTTTACGTACTAGAAGTAAATCCAAGGGCATCAAGAACGGTTCCAATCGCTAGTAAAGTGACTGGTGTACCGATGGTTGATTTGGCAACACGTATTCAAATGGGTGAAGCACTTAAGGACCAAGAATGGAACTTAGGTCTGCATAAAGAAGTGCCATATTTTGCTGTTAAACTTCCAGTATTCTCAACGATTAAACTACCAGGTGTCGATCCGTTACTTGGACCAGAAATGAAGTCGACAGGAGAAGCTATTGGACTTGGTAAAACGGTTGAGGCTGCAATGGCTAAAGCATTTAATTGGAAGGAAAACGCCCTGAAGCCATTCACCAATGAAGATACCATTTATTTATCACTAGCAAACGCAGACTTAGAGAAAAAAGAGGAACTTATAAAAAATCTCATTAATCTTCAAGCAACTGTTACGGCGGATGAGGAAACAGCGAAATTATTAGAAGCAAATGGGGTAAATGTCGACGACGTGATGACCGAAACAGAAGCTAAAGACGTTTGTTTAAACGATGGCTTTGAGCTTATCTGTAGTACAAAGCAAAGTGGCGACCATGATGAGCATGTAGAGTTACGTGAAAGTGCGCTTAAATCGGATACCAATTGTTTATCATCAATTGAAACGTTACATTATTTCTTAATCGCTGCAAAGGAAAAGCAAGGAGAAATGCTTCCAATTCACCAATACCGAGAAGGTGAAAATGCCATCAATAAGAAGGAGCGTGTATTACGATGAGCATAAGTACCGAACCTGTTACAATCGAAAAGCAACTAAAGGGTCGAGACTTATTAACACTTGCAGATTATACAAGTGAAGAAATTCAATTTATCTTAGATTTAGCCATCAACCAAAAGAATGATCGTAGTAATGGCATTATCGACCAGCCATTAAAGGGTAAGACATTAGGGATGATTTTTGAAAAATCGTCGACTCGTACACGCGTTTCGTTTGAAGCAGGTATTTACCAACTCGGTGGAACAGGGTTGTTTTTAAGTTCGAAGGATATCCAGCTTGGTCGCGGAGAACCTATTTCTGATACTGCTAAAGTATTGTCAGGTTATCTTGACGGTATTATGATTCGAACCTTTTCACAACAGATTGTAGAAGAACTGGCTGAAAATGCTAGTATTCCGGTAATTAATGGCTTAACAGATGTATATCATCCTTGCCAAGTACTTGCAGACCTACAAACTGTTCTTGAGTCAAAGGGGAAGCTCGCTGGATTAAAAATTGCTTATATTGGCGATGGAAACAACATGGCGAATTCGTTAATGATTGGTGCAGCAAAGATGGGCATGGATGTAAGTATTGCAGCTCCTGAAGGCTATCAACCAAGTCTTGACGTAACACAAAAGGCAAATGCTATTGCACAGGACAGTAAGGTTGTGATAACAGATGACCCTGCCGAAGCGGTAAAGGGTGCAGATGTCATTTATACAGATGTATGGGCTAGTATGGGGCAAGAAAGTGAGCAAGCAAAACGTGAAGTTGCGTTTAAAGGCTATCAAGTAAACCGAGCATTGTTAGACAAGGCTAATCCTGAAGCGCTATTCATGCATTGTTTACCAGCACACCGCGGGGAAGAGGTTACAGCTGAAGTCATTGATGGAAATCAATCTGTTGTCTTCAGTCAGGCAGAAAATCGACTCCACGCACAAAAGGCATTAATGACTGCATTAATGGGTTAACAATAAATTAGAGGGGCAAACCCGAGTGTGGGTTTGTCCTCAAAGCTTGTAGAGAAACGCTAGTTTTTCTACAAGCTTTTTTTTAATAGATTATAGAGCTGTCTAGCTTCGGGCGCGCCTCCGCACTTTTCTTAAAAAGATAAGAAAGCATAAAAAGATCCAAGAGCTATCAGTGCAGGGCACACTTAGCCCTCCCGAGTCTAGATCAATACTTTACATGGGAAATACCGCCATTCCGCGGCTTGTCTTACGATTTCTATGGGTGGGTAAGTGCATTCCTGGGTTTTGTAGGGATCTTAGATTCAGGATACCTTTTTGTCCCTTTTTGACTACCGACCTACCCCTGCTAGCAATCAAACGGTAGTCAAAGAACGATATTAACGCCCGGTCGAGTCCTTACAGCGATCAAACGGTAGTCAAAGAACGATATTAACGCCCGGTCGAGCCCTGTTAGCGGTCAAACGGTAGTCAAAGGACGATAATAACGCCCGGTCGAGCCCTTCCAGCGGTCAAACGGTAGTCAAAGAACGATATTAACGCCCGGTCGAGCCCTTCCAGCGGTCAAACGGTAGTCAAAGGACGATATTAACGCCCGACCTACCCCTGTTATCGGTCAAACGGTAGTCAAAGAACGATATTAACGCCCGGTCGAGCCCTGTTAGCGTCCAAACGGTAGTCAAAGCGCGCAAATGACGCCCGATCGAGCCCTGTTAGCGTCCAAACGGTAGTCAAAGCGCGCAAATGACGCCCGACCTACCCCTGCTAGCGTCCAAACTGTAGTCAAAGCCCGCTAATAACGCCCGAACGAGCCCTGTTATCGGTCAAACGGTAGTCAATTATGCTCCACTTAGTGGCCTGCCATAGTCTCCCAAGGCGCCCTGCGCTTTTCTTAATAGGCACGTGTGATAGATCTGATTCATAAATTATAAGTAAGAGCAGTTGCTGTGATGCTCGTCCAACTGCTATAATTTAATTTGGTTTCTTTTACTTAATATTTTATAATCAATGTCCGTTCTTGGGCTAGAGATAAAGGAATGATTTAAATGGGTAAATACCATCATGTATACGAAAAACTGCTTTCCATTACATCCGAGCAAAATGTGATGGTAGATGAACATTTAAAGAAACATATGTACACCCGTCTTGGCGGAAAGGCCGACTTTTTTGTAACACCTTCTTCACTAGATGAGGTACAACAGATTGTTAAACTTGCAAAACAAGAGGATATCCCATTTACACTACTAGGAAATGGTTCTAATTTAATTATACGCGATGGTGGTATTCGCGGAATTGTTCTTAGTCCAAAACGCTTTACAGCAATTAACCGAGAAGGTAACAGTATTGTTGCGGAAGCTGGAGCAAGAATTATTGACGCGTCTAGAAAAGCACTCGATGAGGAGCTTTCAGGTCTTGAATTTGCCTGTGGTATCCCTGGTACCGTTGGAGGAGCACTGTACATGAATGCAGGTGCTTATGGAGGCGAAGTCAAAGATGTCTTAAGAGATGCGGTGGTTGTTAACCGAGATGGGGATGTTTTAAAAGTAACTGCAGACCAATTGGATTTATCCTATCGCTCTAGTAATATACCTGAAAAGGGCTATATTGTGCTACAAGCAACCTTTGATTTAAAGCCGGGTAATTACGATGAAATCAAAGCAATGATGGATGACTTGACCTATAAAAGAGAATCCAAGCAGCCCCTTGAATACCCGTCGTGTGGGAGTGTATTCAAACGCCCGCCAGGTTACTTTGCTGGTAAATTAATCCAAGATAGCCAACTGCAAGGAAAAGGGGTAGGTGGAGCTGAAGTATCAACGAAGCATGCAGGATTTATCGTTAATAAAGACAATGCTACATCGACTGATTATATAAAAGTAATCGAGATGGTCCAAGAAACAGTAAAAGAAAAATTTGGTGTTGAACTAGAGCGAGAAGTAAAAATTCTAGGCGAAGATAACTAGCCACACAGAAGACAAAGGCAAGTGTGAAACTAACATGGTTTATACTTGTCTTTTGCCAATAAGTCCCAGGGAGTAGTGAAGGATGAGTGGTTTAATAAGCGGAATTCTGTATTTATTTGTTTTATTTGGATTAGCAAGTGTTTTGTTTTACACCCTTGTCTCGATATGGGGCACGAATGAACCGGTACTTGCTTACTTGCTCTCGGTTATATCGGTCCACCTCGTCTTGCATGCTTTTGGCGAAATAGGGAAAAAATAAAAGCAAATTATCTGCATAGATATAATTAATATGTTAGACTAGTTACAATCGAATAGGTATTCCTTTGGGGCAGGGTGAGAATCCCGACCGGCGGTGATGAGTATGATTACTCTTAGTCCGTGACCCGGAACACGTATGTGTGAAGGTGGATTTGGTGAAATTCCAAAGCCGACAGTTAAAGTCTGGATGGGAAAGGGAATAGAAGTGGACTACATAAACGTAATTTTTTGTGTTTATTTCTATATGAAAAAAACAGCCCCGGTTTCATTTCCGGGGTTTTCTTTCGCTTTTAAAAACTCCTTACCTAATCAAGTAGGAAAGGATATGGTAGTGATGACAGATAAAGAATATATGGACTTTGCATTGTCTCTTGCTGAAAAAACGATAGGTCAGACTAGTCCGAACCCATCTGTTGGAGCTGTTGTTGTCAAGGATGGCCGTATTTTAGGGATTGGAAGCCATCTTAAAGCAGGGGAAGCACATGCAGAAGTTCATGCACTCGCTCAAGCAGGGGAAGAAGCTGAAGGTGCTGACATTTATGTAACACTAGAACCTTGTTCACACCATGGAAAAACACCTCCCTGTGCCGATTTAATCATTAAGCACAAATTAAAAAAAGTCATTATAGCATGCTTAGATCCCAATCCGGTTGTGGCTGGAAACGGGGTAGAGAAGTTAAGGCAAGCTGGTATTGATGTTGAGATAGGAGTTAGGGAAGCGAGAGCATTAGAATTAAACCGAAAATTCTTCCACTATATTCACTCAAAGCGGCCGTATGTCACGCTTAAAGCAGCTGTCACCTTGGACGGAAAGACGGCAACATCTACTGGTGATAGTAAATGGATTACATCTGACCAAGCAAGGGTAGATGTGCACCAACAGCGGGCGATTCATGACGCAATATTAGTTGGTGTTGAAACGGTCATAAAGGATAACCCACATTTAACCACCAGGCTGCCCCAAGGTGGAAAAAATCCCATTCGAGTTATTTTAGACACACAGTTAAGGATTCAAAAAGAGGCAAATGTCTTAAAAGATGGCCACCCTACCTGGATATTCTGTAGTGAAAATGCGGATGGAACACAGATAAAAGAGAAATATCCCAACCTGACCATCTTTCAACTGCCTGGCAATTACTTAAATATTAATGATGTATTAGACATATTGGGTGAAAAGAGTATTCAGTCACTCTATGTAGAAGGCGGTAGTAAAGTCCATCAATCTTTTATCCAGCAACAACTAGTTAATGAATGTCACTGGTACATCGCACCAAAGATTCTTGGTGGAACGGATGCCATTTCGGTTGTTGGAGGTAGTTCACCGCTACTGATGAAAGATGCTACCTCGTTAGATATTGTATCAACCGAGATGCTTGGTCCAGATATTAAGATTATAGCTCGTCCTAGAAAGGTGGAAGAGTAGATGTTTACAGGTATTGTTGAAGAAAAAGGGAAAGTTAAGAGTATTATTCGAAATCAAAGTTCGCTACGACTTACCATTCAAACAAATAAGATAACTGAAGATGTCCATATTGGAGATAGTATTTCTGTAAATGGTGTTTGTTTAACAGTTACTACCTTTGAAGCCAATCAATTTTCCGTAGACGTTATTCCAGAAACATATCGTGGTTCGTCTTTAAAGACATTACAAATTGGTTCTTCCGTTAATTTAGAAAGAGCAATGCAAGCTCAAAGCAGGTTCGGTGGCCATTTTGTCTCAGGACATGTTGATGCAGTTGGTATGATTAAGTCGATGGCAACAGAAAATAATGCATTATACATTGATATTGAAATACCTGAGGATGGTTTAAAGTATATCGCTTTAAAAGGCTCTATTTCAGTTGATGGAACTTCCTTGACTGTATTTGGGGTTAAAGAGAAAAGCTTTGTTATATCACTTATCCCTGAAACACAGCGTGCTACCATCCTTGGTGAAAAAGAAGTGGGTGACATGGTAAATGTCGAATATGACATGTTGGCTAAATATATGGATCGCTTATTAGCTACAAAAGAAGATAGTAAAAACAAGCAAAGTAGTATCACGACAGAGAAATTAGAGAGCTATGGCTTCTTAGATTAGGAGGGTTAGGGTCATGTTTCAGACAATCGAGCAAGCATTAGAAGATCTTAAAGCAGGTAGAATTATCATTGCTGTTGATGATGAAGGTAGGGAAAATGAAGGTGACTTTATTTTACTTGCCGAACATGCCACACCGGAATCGATTAATTATTTGGCTTCTAAAGGTAAGGGATTAATTTGCACACCTATGTCCGCTCAGGTTGCAAAGAAATTCCAACTAAACGATATGGTCCAAACAAATACAGATTCACACGGCACGGCATTTACAGTAAGTGTAGACCATAAGTTAACAACTACAGGGATAAGTGCATATGAGCGAGCCTTGACGATTCAAAAGTTTTTAGACCCTGAAACAACTGCACTTGATTTCAAACGGCCTGGTCATGTTTTTCCATTAGTTGCAAAAAATGGTGGAGTAATCGAACGGCCAGGGCATACAGAGGCTGCCGTCGATCTTGCACGGTTAGCGGGTGCAGAGCCGGTTGGGGTAATCTGTGAAATTATGAATGATGATGGAACAATGGCGCGAGTTCCTGAGTTAATCAAAATGGCAGAACAAGAAGGATTATCATTAATTTCAATTAAGGATTTAATTGCTTATCGAAAAAAACACGATCAATTGATTGAAAAAGAAGTCGAAATAAAGCTACCAACGGAGTATGGTGACTTTAACCTAGTTGCCTATACTGAAAAAATCTCTGGCAAAGAGCATCTTGCTTTGTATAAGGGTGAATTTAATCAAGATGACCCCGTTCTCGTTCGCATCCATTCTGAATGTTTAACTGGTGATGTGTTAGGGTCACATCGTTGTGATTGTGGTCCGCAATTAGAAAAAGCATTACATCAAATTGAGCAAGAAGGTAAAGGTGTTCTTGTTTATATGAGGCAAGAAGGACGAGGGATTGGTCTATTAAATAAACTTCGTGCCTATAAACTGCAAGAGCAAGGGTTTGATACGGTGGAAGCAAATCATCAGCTAGGCTTTCCCGATGATATGCGCGACTATGCGATTAGTGCTCAGATTCTTAAGGACTTAGGTGTGAAAAAAATAAAGTTATTAACAAACAACCCGCGCAAAATAACTGGGATAAGTGATTATGGATTAGAGGTTGTCGAACGCGAAGCAATCGAAATACCTGCAAACAAGGACAATGAAAATTATCTTAAAACAAAAGTAAAAAAATTAGACCATATTTTAAAATTATAGGGGGAAAAGAAGATGAGTAACATTTTTGAAGGTAACTTAGTAGGCACAGGATTAAAAGTCGGGATTGTCGTAGGAAGATTCAATGAGTTTATCACTGGGAAGTTACTTACAGGTGCCGAGGATGCCCTGCGTAGACATGGTGTAAAGGAAGAGGATGTATCCGTTGCATGGGTTCCGGGTGCATTTGAAATTCCGTTAGTTGCAAAGAAAATGGCAACGTCTAAAAAATATGACGCGGTCATTGCTTTAGGGACGGTTATTCGCGGGTCTACGCCACACTTTGATTATGTGTGTAATGAAGTTTCAAAAGGTGTAGCAAGCATTTCCTTACAAGAAAATCTTCCTGTTATTTTTGGCGTGTTAACCACAGATACGATTGAGCAGGCAATCGAGCGTGCAGGAACAAAAGCAGGAAACAAAGGTGCAGAAGCAGCTATTTCAGCTGTTGAAATGGCAAATTTGATGAAGGCACTTGATTAATAAAAAATGGAAAAGAACTAAGACCATACTGATTAATCCGTGTGGTCTTAAATGTTCTTGGATAATCGAGTAAGCGTTACAGTCCAAATTCAGGATTTCCTAATAAACTTGACAATATCTTCTTAATTACATATAGTGATTTTAAAATTAATATAATATTGCGTGGATAAGGATTAGTAGGATAGTTGTCTATTTTAAAGAGAGGGAGGTTTGCTGAGAAATCCCATTAGGTACTGTCTGAACCTACCTTGGAGCAGCGTATCGAATAGATACATACGGTTTAGGTCCCGTTATCGATGACAAAGTGTTCAGTAGGATTACTGTAAACAAGGGTGGTACCACCGTATCTCGGTCCCTTTTTTGGGGATGGGGATTTTTTTGTTTTTTAGAGGCCGATTATTATAATTGTTAATGTCAGATACGTATAAAAAATTTAATGTGTATGGAGTTGAGGTTAATGGGAAAGAAAAATAAGCAATTTGTTGAAAAAGTAACAGCAATGGAAGAAGATTTTGCCCAGTGGTACACGGACGTAGTAAAGCAAGCAGACTTGGTTGATTATGGTTCTGTTCGAGGAACAATGATTATTCGTCCGTATGGCTACGCAATTTGGGAAAATATCCGTGACATACTCGATGGGAAAATTAAAGAAACCGGTCACCAAAACATGTATTTTCCGTTATTTATTCCAGAGAGCCTTTTGCAAAAGGAAAAAGACCATATTGAAGGGTTTGCACCTGAGGTAGCATGGGTGACTCATGGAGGGGATGAGGAGCTTCAAGAACGTCTTGTTGTTAGACCGACATCAGAAGTACTATTTGCTGAACATTATTCTAAAATCATTCACTCGTATCGTGACCTACCAAAGCTTTATAATCAGTGGAGCAACGTTGTCAGATGGGAAAAGACAACCCGGCCATTCCTTCGTTCGCTAGAATTTTTATGGCAAGAAGGACATACATGTCATGCGACTGACGAAGATGCTGCTGAAGAAACAAATAAAATGTTAGATGTCTATGCACAAGTGTGTGAGGATTACCTTGCAATTCCTGTTGTTCGTGGACAAAAAACGGAAAAGGAAAAGTTTGCCGGAGCAAAATATACGCTAACTATTGAAAGCTTAATGCATGATGGAAAAGCGCTCCAATCGGGTACGTCTCACCATTTAGGAACAGGCTTTGCTGAAGGATTTGGTATCCGATTTACGGACGAACAAGGTGAGCTTAAACCAGTTCATCAGACGTCTTGGGGAATTACAACAAGACTTATTGGGGCATTAATCATGGTCCACGGGGATAACAGGGGATTAGTTGTACCACCAAGGATTGCACCAACACAAGTAATGATCGTTCCAATTGCCCAGCACAAAGAAGGTGTTTTGGACAAAGGATATCAATTAAAAGAACAAATCGCTACATTCGCTCGTGTCGATATTGACGCAAGTGATAAAATGCCGGGTTGGAAGTTTAATGAATATGAAATGAAAGGTGTACCACTGCGCTTAGAAGTGGGACCTAAAGATATTGAAAAGAACCAGGTTGTGCTAGTGCGTCGCGATACAGGGGATAAAGAATTTGTATCGATGGATGAGCTAAGCATGAAGATTCCTGCTCTATTGGAAGAAATCCAAACCAATTTATTTAATAAGGCGAAAGAGCTTCGCGAGGAAAAAACGAGTGTTGCTAAGACGTTTGACGAATTTAAGCAGCTTCTTGAAGAAAAGCCTGGATTCATCAAAGCGATGTGGTGTGGTGACGTTGGTTGTGAGGAAAAAATAAAAGAAGAAACGTCAGCTACTTCTAGATGTATTCCATTTGACCAAGAGACTGTTCATGATAAATGTGTCTACTGTGGCGAAGAAGCAGATAAGTTAGTCTATTGGGCAAAAGCATATTAATAATAGAAGGAGTACCTATCAGGTGCTCCTTTTTAGATGTCCGAGCGATTGCCCTACTTGGGATTACCGTCAATCTGAGTCCGAATTGAACCCCAATTCAGACAGGTAAGGCGGATATCAGTCAATCCGAGTCCGAATGAAGCCCCAATTCAGACAGGTAAGACGAACATCCATCAATCCGAGTCCGAATCGAACCCCAATTCGGACAGAGCAGGCGAACATCAGTCAATCTGAGTCCGAATGAAGCCCCAATTCAGACAAAGAAGGCGAACATCAGTCAATCTGAGTCCGAATGAAGCCCCAATTCGGACAGAGCAGGCGAATATCAGTCAAACTGAGTCCGAATTGGGGTTCAATTCAGACAGGTAAGACGAATATCAGTCAAACTGAGTCCGAATGAAGCCCCAATTCGGACAGAGCAGGCGAACATCCATCAATCTGAGTCCGAATGAAGCCCCAATTCGGACAGAGCAGGCGAACATCCATCAATCTGAGTCCGAATGAAGCCCCAATTCAGACAGGTAAGTCGGATATCCATCAATCCGAGTCCGAATGAAGCCCCAATTCGGACAGAGCAGGGGAATATCCATCAATCTGAGTCCGAATCACACCCGGATAGCTATTATAATCAGAGCTGTTTACTCCCATCAATGCTTTAATTGCTCCTGTTCTTAGTCTAACAGTTCTTGTATAGCTGTTTCGATTGCTAGGGGTTCTATGTTTGGTGCGTATCTTTTCACAACTTGTCCGTTGCGATCGATTAAAAACTTTGTGAAATTCCATTTTACCTGGTTAAAGAGAAAGCCTGGAGCTTGGTTAATTAAATATTGAAAAAGCGGATGAATATTTTTGCCCTTGACATCAATTTTTCTAAATATCGGGAATGATACGCCATAATTTGTTTTACAAAACTGTTCGATGTCTGCACCGCTACCAGGTTCTTGATTCATAAATTGGTTACTTGGGAAACCAAGGACGGTGAAGCCATGGTCTTTATATGTATCATACAGCATCTGAAGCCCTTCATATTGTGGAGTAAAGCCGCATTTACTTGCTGTGTTGACAATTAATAATACATTCCCGTGAAAATCAGCTAGTGATTTCTCTTCATCGCTATTTGTCATAACAGTGTAATCATACACACTCATTGTTATCTTCCCCTTAAAATAAAGATACTGAAAAAAGACAGCCATATCAATATCAGCTGCCTTTTCTACAAGATATAAATAACTCAAGAGCTCCCTACCAAGGCGCGGCTTGCGCTTTTCTTACTATGATTGCTTAACTCCGTCTTCTTGTTCAATTCTTCTCAAGCGTTCATTGATTTCCTCTTGTGACAGGTTGTGTTCTTCTATATATAAATTTCGTGGTGATACACGGCACTCGTGTGAGCATCCCCGCATGTATTTATGCTCGTTTTCTTCGGAACATAAAATTTGTCGATTACATTCTGGGTTTGCACAATTTACATAACGTTCACAATGCTCACCATCGAAATAGTCTTTCCCTACCACGACATGTTCTTTTCGGTTAACTGGTACAGCAATACGCTCATCAAATACATATAGTTGTCCGTCCCAAAGCTCACCCTGAACTTCTGGGTCCTTCCCGTAAGTAACAATACCACCGTGTAATTGACCAACGTCTTCAAAACCTTCCTTAACTAACCAACCGGAAAATTTTTCACAACGAATACCACCTGTACAATACGTTAACACTTTTTTACCTTCAAGCTTGTCTTTATTTTCTTTTACCCAATCAGGTAAATCGCGGAATGTTTCAATATCTGGGCGAATCGCACCACGGAAGTGTCCTAAATCATATTCATAATCGTTTCTAGCATCTAAAACAACAGTATTCTCATCTTGCATTGCCTCGTAAAATTCTCTTGGACTTAAATATTTACCTGTTGTTTCTTTAGGGTTAACATCGTCCTCAAGACGAAGTGTTACAAGCTCTGGTCGAGGGCGTACGTGCATCTTTTTAAAGGTATGTCCATCTGCCTCATCAACCTTAAACACCATATCTGCAAAACGAGGGTCGTTATGCATTGTCTCCATATATTTATTTGTTTGTTCAACAGTCCCTGAAACGGTGCCGTTAATACCCTCTTTTGCAACAAGTACACGACCTTTTAACTCTAATTCTTTACAGAACGTTAAGTGCTCTTTAGCAAATGTTTCAGGGTCCTCAATGTTTACATAGTTGTAATACAGTAAGACTTGATACTTTACTTTTTCCATTTTTAATTACCACCTATCAATTCATATTTGCAAGATATAAACGTGTTTAGGTTGGATATTCATAACATTAGTCTCTTGCAAGCTTATATTTTAACAAAAAAAATAATGAAATTCAATGGTTGATTAAGGAACAAAAGCGCAAGTCGCACCTTCGAAACAAGAAAACCACTTGCTTCTAACGAGATGTCAATTCTTAGGAGTGTTCCTTGGATCTTTTTATACTTTCTTAATCTTATGAGAAAAACGAGTAAGTTGCTTGTGTTTTTCAAAAAGTCATAGTAAATTTAAAAGGAAATAGATGGCTTGCATAGTTCTTGATGTTTTTTTTACAATAAGTGATGTAAAGCACTTTAAGTAAGGAGGCATTCAATATGGTAGGTAAAGTTAAATGGTTTAATGCAGATAAAGGGTTTGGATTCATTGAGCGTGAGGATGGAGACGATGTATTTGTCCACTTCTCAAGCATCCAATCTGATGGTTTCAAATCACTTGATGAAGGTCAAGAAGTTGAATTTGAAATCGTTGAAGGTCAACGTGGTCCACAAGCATCTAATGTTGTTAAACTGTAATCAATTTTGGACAAGGAAGGGTGCATCTCGATTTGAGATGCACCCCTTTTAAAAGTATAAAAAGCGTGACCTCGCCTGAGGTTTACTAACGAGCCAAGTCGGGACTATTACTTATGAAATGGTGATGCAAATGGAAAAAAATACGGAAAAACATATTATTGATATGTACAAACAACAGGAAAATGGTATGATTCTCATCTTTGCCCAGTGGTGTATAAATAATGATTTAGACCCTTTTGAACTATATCAACAGGCCTACCCACAGCAACTACCGAATCAAGCGTTAGTCGAAGCGGTTGAATTAACTGTGTCAAAAGAAGAGGCTGATCATATTCCTGTTGACATACTGTTTGAAGCGCTTCAGTTGTTTGGTAACGATGACTTAGCATTTGTCGTTGCAGAATTAATGGAGAAGACGCCAAAAGAAAGGTTACCTGAACAATTTGATTAATGCTTGTGTACCGCTGTCTTGTTCCCCTTTGTCAGCTAAACGCTTATAAAGTGAAAGAGATAGTTCGATTCCTGGGGTAGTTAATCCCATAGCTTTAGCAGACTCTAGTGCAATCGTCATATCCTTGATGAAGTGCTTAACATAAAAACCGGGAGCATAGTTTTCGGCGATCATTCTAGGTGCAAGGTTAGTTAACGACCAACTGCCTGCTGCTCCAGTCGTAATCGTTTCTAACACCTTTTCTGGATTTAACCCCGCATGCTCAGCATAGACAATTGCCTCGCAAACACCAATCATGTTAGATGCAATCGTTATTTGGTTGCACATTTTAGTATGTTGTCCTGCACCTGGGTCACCTTGAAGCATGATATGTTGACCGATCACTTCAAATATTGGCTTGACAGCGTTAAATGCATCTTGTTCCCCTCCAACCATGATTGCTAATGTTCCGTTTTTCGCTCCAATATCTCCACCGGAAACAGGTGCGTCTAAAGCATGAATTTGTTTTTCTTTAGCTAGTACTGCAATTTTCTCTGCTAAGAGGGGACTTGAGGTAGTCATATCAATGACATAAGCACCAGCCTTGGCATTTGCTAAAATGCCCGTCTCACTAAGATAGATTTCTTCTACATCACTTGGATAACCGACGATGGATATTATTACATCGGAATCAGCCGCGAGTTGTGCAACGGAATCTTTCCATGTTGCGCCGCGTTCGATCAACTCAGTTGCCTTTTCCTTTGTTCGAGTATAGGTATGTAATGTATAACCTGCATCAATTAAATTTAAAGCCATACTCTTCCCCATCACACCAGCACCAATTAAACCAATCGTAAAGTCTGTACTATCCATTAAAATTCCTCCTTAAACGAGTTATTCGTTATCTTTCCTATTCGTTAAAAAAACAGCAATTCCTTCCACAAGTCACAAGAAAACAATCAAAATAAAGTAATTGCAATCCAATAAAATCTATGCTAAGTTCTATATTGTTTGCCATGTTATTCACCTCAGACCGTTAAATCATGTTCTGTTAAAGTAAGAGTGTGCACTATCTTTAGCAATGTGTTCTAATAGTGGGCTATATCAGGGCTTTGCTGAATTTACTGTAAAGTATTTAACTTAAGAAAAAATATATAAGGTAAAAAAAGAAGCTTCGCCAAAAGTTTGCTAAACTTTTGAGAAGCCCTTTAGACTCTCTCAATACCCCCTAGATTGAAATAAACATTTTTTATCCTAAAGGGGGCTGGACTCGTAAATTGTAATTTTAGTTTTTCAAAATCACTTATCCGCTTAGGGTGATAATAGGGTTTATCAAATTTTAATTTCTCATCTCTAAGCCAATCGGGAACTTCAATATCATATGTTTGTAAATAATAGTCTAATAAGGCTGATACTTTCGTTAAATATGTTAATTCTTTATCGTTACATAAATCTAAATTCACCTTCTCATTAAGGGTATTTATAAATTCCACATCTTTTGATTTTAGCAATTCTAATAGTTGATTTAAACTTGTGTCTTCATCAGGATACTCAAATAATGACTGTAAATACTTATTCCCAATCATAGCCTAAATCCTTTCCTAAATATTTTATAAAATTAATTTGTCTTTCTCCTACGAGGGTTAATGGTAAATAGTTGTTAAAGATACTTAAAAGTTCCGTTTTCGTTGTAATACCCAAGTCCTTACATAGTAGATAGGCATCAACAAAATCTTTAGCAGGTTCTGGTCTTGCTGCTAATATTTTCATAGCCAACAATTGTTCTGCGTTAGGTTTTAATATCTTTAAGTGAGAATATATTTTATAGGTTTCTTTATCTTCTTTTAAAAGAGATTTAAGCGGTTCTTTAACCTCCTCATTTATCCATCCATCTGAAAGATTAAAGGTAAACTTAGCAAGGTCTAATATGTTATCTAATAATTTTGAATTAGTTTCACTAAATACACAATCTATATCTCTAGTCGCTGGCCTATTATCATATACCATTGTCATAATAGCACCACCATAAATTGTAATCTCAAGCTGCAATTGATTTTCCTTTAGTCGTTCATTTAGATAACCAAATATCTGGATCAGCTTATCTTTATTCATTAGTCCAATATTATTAGATTCAGTCATATTATTCCCCTCTATCGTGTAATTTCATATACTACCTTTAATTATATCATTAATAATATCAAGTATATAACCACTTAAGAATATACCTTCTTAGCTAATTTTAATGAAATATTCGATAAAATATTTTTCCGATTTCCAATCTATTTCCTCGGTTTCGTTTTGAAAAGGATATTGTTTTCAAATACCCTGACCTACGTTAGAAAAGTGAAATTGGGCCAATATTAGGATATAAAGTAATTGCATTCCGATAAAATCTATGCTAAATTCTATATATTGATATTTTTTTAAAATATAATACTATATCTTGTAAAAGTACAAATTAGGTGGCAACTTAGCCTTTAAAGGGAATACAGTGAGAATCTGTAACTGTCCCCGCAACTGTAATTGTCGACGAACGAGTATAACCACTGAGTGATAGACTTTTAAAAATTACTTGGGAAGGGCTCTAGTAGGGTGAAGCATGAGTCAGTAGACCTGCCTAATTTGTCGTTGTTTCTTTCTTCGGGGGTTGAGTATAGAAACGATAGAATCCGTTTGGTAGTTAATTATCCACTATGACAATAGGGGATTTTTCATTAGCGAAATTCTGTCGTTTTTTGTCCGCTCATGTAACCGCATGAGCGTTTTTTAATGCCCAGGAAATTATTTGAAAGGGAGGACTAAGAAAGTGGCAGAATTACAGACGATGACAAGAGATTGGAAACAATATGTTCTTGACGATTTATCGGAGCGATTTGCGCATATGAACGTAGAGGCATTACATCAATATGGACAATCCTTATTGGATAAAAAGGCAGAAATAGACGAGAAGGAATGGGTGCAGCAACTAATATTAGAGGCGCTTTCCTTTTTAGATGAACAGGAACCCGAATGGACGTATGTAGCCTCAAACTTATACGGGAAGCTACTTTACCGGGAAGCGGCCGAAAATAGGGGTTACCTTTATCAGGAGAAATACGGACCATTTTATGAGTTGTTACAATCCTTAACAACTATAGGGATTTATCACAAATCACTACTTGAGCGTTATCGTAAAGAAGAGATCGATGAATTAGAACAGTTGATTGAGCCAGATAAAGATCATTTATTTACATACATTGGACTGAAGACATTAGCGGACCGATATATCGCGAAGGACTATCAGAAAGGCGTACAAGAGCTACCACAGGAACGATTTATGATTATTGCGATGACGTTAATGAAGCAAGAACCGAAAGAGATACGGCTTAAGCTCGTAAAGGAAGCTTATTGGGCTTTAAGTAATCTCTACATGACTGTTGCAACACCAACATTAGCAAATGCAGGAAAAAGTTATGGGCAACTGTCAAGCTGTTTTATCGACACAATTGACGATAGCCTGCAAGGGATTTTTGACAGTAATACAGACATCGCCAACCTTTCGAAAAACGGAGGTGGAATTGGTGTCTATCTAGGGAAAATTAGAAGTAGAGGTAGTGCAATTAAAGGTTTTAAAGGTGCATCTTCTGGTGTCCTACCATGGATGAAACAGTTAAATAACACGGCAGTAAGTGTCGACCAACTAGGGCAACGAAAAGGTGCTATATGTGCCTATCTTGATATATGGCATAAGGATATCTTTTCTTTCTTGGATGCAAAGTTAAACAATGGGGATGAACGCTATCGGACCCATGATTTGTTTACTGGGGTTTGTTTACCTGATGTATTTATGGAGCAAGTGGAAGCCCGTGCGAATTGGTATTTGTTTGATCCACACCAAGTAAGAAGCATGATGGGTTATTCCCTTGAGGATTTTTACGATGAAGTACGAGGCGAGGGAGTTTTTCGTGATAAATATTGGGAGTGTGTGCATCACCCTGGATTAGATAAAGAAGAAGTTCCGGCAATTGATATTATGAAGCGAATATTACGTAGCCAGTTAGAGACGGGCGGCCCCTTTATGTTTTACCGGGATGAGGTGAATCGCCAAAATGCAAACAAACATTTAGGTATGATTTATTCAAGTAACCTTTGTACCGAAATCACACAAAATCAGAGCCCAACAACGGTTGCTGAACAGGTGACAAAGGATGGAAACATTATCATTACGAAGCAACCTGGAGACTTTGTTGTATGTAATCTTTCATCAATCAATTTAGGACGAGCAGTAACGAACGATGTATTAGAGCGGTTAATTAAGGTTCAAGTTAGAATGCTTGATAATGTGATTGATTTAAATACCATTCCAGTATTACAAGCCGATCTGACGAATAAAAAGTATCGAGCAGTTGGACTCGGGACGTTTGGATGGCATCATTTACTAGCCTTAAAAAGGATAACGTGGGAAAGTGACGAAGCTGTTGACTACGCCGATCGTCTGTATGAAAAAATTGCTTATTTGACGATCAAAGCGAGCATGGAATTGGCGAAGGAAAAAGGTCCGTGTAGTGCCTATGAAAATTCGGAATGGCAATCAGGTAAATATTTTGAGCGAAAAGGATATGACCAATCTAATCGAAATGATTGGAAACAATTGACAGCGGGTGTTTCGCAGTATGGGATTAGAAATAGCTATTTAATGGCAGTCGCGCCGAATGCCTCGACTTCGCTAATCGCTGGAAGCACGGCTAGCATTGATCCTATTTTCCAAAAGTTTTACGCGGAAGAGAAAAAGGATTACAAAATTCCAGTTACCGCACCAGACTTATCGGTCGAAACAACCTGGTATTACAAATCTGCTTACTATATTGATCAACACTGGAGTATTAAACAAAATGCAGCTAGGCAAAAGCATATAGACCAGAGCATCTCGTTTAATTTTTACGTGCCAAATACAATCCAAGCAAAGGAATTACTCGATTTACATCTTGATGCATGGAAATCGGGCCTAAAGACGACTTATTATTTACGTTCGACCTCATCTGATTTGATTGAATGTGAATCTTGTTCAAGTTAAAGGAGGATATTGATGGTTACATTAAATAAACGAGAATTAATGGATAAAACAGCTCCAAACCAATCGACAGGGATTATAAATGGAAGAAGCTCAAATATTTTGAACTGGGATGATGTAAGATTTTCATGGGCATATCCTAAATACAAAAAAATGTTAGCAAATTTCTGGACGCCATTTGAAATTAATATGTCACAGGATATCAAGCAGTTTCCTACACTTACAGATAACGAACAGGACGCCTTTTTAAAAATTATTGGTTTGTTAGCTCTACTTGATAGTGTCCAAACAGATTATGCTGGAAAGGTTGCAGATTACCTTACTGATTCGAGTCTAAATGCACTGATGATTATTTTAGCGCAGCAGGAAGTAATTCATAATCATTCGTATTCCTACATTTTATCAACGCTTGTTTCGAAGCAAAAGCAAGACCAAGTGTTTGACTTCTGGCGAACGGAACCAATATTGCAAGAAAGAAATGATTTTGTGACTGATGGTTACCGGGCCTTTGCTGAGGAGCCAACTGTTGATAATTTGTTGAAGTCTATTGTTTATGATGTCATATTGGAAGGGTTGTTTTTCTACTCTGGGTTTGCGTTTTTCTACCACTTAGCACGTAATCAAAAAATGGTTAGTTCTTCGACGATGATTAATTACATCAATCGAGACGAACAGTTACATGTTGATTTATTTGTTCGGATTTTTAAAGAAATACTCACGGAGAATCCAAAATATCACACGGATGAATTGGAGCAATTTGTTTATCAAACATTTGAACGGGCCTGTGAGCTTGAAATTAATTGGGCAAGGCACATCATCGGTAATAAAATGGATGGAATTTTACTCGAGGATGTAGAGGCCTATATCCGCTTCACGGCAAATACACGATGTAAACAATTAGGATATGAAAAGCTCTATCCGGAAATACAGAAAAATCCACTACGCTGGATTAAGGCATATGAAGAGGTTGATTTAGGTAAGTCAGATTTCTTTGAGCAGAAATCAAGACAGTATACAAAGGTTAACTTTGCAGACAACGGTTTTGATGAACTATAACCAGCAAGAGGCCGCTTGCGCTTTTTACTTTATTCCATTAGAATAAAATTATTTTCTAAATGAATGGTAAAAGGGTGGGGACAATGGAGTGGCAATTGAGGAAATTTGATGAGTTAACTACCGATGAATTGTATCAAATAATAAAAGCGAGGATTGACGTGTTTGTCGTTGAACAAACCTGTCCATACCCTGAACTTGATAACCATGATCAAGCGTCTTCCCATTTATTCTTACAGGATAAGACCGACATAGTTGCATACGCAAGACTAATTCCTGAAAAAAATATTTATGAGGAAGCCTCTATCGGTCGTGTGCTCGTTTCTAAATCCCATCGTGGCAAAGGGTATGCCAAAGATTTGATGGAAAAAGCAATTAATATCTTAGTGAACGATTGGAAAGTCGGTGCCATTAAATTACATGGGCAGGAATACTTGCGTCAATTTTATGGTTCACTTGGCTTCAAGGAAATATCTGAAGTATATTTAGAGGACAATATTCCCCACGTCGATATGATTATGAATACCAGAGAAAAATCAAAGCAGTAATCTTATTTCCTTTACTTCCAAAAACTTATCTGATTGGCTATTAGATAACGGATATACTATTAATGCCCCTCGTAAAGGAAAAGTCAGGAGGCGAAAATATGTTATCTAATCAACAGATAGAAGCTTGTAAGCACGAATTACTTCATGATCAACAGGAACTAAAAGCCCACTTGGAAGATCACTATGGCTTAAAGTATGAGTTGATAAAGGAATCAATGGGAGAGTTATCAAATTATGACAATCACCCTGCAGATCATGGGACAGCTTTATTTGAACGAGAAAAGGATATCGCTTTAAACGAACACGCTGAACAAGAACTGAAGGATATTAAGGCTGCTTTAGCTGCAATTGATCAAGGAACTTACGGTAAATGTGAGGTTTGTGGGGCCGACATCCCGTTTGACCGGTTAGAAGTTATACCAACTACCCTTCGTTGTGTACAGCATGCAGAACAAGAGGTGAAACAAGTACGTCCTGTTGAGGAGGATGTATTTCATTCGAGTGTTAACGAAGTTGAATCGGAAGTAGAAGAAGAAGAATCGACCGGATTTGACCCGGAAGATACGTGGCAGCGTGTTGAAAAGTTTGGTTCTTCAGATGGTCCTTCAGACTTCTATGATACAGATAAGGATTACCAAGATATGTACTTCAACTCTGATGAATTGGTTTCCAGTGTCGAGGATGTTGAAGGATTCTTGATTACCGATATGGATGGAAATTATATCGGCGTCAACAACAATCATGAGGCCTATGAAGACTATTTAGATGAGAATGACGTTAGTTCAATAATGTATGACTAAAAAGTAAGGGTGACGTGATCACCCTTATTTTTTAATGGTAAGAAAGTAAAAAAATCCAAAACTGTCCACTCCGTGTTTCTTATTGAAAATTTTAAGCGTGTAGGCCACTTCAATAAAAAACCTCTAAATTTCTGAAACCCAAGACAGTAAATTTTCGTATAAATAAATAAACAGGAGGGTGATAGTATGGCTGATAATCAAGGTTGTATTAAGTGCGGGAGTACGGACGCAGATCAAAAGGAAGTAGCGATGACGGGGACAGGACTATCGAAAATGTTCGACGTTCAAAACAATCAATTTATTGTGGTTTACTGCAAGAACTGTGGATATTCAGAGTTTTATAACAAGCAAAGCTCACTAGGAAGTAACATTTTCGATTTCTTTTTCGGTTAAGCTTGTCGGGGGTGACCAAGGCGCCCTGCGCTTTTCTTATTGTCTAGCTTCCGGGTGCCTACCCCCTCGAGTCGTAAGACAAGCCTCTACATGGCACAGACCGCCATTACGAGGCTTGTCTTACGCTTTTCAGGGGTGACCAAGGCACCCTGCGCTTTTCTTAAAAAATAAGCGAGACAATTCAGTTTTCTGATTGTCTCGCTTTCTAAGGGAGGTAAAGAAAGGCTTTAGCTTTGTTGACTTAATGTCAACGTTGTTGTTTGCTTTTTGCCATCACGATAATACGTGATATCTATTTGATCTCCGATTTTTGTCTCGGAGTACAACACTTGTCTTACGTCGATCATTGATGAAATGTCAGTATCGTTAATTTTGGTGATTACATCATACCTTTCCAAGCCCGCCGCGTCTGCAGGTGATCTTTGTTCTACTTGTGCAACGACAACACCCTTTGTTACGTCATTTGGTAGGTTTAATGTTTCGACTTTTGCTTGGTCTGGTACGGTAGATAAGGCTACTGCACTAATACCCATAAATGGTCGTGCAACTTCACCTGTTGTTTCGAGTTGGTCAATAATTGGTTTTGCAGTGTCGATTGGGATGGAAAAGCCGATTCCTTCGACAGATTCTTGCGCAATTTTCATGGAGTTAATCCCAATTACTTCTCCGGCACTATTAATTAATGCACCGCCACTATTACCAGGATTGATGGCTGCATCTGTTTGAATAACTTCCGTTGTCCAGTCTGGTTGCCCGTCTTTGTTTAAGTCGATGTCCACTGATCTCTCGACACCACTAATAATTCCCTTTGTAACAGTGCCGGCAAACTCTGTGCCTAGAGGGTTACCGATGGCTATTGCTGGATCACCTACCGCTAAATTGCTTGATGAACCAAGCGTTGCAACTTGTGTAACTTTACTTCCATCCATTTCTAGCACTGCTAAATCAGAAAGTTGGTCAGCTCCTAAAACCTTTGCGTCAACACGGTCTCCGTTCGTTAAAATGACTTCCACCTCTGAGGCACCATCAACGACGTGATTATTGGTGACTACATACGCTTTGCCATTTTCCTTTTTATAAATGACACCAGAACCTGTCCCTGCTTCTTGAGACTGTGACCACAAGCCAGCTTGTTGAATATTTGCAATTCCAACCACAGCATCTGACACTTTTTCAAGTGTAGTAGTTAATGCACCGCTATTACCATTTTCTTGTGCTATCGTTGGTATGATATTGCTGTCACTCGTTTTCGTGTCGGTTACTGATTTCACATCACTATTGGCAGTCGAAATTGTTTCTGATTGTGGAGTTGGAATTGCACCTGTGAAAATAAGTAGAACACCAATAATCGCTACGACAATCCCGCCCGTAATACCACTCATAAACATGGCGAGCTTATTCGAACTTTTTTGTTTTGACCTCATTTCTTTGTTCGATTCCATTTGGTCATTCTGAATTATTCCTGTCTGTTTGGAACTTGGCTCGAACCTATTATCCTCAAACTCATGTAAGTCATGCTGCTTATCATCATTATTGTGATTATCATGGAAAGACATATGATATCACACCTTTCTATAAGATTATGGACACTGTTTGTTTCCTACACTTGTTATTCTAGGTAACAGTAATGGCAAGTTTTCGGAAGAATTGTGGAAAAACTGTGTAATTATTTTTCAAAAGGGTAGAGATGAATAACGGGTGTTACCTGCGATTAATCATACTGGTCTTGCGCTTTTTTTTAGATATGCGAAAATAATTATAGGATAAGAGGAGGCGGAAAGAAGGATGAGACATCATATTTATATTGTAGAAGATGACCCGAATATTCAAGATATTGTAACCGCGTATTTAAAAAAGGAAGGCTATGATGTTTCGGTTGCGGACAGTGCTGAACAAGCTTGGGAGCAAACGAGAAAGGCATCACCGGACATGTGGATCTTAGACATTATGTTGCCCGGGATGGACGGATATGAATTATGCAAAAAAATTAGACAAGATAGTGAAGTGCCAATTATTATTATCTCGGCTAAAGATGATGAAGTAGACAAAATTCTTGGATTAGAGTTAGGTAGTGATGACTATTTAACGAAGCCGTTCAGTCCGCGTGAGTTGGTAGCCCGGGTAAAACGTTTGTTTAAGCGTGTCGATGTTTCCGGTACCCAGACGCACCCCGCTTCTTCTGGTGAGTTAAGCCTTGGAGAACTAAAATTAAACACAGAAGAACGGACGGTATTTTGGCAAGGAATAGAAGTGGAAGTGACAGCAAAAGAATATGACATGCTGCAAATATTTGTTCGTAATCATAATCGTGCGTTTGCAAGGGATGAACTTCTGTCACTAGTCTGGGGGGAAGACTATTTTGGTAGTGACCGTGCCGTTGATGATCTAATTAAACGGTTAAGAAAGAAATTAGATGGTCTTCCAATCGAAACGGTTTGGGGTTATGGATACAGGCTTCGCTACAATGAAGAGGACGGCAAATGAAACTACAATATCAACTAACCGCAGCCTTTACCTCCTTACTAGTCATTATCATGTCACTTGCTGGAATAACCATCTATTCGCTTATCTTAAATTTATTGATTCAAGATGAGCAACGTCAATTACAAGACAATGGTGAATTGTTAGTGAACATCTTGCGCCAAGATTACAATGTTGCTAATATTCAGCGACTCTCCCAGTTGCTAGAAGAGCAGGACATGCAGATGTTTGCATATGATCAATTTACCAATCAATTATTATTAACGACCTTACCAATCTCGACAGTTCAAGAGTGGGTTGAAACGTATGATTTAAATAGTGACAAGCAACCATTATGGAAAGCGGGCAATGAACAATATGTTGTGTCGCGTATAGCGCTGTATCCCGATTCCCCCGGAACACAGCTCGTATTTGCGACCCCTTTGGACGACCTTCAAGCAGTTCAAAAGACATTCATTGTTCGGTTATTACTTGTCTTAGTAATCGGGATGATCGTTGCTATTCTGTTAAGTCATTTTTTAACAAAGCGTTTAGTCACCCCGTTAACACGGTTAAGGCACCAGTTAAAGAAAATTGAAAAGCGACAATTCGATGACCTCAACGAAATTGAAGCATCAGGCGAAATAAAAGAGGTGGAACATAGTGTGTTAGAAATGGCTCAGGAGCTTGAGCGTTATATTCAAACGCAACGCCACTTTTTTCAAAATGCTAGTCATGAATTGAAAACACCACTCATGACAATTCAAGGCTATGCAGAGGGAATAAGGGACGGAATTTTTGTTGAAGAGGAGTCAGACCGTGGACTCGATGTTATTGTTGAGGAGATTAAGCGGTTAAAGAAAATTATTAATGAAATGATTTTACTGGCGAAGCTAGATAGTGAAGAAGATATTTATGAAGAGGAATTAATAAAAATAGATAATTTACTCAAACTAACAGTAGAACGTGCCTTACCTTTGGCAAATGAGAAGGATAAATCAATACATGTAAAGAATCTTGCCCCGACTAGTTTAACCGTTTATGCGGATAAGGGTAAGCTTCTCCAAGCGATGATGAATGTCGTGACAAATGCAGTTAGACATGCTTTTTCTACTGTCGTTATCTCAGCCGTCCAAGGTGAAGGCGCACAGGTGACGATTACAGTAGAAGACGATGGAGAAGGGATAGCAGAAGACATCATCCCTCATTTGTTTCAGCGCTTTGTCAAAGGGGAAGGTGGCGAAACAGGCTTGGGTTTAGCTATCTCAAGAGCCATTATTGACCGTTCAGGAGGAGAAATTTCGGTTGGTAAATCGACTCTTGGCGGAGCAAAATTTACTATAATATTTTAAAAGTATGGAAAAGTGAATTTCTTGTGCTATAATAGATAAGTTGTAGTCAAGCGAACTCGTAAACAGAGGAGAGAAATTAATGCAATTAAGAGAAGACATTCGCAATATTGCGATTATTGCCCACGTTGACCATGGTAAAACAACACTTGTTGACCAACTACTTAAGTATTCTGGAACTTTCCGTGAAAACGAACAAGTAGACGAACGTGCAATGGACTCAAACGATTTAGAAAAAGAACGTGGAATTACTATCCTAGCTAAAAATACCGCTATTAACTATAAAGATAAGCATATAAATATTTTAGATACACCAGGGCACGCGGATTTTGGTGGAGAAGTAGAACGAATCATGAAAATGGTTGATGGTGTTCTGCTTGTAGTAGATGCCTATGAAGGTTGTATGCCACAAACTCGCTTTGTATTGAAAAAGGCATTAGAGCAAAAGCTTAATCCGGTTGTTGTTTTAAATAAAATTGACCGACCAAGTGCAAGGCCGAACGAAGTAATTGATGAAGTTTTAGATTTATTCATTGAATTAGGTGCAGATGACAGCCAATTAGAATTTCCGGTTGTTTATGCTTCAGCATTGAATGGAACTTCTGGTAGAGAACCGGAGGCCCAAGAAGAATCAATGGAAGCAGTATTCGA
Organism: Aquibacillus salsiterrae; assembly: GCF_028416595.1. GTDB lineage: Bacteria > Bacillota > Bacilli > Bacillales > Amphibacillaceae > Aquibacillus_A > Aquibacillus_A salsiterrae. The sequence continues at coordinate 24,259 of NZ_JAMQKC010000006.1, read as the reverse complement.
GACTATTATTGAACATGTCCCGGCACCAGTAGATAATACAGAGGAGCCGTTACAGTTCCAAGTAACATTACTTGATTATAATGATTACCTTGGCCGTATTGGGATTGGCCGTGTATTCCGCGGTGCGATTAAAGTAGGTCAACAGGTATCGCTAATGAAGAAAGATGGTTCTGTTAAGAACTTCCGTGTTACTAAATTGTTTGGTTTTATTGGATTGAAACGGATTGAAATCCAAGAAGCAAAAGCGGGAGATATTATTGCTGTTGCAGGGATGGAAGACATCAACGTAGGCGAAACAGTATGTCCGACAGACCATCAAGAAGCATTGCCAATTTTAAGAATTGATGAGCCAACACTTCAAATGACATTTGTCGTAAACAATAGTCCTTTTGCAGGGAAGGAAGGGAAGTACATTACTTCTCGTAAAATTGAAGAACGTTTATTAGCACAGTTGGAAACAGATGTGAGCTTACGTGTAGATCCAACTGATTCACCAGATGCATGGGTAGTCTCTGGACGAGGAGAGCTTCACTTATCTATCCTTGTCGAGAACATGCGTCGTGAAGGCTATGAAATTCAATTGTCTAAACCTCAAGTAATTATTAAAGAAATTGATGGGGTAAAATGTGAACCAGTAGAACGTGTTCAGGTTGATGTGCCGGAAGAACATACAGGTGCTGTTATGGAATCATTAGGTGCCCGTAAAGGCGAAATGCTTGATATGGTCAACCATGGAACTGGACAAGTCCGTTTGGAATTCAAAGTACCTTCTCGAGGTTTAATTGGTTATACTACCGAGTTCATGACCCAAACGAGAGGCTTTGGAATAATCAATCATACTTTCGATAAGTATGAACCAGTTGTCCCAGGCCAAGTTGGTGGAAGACAGCGTGGTGTACTAGTTGCTTTAGAAAATGGTAGAGCATCCACTTATGGAATTATGGGCCTTGAAGATCGTGGAACGATTTTTGTTGAACCAGGTACAGAAGTTTATGCTGGTATGATTGTTGGAGAGCATAACCGTGAAAATGACTTAACCGTTAATATAACAAAAGAAAAACACTTAACTAACGTTCGTTCAGCAACGAAAGACCAAACTGCAACAATTAGAAAAACAAGAAAAATGTCATTAGAAGAAGCAATTGAATATTTAAATGATGACGAGTATTGTGAAGTTACACCGGAAACAATTCGGTTACGTAAGAAAATCTTAAACAAAAACGAACGAGAAAAAGCATCGAAAAAAAAGACGGTTTAATGTTACGGTAACTACTGATTTTTCTTTAGATAGGATGATATGATGGGTGGTGCCAAAATAAGGGCATCACCCTCATTTTTTGTTGAAAGATAAGATAGTATAAAAAAGCCAAGAGCTGTCTAGATTCGGGCGGGAATCGAGGTTGAATTCGGACAGAAAAGAGCAAATTCCCGGTTCTCCAGCCATTACGAGGCTAGACTTTAGCTTTTCGGGGGTGACCAGGTGCTTTAGCTTTCCTTATTGTCTAGCTCCAACGCCTAGTCCCTCGGGGTCACAAGACAAACCCTTCTGTGGCAAAGAGCGCCACGTCAGGGTTTGTCTTATGCCTGTCGGGACAGACCAGGCGCTTTCGCTTTTTTTGTTGTATAGTTATAGGTAATAACGCCGCGAACAAGAGAAATAACAGTTTGGATGAGGGGGGATTATTATTCGTTTTTGGAGAAGAATATCATTTGTCTTTCAAGTTCGAAAATCAATTCCGTTTATCAAGGATTTTTTTATATCAAAAGAAGTTGCCACAAAGTCTAAGTTGATTTCCTCTCTGCTAATTATTGGCTATCTTGTCTTTCCGTTTGATGTTATTCCGGATTTTCTAGTTGCCATTGGTATCGTCGATGATCTTGCTTTCTTAAGCTTCATATTACAGCACATCGTCAAGATTGCTCCTCACTCCTTAAAAGAAAAGCATGGGTTACTTGCTGAACATTCAAAAAAGGTCAAGTAATGGCATTACCTGACCTTTTCTGCTTAAGCTTTTCGGGACTGACCAGGCGCTTACGCTTTTCTGTGTCTAGCTCCAGCGCCTAGTCCCTCGGGGTCATAAGACAAACCCTTCTGTGGCAAAGAGCGCCACGTCAGAGTTTGTCTTATGCCTGTCGGGACTGACCAGGCGCTTAAGCTTTTCTGTGTCTAGCTACAGCGCCTACCCCCTCGAGGTCTTAAGCAGAAAATCTTTGTGGCAAAGAGCACCACATAGATTTTCTGCTTAAGCTTTTCGGGACTGACCAGGCGCTTTCGCTTTTCTTATCGATTTAGTCGTTCTATTTGGCGTTTGCGGTAACCGCCAGCGATGTCCGCTTGTTTAAATTCTTTGTTATAGCGGACTTCTTGAGCATCTGAAAGCTCTGCACCTTCTCTTTTCGTTGGTTGGTATTGTGTTTTTCTAGCCATGAATGAACATCCTTTCTATCAAAGCTTGAGTGTATTTCTAGTTTACCCATAACATGAAAATATAAAACATCAGTGGCCACTTGATATTTTTGAAAAACTAGTTATAATAAATAATTACAATTAGAAAAATGAACGTTGATGAGAAAGAGAGTAGTTACTTTGGAAAGCAAAGCGAGTTAGGGTGTTGGTGGAAGCCTAATCTTGATAAAGTAATGAACCGGACTTTCGGAAGCGCTATTCTGAACGAATAAGTAGGGATAGCCGGTTGTGCACCGTTAACGGCACAATGAGCTGGTTCTTAGGAGAACAAGTAGAGTGGCACCGCGGGATTAAAATCTCGTCTCTTAATTTTATTAAGAGACGAGATTTTTTTAATGTAAAAAAATGGATTGGAGGATAAGTAATGGATTATAAGGCGAAGCTTGCAGACGTTTTAACACCTGTGTTTGATCATCAGTTAGGTCAAGATGTTATTTACGCAAGAATTGAAAAACCAAAGCAATTGAGTCATGGTGATTTAGCATTTCCTTGTTTTGATTTGGCAAAACTACAACGGATGGCACCACAGCAAATTGCCCAGCAAGCGGCAGAAGTGATTCGTGACCCGTTATTTGCAAAAGTTGAGGCGGTTGGTCCGTATATTAATGTATTTCTAGATAAACAACAGGTCGCAAACAAGCTTATTGAAGAAGTGCTAACAGAACAAGAATATTTCGGAGAGAGTAACATTGGACGTGGGGGTACGGTAACGATTGATATGTCTTCACCGAACATTGCCAAGCCTTTCTCGATGGGGCATTTACGTTCAACTGTAATTGGAAACGCCATTTCACTCCTATTAGAAAAAACAGGGTACAAGCCAGTCAAAATAAACCATTTAGGGGATTGGGGTACACAATTCGGTAAACTAATTGTTGCGTATCAAAAGTGGGGAAATGAACAGAAAGTCAGACAAGATACAATTAAAGAACTACTTAACCTTTATATCATGTTCCATCAAAAAGCAGAACTGAGCTCATCTCTAGAGGATGAAGCTCGACTTTGGTTTAAAAAATTAGAAGATGGAGACAAAGAGGCACAATCTTTGTGGCAATGGTTTCGAGAAGAGTCGTTAAAGGAATTTAACCGTATTTATAATCTCTTAGGAATTAGCTTTGATTCCAATCATGGGGAAGCTTTCTACAATGATAAAATGGACACAGTGGTTGATACGCTTCAAGAGAATAACCTATTGACTATGTCTGATGGCGCTCATGTAGTTGATTTAAGTGACAATGGTATGCCACCGTGTTTAATACGTAAATCAGACGGGGCAACGCTTTACGCTACAAGGGATTTGGCGGCAGCTTTTTACCGTAAGCAGACGTATGATTTTGCACAGTCGTTATATGTTGTTGGAAATGAACAGAGCCTCCATTTCGAGCAGCTTATTCAAGTGTTAAAAAAGCTTGGCTTTGATTGGGCAGACAGTATGCACCATATTTCGTTTGGAATGATTTTAAAAGATGGTAAGAAAATGTCAACAAGAAAAGGCAAAGTTGTTTTATTAGAAGAGGTTATTCAAGAAGCGATTGATTTAGCCAAGTTGAATATCGAACAGAAGAATCCTACATTGGCGGACAAAGAAGCAGTTGCCCACATGGTAGGTGTTGGCGCAGTGATTTTTCATGATTTAAAAAATCATCGCAACAACGATGTCGAGTTCTCTTTAGAAGATATGCTCCGTGTAGAAGGAGAAACAGCACCCTATGTCCAATATACCTTTGCGAGAGCGTGTTCCTTATTAGAAAAAGGGGAATTTGACACAAAAGTGGTAGCGAGTATTGATTTTCAAGCAGAGGAGGCTTGGCCGGTTGTGACAGAGATGATGCAATTTAAAGATGTGGTCTCGCGTGCAGCTAACCAGTATGACCCATCAATCGTTGCGAAATATAGTGTAGACTTGGCTCAGGCGTTTAACAAATATTATGCAACGGTTAAGATTTTGGAAAATGATGAACAAAAACCAAGTCGGCTGGCATTTGTCAAAGCAGTTTCAATTATCTTGAAGGAGAGTCTACGATTGCTTGGAATTAAGGCGCCAAAAGCGATGTAGGAATTTGCATCAGATGGCCACCTGTTTCAATTAGTGGCCATCTTTCAATAAGCCAATAATATGGTTGTCCTTGATAATTGGAATGATTTTAAAAGATGGTAAGAAAATGTCAACAAGAAAAGGTAAGGTTGTTTTGTGAAGAGGTTATTCAAGAAGCGATTGATATATAGCCAAGGTGAATAGATGGGAAAATATGTCCCCGGTGAGACCATTGATTATGGATTTATTCGTGTAGGGTAGGGGCAGACCCTTGAAACTGCTTAGATTCCAGAGTTGTGGTTCAAAAACTAACCAGTAACAATGTCAACGCCGAGAAGCATTTCTACTAAAAAAGCAGAAAGGGAAACACACTCAATCTGCTTCACAAAGAAATGCTATCCAAATTCTTGTTACCAATGTAACACAAGAACAGTTAGAACCTATAAGAGCTTTACCATTGCATTCGTTAAGGTGGCAAGTGGAACTTCTATATAAAACTTGGAATTCTTTATTTGAGATTGATAACGTTCGAATGATGAAGCAGGAACGTTTTGAGTGTCACTTGTATGGGACTCTAAATCGCATTCTTCTATCTTCTAAGGCGGCATTTCAATGTCGCTATGTCCTTTATCAAAAACATGCCATAAAGGCCTAAATTAGAATTTATGGTGTAGTATTTGTGTTTTCTTTTGAGTTCGCGTTTCCATCTTCATCATCTGAATCCACTGGTTGATTAGGTTGAGGTGGGTTAATTACAATCCCCCAAGGTTTTGGATCTTGTTCCTCTGTATAACTGTTGTAGCTCTGATTGGAAAATAGATTTACCCCCAAGAATAATAGGGTTGTAAATATTATGGATAAGACATATTTTCTCATGATTACCTCCGTTTTAATGTTTAATTATTTTCGAATAATTTTCGTTGGATAACTGAAAATGGATTGAAGCCTTTTTGTACTTTCTATTATGAATATAATAATCACCGAGTATCTTATAGAAATAAGCAGTTTCAAACTTTAATCCCCTGCTTTCGAGGAATGGTATTACTTCTAACAAAATAAGATTTTCAAAAGTACTGTTATACCCTTTGATTAAATGCTCAAATACTTTGAGTTTAAGGAAGCAGAGTGATGGTTTATTATCTACGTCCCCTAACCCTATTTCCAACCATTTTAGTGCTTTACTATTAAGTTTAAGTCTATAATACTCTTCAACTAAACTAACTATTGCTACAGATGTATCCTCGCGCATCTCTTTTTTTAATAAATAACTATCAAGGAAGTATTCTATTGCTAAATTTGAATCTTCTTTAACGGAAAATAAATGTCCTATGTTTTGTTTAGATAAAGAAATTATACTTTTATCATCCAACGTTTCTGCAATAGATAGCGCCTTTTGATAATGGATAAGCGCCACATCATATTCTTCAATCCTCCTAAAACCAAGACCCATTAACACATGACATTCGGCACACCGTTTTAAATTATATGAGTCTTGGTAATAAAATAATGCTTTTTTACTATATTCAATAATTTGGTAGATTTTTTGAAGTTTTCTTGCTGTTAACGAAATTAAATAAAATAGGTCACTTTTTTCTTGGTCATGAAAGAGGAGATCTGACTTATCTATGAATGATTCGGCCTTTTTATAGTTATCAAAAGCTTTTTCGAAAGCCCCTTTATAGAATTGGAAATTACCACAAAACTTATATAAATAATAATTTTCTGTAGAATTAAATAGATCGCTTATTTTGAGTAGATAATCATACTGTTGTTTAGCTAATAGTGATTCATCTATCAATATGTAGAAATGCAGTTTGTGGATGTCTAAGAGTTTTTCTATATCTAATCCTTGTATGTTGAAATCATTAATTTTATTGAAGAGTTTGCTCGAAAGTTCTCTTTCTCCCTCTAATATAGATTTAAACCATTTCTGGCATAAATGGTGAATTACCTCATTATGATCAGAAGTTATATATATTCCAAGCTTTTCGAATAATAACCGCAAGATATCTTCTTTTGGTATAACTTGTCCGTTCTCAATTCTTGATAATTGAGGTACTGAAATTATCCCCTTTGCTAATGCCTCGAGAGTTAAGTTAGCTTTCTTTCGATAATATCTGATATCATCACTAATATTTACCATAAATTACCTCCCTGCCTTCATATTGAATATACTATATTATTCCTATTGAATCAATTTCATAATTGCTCATTTAAGAATTACAAAAAACAGCAAAATTCCGATAATGTTTTTTTGCAGGATGAGAAAGACGCAATGATTAAGAATTATGAAATTCACTCATTATTTAAAAAATAAATTTTTCTCATTTTTAAACTTAAAAACAATGTTAAAAGGAGATTCCTCCCCTGATTTTTCACATGACGTAAACTTTAAAGAGATTTCGACATTTTTTTTAATGGGTGTTAATATCGACTTTTTTCAGCAGTGCTTTTCAATATCAAAATAATATTTTAAGATTAAACCAACAAAATGCTTATCAACATCAATGAAATAAGTAAATAAAGCTAAAATAGGAGGGGAGATACTTTTCTTAAGATCAAATAACTGTTTCTAATAATTTCGAAAAATTTTAGGAGGATTAATATGTTGAGAAAATTAAAAGTTTTGATTTGTTCTATTACTCTTTTACTTAGTATTTCCACCCAATCAGTAATGGCAGAATCATCAGACTCTCAAAATATTGCTGATTTAAAACAAAACGCACCCGTCATTAACGTTGTAAATAATAGTAAATATAAAATAAACTTTGAAAAGATAAAACAAAAAAAGCCGCATATTAAGAGTGGAAAAAATAAAATTGAAAAAGCATCTAATATATTGTTAATTAATGATTCTGAGACTTATAATGTTAATAAATTGGTTGATAATTATAACTTAGTAGGAAAATTAGATACGTCAGATAGTAAAAAAATTAAATTAAAATGGTATGGTAAGAACTTAAATAATTCTCTTGTTACAGGAAAATCAACAATTGAAGTTGACATAGAAGGGTATGAGAATCCTGAAGAAAGAGATGAGGAACAAATAAAGCAAGAAGTAATTGTTCAAGCGCTTGAACGTGCGTATGCAAGTGTGATTAATAATAAGGAAAAAGCCGAAAGTTTATATTCAATCTCAGCTGTTGGTGAATATGATTGGAAAAATGTTAAGACTGACCAAGGTGAGCACCTATATGCACCATATGGCATCACTCGATTAAACTATAGTGTTGAAAGGGCAGTTGTAGAGAATGATGATTATGACCACTTCACATCTGTTGGTTTACAAGCTCAAATAAATCCTGGTGCTGACTTGTGTAATTATGACAGTAATTATGAGTGTGAATATCAAGTTGAAAATGCTAATATATATGCTTTTGAGAATGGAGCAGATGATCCAGACTACAAAATGATTGACCATAAACCTGTAAACACAGGTAATTCTGGTAGTCAAGGATTCAGCATTGGTTTCGGTTATGGAAAAGATGGTCTGAGTACTTCCGCTTCATACTCTTGGCAACAGGATTGGACAAACTTAGATGTTCAAGATGTAAGTAATTGGGGCGGTCAATGGGGTTGGATAATTGATAATCCTCTCCAATCACAGACTGTCACGTTTGATGTTGGTGCCGTATTTATCTCCCCTTCATCAGTGGATAGTTTTGTAGACGACGTAGAACTTCTGAGCTGGTTCGATTCTTGGAACACAGGAACAAGAAGAGGATATGTAGATGAGAATGTCTATGTTAATTTCTAAAATTTTTAAATACAATAATAACAGGTCAATCTTCGGCATCTGTTATTTTTGTTAAAATTGGGGGTGCCTGCATTTGAAAATTTCCTTATATATGCTTGTCATATTGGTATTAAGTTACATAACATATCATGTTGTGAACTTCCTATCCTTTAAAGGCATAGGTGATATGGAAGAACCTAATATAATGTTACTCTCGTTAATATCATCTATATTGTTGGTAAATCTTTATCACAAAACAAAGATTTAAGCAGTCTAAGAACATTGGAAAAAGGAGTGGATTTAACAATCTGCTCTTTTTTAAATATAAAAAATGCAAGAGCTGTCTAGCTCTGGGCGCCCTGCGCTTTTCTTATATCTGAATTTTGGTGTAGGAATAAGATTAAGTAATATGAGGGGTGAAAATATACTTCTATATTCATAAGTGTTCTCTCACTTTCATTAATACCCCTGGCAAGTCTCTATATATTCTTCTTCCTGAAAACCTCTGGGGAGGGACATGGGGACAGGAACCATAGCCGTCAAGCTAAGCACAGAATTTAAGTAACGAGGAATTGTTTGTTATCCTTCAGGTGAATTCACTAAGAAAGGATGATTTTCATTCTTCCGATAAGTATGTGTCTTGATTATAATCCATTGCTGCCCTCCTTTTAAAAAACTAATACTAGTTGTACAATCGGATTAATAAACTGTTAAAAGTAACATGATAGGATAACTTGGTAAAAGATTATTAGATAAAGGAGTATTTGATGAGCTCTACAAAAGAAAAACTTTTAGCTGTTTTTGGCTACTTAATCCCAATTTTCTTTCCCGTTCCGTTGTTAACGATTGTTGCGATCCAGGTTTATTACATGTTGTTTCGTGGGGAGTCTATTTTTCTTGATAAGCACCAGAGGGAAAATGTTAATTTTCAAATCAGTTGTCAACTTTATGTACTAGTGGCCTTTGTCCTTTATTTCATTCTGTTTAAAGTTGCCCCATTATTGCCAGATATTGCTGTTGCCTTTAATATTTTGTTTGGAATTGCAACGTTTGGCTTTATTGTATTTTTTTCTTTGTTTTGGCTAGTAACGATGATTGTTGCCATTATCCGTGCTGCTCTAGGAAAGCCATTTCGATTTCCTTTAACAATTCGGTTTGTGAAGTAAGTCGTCGATGACTTTGCAAAAATTTCCGTTATTATTTTTCGACGTTTGTAGATGATAAACCGGTCATTCACCGACAGATTTTTTAGGGTCTGTCGGTGAATGACCTGAACATTAACACTTAATAAGAACTCAGATCTGTCGATAATACGCTCGACCGGCTGCGACAATATCCAATAAAGTTTACCTAAAGTAGTCTTAACTGTTCGAGAAGTTGGTTAAATTGGTGAAAAAGTTTCGGGTGGTTTTTAACCCCGGTGGTCAAACTTTGATACATACTGGTATAGTACCACTGCTGGCTAGCCTTGTCTTTGGTAAAGTATCCCCACACTTTGTTACCTAACTCTTTTTCACTGTTAAGAATCGATGTAAGATTATCCACTTTGTCTGCGCAAACAACAATCTTGGCCTCGAGTGGTGCTGTTTTCATTGTTTCAATTGTATGCTGCTTCCTATCTTCCCAGCTTAACGATTTATCTGGTTCTGACGCATAAAACACAAGCTCTGCTACCTCATCGCCAAATAACGATTTAATTTCCTCAATCGTGCCACTAGTATCTTCAACAACATCATGGAGAATACCTGCGATAACAAGCTCTTCTTTATACCCGTCTTGCATTAATAACATTCCTACCCGATATGGATGAGAGATATATGGGGTACCGTCAACCTTTCTACGTTGACCTTCATGCTTTTTGGCTGCATATTCAATCGCGTTCATTAAGTTCATCCAATCACCTCATCCATATTATATCGTCGGATAACCACCGCTGCACGGATATTGTTCACCACGTAGCAAGTCTAAGTTTGAAAAAATCCAGCTTGATCTCATCAAGCTGGGTGATGTAGGTTAAATCAAATATGGCTTTCTTAAGCTTGCCTTAGGCTGACCAAGGCGCGACTCGCGCTTTTCTTAACAGATAAGAAGGTAAAAAACCTAAGAGCTGTCTAGCTCCGGGCGCCTACCCCCTCGAGGTCTTAAGCAGAAAATCTATGTGTCAAAGAGAGACACATAGATTTTCTGCTTAAGCTTGTCGGGGGTGACCAAGGCGCCCTTCGCTTTTCTTATTGTGGGTCTGTTGTTCTTGGTTTAGTGGGGTTGCAGTTTGGTGGTGGTGAGTTAGTAGATTGTGCTAGTTTTATTAAGTAATAACACTCTTCACGTGCCATATGATCAGCCATTAAACTGGAAAATGTCCCTAGAACTGTTTCGGAAATTTCCATTTCTTCGATTTCGTGAAGGAATGTTCGAAACAAATTCATCTCGACCTCCACATCCTTATTGAACCGTTGCAGTGCAGGGAAAGTCTTGATGTTAGAGCGTAAATAACCCGTTAATTCAATCGCCTTTAAATAAAATGCGTCAAAATGTTCTGCGAATTGATGACTTCTTTCTTTCAACCTTTTTTCTACACCGTCTAATTGATCATTGATCGCCCCAGCATGGCCTGAGGCATCAACAAGCCAAACGAGATGATGATGTAATTCGTGGAAAACCGGTGGAAGCTCACCTTGCTTTAAGTAACTTAGGACGAGTTCATACTCCTCAAGTTCATTAACCATGTGGTTGATAAAGGTAGGAGAAAGGAAGATCCCTATCTGTCCTTGCAGATGACGCTTAATAATTGATAATTTGAAAACTTTCATTCTATCTGTTGCTGCTTCTGCTTCTTTCGTAAAGGCAATCGCGTTGGAATTACTAATGTACGTTGCTTTCTCATATAGCGTATCAAAAGTTTCGATAAATTGCTTAGCTATTTTAATGTCATCAACTTCTTTTGAATATAAAGAATCTCTTATAAACCTGGAATGGTCACCTAAAACCTGTAACCAAAATTGGTGCTCAAATGAAGCTCCTTGGATAAAATCACTCAACAAAACCATCCCCCTTGTTTTTTCATTGTGTAATCATAGTTGTATTTGGCTATAAGTTAACATTAGTGAAGTGTATTCGCCTTTGGTTCAAAATAGTATAGGTTATTCTGATAGCTACTGTCGAAAGGGTCGTTAGGTTCATAGTAATATTTTGTCGTTTCGTGTAAGATGAATGAGAATAAAAGATTGCTAGAATACTAGCTATTTAGAAGGGGTAGTATCAATGGTTAATACACTAAAAGTAGTGATGATACTTATCACACTTAGTATCCTTACATCATGTGGTTTTGCGAACTTTGCAAAAGGTTCTAACGGTGCCATAATAAATTTTTCCGATAATCAAGCAGTTGGTGACACACAATCAACTGTAAGAAAGGTTTCGTTACAACCGAAGCTTGTTACACAATTTAAAAGAACAAAGCCTAAAACAACAGCAATTACCGTCTCTGCTATAGGAGATGTACTTATCCATGACTCACTATATAAAGATGCTCAAACCAAGTCCGGCTATGACTTTACACCAATGTTTGAACGAGTCAAACCATTTTTGTCAGAAGCAACGATTACCATTGCTAATCAAGAGACAATGATTGGTGGGGCAGACCTCGGTTTATCAGGCTATCCCCGATTTAATAGCCCATATGAAGTTGGGGATGCCCTAAAGGTAGTGTTACATTTCTTTTATAATCTAAAAATCAAGAAATTACTATAACTACTGTCTTGACAAACCTTTAACCATCAGTAAACATCAAATTCTGATGTCACTTGGAATTGTTCAAGATACCACAAGACTAGCTTTTAATTTCTGATTGGGTATATATTAAAATGTACGAGTTTTTGGTATGATATGGGTTGTCATACATAAATAATAAGAGAATCCCTAATTAAAAGGAGAATGAAAGAATGGAATGGAAAAATATTTACCGGGGTTTATTGATGGGGGCAAGTGACGTGGTCCCTGGTGTGAGTGGTGGGACAATTGCGGTTGTGCTAGGGATTTATGATCGACTAATACAAGCGATAAATGGATTCTTTAGTAAAGAATGGAAACAGCAATTAGGCTTTTTAATCCCACTCGGAATCGGGATAGTGACTGCTGTTTTTGTTCTAGCTGATTTAATTGAGTGGTTATTTGAGCATTATCCAGGACCAACCCAATTTGCCTTTTTAGGATTAATTGTTGGTGTGCTACCATATCTTTTCCATAAATCTGATGCAAAACAAACATTTAAAATACAACATATTTTCCTATTACTAATTGGGATTATAATTGTTGCATCGATGCTGTTTTTTCGCTCTGCTGAAACAGAGCCTGTACAAACGATAACGACATCCACGTACCTTTGGTTGTTTTTCTCAGGTTTTATAGCAAGTAGTGCAATGATTTTACCAGGTATCAGCGGTTCTTTTATGTTGTTAGTAATTGGTTCTTATACAACTATTCTCAATGCGGTGTCAGAGTTCAAATTAGACATTATTGTTGTTGTTGTTGTTGGGATTGGGCTTGGTATAATCTTCATGAGTAAAATCATCCATTACTTTTTTGAAAAGTATACAACGGGAACGTTCGCCGTTGTCATAGGATTAGTGATGGGGTCAGTTGTTGTCATTTTTCCAGGTTGGCCAGCATCTAGCGGTGAAATGATCATAAGCGTTGTTACGTTTGCAGTGGGATTATTAGTAGCGTTTTTACTTGGACGTGTCGAATACAAGAATTAAGTCGAAATACTTGCTTGTGTCGACAACGAATGATAAATTCTTGTGAGATAATAAATAATAAAACCAAGAGCTGTCGCGACTTGCGTGTTTCTTAATAATAAAGGAGTCGGATAAAATGGAAGCTATTAAATCTAGGGAAAAGTTTAGTGAAGTTATCAATTCTGATAAGCCTGTCATTGTTAAATTTTTTGCCGATTGGTGTCCTGATTGTAAGCGGATGGACATGTTTATTGGAGATGTTTTAGAACAATTCAGCCAGTATGACTGGTATGAAGTGAATAGTGATGAAGTGGAAGGGCTTGCGCAAGAACATGAAGTAATGGGGATTCCGAGCATATTAATTTTTCAAAATGGTGAAAAGCTTGCACATCAGCATAGTGCATACACAAAAACACCAGAAGAAGTGACTGAGTTTTTACAACAGCAATTAGGGTAAGCTTAAGGCAAACGGGAGGGTGCAGGATAGACATCTGCAAAATTTTATATTTCTTATCTGTTTAAAAACTCCCGAGATTATGGGGGTTTTTTACGTTAATCTTTATCAATCAGCAAATAAATTATCATGATAAAATTGTTCGTCCTCACCACCTGTAAAAACATTCCTGCTATCCAGAAGAGTAAGCTAATTGACAGTCAAATCATCCTTCAACTATAATACGTGTAATTCAGGGAGACGGGAGAGAGGGTGAAGATATGGGGAATAGAGAATTTTATGAAGAAAAGAAACAGGACCCCTCGTTAAAGTTATTTGTTGTGTTATCAAAGGCTTACCGATCTGTTGCAGATCAAGTAGCAGCTGATATCCGTGGTAAGGGGCTGAATACAACAGAGTTTGGTGTGCTAGAACTATTGTATCATCGGGGGGATCAGCCACTGCAAAAGATTGGTGACCGGATATTACTTGCTAGCGGTAGTATTACCTATGTAGTCGATAAATTGGAGAAAAAAGGGTATGTGAAGCGGGTGCCGTGTGCAGAGGATAGGCGGATTACTTATGCATCCATAACGGAAAAAGGGGAACAATTACTAAACGATATTTTCCCGAGTCATTGGGAGCAAATAGAGGCAATAACGGCTGGGTTAGAACCAGATGAAAAACTAGAGGCAATTGCTTTGTTGAAAAAACTAGGAATGAATGCAGATAATTATAGATAGTTAACTGTAACTAATAACTGATATTGGAGTGTCTCTCTATATAATCATCGTAAAACGCTTATCATAGGATAAGCGTTTTTTTTTCAAAGAAAAGAAAGTGAAAAAAAATCCAAGAGTTGTCTAGCGGCGATATATCCTTATTTGTAAGTTAAATGTTGATGAAATTCATTGTTCGTCTTTAGGTTAAAAATACTATTATTTTCATCATAAGAAGCAAAAAATAAAATAAACATTGTAAATATAGGTTTAAATAATTAATGGATTGGGAAAAAAGTATTAGAAAACAACTCTAGGAGGGTACACCAGTGAAAGTCCAAGATGTAGTCGTTTATGTAAGTGATGACTGTAAGGAATGTGAAAAGGTACTTTCTTGGTTAAAGGAACAAGACGTTCCCTATATAGAGAAAAATACCACTCAGAATAGGTCGTATATGAGAGAACTGCAGTGTAAGAATGTATATGGAACCCCTGCTATTTATGTGGATAATCAAAGGATTTTAGGTTTTCAAAGGAATAGATTAATGGATGCCCTCGGCTTAACGGGTGTCGGAAATTATTATTAAGACCAAGCCATCATGGCTGGGTCTTTTTGTTGTCTTATCATGAACGTTTTAACCAATTTGGGACTATTGCATATGTTAAGTATTAAAGAGATTAGTTACATGAAAGAGGTGTTTCCATGAACCAACAATACTATTCGCCATACATCCAGCATCAAAGAAAGGACGGATTTCCTCATTACGGACAGCCACAATATTATCATCCTAGTCAACAGCAAGTAACATATCCTACAGGTGCTAATTCGCCACATGGATCTGCCCAACAACCGAATCTAAACTACTCAGAAACTGGATATCCATTTCCGTCGTACGCACAACAGCACACAGACCATCAACCATACGCTAAAAATCAAGCCAATCAACAAACTAGCTACACTCAACAGCCAATTCAACAACAGCCACCAAGAACTCCATTTGGACAATTTGCCAGACCGAAACAACCAATAAATTATGGGTTCCAACAACCAGTTGCACAGTCGATGCCACCATTTCAAGGGGGCCTACCATATCCTGGTCCAATGGGCAAAAAGAGACCAGGATTAATGTCAATATTTAAAGATGAAAATGGTAAATTGGATATGGATAAAATGTTTAATACGGTTGGGCAAGTTACGAACACGTACCATCAAGTATACCCACTGTTAAAAGGGCTTGGATCTTTCGTCAAAGGTTTTAAATAAATAAAGTAAGTGAGGTCCTTGTCGTCAAACTTCGGCAAGGATTTTTTGTTGTCTATGAAATTATAAAATCTTGCTTGGTGTGTGGCTAACATGTAATGTTAGTCACGTCCATTCTGTTATCTCAAGAACTTTTCGTAACATAGGGAACAATATATAATACATAATGGTGGCAGTAATACAGATAGGGGGCATGACCATGATTGGCTGTTTATGTATTCATGGTTTTACTGGGGGAGCGTATGAAGTAGAACCTTTGGCAGCTTACTTAAAAGAGAAAACGAATTGGAAGGTAGCTGTTCCAACGTTACCTGGTCATGGGATGGAATTATCGTTAGATACAGTGACCTTTGAAGATTGGGTCGAAGCAGCCGAAACAGAGTTATCTAATCTGTTGATTCAATGTGATGAAATTTTTTTAATTGGGTTTTCTATGGGTGGAATGATTTCAGCATACCTTGCTGCTAAATACCAAGTAGCAAAATTAGTCTTATTATCTCCCTCACGGAAATACATTAACATGAAACAACTTAGTTTAGATTTCAGCCAATTTGTTAAAGAGGGGATAACTGGTGAATTAAAAGACAATGAATTATTTCAGAGGTACGTAAGAAAACAAGGATCGGTTCCGCTCAAAGCAACATTAGAATTCCTGAAATGTATGAAATTTACAAAGCCATACTTAAAAGAAATATCGTGTCCAGTTTTTGTGGCACAAGGTATTCAAGATGGAATGGTACCGTATCAATCTGCGTACTACATTGATAAAGAAATACCTGCTAATACGGAAGTCGTGTTTTTCCATGATTCCAAGCATCACATTTGTCTTGGGGAAGATAAAGATGTTTTAAATCAGGCAGTTTATCAATTCTTAAGCAGATAAGAATACTCAAGCAGACTTTAGCTTAGAAGATAAGAAAGCATAAAAAAACCAAGAGCTTTTGTTCTGAAAATAGGGATTTGCATCAGCAATCTGCATATCAAACGAGTCAGGCATAAAGATGGTCCAGCCCGATACGGATTGGGCCATCAAATGGGTTGGTTAGTCATTCAGTATTTTGTGAAAAAGTATTCCTAGCCCTGAAAGTGGTATTAATGACAAATAAAAACAATCCAAACACGACTATGGTCCCACCTAGCCATTGGGACCAAGTGACTTGTTCACCTAACATAAAATAGGCAAGAATAGAAGCTCCTACTGGTTCAAAAATAATACTCATTGAAATAACAGAGGTACTAACCCAACGTATTGCCCAATTGAATAGCGTGTGACCGAAAAAAGTAGGGATGATCGCTAGAGCGAAAAAAACGAGCCAGTTGTCTAAGGGAAACCCGAAAAATGGTTTAGCGAGTATAACGTTATAGATGACAAGCGTAACGGAACTAATGCCGTACACTATAAATGTATAGGTCATTAAGGATAGCCTTTTTCTTACATTTTGACCCATCAGAAAATAAACTGTGACCATAATCGCACCTATAATGGCAAGAAAATCGCCAAACAATGCTTGTCCACTGATTTTGAAGTCAACCCAACTAATGATTATACTTCCTAAAATGGCGATAATCATACTTAGTAGAGAGATGGCGGAAAAGCGTTCTTTAAAGAAAAGATAGGTGCCGAGGAAGGTGAAAATCGGTTGTAGCGTTACAAGAACAACTGAACTGGCGACAGATGTATAATTTAATGACTCAAACCAAAAAATAAAATGAAAGGCTAGAAAGATACCTGCTAATACCGATAACAGCCAATCTTGTTTGGAAACCAGCTTAAACTCATGTCGGTGTTTAATAAACACATAAGGAGCCATTATTAGTACAGCCAATAACAGTCGATAATTAGCAATAATAGAGGCAGGAGTCGCATCAGCAAGCTTTACTAAAACGGCAGCAGTTGAAACCGAAAGGACGCCTATGATAATGGCGATATACGGGTTAATTGGAGGGTGATTCATGATGTTCCTCCTTGTTGTCAGTTTGGTTTTTTACTCATTGTAGCACTCATTTGTTTGAAAATCATTTATCATCGATGTAGAATTAATACCAAGAGTGTGGTAATATGTAATAATCCATTGAGTGCTCGCGGCGAAGGCCTCTTCCAAGGTGTGGAGGAAGGCTTTTTTTACTATGTTAAGTCTTTATTGAAGTAAAACGAAAGCTTTCGTCACACCGGTGACAAGCGAAGTTTTTTCTAATTTAGGTTAGGAAGATTTTAAAAATTACAAACGGTCGTTTTCAATGATGAGTAATTGATGATGCTTGCGTATTTTTGCGCTAAATAATTTTGTTTTGAAAAAGGAGTAGGAAATAACAGTGACAACTTTTAACGAATTAGGTATTTCCAAGCCAATAATGAAGGCTTTAGAACAAATGGGATTTGAAGAAGCAACGCCAATTCAGGCTCAAACCATTCCTCTAGGCCTACAAGGAAAAGATGTAATCGGACAAGCACAGACTGGTACTGGTAAAACAGCTGCGTTCGGTATTCCGATGATCGAAAAAATAAATCAAGATGTGAAGAAAATTCAAGGATTAATTGTGGCACCAACAAGAGAACTTGCTATTCAGGTGTCTGAAGAAATCCACCGTCTCGGCAAATTTAAGGGTGTTCGAACATTACCAGTTTATGGTGGACAACATATGGACCGCCAAATTAGAGCATTGAAAGATGGTCCACATATTGTCGTTGCAACCCCTGGTCGATTATTAGACCATATTCGCCGGAAAACTATTAACACTAGTAATGTTCATACGGCTGTATTAGACGAGGCTGATGAAATGCTTAACATGGGATTCATCGATGATATTCGTGATATTTTAAAGGTGATTCCAGAACAAAAGCAAACATTACTTTTCTCTGCAACGATGCCGAAAGAAATTCGCGAAATTGCAGCAACGTTGATGAAAAATCCAGAAGAAGTTAAAGTGAAATCAAAAGAAATGACCGTTTCAAATATTGATCAATTTTTTGTGGAAGTTCATGAGAAGCAAAAATTTGATACGCTCACTAACCTATTAGATATTCATGGTCCTGAGCTTGCGATTATTTTTGGAAGAACGAAAAAGCGTGTTGATGAAGTAACAGAAGGTCTTCATGCGCGTGGGTTCCGTGCAGAAGGGATTCATGGTGACTTAACTCAAGGAAAACGTATGTCTGTGCTTAACAAATTTAAAAATGGTCGAATTGAAATCCTAGTAGCTACCGATGTTGCTGCTCGTGGACTTGATATCTCCGGTGTTACACACGTCTATAACTTTGACGTACCACAAGACCCGGAAAGCTATGTTCACCGTATTGGTCGTACAGGAAGAGCTGGTAAGGCCGGCGAAGCAATATCATTCATTACACCAAGGGAGATGCCACACCTTCACTTGATTGAGAAAGTGACAAAGAGTAAAGTGAAAAGAATGGACGCTCCATCGTTTGATGAAGCACGCCGAGGTCAACAACAAGTTACCGTTGAAAAGTTAACGTCAACGATAAATGGTAAAGACCTTGGAGATTACCGGGAAACAGCTGCAGAATTGTTAGAAGAGTATGATTCTGTAACGGTTGTAGCGGCAGCATTAAAGATGATGACGAAAGAGCGTCGTAATGCACCTGTAACCCTTTCGTCTGTACAACCAGTTAGTGTGAAAAAACCATCGAACAATAAAGGGAAAAAGTTTAGAAATGATAATAATCGCAACTTTTCCCGCGGAGGAAAAACTGGTGGTGGACGTAACCGAAAATTCCAAAACAAACGTCCGTCAAACAATACAAGCCGTAAACAAGGATAATAATAATAAAGTGCTGTCTTTTTGATAGCACTTTTTGTTTTGAAGAAAAAAGAAAAAAAGCTCCAAGAAATTTTGGAGCTTTTTTAAATCGTTCAATGGAATTTTTAAAACATGACATGGAGTACGATATTTAATAAAAACTTTAACAAATTCACAAATGTCCGCTTAGCTTTAATCATCGATTGACTTATGCTAGGTCAAGTAAGAACAAGCCAACTATACTGATGATAGGGATACTTGAAATCGTCCCGATACCAATCAGAGGCAAAACCTTTATCGATGCTCGGTGGCTATCGGTAACATTTTCTCCTTTTGTCAAATCGCTCGTTGTGACAACAATATTTACGATGCCGAATACAAGTACCGCGAGGACAACGAGTACCCCTACGATTCTAGTTGAACTTGATATGGTGTATGCTTCGATTTGAGCTAAACCGATGACCAATAGGACGATTGGAACAGCTTCAACAATCGCTAGGTTAATAAAATAACGCGTATTTACTTTCTGCAAGATGTCTTGACTCCAATGTCCTAAGTCAATATGCTCCTGAATTGAACGAATTAGTTTTTTGTATGCAGACAAAATTCCGAAAACAGCAATAATGGAAGCGAGGATAAACAACCATGCTGGATGCACACGAATCACTCCGATCTTACAGGAATCTTCCGAACACTCCTAGAACTACTAAGACTACTATGATAGTCCAAAGAATCGGTCTTCCATATTGTTTAATTGGGAGCCTCTTTTTATTCCATCTGTTTGGGTTGAATTGGAAATTGTTGTCTTCTGTGTGTCTTATCGGGTTGCGATAGGGCGAAAAAGGTTTAACATTACGTAAGAAAATTGGTCCAAGTGCCACGCCTCCAATAAAACCGAAGATGTGTGCATAAATATTAATACCAGGACGTAAAAACGTCATAATAAGCCCAACAACTAAGATGATTTTTACAATCTGTGCGCTAGCGGGATCAATCAGGTGCTTTTCAAAGAAAATCATGAAAAGGTATAAGCCGAGTAACCCATAAATCGCACCCGAAGCGCCTAAACTAAAGTAATACGCGCTAGGGTCCATCAGGAAGGTAAATAGGTTTCCAATCGTTCCTGCGAGTAAATAAACGGATAGAAACTTAACTTTACCAAGCATTTGCTCAAGTGCTGGACCAAAGATAACTAAAGAAAAAGAATTGAATAATACATGTGTCACACCGTTTGGATCGTGTAGAAAGATGGGTGTCACTAATCGCCAATAATCCCCTTGTTGAACGAGTAGATTAACTCCTGCCCCCCATTGATAGATCCAATTACCGATTGGTGGAAACTGGAGTCCAATTACACCAATAATTCCATTAATCATTGGTGTAAGAAACATGAGAAGCCAAATTCCGATTTGGATAGCGACCAATGTCGTAATCACAGGGTAAAAATGGATGAACTGTTTAAAGCTTTCTCTTCTAATGAACATGAAGAAACTCCTTTATTCGTATTTTCTGCTAACCGCTACTTCTACTATATATAATACTTTACAAAATATTGTATTCACAGTCATAACCATCTAAATGTTATCCAGCTTGAAAAAAGTCAACAACTTGTTATGATTTAACTAGGGCATTATCCGGGATATTTAATTCATAACGATAAGGGATGGAATGAAATGATAAAAGGAATTGGAATTGACATAGTACAAATCACCCGTATCGCAGAGGCAGTTAACAAAAATCCTCGTTTTGCCAAAAGAATCCTCACAACTAATGAACTTGACATATGGAATCAACTAACATCAAACAAACGAAAAATGGAGTTCGTGGCAGGGAGGTTTGCTGCAAAGGAGGCCTATTCAAAAGCAATTGGAACAGGTATTGGCAAAGTTGGCTTTCTTGATATTGAAATTTTACCTAACAAACAGGGTGCACCGACACTCGTTGCTAATCAAATAGACGGGGAGCGAGTATTCGTTTCCATTTCTCATAGTGAGGCATATGTAGTCGCTCAAGTAGTGGTTGAATCGGTATGATAGACCATAGGTGTGGATAAAAAATTTAAAGCTTGTCAGGCTAGTCTGCATATTTCGCTAGTTTGTCTCATATATTCTAGTGCGGGTAGGAGGGAACATTGTGCACATTGTCACCGCAAACGAAATGTACGAAATGGATCGATTTGCAATGGAAGAAGGAGGTCTAGATGGCAGAATCCTAATGGAGAATGCCGGAAGAGCTATTACCGAGAAGATTATCCCGTTGTTAGCTAATGAATCACAGGTACTCATTTTAGTAGGTGCTGGAAACAATGGTGGAGATGGCTTCGTTATCGGGCGCACATTAAGGAACCAGGGCTATGGTGTAAACTTATTACAATTAGTCTCTGATGAAAAAGTTCGCGGAGATGCGCGCTACCATAAACAAGTCTTTCAGAATTATGGGGGGCTGGTTCATGTCGATGCCAAAGGTGAGAAGATTGAATGCTTCTTGGAGCAGGCAGATGTTGTCATCGACGCCATATTTGGAATTGGGATTAAAGACAAACTAAGGCCACCGTTTGACCGAATCATTCCAATGATTAACAACAAAAGCGCTAAAGTGATTTCGGTGGATATCCCAAGTGGCGTTCCTGCCGATGAAGGTCTTACTTTTCAAACTGGTGTTGAAGCAGACTACACATTTATTGTAGAGCAGCCAAAAATGAGCGCTTTTCTTCAACATACAGCGGACTTCTATGGGAAATGGGAACCTGTATCGATTGGCTTGCCACCAATTGGCCATGGAAAACATACCATTCGGCGTACATGGCAACAAGCGGATGTCCAAAAGACGCTACCTAGTAGGGATAGGTTTTCCCATAAAGGGAATCATGGACGAGGCTTAGTTATTGGTGGGAGTTATGAGATGATTGGCTCGGTAGCAATGTCTGCCAAAGCAGCGCTACGCTCAGGTGCAGGTCTTTTAACCGTTGCAACAGCAAAAGAGGTAATTCCATCTGTTTCTTCACACTGTGCCGAAGCAACTTATCTGTCATTGCCGAGTAAAGATGGGAGAATTGCTGGTCCTGTATCGATTGATTTCTCCATGTATGATGGCATAGCGATTGGAATGGGAATGGGACGAGATAGTAATGCAAAAGCATTTACTAGACAGGTCATCCAAATGTCTAATCAGCAGCTCCTTATCGATGCTGATGGGATACATCACATCCACGATGATTTAACGGTATTGGAACAGCGCGAGCATCCAACCGTGTTAACCCCACATCTTGGGGAAATGTCATTGTTAACGGGTCTTCCCGTCGCTCAAATTTTACTAAATCCTTTTGCCGTGACAAAGGAATTTGCAACTAGGTATCATATTTGGTATTAAAGGGTCCGTTTACAATCATTACTGATCCGTCAGGGAATCAGTGGGTAAACATGACAGGCAATCCGGGTTTGGCTAAAGGTGGTAGTGGAGACGTGTTATCGGGTATTATTTTAGCGTTGATGATCCAATCAGGAAATTTGAGTGAAGCAATTGCAAATGGGTGCTACCTTCATGGGAAATCCGCTGATCAATTAGTTGAGCTGAAACATTCCGATAAGGACTTATTGGCTACAGATGTAATCGATGGCTTAGCTTCGGTATTTCGTACATTTCTATAAAATTTGCAGGTGTGTGCGTTCCCTTTGTTCTCCTGAAATGAGGCAAAGGAGTTGTGACCATGAGAAAATATTTCAGCTTTGGGATCATGGCAGTGTTGTTGATCCTAGTATTAGCTGCCTGTGGGGAAAAATCAAAAGAGGATGTTGTTGCACAGCTAGAAAAGACAGTAGAAGAAATGGATGGCTACAAAGCACAGGCGAAGATGAGTCTCCAAACTGGAGAAGAAAGCCAGACGTATAATATTGATGTTTCACACAAAAAGAAGGATTACTACCGCGTCTTATTGAAGAACGAACAAGACAAAGAAGGTAGTCAAATTATCCTTAGAAATGACAAAGGTGTCTATGTGTTAACACCTGCGTTAAATAAGAGCTTTAAGTTCCAAAGTGATTGGCCAAATAGCAGCAGTCAGCCATACTTATATCAATCATTAATTGACGATGTTCTAAAAGATGCGGATGCAACGTTTGAATCAACAGATAATTATTATGTATTTGAAACAAAAACAAACTATCAAAATAACAACAATTTACCATTCCAAGAAATTTATTTTGATAAAAAGACATTTACACCAGTATTGGTTAAGGTGCTAGATAAGGATAAAAATCCTCTTATTGAGGTCGAGTTTACCAACTTTGAGTTAGACCCTCAGTTTGCTGATGATACGTTTGAGATAGAGAAGAACATGACTAGTAGCCTTTTCGGTGTTCCGACGATGGGTGGACAAGAAGAAAGTGCTATTAAAGATTTAGCTGTATTACAGCCAACAGTTACTGCTGGTGCAGAACTCATTGAAACGAAGGAAGTTGATGTGGAAAACGGAAAACGAGTGATTTCATCTTACCAGGGTGAAAAGAACTTTACACTTGTCCAAGAAAGTTTAGAAGTGTATCCAACAACTGCATCAAAGCCTAAGTCTGTAATTGGTGAACCAGTTAGCCTAGGGTTTACTATGGGAGCTATGACTGATAATTCACTAGAGTGGTCTTATGAAGGTGTCAACTACTATTTAGCAAGTGAAGAACTAACTAAACAAGAAATGATTGACGTGGCAAGTTCTGTCGGCGGGCAATCAACAAAATAATCTACTTATATCATATCAAGCAGGCTTCCTTTTTAGGGTCTGCTTTTATTTTTTGTCTATTTTGGGAAAGGTGCAGAAGTCAATTTGGACAAAAAGCCTTAGCACGTTGAACTGAGTCCGAATGCAGGCTCAATTCGTACAGGAAAAGCCCTAACTCGTTGAACTGAGTCCGAATACAGGCTCAATTCGGACAAGCAAAGCGTGAACTCGTTGAACTGAGTCCGAATACAGGCTCAATTCGGACAAGCAAAGCGTTAGCACGTTGAACTGAGTCCGAATGCAGGCTCAATTCGGACAGGAAAAGCCCTAACTCGTTGAACTGAGTCCGAATACAGGCTCAATTCGGACAAGCAAAGCGTGAACTCGTTGAACTGAGTCCGA
>NZ_JAMQKC010000067.1 GCF_028416595.1 Aquibacillus salsiterrae | reverse complement strand
CAATAGCTTCTTTTTGTTCCTGTGAATATCGTATTCTATTTCTCCCTGTCATATTAAATCGACCTCCGTGTTATTTACTTAACTATAACACTAAAGTATCGTACGACATCTATCCTAACAGAGGGGGTTTTGTGGTTCATTTTTTAAATACCAAACAAAATGGTTTATAATAAAGCTATAGTATATTGAGACAAAGGTGGTGTAGAAATGGCAATTCGTAAGGAAGACTTATATAAGATGGTGGAATCTTTAAATGATGAAGATAAGAAAGCAGCCTTTGACTTTATGGAATTTTTAATTGAGCGTTCCAAGAACAAAAAACCAGAATCATGGCAAAAGATTGATGAGTTAGAAAGAGACAATGATCCTTTAACAGAAGAAGAACTCGAGCAGTTAGAAAGTAAAGATGGATACATTTCAGGGGAGGATGGTATGTCAACACTAAACTGGACAAATTTATAAAGGAACATAAACTTGTTTATAGCGTTAAAAGTCTAGTGTTCTATTGGAAGTTAGAACGTACCATTTTGTCACTTGACTTTGAGCCTCTACGGG
>NZ_JAMQKC010000066.1 GCF_028416595.1 Aquibacillus salsiterrae | reverse complement strand
GTCATTTTGGTGACAAACCACCTTAAGATACCTCTCTTGTGCTTCTTAAGAGACTTTGCGAGCTTAATCATAGGCTCCAGTTGAGAAC
The DNA here is from genome assembly GCF_028416595.1 of Aquibacillus salsiterrae. Lineage (GTDB taxonomy): Bacteria > Bacillota > Bacilli > Bacillales > Amphibacillaceae > Aquibacillus_A > Aquibacillus_A salsiterrae. The sequence continues at coordinate 534 of NZ_JAMQKC010000066.1, read as the reverse complement.
GTATCGCCCAGTCATACCATTCATCAAAATATAGCTCAGCAATGATGGGTGAACGTGTCCACATTTTTTGCAGCGATATTTTCATGCGATACGCACGGCCTGTTGCCAAATCCATGTCCTTTAATTTGGTAAAGGCAGCTTCCTGTTTTTCTGTTAAATTTTCTTGGTTTTTAAGCCAGGAATAGCGAGTCTTTTTTAGTAATGGTTCCGTGACTTGTTCCTGTCTCCTTACCTTATCGAGTGCTTCATTAACCAATTTCATAACATGGAATTTATCAAATGTAATGTGCGCATTAGGGAAGTTGCTTTCAATTCCCGAAATAAACGCCGGTGACATGTCTGAGCACACTTCTTCAATTTGGGAAGAAGGTACCCCTTTCGCATCAAGGAACTGGCAAAAGTCTTTCAATACATCTGAGCCTTTGCCTTGGGTTGCAAATAGTAAACGTTTGGTATCCGAATCAATAAATAATGTCACATACTTATGTCCTCTTGTCCGTGAGGTTTCATCCATGGCTATACGCGTAACGCCTG
>NZ_JAMQKC010000065.1 GCF_028416595.1 Aquibacillus salsiterrae | reverse complement strand
GCTTTCTTGCGTTTCTTTGGATTCTTAGGGTCTGGAAGATATAACGTATGCTGAGTGTCCGCTTGCCAACAATCATTCGCCGCCTCATGTTCAAATTGTTGGAAGGCTTTTCTAATCGAATGATTGAGATCCCTTCGGCTCCACCCTTGTTCTTGAAAATAGCGCGAAAGCGTTCGAGGCTTTAATTTTCCAGGAGGAACTCTCTCCTCCAACTCTAGAATCCGAATAATTTGTTCCACACTTCGGCTTGGTAGTTCTTGCCGAAGGGCAATAGCCTGTTCCAAAACCATTGGATCTATCGTCTTAAGACTACCTTTCTTCTCTCTTGCTTGTGGCTTAAGCGCATCAAACCCGCCATCCTCATACGCTTTTAGATATCTTTCTAAGCTCCGTATGCTTACCGTTGTCTTTTCGCTTCCTGGAATGGTGTATCGACCCTTAGCGATTTCTCTTAAAAGGGCAGACTTCTCCCCTAGATGAAGCTTCCGTTGCGCAATTTGGGCAATTAATCCAAATCGGAAGGCTGCAATTTCATTCCTTAACGTTTCCTCCATGATTTTCCTCTCCATTTCCCTTAATTTAGGTAACAGTCCTATTATCGAGGGTGAGGACGAGAAAAAACAGAGACACATTTTGTGGAGTCAATAAAAGGAGTTTTTCCAATAAATTCCTTTTCCCT
>NZ_JAMQKC010000064.1 GCF_028416595.1 Aquibacillus salsiterrae | reverse complement strand
TGGTATGTCAACACTAAACTGGACAAATTTATAAAGGAACATAAACTTGTTTATAGCGTTAAAAGTCTAGTGTTCTATTGGAAGTTAGAACGTACCATTTTGTCACTTGACTTTGAGCCTCTACGGGCAAGATCATGAGCCAGGAAGCCAGATATTTCAATAAATCTGGCTCAGCTATCCAGGCTATCTCGCCCGCCTCTCCAAGTAAAGTGCAGCGATTCCCTTTATGATTGGTGCTTATCCTTATATTCGTTGGGCGTTAAATAATCTAGAGACCCGTGGATTCGAATGTTATTAAACCAATTCACGTAATCAAATAATTCAAGATCAAGCTCTTGTTGGCTTGAAAAAACCCTTCCACTAACGAATTCTGTTTTAATTGTTTTAAACGTTGCCTCAGCAACAGCATTATCATAAGGTGTACCTTTATCACTCAATGATCTTTGAATACTAAAGGTTTCTAATGCTTCATCTATCAATTGATTTTTAAACTCACTTCCTCGATCTGTGTGGAACAATTCGAGGCGATTTAGGTTGTATTTCACACTTGAAAAGGCACGTTGAACTAGCTCAGCTTTTTTGTTAGGTCCAGCGCTGTAGCCAATAATTTCACGATTATATAAGTCTACTAATACGCAAATATAATGCCAATTTTGCTTTACTCTTACATAGGTTAAATCACTCACAACCACTTTTAGTTCTTC
>NZ_JAMQKC010000063.1 GCF_028416595.1 Aquibacillus salsiterrae | reverse complement strand
AACTATTTCTTATAGGTCTGTTTGATTTCCTTCTGCGTCTCTTTCAACCTTCATCTTCGTTGCGGCGATGTACCCTTGTTCAGCAAGTAAGCCTGATTGAACATCGTCACTCATTAAGTAGTCAAGGAAAACTTTTGCTAATCCTGTTGCTTCGCCTTTTGTATAGGAATGCTCATACGCCCAAATTGGGAATTTGCCTGATTGAACATTTTCATCGGTTGGTTCCACACCGTCCACCGCTAATGGTGTAACAGTATCATCAGTGAAGTAAGAGAATGCCAAGTAACCAATTGCCCCAGGAGTATCTCCAATAATCTTCTTAACTGTATTAGAAGAATCTTCTGTAATTCCCTCAGCAGGCGTTGCTCCATCTAATGCAAAGTTAACAAACGTTGCACGTGTTCCAGAAGAATCCGGACGATTTACTAAAACAATATCTTGGTCTTGTCCACCAAGCTCTGACCAGTTAGTAATTTCACCAGTAAATACTTTGATTAAATCTTCTTTACTAATATCTTTTATACCGACTTCAGGATTAACTGCTGCAGCCATTCCAACAACAGCTACCTTGTGGTCAACTAATTCATCCGCTGGAATTCCATCTTTTTCTTCAGCAAAAACATCAGAGTTACCAATATCAACTGTTCCTTGAGATACTTCACTAAGACCTGTTCCAGAACCGCCTGCATTCACTTGAATGTCTGTACCAGGATTTTGGTTCATGAATTCTTCCGCTGCAGCTGCAACTAATGGTTGCATCGCACTTGAACCAGAAATGATGACAGAGCCAGTCAATTCTTCTGTTTCCG
>NZ_JAMQKC010000062.1 GCF_028416595.1 Aquibacillus salsiterrae | reverse complement strand
TGATAGGAAGCTAAGTTTTACCCTTGGAGCCAGCCGCCGAAGGTGGGGTCAATGATTGGGGTGAAGTCGTAACAAGGTAGCCGTATCGGAAGGTGCGGCTGGATCACCTCCTTTCTAAGGATATATTTAAAAGCAAAAGCGACCGTTTAACAGCGTACGGATAGATAAGATCGTGTAAAGTACCGGTTCTTTGGGACTTGGAGAGATTAACTATCCGCTAGCCGTTGGGAGCTGTAGCTGGATGATTACGGAACAGCTCTTACGAGCTCGAAAACATACTTGGTTGTTTGGTTCAGTTTTGAGAGATTAACTCTCTTTATTTTATACTTATGATGGGCCTATAGCTCAGCTGGTTAGAGCGCACGCCTGATAAGCGTGAGGTCGGTGGTTCGAGTCCACTTAGGCCCACCATTTAAAATATAGTAACCTTGGGGCCTTAGCTCAGCTGGGAGAGCGCCTGCTTTGCACGCAGGAGGTCAGCGGTTCGATCCCGCTAGGCTCCACCATTATGTACCTTGAAAACTAGATAAGAAGAATTAGGAAGTGAAGGCGACTTTTTAAAGAGCCGGAACTAGACTAATACAAGACATCGAAACAACGAACAAACTTTTTTACTGTTAATTTAGTTAAGTGAAGAAGGGCGCACGGTGGATGCCTTGGCACTAGGAGCCGAAGAAGGACGGGACAAACACCGATATGTCTCGGGGAGCTGTACGTAAGCATTGATCCGGGAATTTCCGAATGGGGCAACCCACTGCTCGTAATGGAGCAGGACATGTATCTGAATACATAGGATGCATGAGGCAGACCCGGGGAACTGAAACATCTAAGTACCCGGAGGAAGAGAAAGCAAACGCGATTTCCTGAGTAGCGGCGAGCGAAACGGAAACAGCCCAAACCAGAAAGCTTGCTTTCTGGGGTTGT
>NZ_JAMQKC010000061.1 GCF_028416595.1 Aquibacillus salsiterrae | reverse complement strand
CAATAGCTTCTTTTTGTTCCTGTGAATATCGTATTCTATTTCTCCCTGTCATATTAAATCGACCTCCGTGTTATTTACTTAACTATAACACTAAAGTATCGTACGACATCTATCCTAACAGAGGGGGATGTCCCTCAAGTATAATTATCGCAAAAGGGATTGAATCTTCAATCCCTTTTGGTTGTTCATATTGATATAAATATTCACTAATACTGAACTTTAAAATAACATATGTAAATAATGTAATCGGTAATATTAAATTAAGAGAAAGGGAGTTCATTATGCGGTCAATAAAAATAATGCTATTGGGTTTATCGCTAATGATGGTTGCCTTGTAAATAATGCATGGGCAAAGGTAGTTAGTGCATAGGTGTGACTGCTAAATTAGATATTATTGACGATCCTTTTGTCTTGGAATGGTTTTAAGAATTATTGGAATTTTATGTTAATATAAAAATGTGAATCAATGATCTTAAAGTAAATAAGCAGTTATCTTCAATAAGGAAAGGGTGATTTGATGCGTTCTACTAAAATCATGTTATTAGGAATGTCAGTAATGCTATTGGATTTATATTTAGAAGAAAACTCATATATAGTGCCTGGCGATGGTGAATTCTACATTATGGTTTTAGGTGTGTTAATTACTATTTTTGGCTTACTTAAAAAAGATAAAACTGATAAAGTGTAAAAAGTCTTTACTCAAGTAAAGGGTGCCGATCGACAAGTTCTGTTATAAGCGTTCTTAACGTGAAAAACAGGAGATAAACAAAGATTTATCTTAACTTTACAACCGAGAATGGGAATGATAGAACCAAGGGAAACGAAGGGAAACGGTACCAGGTACTATTGATGGACAGTTGTCCACGTGTAGTACCTGGTACCGAATTGGGATAGCCCCAGTTTCGGCAAAAATGCTTAGAAATCCCATCACACCGGGATTTCTATTTTTCATTTGGTCACTACAACCTTTTTCCGACAATTCTGTATTCTCTTTTCAACGGATCCTTTACCCCTAATTTTTTGTA
>NZ_JAMQKC010000060.1 GCF_028416595.1 Aquibacillus salsiterrae | reverse complement strand
ACCGGATCACGGTCGTGGGTTAGAAGGTCCGTACAGCCAGGGTGGTATCCCACCGACGCCTCCACGTAAGCTAGCGCTCACGCTTCTTAGGCTCCCACCTATCCTGTACAAGCTGTACCAACATTCAATATCAGGCTACAGTAAAGCTCCACGGGGTCTTTCCGTCCTGTCGCGGGTAATGCGCATCTTCACGCATAGTATAATTTCACCGGGTCTCTCGTTGAGACAGTGCCCAAGTCGTTGCACCTTTCGTGCGGGTCGGAACTTACCCGACAAGGAATTTCGCTACCTTAGGACCGTTATAGTTACGGCCGCCGTTTACTGGGGCTTCGGTTCAACGCTTCGTCAAAGACTAACGCATCCCCTTAACCTTCCAGCACCGGGCAGGTGTCAGCCCCTATACTTCGCCTTACGGCTTCGCAGAGACCTGTGTTTTTGCTAAACAGTCGCTTGGGCCTTTTCACTGCGGCTTCTCATGCAAGAAGCACCCCTTCTCCCGAAGTTACGGGGTCATTTTGCCGAGTTCCTTAACGAGAGTTCTCCCGATCACCTTAGGATTCTCTCCTCGCCTACCTGTGTCGGTTTGCGGTACGGGCACCTATAATCTCACTAGAGGCTTTTCTTGGCAGTGTGAAATCAGGAACTTCGGTACTATAGTTCCCTCCCCATCACAGCTTGTGATTGCCAGACGGATTTGCCTATCTGACTCACTCACTGCTTGGGCGCGCACATCCAGCGGCGCGCATTCCTTATCCTACTGCGTCCCCCCATCGTTCAAACGATTATGAGGTGGTACAGGAATATCAACCTGTTGTCCATCGCCTACGCCTTTCGGCCTCGGCTTAGGTCCCGACTAACCCTGAGCGGACGAGCCTTCCTCAGGAAACCTTAGGCATTCGGTGTAGAAGATTCTCACTTCTATTTCGCTACTCATACCGGCATTCTCACTTCTAAGCGCTCCACCAGTCCTCACGGTCTGACTTCGCAGCACTTAGAACGCTCTCCTACCAAAGCGAAAGAGTAAA
>NZ_JAMQKC010000005.1 GCF_028416595.1 Aquibacillus salsiterrae | reverse complement strand
CCTTGACTACTTAATGAGTGACGATGTTCAATCAGGCTTACTTGCTGAACAAGGGTACATCGCCGCAACGAAGATGAAGGTTGAAAGAGACGCAGAAGGAAATCAAACAGACCTATAAGAAATAGTTAAACCCGGGTAGTGCCCTATGCACTACCCGGGTTTTGTGGAAGTACAAGTACAATCCCTGAGCTTCCCTCAAAGGTGTAGCGTTACTCATTCTGCCTATACACTCCTGGGGAGATCTTGAACTTCTTTTTAAATGTTTTGTGAAAATAAGCATAACTTCCAAATCCGCAGTTTTCTGCGATTTTTTCAAGTGTCATTGATGTATATTTCATTTGATCAATAGCCGCCGATAAGCGAATTTCCTGGGCATATTCTATCATTGTTTTTTTGACATTACTTTTAAATAAGTGAACAGAACGTGAAACGCTAAGCCCGACTTGTTGTGCAACGTCCTCAATTTTGAAGGAGGTTAAGGCATGTTCTTCAATATATCGCATCATTTGAGTAACTACGTATGGGCGGCTAAAAGATGAGGCGGTTTCATTGACAGCCCTTTCTAGTGATAGACACATTACCTTCATCAAGTAATCTTTTAGTTCCTTGTGTTCCTCACTAGGTGGACGACGCCCCTCGATGATCAGATGGCGCCAAATTGCTAGAATCTTTTCGTCTAATTCCAATCGCGAAACGCTCGGCTTGTTAGAACGGTCCCACCAATTATCAATCCATTCTCCTCTACAAAATAAGTGGTAATCCCCACTATTTTGTCCTTCTTCGATTTTTAGTTCATAATGTTGACCTGGTTTTAATAGGAGAAGGTCACCCTTTTCAATCGAGTATGTTTGTCCTTTAACAACAATTAAAGCGTTTCCTTCTGTTTGTAAACGAAAAAGATAATCTGTTAATCCATCTTTATGTAAGGAATAAAACTGCTTGGTGTGATAGGAATAACTACAAAGACCAATGTTAATCATAGAATCTCCTTTTTGAAAAATAGTAAAATAGTTGATGTTTCAATTATATCAGTTATTTACATAAATAAAGAACCTCTATATGATAAAGCAAAATAAGTGATAACTAGCTTTATGATTATTTCTACAAAAAACTTTAGGAAAGAGGCGTCTTATGAAGAAAATACCAGTTGCAGTACAAATGTTTACACTAAGGGAAGAAAGTCAGCAAAATTTCAAGGAAACATTAAAAAAAGTTGCTGAACTTGGGTTTGATGGGGTTGAGTTTGCAGGGTACGGAGGATTAACAGCGTCAGAAGTAAAAGCTTTATTAGAAGAATATGGCCTTCAAGCAGCATCGAGCCATATACCACTTGATCAAATTAGAGATAATTTAGCTCAAGTAATCGAGGATCAAAAAGTGTTAGGAAGTAAATTTATTGTCTGTCCTTTTTTGCAGCCTGACCAACGTAGTGAAGAAGATTATCAAGCGCTGATTTCAATTTTAAATCAAGCTAGTGAAAACTGTGCACGCGAAGGAATAACGCTTTGCTATCACAACCATGACTTTGAACTAGAGCGTTTACAAGATGGGAGAACCGCACTGGAAACTATCTTTGATGAAACAAATGTACAAACAGAGCTTGATGTGTACTGGCTTACGAAAGCATCGGAAAACCCTGTCGATTGGATCAACAAATATAAGACAAGGGCACCATTAGTTCATTTGAAAGATATGACGACAGATGAAGAACGATTTTTTGCAGAGCTTGGAACAGGCGGTGTGGATATCGAAGCGGTTCTTGCTACTGGGGAAACAGCAAATGTCAAGTGGTGGGTTGTTGAACAAGATGTGTCCCGTCGTACGCCATTCGAAAGCCTTGAAATAAGTATCAATTATTTGAAAACAAAACTTCCGTATGTAGTAAAGGAATAAAAGATAACAATCTGTGAAAATGAGTAGAAATAAAAAACGATAAAGACAGGGGAATGATAAAGTGAGTAAAGTTAAAATTGGGGTAATTGGTTGTGGAAGTATTTCAAGATTACGACATCTACCTGAGTATAATGCAAATAATCAGGTAGAGATTGTCGCGGTATGTGATGTAGTAAAAGAACGATCAGAAGAAATGGCCTCATTGTATGGGGCGAAATCTTATACGGATTATAAAGAAGTGCTAAATCTCGATGAAATTGATGCGATCAGTGTCTGTTTACCAAATTATTTACATGCACCTGTTTCGATTGATGCACTTAATGCTGGTAAGCATGTACTGTGTGAGAAACCAATGGCGACATCAGAAGAAGAAGCAAAAGCAATGGTAGACGCATCTGTTGCTAGTGGTAAAAAACTTATGATTGCTCATAATCAGCGTTTTGTTGCTTCACATCAGACTGCCAAAGAAATTATCGATAGCGGCAAGCTCGGCAAAATCTATAGTTTTAAAACAACTTTTGGCCACGGCGGACCTGAACGTTGGAGTATTGATGGAGCTGATAGTTGGTTTTTTAATAAAGACCAAGCATTTATAGGTGCAATGGGCGACCTAGGTGTTCATAAAGCAGATTTAATGCGTTATTTGCTCGGTGAATTTACAGAAGTTGCCTCATTTATTGAGACGAATGCAAAACAAAATACAGACGTAGATGACAATGCTGTTTGTCTATTACGGACTGAGAGTGGAATTATTGGTACTCTTACAGCAAGCTGGTCTTATGTCGCACAAAGTGATAATTCAACGATTATTTATGGTGAAAATGGGTCACTTAAGTTAGAGGCCGACCCGGAATATTCGTTGATTGAGGAATATCGAAATGGAAATGTTATTAGCCATAAATTAGATAGAATTCAAACAAATGAAAGTGGCGGACAAACAACAACTCATGTCATTGATCACTTTATTCAATGTATTATTGAGGACAGAACACCTCTCATAACAGGTGAAGAGGGTATGAAATCTTTACAGATTATCTTAGCTGCATTAGAATCCCAGGAAACAAAACAAATTGTATCTTTGAAATAAAGTGAGTTTTTAGATAATAATCTTAAGCTATAAAAGGACAGGCCATTGCCTGTCCTTTTTCTAGATTTGAAAGGATAAAAAAATCCAAGAGCTGTCCACTCTGCTTCCTAGCCCATCGGGGTGATAATGCACAATGAAGAAACCGATTTCTTAATTAGTAAATATTTTTACAAAAAACTATTGATTTTTATCATTTTATAATATATTATTGTGCTTGTAACCGATTCCAACTTATAAATATTTATATTTTTTTAAAAATAAAGGAAACCGTTTTCCTGATTTTCTTTCAATATTTCAAGTTGGTAATCTAATAATCTTTAGTAGGAGGAAACAAAACATGAAAAGATGGTTGGTTGGTTTTGCGGCACTACTGTTAACGCTTGCATTAGTTGCTTGTGGTGGTGGAGATGGTGCTGAGGGAAATAAGGATAGTGGCACAGGAGAAGGAGAACAAATCAATTTAGATTTTTGGGTTTTCGGTAGTACTGGCTATGATAAGTTAATAGAGGAATATCAAGAAGCGAATCCAAATGTGACAATTACGCTTAACGAAGGTGAAATGGAAGATATGCATAACAACTTATTTACTTCTATTTCAGCTGGTAGCGGTGCACCAGATATAGCTATGGTGGAAGTAAGTCAAATTGCTAAGTTTATGCAAGCGAAAGATAGATTCCAGAACTTAAATGACTACGGTGCTGAAGAAGTAGCTGATAATTTCTTAGATTGGAAATGGCAACAAGCACAAAGTGTTGACGGTTCTTTCCAATTAGGATTACCTACTGACATAGGTCCTACAACAATGTTTTACCGTACAGATGTAATCGAAGCTGCAGGCTTACCAACTGACCCAGAGGGGCTTGCTGCTGAGATTGACTCTTGGGATGCTTATTATGAGGCAGCTAAGAAGATTAAAGATACAACAGGTAAACCAATTGCTGACAGTCCTGAGTTAGTGTTCAATGCAATCAGAGATCAACAGCCTCAACAATATTTTAATGAAGATAATGAATTAATTATTGAAGATACTGTTAAAGGTGCTTATGATTTTACAACAAAAATGGTAAAAGAAGGATTAGTTGGTCAAAATCCGTTATGGACTCCGGAATGGGGTAGTGCAATGGGTGATGGTAGCTATGCAACAATGCCTGGTGCTCCTGCATGGATGATTGGGGTAGTTAAAGGTAATGCTCCTGATGCTGGCGGTAACTGGTCGTTAACAACGATTCCTGAAGGTGCTGGTAACTGGGGTGGCTCATTCTTAACAATCCCTGAATCTGATTATCCGCAAGAAGCGTTTGATTTTATTTCTTGGTTAACAGCTCCAGAGCAACAATTAAAGTCATTTAATGACATGGGATTATTCCCTTCTGCACCAGCAGTTTTTGAAGCAGAAGAGTTCTTGAATACAACGGACGAATACTTTAGTGGTGCACCAACTGCTAAAATCTTTGCCGAAGCAGCTCAAACAGTAACACCAGTCTATATGGGTATTAACTATGCAATGGTTAATAACGAACTTGTTACAGCCCTAACTAATGTAGCGGTTGAAGGTGCTGATCCACAAGCTGAGTGGGATGCAGCAGTTGAACGTATTGAACAACAATTAGAAAGACAGTAAGAATGATGGACAAGCGGTCTATGTTAAGACATGGACCGCTTATAATCAGTGGAAGGAGAGAATAAGCATGGGACAAAATCCGTCTCAGGCAACACAAGCGCCTAAGAAATCACCTTTAAGCGAAAAGAAAAAAGAGGCACTTTCGGCATATCTTTACGTGTCACCCTTCTTTATTTTATTTGCCATTTTTGGGCTATTCCCAATCCTTTTTAGTTTTTATTTAGGATTCCAAAAGTGGAATGGTCTTGGTGAAATGGAATTTGTAGGATTGCAAAACTTTAAATGGGTTTTAACAGATCCTCTTTTCTGGAAATCTTTATATAATACACTGATTATGTGGGTACTTGGAACTCTCCCGCAATTACTAGTTGGGATTGTGTTAGCTTATGCGTTAAATTCAACATTAATTAAAGCGAAAAGTTTCTTCCGTGTTTCCATCTTTATGCCATATGTAACATCGACTGTGGCTGTAGCAATTGTGTTTGGTATTATGTTTAATGATCAAGACTATGGCTTGTTTAATATTTTATTAGGTTTATTTGGGATAGATCCTATGAGTTGGTCTACATCTGAATGGGGTCTGAAAGTAGCTATTTCTACAATGGTGTTTTGGCGATGGATTGGATATAATACGATCATATACCTTGCAGGACTTCAAGCAATTCCAAACGAGCTTTATGAAGCTGCACAAATTGATGGTGCAACAATTAGACAAAAGATTCAATATATAACGATTCCGATGTTAAGACCGATTATTATTTTGACGGTATTTACTTCGACAATTGGTGCATTACAGCTGTTTACAGAACCATTGATTTATATCGGTCGAACATTTAGAGAAGAAGGGATCACGGTAGTGCTTTACTTATACCGTGAAGCATTCGTAAACTTAGCGTTCGGGCCAGCATCTGCTTCAGCTATTGTTTTGTTCTTCATTATTCTAATATTATCAGGAATTAACGTTTTGGTTGCAAACCGAATTGGGCGATAGGGGGTATAGCGAATGAGTCAAACAAGTCAAAAAAACAATGTTCTGATAGGGAAAACGTTTATTTACGTACTACTTGGTGCCGCTAGCTTCCTATCCATTTTTCCGTTATATTGGATGTTTGTAATGGCTACGAACCATAATAGTGCGATCAATAGTATTCCGCCTGCAATGTTACCTGGTAATCAACTAGTCACGAACTTCACAAATGTATTAAACACGATTGATTTCTTTGGTGCAATGTGGAACTCACTAGTTGTTTCCACCGTAATAACAATAGGCGTGTTATTCTTTTGTTCACTAGCAGGATTTGCATTTGCGAAATTTCAGTTTAAAGGTAAGAATTTTCTGTTTGTGTTTATTTTAGTAACGATGATGATTCCACCGCAATTGGGATTAATCCCACAGTATTTCATAATTACTAAGCTTGACTGGTTAAATGATTTGAAAGCTATTATTATTCCAGGTTTAATTGATGCATTTGGTATCTTTTGGATGAGGCAATACATTAGTAGTAACGTACCAGATGAATTAGTAGAAGCAGCTAGGATAGACGGATGTTCAAACTTCAGGATTTATTGGAATATTGCTGTTCCAGTTATAATTCCAGCATTTGCAACACTAGCTATTATTAAATTCATGTATGTTTGGAATGATTTCTTATGGCCGTTAGTAGTACTTCGCGAAGAGTCATCTCAAACAATTCAAGTTGCACTACGTGGACTAATTGATGCATACGTTCGGGATAATGGAATGATTTTATCGGGAACATTTTGGGCAACTGTACCATTAATAGTCGTTTTCCTTCTGTTAAATAAAATGTTTATTGCTAGTTTAACTGAAGGCGCGGTTAAATAGTAAATAATTAGATGAGGGATAACAATGAGACTAACGATTAAGGATATTGCAAAAATGGCTGGAGTATCTCCAGGTACCGTTTCTAAGGTGATGAACAACACAGGTAGTATTGCCCCGAAAACGAAAGAAAAAATTACCAATATAATAGAAGAAACTGGGTATAGACCAAGCTTCTCAGCAAAATCGTTAGCAACTAGAACATCTAATCTTATCGGATTAATTTATGCTGGTGAAGTAAGTGTTGAGTTCAATCACCCTTTTTTCAGTCAGGTCATTAATGCCTTTAAAAGTGAAATTGGAATGCTTGGGTATGATATTCTTGTATTCTCCAATAGCAAATTAAGGAATGCGACGAGCGATTACATTGAAAAATGCAGACACTTTCAGTTGGATGGATGCCTGATCATTGCTGGGGAACACCTGGAGGAATCGGTATATGAACTAGATAAAAGCAATATTCCGTGTGTCGGCATTGATATCCCTTTGACGGGGCCAAAATCTTGTTATGTGATGACAGATAATCAGAAAGTCTCTTCAAAAATAGTAGAATATCTCTACTTAAACTCGATAAAAAACGTAGCCTTTATAGGTGGACCAGCAGATTCTGTCATATCAAATATTCGAAAAGAAGGATTCATTACGAGTATGAATCAGTTCGGCATGACAGTTCATGAAAAGTGGTTGAAATATGCAACGTACACCGAACAAACCGGATATGAAGCAATGAAGGAAATCCTTGCTGAGACCCCGTATCCAGATGCAGTTTATGCTGTTTCTGACATGATGGCGCTCGGAGCGATAAAGGCTGCAAAAGAAAGAGGTTTGAAAATTCCTCAAGATATTAAAATAATTGGATGCGATGACATAGATGCATGTAGGTATAGTGACCCACCACTAGCTACAGTGAAACAAGATAAAGATAAAATGGGAAGATTGGCTGCACGTATGTTAGATGATTTAATTAATGACAATAACGATCTAAGTCCTGTACTAGTTGACCCTGAACTATTAGTTCGGGAATCATGTTTAGCCGGAAATGGTTACATGATGGATACAGATAGAAGATTAGGAAGGTGACATAGTGAAGAAGTCAGAGAGTGCATTTTTACGCATATTAGACATTTTCTCCCATTTTTTATTAACAAACATAATGTGGATACTGTTATGTTTGCCGATTATAACAATAGTTCCAGCAACTACCGCTTTATTTGGGGTAATGAAAAAATGGTCAACAGAAGGAATTGATGCGGGATTATTTAAACTTTTTATCAATGAATTTAAATCCCGTTTCAAAAAAAGCTTTGTAATCGGACTGCTAATAGGTATTGCTGGGTTGATTATATTAATTGATTTTAATATTTTACTCCAAGTTGATTTCGCAGGAAAGATGGTATTGTTAACAACACTGATATTCCTAACTATGTTATATTTCTTTATTTCTCTTTATGTTGTATACATCTTGGTTGAGTATGAGCAGCTTTCGATTTTACAGTCGATAAAAAATGCTTTGTTTATGTCTATTAGTTATATATTCCATACGATAATTAGCTTAGCTATCATAGGCACTGCGTTAATTGTAACTTATTTCGCGCCGTATTTTCTTCTAATTATTGGAAGTGTAGTATCTTTCATCTTATATCATGTGTTTAATAGAATAACTCATCGATTGAATCAATTAAAAACAGCAGAATAACATCTGAACAAAGAAAAGATGAATAAAATAGGGGGTTTTTTCATGGCTATTATACAATTTCCAAAAGATATGAAATGGGGTACTGCAACAGCATCATACCAAATTGAGGGAGCGACAACAGAAGATGGGCGTGGACTTTCTATTTGGGATACGTTTTCAAAAACACCAGGCAAAGTGTTAAATGGTGATAACGGAGACGTTGCGTGTGATAGTTACCACCGCTATGAAGAAGATGTTAAATTAATGAAAGAATTAGGAATTGATGCGTACCGGTTCTCTGTTGCATGGCCACGGATTTTCCCTAATGGAACAGGTGAAGTAAATCAAGCGGGATTGGATTACTATCACCGATTGGTAGATGAGCTAATCGAAAATGGTATTGAACCAATGTGTACGCTTTACCACTGGGACCTACCACAAGCATTACAAGATGAAGGTGGGTGGCATAATAGAGAAACAATTGATGCATTCGTTAATTATGCTGAGGTAATGTTCAAAGAGTTTTCTGGGAAAATTAAGTACTGGATTACGTTAAACGAACCATGGTGTATCTCATTCTTATCTAATTACATCGGTGTACATGCCCCGGGTAATAAAGATTTACAGTTAGCAACTCAAATTTCGCACCATTTGTTAGTAGCGCATGGGGCAACAGTTAAAAAATTTAGAGAACTTGGTGTGGACGGGGAAATTGGTTTTGCGCCAAATACTACTTGGCTACAGCCGTACAGTAATAAACAAGAAGATATCGATGCATGTCGTAGAGAAATCGCTTGGTTTGTTGAATGGTTTATGGATCCTGTTTTTAAGGGAGAATATCCATCATTTATGGTTGAATGGTTTGAGCAAAAAGGCGTGACATTAGACATTCAAGACGGTGATTTAGCAACGATAAACCAACCAATTGATTTCCTCGGGATTAATTATTATACAGGTAATGTAGCACGCTACAAAGAAAATAGCGGATTACTTGATTCTGAATTTATTGAAATGGGCTATGAACGTACCGACATTGGTTGGCCGATCTTTCCGGAAGGCTTCTACAATGTTTTAACACATATTACAGATAGCTATGGGAACGTACCGATCTATATCACAGAAAATGGTTCTTGCTATAATGATGAGCCTGTTGAAGGACGTGTCAAAGATGACGGCCGAATTAAGTACTTACAACAGCATTTGACTGCTTTAAGTAGGGCAATCGATTCTGGTGTGAATGTAAAAGGTTATTTAACTTGGTCATTAATGGATAACTTTGAATGGGCAGAAGGTTATAGCAAACGGTTTGGAATTGTTCACGTGAATTACCGGACGCTCGAGCGCACGAAGAAGGATAGTTACTATTGGTTTAAACAAACTATTAGCAATAAGTGGTTTGAAAATTAAGCCAGTGAAAATTTAAAAAGATTAAATTTAATAACGAGCTTGGGATTACAGTTCTGTCGTAATTCCAAGCTTATTAAATCGTTTATACAGACCGATTTAAGCAACGCGCCCTGCGCTTTTTTTATCATTATACATAAACTTGAGGTGATTAGGATGGGTAAATTATCAGGAAAATTAGCTTTTGTTACAGGGTCAAGTAGAGGGATTGGTCAACAAATTTCCTTGGCACTAGCGGGTGAAGGCTGTAATTTGATTATTCATGGACGTAAGAAGGAAAATGCAACCGCGACATTAGCATTATTAAAACAATACAGTGTTGAGGTAGATGTTGTCGAAGGTGAACTGGACACAGATGCTGCGATACAGCAAGTTATTTCACAAGTTAAAGAGAAGCATGATCAAATTGACATTCTATATAACAATGCAGCTATTCAAAGCAAGTCAAAGGATATTTGGGACTTTAAAACCGAGGATTTCCAACGTTTAATCCAAGTTAATTTTTATAGTGTTGTACAATTTTGCCAAGCCTTTGCTCCGGCAATGAAGCAAAATGGTTATGGTCGTATTATTAATTTGACTTCTGGAATAAAGGACCAGCCTAACTTGACTCCTTATGGGGTATCTAAAAGTATGGTAGATAAGTTTACGGAAGATTTGGCATTTGAATTAAAGGATACGGGTGTATTAGTAAATTGCATGGATCCTGGTTGGTTAAGAACCGATTTGGGGGGGCCAAATGCATTTGATGAAGTCGAAACAGTGCAGCCAGGTGCGCTCCAATTAGCATTGTTCGATAATGATGGTCCTACTGGTCAGTGGTTCAGTGCCCAGGAAATTCGTAAGTCAATGGAAAAGTAACAATAAACCTTCCATTAGTAAGTCGCTTTGAAAAGAAAAAGTGACTATTGGTTTATTTCATGCTTTTATTCATGCATAATGCCACTATTTACAAATGATCATTTTCTGCTAAACTCTTGACGAAAACATGCCAACCTGACATAATACAAGTAATTAAATAACTGGTACCTTTAATTCAGTCCCGTGAGGCTGACAAGGTGAGCGGATGTAAATAGGGATTGTACTGTCCTTATTTGCTAGTGTGTGAAAAAACGCTTCTTGTCTCTACGGCAAGGCGTTTTTTTTATGCGAAAATCCCTTTAGGTACCGGTTCATACTATTTGAACTGGAGGAATTATGATGAAAAAACAACATATTGATCATGATTTTGCACTACAAGCAGTACCAATGGGGAATAGAAATGGTTTTTGGAAAATGCTTGTAATCATGCTTGGTTTCACCTTTTTCTCAGCAAGTATGCTATCAGGTGGAACGCTTGGTATGGGATTGACGGCAACACAGTTTATCTTGGTAGTTTTAGTCGGAAATCTAATTTTAGGATTATATACAGGGCTATTAAGTTATGTTGCAGCAAAAACAGGATTATCTACGCATTTACTAGCTCGTTATGCATTTGGGGAAAAAGGATCTTATCTTGCTTCATTTTTGCTCGGTGCAACACAGGTTGGTTGGTTTGGCGTAGGAGTAGCTATGTTTGCTCTTCCTGTCCAAAAAGTTACAGGAATCGATACAACGTTACTTATTGCCATTTCAGGTATTTTAATGACGGCAACTGCTTACTTTGGCATTAAGGCACTGACGATTTTAAGCTTTATTGCAGTACCGGCGATTGCAATTTTGGGAAGTTATTCGGCAGTGGAAGCAACTCAAACGCTTGGTGGACTCAATGAATTGTTTGCTTATCAACCATCAGAGACGATTGCGATTGGTGCAGCGATTACTATTTGTGTCGGTTCATTCATTAGTGGGGGAACGTTAACGCCAGACTTTGCTCGCTTTGCTAAAAATAAGCGCACTGGCGTCATCTCAACAGTTATTGCCTTTTTTATCGGAAATTCATTAATGTTTATTTTTGGAGCAGTAGGGGCTATCGTAACAGGTCAGTCGGATATTTCTGAAGTAATGTTTTTACAAGGCTTAATATTACCAGCAATCATTGTATTAGGACTAAATATTTGGACAACAAATGATAATGCGTTGTATGCATCAGGACTTGGATTCTCAAACATTACGAAAATCTCTAAAAATAAATTGGTTATCTTTAATGGCGTACTTGGAACAGTTCTTGCAATGTGGTTATATAACAATTTCGTTGGTTGGTTAACATTTCTAGGTTCTACATTACCCCCAATTGGTGCTATTATTTTGGCAGACTATTTTATTATTAATCGTGGAAAATATCAGGCACTTTCTCAAGCCAAATTTAAAGCTGTTAACGTAGGAGCAATTGCTGCTTGGGGAATTGGCGTAGTGATGGCAAAATATGTACCAGGAATCGCGCCATTAAATGCAACCTTGGGTGCAGCGGTATCTTATGTTATCATTTCTATGATTATAAAAGTATTATTTTCACAATCAACTAAAGTAGAGATGAAAAAGGTGATCTAATTTATGTTAATTAAAAATGCAGCATTACGTAATCGTGAAGGGTTATGGGATATAAAAATCGAGAATGAAACGATTGAAACCATTGCCCAGCATATCGAAGTAGCAGATGAGGAAATCATTGATGCAGAGGGACACTTAGTCCTTCCTCCTTTTGTTGAACCACATATTCACTTGGACACAACCTTGACAGCAGGTGAACCGAAATGGAATGAAAGTGGGACATTGTTTGAGGGGATAATGCGTTGGTCAGAGCGAAAGCAGTCGTTAACGAAGGACGATGTCAAAGAGCGGGCAATGAAAGCTTTGAAAATGCAAATGGCTAATGGGATTCAATATGTTCGAACCCATGTTGATGTTACAGATCCTGATTTAGTCGCGTTAAAAGCATTGTTAGAGGTTAAAGCAGAGGTTGCTCCATATGTGAATTTACAGCTTGTTGCTTTCCCGCAAGAAGGAATTTTATCCTATCCAAATGGGGAGGAGCTGTTAGAAGAAGCAGTTCGGATGGGTGCTGACGTTGTAGGTGGTATCCCGCACTTCGAATTCACACGTGAGTACGGTGTTGATTCGGTGAAAAAGGTTTTTGCCTTAGCAGAAAAGTATGACCGACTCATTGATATTCATTGTGATGAAATTGACGATGAGCAGTCACGGTTTGTCGAAGTAGTTGCTGCCGAAGCACTCCGGACTGGGATGGGTGCGAAAGTTACCGCAAGTCACACTACCGCGATGCATTCGTACAACAATGCTTATGTGTATAAGTTAATGCGTTTATTGAAAATGTCGGAGATTAACTTTGTCGCCAATCCACTCGTAAATATTCACCTGCAAGGCAGAATGGATTCATATCCAAAACGACGCGGAATTACAAGGGTCAAGGAATTAACCGAAGCCGGCTGTAATGTAAGCTTCGGTCATGATGATATTTTTGATCCGTGGTATCCACTTGGTACAGGGAATATGCTGCAAGTGCTCCATATGGGGTTACATGTCTGTCAGCTAATGGGTTATGAGCAAATCAAAAACTCAATCGACTTTATTACAACGAATAGTGCGAAAACAATGGGGTTAGCTGATGAATATGGCTTGGAAGAAGGAAAGAGTGCAAATCTTATCATTTTGGACGCTGATGATGAATATGATGCAATTCGTCGCCAATCATCGATTTTATACTCGGTTCGTCATGGAAAAGTATTAGTCAATACGAAACCAGCAAAAACGACGTTAACAATGGGTGAAACCGAAGAGAACATTACGTTTAAGAAATAAATGCTACCTCTCATCTCAAGGTCTGCCTAAATGATGTACATGTGATGGGTTTGAAGGACAGGTCCATTGTCCCTCGAAACCCATCATTTATTTAAAAGATAAGAAAGCATAAAAAGATCCAAGAGCTGTCTACTCCGCTTCCTAGCCCCTCGGGGTCCATAATCCCTTCTGCGGCAAAGACCGCCACGTCAGGTCTTGTCTTATGCCTGTCGAGGCCTTAACAAGGTGCCTTCCGCTTTTCTTAATTAATTCGTTCCTCTCAACTATTGCTGTTGTTGTGCTTCTTACTAGGCAGTTTGTTGCTTGGACGGCCATTCCCTTGATGTTGTTTGTTTTTTTCTGCTTTTCTTTGCTTGTCGTGAATTTTTTCTACAAATTCATGCGTATTATCCATTTAAAAATCCCTCCTTTATTCTTCTTTAAATTAACCATATCAGCAAAAATTAATGCATCTCACTAAGGACAAATATAGCTGATTAGCCGTCTGTTGCAATAAGTTTTATCGCAGAAGTAAATCGCGCAAAAGGACTGAGGTGTTGCCCTAAGTGTGTGCAACTGCCTGGGGCGGTAATCAACCATCAAGAAAGGCACAACTCACTCAACCGAGTCCGAATCCCACCCCAATCGGACAGAAAAAAGTGAAACTGTGTCAATCAAAGGCGCGTCTTGCGTTTTTCCTATGTTTCCTATGTCCCATTAAGTTGGGAAGGTGTATAATTAAGAAAGCAATAGGGAGAGGGTGTTATGCTTTGGAGGAAATCATTAAAAGTTTTAAAGAGGATCCGGAATCAGTCTATCATACTTGGTTTCTTAATAACGATGATCGTTTAAAAGCTTTTCGTTCCATTAGAAAAAGCCTTGTGAAGGTAATAAATGAAATAGAAACAGGTTCTTTTGGCAATGATTTCAAAGGTTCAAGCCTTGAAACAGTAATTACTGCGATCTCAGAGCAAAAGCAAGTATTCGAAGGAGCAGCACATGCATTCTTCTGGAAGCCTAAATTAAGAATCCCTGATATTTATGAAAATGATTTGAATAAACGGGCATTTGCTCGATTTTTGAAAAGTTGTCTCGCAACGACAAATGAGGAGCAATTAATAAAAGAAATTCACGCTCTTGAAGCTCTTAAAATAAAAGGATTAGGACCAGCGGTTGCCAATATTTTATATTTCTTACATCCGACAGTTTTCCCTCCTTTCAATACAGCAATTGTCAATGGTTTTAATATGTTATTTAATCAAAAGAAAAAACTAGGCTCCTGGCAAGCTTACCTTGAAATGAGAGAGGTGATACTAGAGGAGAATAGTCGTTATCGTCATAGTCTGTCAAAGGATTTAGGAGCAATTGCCGGGCTATTATTTGAAATTGGAAATAGTCGCTTGGTCATAGCGGAAAATGCTACGAAGGTAATTGATTCTGAACAAGAGAAGCGGATTAAGGTGAAGATGAAACGTCACAAACAAGTCAATCTAGATGTGTTGGAAGAAAATGTCCACACCGAGATGCAATTCTACCTTGCTAAACTTGGAAACTCACTTGGTTACAAGGTATGGATTGCGCGTAATGATCATAAGCGGGTCTGGGATGGAACAAAACTTGGGGAGTATTCCCTAAAGGAACTGATTATCCCGGCAATTCCTGAAGCGGTTTATGATACGGTATCACTGATTGATGTCCTTTGGTTAGATGAGGGAAACAACATTGTCAGTGGTTTTGAAGTGGAAAAGAGTACATCGATATACTCAGGTATTTTGCGGTTAAATGACTTGTCTTTATCGATTGGTCAGGATGTTGATTTTTACCTAGTGGCACCTGAAAAAAGAGAAAAGGAAATTAAAGCACAGCTGTTAAGACCATCTTTCAAAACATTGGATTCCTTGTCTATTTCTTACATACTGTTTGCGGATTTGCGTTGTGATTGTGATTCTATGTGCAAATTTGGTAGCGATGTTTCTGTACTCCAAAAAATTTGTAAGGCGGTATAACCGGATTGAGGATGGAGCCTAACTCACGTAGTGTTAGCAGGGGGTTTCTTGCATAGAACTTTTCAATCAATTAATAATGTCAGGTACCACGCTTAAGGTATATGTCCTTTAGGTGGTACCTGACTGAAATACGAACTCTACTTGTAATCGCGTTTAGCTTCTTCTACCTTCTTTTGAAGCAATTCATTCTGGTTTTTTAATAACTCCATTTGTCCTTCAAGTTGGTTAATTTTGTAGCTATCCATCCGTTCAACTCGACTTGTAGTGTCATCTTGTTCTATTGCGTGGTTATGGTTAGTATCATGGTCGTGTTTTTTACTACTTTCACCTTGATGATTATGCCCCTTACCCTTGTGACTACCGTGCATAAACAGCATCATAAGTGGACATAAAAGAAAAAGTAGAATTAATCCCCATTCCAAACGACCCACCTCCAATATTTGTTCTTAGCTACTTGCAGGTTTAAATCTTTTTAGTCTTAATGCGTTTAATAATACGGACACGGAGCTAAAGCTCATTGCGGCGGCGGCAAAGATTGGACTTAATAATGGGCCACCGAACAGGAACAAGATTCCCATTGCTACTGGAATACCGGCTGTGTTATATCCGAATGCCCAGAATAGATTTTGTTTAATATTTCTGATTGTTGATTTACTTAATTGGACAGCTGTTGGAACATCCATTAAATCACTTCTCATCAGAACAATATCGGCTGATTCCATTGCAACATCCGTTCCTGAACCGATGGCAATTCCAACATCCGCTTGTGCAAGTGCTGGTGCATCGTTAATTCCGTCTCCAACCATACCAACTTTCTTTCCTTCATCTTGCAGCTTCTTCACTTCACTTGCTTTATCCTCAGGCAATACTTCACTTAATACACGATCAATTCCGACTTGCTTGGCAATCGCTTCTGCTGTTCTTTTGTTATCACCTGTGATCATCGCCACTTCGATACCCATTTCATGAAGTTTTTCAATAGCCTTCTTACTATTTTCTTTAACAGTATCAGCAACAGCAATGATGCCAGCAATTTTATCATCAATTGCAATATACATCGGTGTTTTTCCTTCATTAGCTAAATCATCTGACGTTTTAGCTAATGACCCTAATGAAATATTACGGTCATCCATTAGCTTTTTATTTCCTAGTAGTAATCGCTTCTCATCTATTTCTACTTCGATACCATGTCCTGGAATGGCGTTGAATGCATTCGTATTTTGAAAGGATAGACCTTTTTCCTCTGCCCCTCTTACAATTGCTTCTCCAAGCGGGTGTTCAGAACCCTTTTCTGCAGAAGCAGCTAATATTAATAATTCTTCTTCGGATATTCCATTAGCAGTAACTATATCTGTTACTTTAGGTTTTCCTTCTGTAATCGTCCCGGTTTTATCAAAAACAATTGTTTGAAGCTTGTGTGTTGACTCTAACGCGACACCACTCTTTATTAATACCCCGTTCTCTGCACCTTTACCTGTACCAATCATAATTGCAGTCGGTGTTGCCAATCCAAGCGCACATGGACAAGCAATTACTAGTACGGAGATGAAAATAGTTAGTGCAAAGATGCCGGTTTGACCGCCAAAATACCAAGCTAATCCTGAGAGAATTGAAAGTCCAATAACAATAGGCACAAAATACCCTGAGATAACATCGGCCATTTTTGCAATTGGTGCTTTAGACCCTTGAGCATCCTCGACAAGTTTAATAATTTGAGACAATGCCGTATCTTTTCCAACTTTAGTTGCTTCATATTGAATTGTTCCATTTTTATTGATACTTGCTCCGATAACTTTGTCTCCTACGCTTTTTTCAACAGGTATGCTTTCACCAGTTAACATCGATTCATCAATGGCCGTCATTCCTTCGACAACCATTCCGT
The DNA here is from genome assembly GCF_028416595.1 of Aquibacillus salsiterrae. Lineage (GTDB taxonomy): Bacteria > Bacillota > Bacilli > Bacillales > Amphibacillaceae > Aquibacillus_A > Aquibacillus_A salsiterrae. The sequence goes on along the minus strand of NZ_JAMQKC010000005.1, from coordinate 208,125 downwards.
CTACAGGAAGTTTTTCACCCGGCTTTACAATGACAATGTCACCTACGACTACTTCATCAATCGAAATCTCTGCTTCTTTCCCATTTCTAATAACGGTTGCTGTCTTAGGAGCAAGGCCCATTAGTTTTTTGATTGCCTCGGACGTTTTTCCTTTTGTTAATGTTTCAAGATATTTTCCGAGTGTTATCAATGCTAAAATTATTGCTGCTGTTTCAAAATATAGATCATTAGCAAAGCTAACTTCTCCAGCGTAAATCATGATTGTTGCAAAAACACCATATAAAACTGCGGCACTAGTACCGAGTGCGATTAAGGAGTCCATATTAGGATGTTTGGCAAATAGTGTTTTGAATCCAACAATGTAGATATTTTTGTTAACAAAAACAACAGGTATTGTTAAAATAAGCTGAATCATCGCAAATGCTTCTGGATTCATTTCCGGATTAATAAAACCTGGTAATGGTGCGCCTAATAAATGCCCCATCGCAATGTACAGTAATGGCACTGCAAAGATGGTTGATATCCAAAATCTATTCCAAAGCTTTTTAATTTCTCTTTCTTTCTTCGCACGATCTTCGTCTACAGAATCAGCTGAACCAACATCCTCCTGTGCTTGATAGCCTGCGTGAGAGACAGCTTCCGTTATATTTGAAACAGTTAATACAGAAGGGTCATATTTTATACTCATTTTCTCGGTTGCTAAATTAACATTTGACTCCAAGACACCATCTAGTTTTCTTGTGGCTTTTTCTACCGACTGCACACAAGAAGCACAAGTCATCCCTGAGATCGCAAATGTTTTACTTTCTGTATCTGTCATTGCTTTATAACCGGCTTTATCAACAGCATCCTGGATGTCTTTTACTGATAATGAATTTTCATCATAATCAATACTTAGTTTTTCTGTTGCTAAATTAACACTAGATGACCTGACGCCTTGCAATTTTTTCGTTGATTTTTCAACTGTTTGTGCGCAAGAAGCACAAGTCATTCCCTCAATATTCAAGGTTTTTGTTGCCATTTTAATTCACCCTTTCATTCTAGTTTTCAGGGATTGCTTCATATCCCACTTCGCTTACAGCAGCTGTTAACTGATCTAATGTTTGTTTAGATTCATCGAATTTTACAACTGCCGTACCTTTTTTTAAATTAACTTTTACTTTCTCTACACCATCTTGTTCATTTAATGCATTCTCCACTTTGTTTACACAATGATTGCAACTCATTCCTGTAATTGATAATGTTATTTTTTCCATTAGTAAACACACTCCCTTTTATTTTTTAATGATAAGAAAAATATAGTCTAGTTCCTTATCCTTATGCTTGCACTTTTTTAATGATGGTGTCCATGGCGATGACTATTACACTTACATTGACCAGGAGCACAATTACATTCGACTTCATCCACGGCTTCTTTTTTCTTCTCAGCTAAAGTCTGCTCTAGTAGTTTAATGTCATCATGACTTAAGGTTGCTTCTGATATCATATTAGCAATCGTCTTTCCTCTTTCTTTATTGCATATAAAATCAAATAATCCATTAGTTACAGCGTTTACGCTGTCAGTTTCATTGATGGTAGCTGTATATAAATAACGTTTACCATCAGGCTTTGCATTTAGCATTCCTTTTTTTACTAAGCGTCCTATCAATGTTTTAACTGTTGCCTCTTTCCAATTTTTTTTAGTTTGTAAGACCCCGCTAATTTCTTTACTTGTGGCTTGATGGAGTGACCAAACGACCCGCATGACTTCCCATTCAGCTTCTGTAATATTAGTTTTTTCCTCCATTAACAAGTGGTTATCGCTCCCTTCGTTTACAACTGTAATCTGTTTATGAGTTAAGTTTACATATGTAAACGAAAAAAGTCAACCGTTTAATTCAATTTCTTCAATAAATAAAAAATGTAAAAGAGAACAAAAGTCAGGTAACAAGGACACATCAAATGTCGTGACTATCTTTCAAGACAAAATTAGTTGATTTGGATACCTTCAGGTTAATTGGTTAGATTATAAATAAATGTGTCATATTGGAGGTATCCAAAAATGAAGGATCAGGAAAAAACGATACAACATGCAGAAAACACTGCGGATAAGGTAAAAATTATATTAGTACTGGCTATGCCTGCGGTGATAGAGAATTTCTTTCAAACAATTCTCGGATTTGTAGATACATATTTCGTCTCAAAAATTGGTCTTGCCGAAGTATCGGCTGTAGGTGTGGCTAATGCTGTTTTGGCTATTTATTTTGCCTTGTTTATGGCAATTGGTGTTGCGGCGAATGTTCGAATTGCTAATTTCCTAGGGGCAAAACAACAGGAAAAAGCTCGCCATATTGGGCAACAATCCGTTTTATTGGCTATTCTGTTCGGGATACTGACTGGTGTTATTACATTGTTCTTTGCAGGACCAATATTAAAATTAATGGGAATTGAGGCCAATGTACTTGAAGCAGGCGAGACTTACTTGAAAGTGGTAGCTATTCCTTCCATTTTTATGTCACTAATGTTCGTGTTAAGTGCAATCTTAAGAGGGGCTGGTGATACACGGTCACCAATGAAGGTTACGATTTTGATCAATATCATAAACGCAGCATTGGACTATGTCTTTATTTTTGGATTTTGGTTTATTCCGGAATTGGGTGTTGTTGGTGTAGCGTTGGCGACGGTATTTTCCAGGTTGATCGGCAGCTTTGCATTGTTTTACTATATACAGCGTTCTGCAGTCCTCTCCTTTAGAAACGTTTATTGGAAGCCGGACAAACAGCATTTAGCAGAATTAATGACGCTAGGGGCACCTGCAGCAGGGGAACGGCTAGTCATGAGACTTGGCCAAATCGTCTATTTTGGTTTTGTTGTTGTGCTTGGTACAAATGTTTTTGCAGCACATCAGATTGCAGGTAATGTCGAAGTATTTTCCTATATGATAGGGTATGGATTTGCAACAGCTGCGACCATTCTTGTCGGTCAACAAATTGGAGCAGGAAATATTGCTGAGGCAAAAATTTACACGAAACTATGTGCATGGATTGCTGTTATATCTATGTCCATTCTAGGTGCACTTCTATTTGTGTTAGGAGGTTGGGCCGGGAGCTTTTTCACAGATGACGTTACGGTAATTAGTAATATTGAGACAGCCTTAAAAGTATCAGGTGTTTTCCAGCCCTTTCTAGCATTATTACTAATTTTAACCGGAGCATATCAGGGGGCAAACAATACGAAATTCCCCATGTATTTAACAGCAATCGGAATGTGGGCTGTTCGGACATTACTAGTGTATGTATTAGCCATTCAGCTAGGCTTTGGATTGTTCGGTGTCTGGCTTGCGATTGGGATCGATATTGCATTTAGAGCAGTAGTATTAACCGTTCAATTCGCACGTGGTAAATGGATTTCCATTAGGAAAGAAGAGAAAGATGTGGAATCAGAATGTCATCCTCAGTCAACGAAAGAAACGATGTCTGGATGTGTTAATAACTATTAAGATGCTTTGGTAAATGAATTGGATTTTTCTACGAAGTGGACGAAGATGTGACATATTTCTAACAATCCGAATAGTTTCTAGATAATGTTTCTAAATTAACTTATAATGGTAACTATTCTGTAAATGGGGGGATTCTGTTATGAAGAAATTTATTTATCCGGTACTAATTATTGGATTTGTTCTAGTTTTGTCTGCTTGCGGAGGTGGAAGTAGTACAGAAGATGAAAGCGCGAATGAAGGTACAAGAAGCCAAAGTGAAAGCTCGGGCAATACGCTTGACATAACAGCAACTAACTGGGAATTTGATCAAGAGAACTATTCTACAACAGCTGGTGAGGTTACAATAAATCTTACAAATAAAGACGGGGTTCACGGCGTAAAGGTAGATGGAACAGGTTTAAATATTCAAGGTGATGGTTCGGGAAAGGTCACACTTGAGCCAGGTGAATATACGATTCGATGTACTGTACCATGTGGAACTGGACATGCAAGTATGCAGTCGACAATAACCGTTTCATAATAGGAATTGATGTAAAGGGTAGATCAGCAGGTGATATGGTCTACCCTTTCATGTTTGGATAATGGTGTTATAGTAGATTACTTGCGCTCTTGTTTATATTTACTAGTATGGAAAAAACTAATAAGTTATTGACAACATGGACAAATACATGTAGGTTAAGATTAATAATAATTTTAAAATTTTATACTCTCTTATCAAGAGCAGGCAGAGGGACTGGCCCGATGATGCCCGGCAACCGGATGGTAATCTTATCATTACGGTGCTAATTCCAGCAGAATTAATTTCTGATAGATGAGAGGACCGTATGTCAAATATCAAGGTCTTTCTCACATAGGGGAAGGCCCTTTTTTAATGGAAAAGAAAGAAGGTGGATGAAATGACAAATATAAAAGAAAGATTAAAGCATCATATTTTAGTACTTGATGGTGCAATGGGGACGATGTTACAGCAACAAGACCTGACTGAAGAGGACTTTGGTGGTGCGGCTTACGATGGTTGTAATGAGTATTTATGCAAAACGCGTCCAGACGTACTATTGAACATTCACCGTGCTTATTTACAAGCTGGTGCAGATATTATTGAAACGAATACCTTTGGGGCGACTCCACTTGTATTAGGTGAGTATGGCCTTAGTCACTTAGCAGAGGAGATTAATGTTGAGTCAGCCCAGTTAGCAAGACAAGCAGCCAATGATTTTCAAACTGCTGATTGGCCACGTTATGTAGCCGGGGCGCTCGGTCCAACAACGAAAAGTTTATCGGTTACCGGCGGAGTGACATTTGATCAGCTCGTTGATGATTATTGTGTTCAGGCACGGGGATTAATTACTGGTGGTGTTGATTTACTCCTGCTTGAGACGTCACAGGATTTGTTGAACGTTAAAGCGGCAAGTCTTGGAATTAAGCGTGCTTTTGAAGAGACTGGTAAAAAACTTCCAATAATGATTTCTGGGACAATTGAGCCAATGGGAACAACATTAGCGGGGCAAACGATTGAAGCGTTTTATACGGCTGTTGAACATCTAAACCCGATAGCTGTCGGACTTAATTGTGCGACAGGTCCTGAATTTATGACCGATCATCTCCGGACATTATCTTCATTAGCTCAGACGGCAGTTAGCTGCTACCCGAATGCTGGTTTGCCTGATGAGGAAGGGCATTATCATGAGACACCGACGAGTTTAGCTAGTAAGCTGACAGACTTTGTTGAGCAAAAATGGCTGAATATTGTTGGCGGTTGTTGTGGTACGCGGCCGGAGCACATTGTTGCGATTCGCGAGGCGATAAAGGACAAGGAACCGAGGGAATATGCAGATGAAAGCCAGCACGTTATCTCTGGGTTACAAGCGGTTTTTTTAGAAGAGGATAATCGGCCAATTTTCGTCGGAGAACGAACAAATGTAATTGGTTCGAGAAAGTTCAAACGACTAATCGCGGAAGGAGAATTTGAAGCGGCGTCAGAGATTGCGCGTGATCAAGTGAAGTCCGGCGCACAGGTGATTGATATTTGTCTTGCCGACCCAGACCGCGAGGAACTAGAGGATATGGAGCAGTTTTTATACCATGTGATAAGAAAAGTGAAGGTTCCGCTCATGATTGATTCAACAGACGCGGAAGTGGTAGAGCTAGGGCTTCGTCATTCGCAAGGAAAAGCAATCGTTAACTCAACGAATCTTGAAGACGGGGAAGAGCGACTCGCTCAGTTTGCCAATTTGGCTGTTACGTACGGGGCAGCGCTTATCATTGGTACGATTGATGAGGAAGGAATGGCTGTTACGAGAGAAAGGAAGCTCGAGGTAGCTAAGCGGATTGTTCAGCTTTTAGTCGAAAAATACGGCATGAAAGCACGCGATATTATTATTGACCCATTAACATTTCCGGTTGGGACCGGTGATGAAAAATATATTGGCTCAGCAAAAGAAACAGTTGAAGGAATTCGGTTAATCCGGGAGCATTTGCCGGAATGCCCAACCATTTTAGGTGTGAGTAACATTTCGTTCGGCTTACCGCCGGCTGGTCGTGAAGTATTGAACTCCGTTTTCTTGTATGAGTGTACGAGGGCAGGGCTTGGCTATGCGATGGTCAATACGGAAAAATTAGAGCGCTACGCATCGATATCAGACGAAGAGAAAGACTTAGCGCGCCGCCTCCTTTTCGAGACATCGGATAAGCTCGTTGCCGAATTTACAGCTTTTTACCGGAAGAAAAAGACAGTAGATACAGTCAAGACACCTAGCTTGCCATTAAAGGAGCGTCTTGCCAAGTATGTTGTTGACGGAACGAAGCAAGGGCTAATCGCTGATTTGGAAGAAGCGCTCAAAACCGATAAACCACTTGATATCATTAATGGTCCTTTGATGGACGGGATGTCAGAAGTTGGGCGATTATTTAATTTAAACGAGCTCATTGTTGCAGAGGTTTTGCAAAGTGCCGAGGTTATGAAAGCAGCCGTTTCGTTTTTAGAGCCTTTTATGGAAAAAGCTGACACGGGTAAGAAGGGGAAAATTCTACTTGCTACTGTTAAAGGTGATGTCCATGACATTGGTAAAAATTTAGTCGAAATTATTTTAATTAATAATGGATTTGATGTTATTAATTTAGGCATAAAGGTTCCACCAGAACAATTGATTAAAGCCTATCGCGAGCAAAATCCGGACATGATTGGCTTATCTGGATTACTCGTTAAATCTGCCCAGCAGATGGTTGCAACTGCTGAGGACTTTCAAAAGGCTGGTGTCGATGTTCCGTTGTTAGTCGGTGGTGCTGCTCTATCGAAAAAATTCACCTATACAAAAATTAAGCCAAATTACGAACCACCAGTTATTTTTGCAAAGGATGCGATGGAGGGCTTAGCTTTTGCGAACAGGCTTATTAAACCAGGCGAACGAGATAGACTCCTTGAGGAATTAGAGCAGGTTAGGCAAGATATGGTTGATGCAAAACGAGCAAAACCAACTAAGGAAGTGGAAGAGAATCCAGAACCGAAAGTATCAACCGTTAGCAGAAATGCACCTGTGTTCGTCCCACCAGACTTTGAACGCCATGTGTTACGTGACTACCCGGTGAAATATATTCGTCCCTATGTCAACATGCAGATGTTAATTGGAAAGCACCTAGGATACAAAGGGAACGTAACGAAAAAGGTTGCCGAGGGGGACCCGAAAGCAGTCGAATTACAACAGTTAGTCGATGAGCTGTTAGACATTTGTGAAAGTGATCGAATTATTAGACCACAAGCGGTCTATCAATTTTTCCCTGCCCAAGCGGACGGTGATAAGGTATTAATTTATGACCCTAAAAATCAGGAGCGAGTGCTAGAAACGTTTGATTTTCCAAGACAGGAGCAAAATCCATACCTATGCTTATCTGACTATTTGCGGACAAAGGAAAGTGGTGTGATGGATTATGTTGCATTCTTTTCTGTGACAGCAGGAAAAGGCGTTCGTGAACTTGCCGAGCACTGGAAAAATGAGGGTGACTATTTAAGGTCTCATGCCATCCAAGCGATTGCACTTGAGCTAGCGGAAGGGTTTGCTGAAAGATTGCATCAAATGCTTCGTGACCAGTGGGGATTCCCGGACCCACAATCGATGACGATGCGTGAGCGATTTATCGCACGTTACCAGGGAATTCGAGTTTCATTCGGTTATCCGGCCTGTCCTAACTTAGATGACCAAGCACAATTGTTTCGCTTAATTAAGCCAGAGGATATTGGGGTAGAGTTGACCGAGGAATTCATGATGGACCCAGAAGCGAGTGTATCAGCATTAGTCTTCTCCCATCCGGAGGGTAAGTATTTCAACGCATAAAAAGGAAGGTGATCAGAGTTGTCAGGCAAAGGTAGGAATGATTTTTTAAAGAGATTAGAGACGGGTCATATTATCGGGGACGGCGCAATGGCAACACTAATGCACCAGTCAGGACTCCCCGCTCGAACGTGCTTTGAGGCATTATCTGTTAAAGATCCAAAGCTTGTAACTGAAGCACATATAGCTTATTTAGCAGCAGGGTCGACGGTCATCCAAACGAATACGTTTAGCGGAAACCGCCTCGGATTAGAGCGGTACGGCCTTGATAATCAGGTGTGGGAGATCAATCGTTCTGCTGTTAAAGTAGCCCGTGATGCGATTGCGACGTTTGCTGAGCAATCAAACCAGGAACAGGAGGCATTTGTTTTTGGCACGATTGGCTCTACTGCGGATATAAAAACGCCCGATTTTGTTGATAAGGGTGCGAAAATGTCGTTGCGCTTTTTGTTTGAAGAGCAGTTAACTGCACTATTAGAGGGGGGCGTCGACGGGGTTTTACTTGAAACGTTTGCCGATTTAAATGAGCTGCAAATCGCTGTCGAAACAGTGCGGCGGTTAACGGACCTTCCAATTATTGCTAATCTTTCACCAGAGGTCATTGGTGTCACAAGAGACGGCCATCCGATTGACGAGGCTTTTGCTGTACTAGAAGGGGAAGGGGCAGATGTTGTCGGACTGAATTGCCGGCTTGGATTATCGGGTATTTTACGAACCTATGAATCAATAGATTTAAATCCAACGTCGCACTATGCAGCAGTACCAAATAGTGGGTTATTGCACCTAGTCGATGGTGACTATTCCTATACAGGAAATGCGGATTATTTTGCAACAATTGGATCGGAATTAATTCAAAAGGGTGTCAACTATATCGGCGGTTGTTGCGGAACAACGCCAGACCACATTCGGGCACTGGTCAAGCGGTTAGATGCTGCGCCATTGGCTAATGGCCGTGTTGGGCAGGGTATGCTTAGTGCGGGGACGTCGAACCGGGTTGAGATATCTGAGAAACCGAGTGCTATTAGTTTAGATAATAACGGCGCGCCTCCGAAGAAATCGATTATAGAAAAAGCGAAAGAGGAACCAACTATTATTGTTGAATTAGACCCACCAAAGGTTTTGGATGTCGAACAATATTTGGATGCGACGAAAATGTTGAAGCAAGCGGGTGTTGATGCAGTTACGATTGCTGATAATTCACTTGGTACTGTCCGAATTAGTAACATCGCCATCGCTAGTTTAATTAAGGAGCTTGGTGTTGAGCCACTAGTCCATGTTGCATGCCGGGACCGTAATTTAATTGGCCAGCAATCACATTTAATGGGACTCCATGTGTTAGGGATTCACAACATTCTACTCATAACCGGTGATCCGTCCAAGTTTGGTGATTTGCCTGGGGCAACGTCCGTGTACGATGTTTCGTCGACTGATTTAACAAAAATGGTAAAGAAGCTGAACAACGGAATAGCATTCTCTGGGCAGCCATTAAAGCAGAATTCGCGGTTTGTAGTCGGGACGTCATTTAATCCACACGTCAGGAATTTTAACCGGGCAATCGACAGGTTACGGCGCAAACTCGAAGCAGGTGCTGACTATGTCATGACCCAGCCAATATACGATATCCGGTTATTTGAAAAACTTGCAAGGGCAGTTGAGGAGTTCGATGTCCCAGTATTTGTTGGCATTATGCCGATGATTAGTTGGCGCAATGCCCAGTTCCTCCATAACGAGGTGCCTGGTATCCAAATCCCAGAAGAAATTCTGCTCAGGATGAACAAGGATTCTAAAGAGGCTGCAGTTGAAGAAGGTCTATTAATCTCACAGGAGTTAATTGATGAAGCATTGCTGCATTTCAACGGAATTTATCTGGTTACACCGTTCTTGCGCAGCGAACTGACTGCTCACCTGACGAGGTATATCCACGATGTGAAAGCTCCCGTTCGGTAGTATTGTGTATCGGGATCGGGGTAATTCGGACAGAGGAAGAGCAAATCGAGTGTCCTGAGTCCGAATACGGTGGTAATTCGGACAGGGGAAGAGCAAATCATGTGCGCCGAGTCCGAATACGGTGGTAATTCGGACAGGGGAAGAGCAAATCAAGTGTCCCGAGTCCGAATACGGTGGTAATTCGGACAGAGGAAGAGCAAATCATGTGCGCCGAGTCCGAATGAGGCGTTAATTCGGACAGAGAAAGAGCAAATCAAGTGTCCCGAGTCCGAATACGGTGGTAATTCGGACAGAGGAAGAGCAAATCATGTGCGCCGAGTCCGAATGAGGCGTTAATTCGGACAGAGAAAGAGCAAATCATGTGCGCTGAGTCCGAATACGGCGGTAATTCGGACAAGGGAAGAGCAAATCGAGTGTCCTGAGTCCGAATACGGTGGTAATTCGGACAGAGAAAGAGCAAATTATGTGCGCTGAGTCCGAATACGGTGGTAATTCGGACAGAGAAAGAGCAAATCATGTGCGCCGAGTCCGAATACGGTGGTAATTCGGACAGGGGACGAGCAAATCATGTGCGCCGAGTCCGAATGAGGCGGTAATTCGGACAGGGGAAGAGCGAATCATGTGCGCTGAGTCCGAATACGGTGGTAATTCGGACAAGGGAATAGCAAATCAAGTGCGCTGAGTCCGAATGAGGCGTTAATTCGGACAGAGACAGAGTAAATCAAGTGTCCTGAGTCCGAATGAGGCGGTAATTCGGACAGAGAAAGAGCAAATCGAGTGTCCTGAGTCCGAATACAACCACAATTCGAACTCAAAAAGTTAATATTAAGTTACATGTTCATTCAACTTTGTAGTAGGTGCCGCGCGTATGGCCATAAGGCTTATAATTTTTGTTTAAAACTCTAGCAAATGTTCTCTTATTCAAATCCACCCGACACCAATCATATATTTTTTGCGTAGTGATTTTATCATTAGGAAACAGTAATTCGTATTCCCTCACATTGCGCATAATGGCCGATTCTAGTTTTTCGTGTTCACCACACTGATTACAGATAAAATGGGGCTTTCTGTATACAAATATAAATGATCCACACTTCTTACAGTACATCCCCTTTTGCAATTTATCGTATGCGTATTCTGGTATATTGGTAAAGGGGTTTTTCGTTTTGTGAAGAGAGAGTAGCTTCTGAGCAAGATTCTTATGGCTATCATTTAACGTTGACGATGTATTATTTAAGTCTCGGATAAATCCATTTATCTGGGTTGGTAAAATAATAGGTTGATCCATTGGGGCCTGGTAAAGAGTGAATTCAGAGTTGATAAAGAGTAGAGAGGATTCTACTAGGAAATTTTGATTGAGATTTTGGAGTAATTGCCTGAAGAGTACTGTACTTCTTTTTAACTGATTAACAGGATTTTTATATTCGCGACTGGTTGCAACAGAATACATGTTATCTGACTCTAAATAACAATCGCCTTGGTAATTTTTAATATCGATAAGAAGGACATTTCCTTGACGAATAATTACCGTATCAATTTGAAAGTAGGAACCGCTAATTTCAAGGAGCAAATCATTGATAATAAACATTTCTGGTTGGAGATTCTCAATTAGTAAATCAAAGGTGACTTCGCCTTCGTAGCCTTTTTCGAGGTTTAAATAATGAAACCTTTCCTTCTCTTGCAATTGTGATCTCCTATCTAGAGAACGGTTAATTAATAATTCCTCCGATTCAAATCTAGGTTTAAGTAATATCATACCTCACATCCTTTCTAGTTATATTTTAATAATACAAAACTCTTGTCCACTTTGAAACAATTTTTTTAAAAGGAGCAGGTTTTTCACCTAACGGGTTCAGTTCTAGGAGCTAAAACAGTAATTAACACACCAAATAGTAGTACAAATCGCATAGCGTTTCGTACTACTATTTTTATTGATATGACAACATTTATTAATTTTTAACATCTAAATTTACATGGTAAATAGCAACCTTTTTAACAAGTGTACATAAATTTATGTACAGTGTGCATTTAAGGTGTGATACGTCAAATATCACAAGAAGGTTTTGTGTATGCAACATAAGAAGTTTATCTATTTTATTCTACTGATATTCCTTTTAGTCGGATGCAACGATGAGACTAGTAATGAAACTACATTTAATGATGAAGGTAACTCTGGAACAACGTCATGGGCTTTTGAGTTTGTAAATTATAATGGTATTTCCTATGAGTTAACGAATACAGAGGTAAGTGAAAACAATGTAGGAGAAAAAATTGGAGAGGTTTAAAGGGATATTTCTGATTTGGACACAACTGGCGAACTCAATGACGTTGATTTTGACGCGGTAGGATTATCTAAGGGTACACCTTTATTTAAAAGTAAAGATAGTAATGATTCAATTATTTATAAAAATAATAATAAATATTTCGTTGCGAAGGAACATTCTTAAGAAAACCATCCAATATAAGATAACTCTCTTGTTGAGGTAACGGGTGCAAGAGTGCAAAAGACAAATTTTATTAGTCTAAATATTAATGTTATAAAGAAGGATGTGTAATATAATAATTTATATAACACCTTAAAACCTTAAAAAGGAGGTATGTCACATGAGCACGAAAAAAGAAGTAATTAAACTAATTAAAGATTTACCGGAAAATGTGACCCTCGACGATATCATGCGGGAACTTTATGTTAGAAAGAAAATAGAAAAAGGAATTAAAGAACTGGATGCTGAAAAATTTGTTCCTCATGAAGTGGTTAAGGAGAAGTTAGGGAAATGGTTGAATTAAGATGGCAGAATCTGCTGTAAAAGATTTAGATAACATTTGTACCTATATTGCTGAAGACTCTGAAGAGTACGGCAGGATGTTTGCAAGAAGAATTATGGATGCAATTGAAACTACTGCTGTTTTCCCTAATTCTGGTCGTATTGTTCCGGAACTGAAAGATGAAAAGATTAGAGAAAAAGTATTATCTAACTATAGGATAATTTATCGAATTAATAATGATGCAGTAGAAGTAGTTCGAATCATCCACAATGCTAGGATCTTTAAAGATATAAACCAATAAACATCATGGCTCTCAATTGCTGGCTATGATGTTTTTTTATAAAAATTAATAAGTTTTGTGAAGTAATACACTTAAAGTAACTGGTGCTTTAGTTGAAGAAGAGAAATTAAATATTACGATAAAAACGCTCAGATAAAAAATTTCTGAGCGTTTTTGTTTGCTATTTGTGCTGTGAAATATAGTTCGGAATGTATGCTAATCATTATGTTATTTCTATTGTTATTAGCATTTTTCTCTCCCGAAACTGAACCTGTTAGTTTTTTACCTGCTCCTTTTACTTTTTCTCGATATCAAATCTCGGTAACCGAGGAAGGTTTTCTAATTTCCAGTGGGTCTTCAAGCTTAGTTGGTTTGGTGACTTCGACAACTGGTGGATCTGTTTCATTTCCAAAAATCTCACTTATCGGACTCATTTCCTCAGGTTCACCAATTAAGTTATTTTTCTTAGCCATTCTCATCACCTCACTATTTATAGTGCCCTGTTCCAATTAAATGTGGCAGGATAAAATATGGGAATAATAACAATCATTTTGCTGGGCAAAACTATCTATATAAAGGAGTGTGGCTATGAACGAGTTAAATTTTCACAAAAAACCAATTGAAGATTCTAACGATAACAAACCTTCATTTAATGTTTACCTTGATCAATACTTAGTCGCGGAGGTCAGGGGATTAGACCCAAAGAACCAAACGATCATTCCGATGCGAGAACTAAATGATTATGAGGAAAATAAGCTTTATGAGTATTTAACAACATTGTCATGAAGGGGATTGTCTTCAAATTAAGACAAGCGCTCTTTATAGTAAAAAAACCAGACCCACCTGAGTCTGGTTTCTACCTTGACAACCGCATCTTGAAATCTTGATAACCAAACGAATGGACAACCTTACAATCGCCGTTTTTTTCTTTGATAGCAAGTGCAGGTAAAGCCATCCCGTTAAAGGTTGTGTTTTTCACCATCGAATAGATGGCCATATCGCCAAACACTAAGCGGTCCCCACTTTTTAGCGGTGCATCAAACGAATAATCACCAATCACGTCACCTGCAAGACAGGTTTGTCCGCCAAGTCTAAAGGTGTAAGGTTTTTCCCCTGCTTCACCTGAGTCGAATAGTGGTGGGCGGTATGGCATTTCCAAAACATCCGGCATATGACAAGAGGCAGACGTATCAAGAATCGCAATATCCATGCTGTTTAGATGTGTGTCTAATACCGTTGTAATTAAATACCCCGCATTAAGGGCAACTGCTTCACCAGGCTCAAGGTACACCTCAAGACCATAGACATCCTGCATTTTACCGATACATTTTTCTAACAAAGTAATGTCATAATCTTCACGAGTAATATGGTGGCCACCACCAAAATTAATCCATTCCATTTGCGGCAACCATTCACCAAATTTTTCTTCAACAGCATGAAGCGTTGTTTCAAGGTCATCTGAATTTTGTTGGCAAAGCGTATGGAAATGTAACCCAGATACACCGTCTAGTAAATCAGGGCGAAAATGTTCTCTTGTTACGCCAAAGCGTGAGCCTGGTGCACACGGGTCGTAAATCTCGTGACCTTCTTGCGTTGAGCATTCCGGATTGATACGTAAGCCAACTTTTTTACCTGCTTGCAGTGCTTTATCTTTAAATTTATCTAATTGAGAAAAGGAATTGAAAATGATATGATCACAAATTGAAATGATTTCATCGATTTCATCTTCTCGGTAAGCCGGGGCAAAGACATGATTCTCTTTGCCCATCTCTTCAAAGCCTAAACGTGCCTCATATAAGCCACTAGCTGTTGTACCACTTAAGTACTGTCCAATTAGCGGATACATAGAGAACATCGAAAATGCTTTTTGAGCCAATACAATCTTACACCCTGTGCGCTGCATAACCCCGTTTAGGATTTTTAGATTTTTCTCTAGAAGTCCTTCATCTACGACATAACAAGGTGTTGGTAATTCGTCAAATCGCATCTTAACGTGCATACTCCGGTTCTTTAACAACTGGTTTTCCATCGACAAGCTCAGGGTCAAAGCTTTCTTTCCATGGTAATCCCCATTTGTTTAATGCTTCCATGAACGGATCTGGATTAAATTCTTCAATGTTGTATACGCCTGGCTTGTTCCATTTTCCTGTCATGATCATCATCGCGCCAATCATTGCTGGAACACCTGTTGTATAAGCAACTGCTTGTGAGCCAACCTCCGCAAAGCATGCCTCATGGTCACAAACGTTGTATACATAGTAAGTCTTGGCTTTACCATCTTTTTTACCTTGGAAAATACATCCGATATTTGTTTTACCTTTTGTTCTTGGTCCAAGGGATGAGGGGTCTGGTAATAATGCTTTTAGAAATTGAAGGGGGACAATTTGTTGACCTTCATATTCAATTGGCTCAATCGAAGTTAAACCAACATTCTCTAAGCACTTTAAGTGAGTTAAATAGCTTTGACCAAATGTCATGAAGAAACGGATTCTTTTTAGTCCAGGAATATTTTGTGCTAGAGATTCAAGTTCTTCATGATACAAAAGGTACATGTCACGTTCGCCAACTTCTGGAAAATCATAGACGCGTTTGATTTCCATCGGATCAGTTTCAATCCACTCACCATTTTCCCAGTATCTTCCGTTTGCCGATACTTCACGAATATTAATTTCTGGGTTAAAGTTCGTTGCAAATGGATAGCCGTGGTCACCTGCGTTACAGTCCAAAATATCGATGTACTCAATTTCATCAAAGTGGTGCTTTAGTGCGTGTGCAGAGAATACACCTGTAACGCCTGGGTCAAATCCGCTACCTAAAAGTGCGGTAATTCCGGCCTTTTCAAAGCGCTCGCGGTATTCCCATTGCCATTTATATTCAAACTTTGCCGTATCTTCCGGCTCATAGTTCGCTGTATCCATATAATGCGTTTTCGTTGCAAGACAAGCATCCATAATCGTTAAATCCTGATATGGTAATGCTAAGTTCATGACGATATCTGGTTTTACCTCTTCAATCAAAGCAATTAGCTCGTCTACGTTGTTTGCATCTACTTGCGCAGTCGTGATTTTTGTTTGTCCACCATCTAGTTTTGCTTTTAATTCATCACATTTAGATTTAGTACGACTCGCGATACAAATTTCTTCAAAAACCTCACTGTTTTGTACACATTTGTGGATAGCAACAGATGCTACACCACCACATCCGATAATAAGCGCTTTTCCCATTTTCATTCTCCTAACTAAATAGACTTTTTAAAAGCAAGACAAGAGCTACTGTGAAACAATCTACTATTCTAGTAACACAAAAAAGCAAGTGTTAAACGCGTAATCTTTGCGCACAACACTTGCTTGATATAATTATCCTATTTAAATAGCACACACAGGCCATGACAAATAAAGTCACACTGCTATGTTTACCATAAATGTTCATTATGATAGGAAGCTATTAAATATTCAAATATATCATTGTAGGATCAGAGTATTAGCAAATAATTACTTTTACCACTCTTATTGATCGTTTCACAAGTTGTGTGCGTATGCACTGGTTATAAAGTTACCAACTTATAAAATTTGAGCTTTTAACTCAATCAATAAGGCAACTTTAAGCTGCCAATCGGTATTTGACCCGGCGTACCGTTGCCTTAACTTCTGGTGAGAAGTGGTCAAAATTATCTGCTTGGAAAGGTGATCCAACTATATTGAATATTAGCTTTCCAAATAAATCTACTCCATATTATCAGCATCTAATTAAAATAGCAATAGCGAATTTTTATAAATTTGTCGAAATTTAAAGTTATTTGAGATTATTAAACCATTCCTTATAGTTTTTCTTATATTTATACATCCGTTCATCGGCAAGTCTAATAAAGTAATCTACATTTACTTTATCTATCTGCTTAACTAAAGTGATTTCCGCAACACCAAAGGATAAAGATACCAAAGGCTGATAAGTTTTTATCTGATTGTCAAGGCGTAGGGCAATCTCTTTTGCATTTTCTTCGGTACAGTTTGGTAGGATTAGAATAAATTCATCCCCACCAAAACGAAAGGCACTATCAAAATTAGACCTAACATTGTTCAAAATAGAGGAAAACTCTTCTAATAACTTATCACCTTCCATATGACCAAAAGAATCATTGATTGATTTAAAGTTATTTAAATCAATAATCATCAATGTAAGCGGGTAGCCGATTCGATGAGCTTTAATCATTTCTTCCACAATAAGTTGATAAAAATATCGACGATTGTACAGGCCAGTTAAAGGGTCTGTGATACTTTGATGGGTTAACTTTTCATTTTGTTTATCCATATATCCTTCAAAAAACGCATGTTGTCTTGTGTTCGTTAATTCATAGAAACGTTCAATTAGTAAGGGGATTTGTTGATTATGATTAGAGAAGTCTAATGTTCTTAGTAAGTGGCGGATACTCCACATCCGGGTACTATGTGTAATTTTAAGCATTAAATCAAGCGTCACATGTGAATTTTCAGCAAACATTGCCCCTAGTTTAAACCCCTGTTGATTAGAGGTAGTGATGAATTGTTCATACTTTTCCTGTGAATAAAATAAGGCGTGGCAGTGATTTTGGAAAGTATGTAGTAATTCCTTTGGATAGCTCGGACTGTATTTCATATATAATTTAAACATTCTCACTTGTTTCATCTCGTCTAAATGGTCTTGCACAACTTGCGGTATTACCTCTACAAGTTCATGGAGTAGCGGATTACTAGAAGGCATAACTTGATCATTTGTCATATGTGGTCCTCGTTTACCATTTTTAGGATATTTTATATGATAATAGTATTATAAAAGTGGCGATTATTCAACAATTAAATGCAGATATCTGGTTTTGTTGGGTCAATTGGAGTGGGTAGGTTTGAGTGGATTGTTTTTTGAAAGACAGTAACTATAAAAAACCAAGGCGCTTACGCTTTTCAGGGTGACCAAGGCGCTTACGCTTTTCTTATTGTCTAGCTACAGCGCCTACCCCTTCGAGTCGTAAGTCAATCCTCTACATGGCGAAGACCGCCATTACGAGGCTTGTCTTACGCTTTTCAGGGTGACCAAGGCGCTTACGCTTTTCTTATTGTCTAGCTACAGCGCCTAGTCCCTCGAGGTCTTAAGCAAAAAATCTTTGTGGCAAAGAGCACCACATAGCTTCTTTGCTTAAGCTTGTCGGGTCTGACCCAGGCGCTTACGCTTTTCTTAAAAAAGAGTATAAGTTTGCGGCGTGCAAACCTATACTCTCATGTACTATTTGGTTACGGTATGTAACACGTCTACGTTTGTAGGATTTGAGATCGTTTGTTTTACAACACAATAACGCTCAGTCAATTTAAGTAAGGATGCAAGTTGTTCTTCAGTAGCATCTGTATCTAGGTCGAATTTAAGGCGAATGTCAGAGAAGCCGACTGCAGCTTCTTTAGATACACCTAGTGTGCCGCGGAAGTCTAGGTCCCCTTCTGCTGTAATCGTTCCGCCACGAAGTTCAATCTCAAGTGACGTAGCAACCGCCTTAAGTGTTACGCCTGCACATGCAACTAATGCTTCAAGCAGCATATCTCCGGAACATAGGGCCAGGCCGTCTCCTCCTGTAGCTGGGTGGAGTCCCGCTTCAACGAGTGCTTTCCCTGTTTGAACACTACAAGAAACACCTTCACCAATCTTACCGTTAGCTTTTAACGTGATCATCGCATCGTCCGGATTCTCACGGTATTTATCTTTTAAAGGCTTTTGAAGGTTACGTAATTCTTCGCTTTTCATTAAAAATCTCCCCGCTTTCAAGTTACTTAAAAAAAGGACAAGTCCTTCAAATTTACTATAGATATTTATCCATAGTAACACATTTTCGTAAGACTTGTCTAAATTTTACCTTTTTTTAAACAATTTAACGTTACTTCACATCAAAGCGCTGACGATTGATCTGTTTGGACAGGGTAATCATCGACTAACGCTTTATTCGATCGAGTCGAATACCAGAAATAGAAGACGCCAATTAGACTAATCACAGCTAAACTAGCGAAAACAATTCCATAACTATACAAGTCAGCGAAAAACCCACCTACAATTCCACCGATAATTTGCCCAGCACCTTGGAGGACAATAAAGTTCATCATTTGCCCACTTACTTTTAACTCTTTTTGAACATGACGATGGACATACTCAGCTAAACAAAGATAAACGAGGATGAACGAACCCCCGTGTAAAAGCCAAAGAAATAATATCGTATACGAGTTCAACCACACGGCGTAAAGTGTCCACCTCGTAACATTAAACAGTCCAGAGATTAAAATAATTTTGCGAATGCCAAGTTTTTCGTACAGTTTATCAAAAAAGAGCATAAAGGGAAACTGACTAAAGGAGCCAATCATAATCCCGATGCCAAGCAATCCGACAGAAATCCCTTGTTCCACGCTATAGAGTGCATGAAATGAAATAAAAAAACCAAAACCGGTACTTAAAATAAGGGTGTACAAATAAATCCGACGAAGCGAGCGGCTCTTTAACACTTGCCAAAATTTAACCTTTTGGCGGTCTTGTTGATAGCCTTTGATATTAGGAATCCAGAAAGACACAATAAGGGCAATGAACATTAATGAGGAGTACAAGATAAAAATCGCATCAATACTGTATTCAATTAATGAACCCGCAATCACCGACATGACGGCAAATCCTAATGATCCAAAGGTACGAACATTGGAAAATTGGAAGTTTTCTTTAGCAGATAGTTCTAACGATATAGCGTCACTAAGTGGATTGATTGCCGATTGAAAGAAATAAAACGAGCAAGCAACCAGTAGTAATAATAGAAAATTATTGCCAAGTAACGGAAACAACCACACGAAACAAGCAGCAAATAAAAGACATAGACGAAGGACGTTATTTTTTGCCTTGGCCCGGTCGCCGCGAACTCCCCAAAATGGATTGGCGAGTACACCAATGATTGCACCAACAGATGTTAAAATACCAATTTTGCTATCAACAACGTCCATCTCCGCGTAAAATAATGAAATATAGGATACTAGACTAGAAGTGGCCATAAAGATTAACGTATAGTATAACGATGTCTTAAAGAATGGATTTTTCGGCATAGTCCCTCCTTTTTTTGAAAACGTTTCCTATTATTATAAGCAAGCTAGAATTAACTAGCAATCTTTTTAACTCTTTTAACGGTATCAATCATTGCTCTCTCTTTTAGTTGCTCACCTAACGGGCTTTAATAAACTTCGAATACTAGATAAACTTTCTTAGCAAATCAACAGGATATTGAAACAATGCTAGAGAATAATGTAAGGGTATCCACTTTAGGAGGGGGAAATTTGATGAAAAAGACAGTGTATGTTACAGGAGCAGACCGAGGTCTTGGGTTGGCGCTTACAAAGGTATTCCTTGAGAAAGATTTTCAAGTTTTTGCCGGAAGATACATGAATGATTGGCCAGAGCTTGATCAGTTAAAAGAGACGTATGGAGACGATTTACACATCTTATCGCTTGATGTTACGAATCAACAATCGGTTGACGAAGCTGCTCGGTACATAGAACAGACAGCAGGAAAGCTTGATATTTTAGTGAATAATGCAGCTATCTATAAAGACCGGTCTGAGGATATATTTGGTGAGTTCAACTATGAGGATATGATGAAGTTGTTTGATACCAATGTATTTGGTCCATTACGTGTGTCAAAATCAGTCGTGCCATTATTGTTGAAAGGCGAAAGTAAGATGCTTGCGAACATCTCATCAGAAGCGGCAAGTCTCGCTGATTCTTGGCGGAAAAAAGAATATGGCTACTCGATGTCAAAGACAGCATTGAATATGCAACTAACCATTTTGCAAAATCAATTAGCGGAGCAGGGGGTAAAAGTGCTGGCATTCCATCCTGGTTACGTAAAAACGTATATATTTGGCGAATTTAATGACGAAGCAACGATTGATGCAATGGAATCGGCAACGGGAATTGTTAGCGAAATATTGAACTCGCCTGCAATAGAAGAGCATATGTTTATTGATTATCAAGGAAATAAAATGAACTGGTAAGGAGCGAGTGATATGGTGAAAATTGTAGCATTGTTAGGAGATTATTGGCATCCAGAAGCGGAAGCGAGAGTCGGGTTAGAAGCTGCTATTGATAGACTTGCGAATAAAGAGGAAGTCAATTTAGCGTTCATTACCTATGAAGAAGTAGGAAGAGCATTAGAAGCTAACCCAGACCTTTTTATCAATGGAAAAATGGATGAGATCAATCCAAGAGATGAACAGGTCATCACATGGTTAACCGATGAGTTGGATAAACAACTAGTAAACTATGTAGAAGCTGGCGGCAGCGTCATTGCTTGGCACGCAGGTATGGCTTCCTATCAAAAGGATAGTAGCTATATTAAGATGCTACGCGGTTCGTTTGACTACCATCCCCCAGGATTACAAGAAGTTACCTATATGTTAAAAAAGGATGAAAAGAGCGGGCCGAACACGTTTGTTTTATCCGATGAACAATATTTCGTTGATTGTGATCAGGCCAATACAGAAGTTGATTTATGGAGCACAGGAGTTGACGGTGATTCGATTGCAGGATGGAAACATTCCTATGGGGAGGGAAAAGTTTGCTGCTTCACTCCAGCACATACACAAGCAGGCATGCTTAATGAAAACATCTCTACCCTTTTAGCGGAAAGAATTAACTGGGCCCTAGCAAAGTAAGTGCGTTTCGAATTAGCTGACATTTGTTATGACTGTGTTATAATTAATTTGAAAACGTTTTAATGACAGACAACCATTAGCCATAAGGGGAAAGCGAGTTGATGTGGCATGCTTGATAAGAAGTTATATGATTTACAAGAAATTTTGCGAGAATTAGAGAGTGTCGTTGTAGCATTCTCAGGTGGAGTAGATAGTACGTTTTTGTTAAAGGTTGCCCTCGATGTGCTCGGTCCTGAACATGTCTTAGCTGTGACAGCAGATTCAGAGACTTATCCGTCGACAGAACTAGAGGAAGCGAAACGATTAGCACAATTGCTTGGAGCTCCACATCAAGTGATAGAAACGTCCGAGTTAAATATTCCGGGTTATGCAGAAAACAATAAAAATCGGTGTTATTTCTGTAAACAGGGTTTATTTGAGGAAATTAAGCCAATCCTAGACCAAAGTGGTTTTAAAAATGTCGTTTATGGGTTAATTGCAGACGATATGAGTGAGCACAGGCCAGGTACACGTGCAGCTAGAGAACATGGGGTACGAGGACCACTCCAAGAAGCCAATTTATTTAAAGAGGAGATTCGTGAGCTATCCAAGCAAATGAATTTGGAAACGTGGGAAAAGCCATCGTTTGCATGTCTTTCTTCGAGGATTGCTTACGGTGAAATGATCACGTTGGAAAAATTGACTAAGGTTGAGAAATCGGAACGTTATTTGAAAGGGTTGGGTCTACGTCAAATAAGGGTTCGTACCCATGGGGATATCGCTCGGATTGAGGTTGAACCACACGAAATGGAAAAGCTCCTGCCTCATAACGAGGAAGTTACAAACCAATTAAGAGAATATGGCTACAAATATATTACGTTAGATTTAGCAGGTTACAAGAGTGGAAGTATGAATCGATAGGAAAACACGAACTTTGGTGTACATAACGTGATTCGTAGCCGTTATTTTTTGTGACACAAGTTTTAAGTGCTTGTTAAAAGTAAGTATTAAAAGGTTAAAGGAAGGCGATTTCATGTTAAAACGACGGTTAGGGCGAATAGGCTATGAGAGTACAGTTGTTATGTTTGGTGCAGCGTCTTTAGGTGCAGTTAGCCAGGAAGAAGCAGATCAATCAATCTCCCATGCTCTTGAGAAAGGTGTAAACCATTTTGATACGGCTGCAAGTTATGGAGATGCAGAAGTTCGGATGGGGCCGTGGATGCCAAAGGTGCGCGATCAAATTTTCCTTGCAACTAAAACGGGTGAACGCACAAAGGAGAAGGCAAAGGCAGAAATCCTGCAGTCGCTAAAACGCTTGCAAGTGGATAAGCTTGATTTAATCCAACTCCATGCAGTATGTAACCTTGATGATTTGGATCAATGCACGAAAAAGGGTGGAGCATTGGAAGCGGTTATTGAAGCAAAAGAGGAAGGATTAGTCGATTACATCGGTATTACCGGGCATGGGCATCTTGCACCTGCAACTCACCGCGAAGCATTGAATCGTTTTGATTTTGATGCAGTGTTGACACCGTTCAACTATTATTTGTATTCCATGCCGGAATATAAAGCGGATTTTGATGCTTTAGTGCAGGAGACGACGAAGCGTGATGTTGCATTACGCGTCATTAAGGCGATTGCCAAGGGTCCGTGGAAAGAGAATCAACCGAAGAAGTATGCAACTTGGTATGAGCCGTTTGATGAGCAAAAGCTGATCGATGCGTGCGTGCATTTTGTTTTAAGTCATGAAGGAATCGATGCGTTTGCAAGTGCCGGCGACATTCACTTATTCCCTAAGATTATCGATGCGGTCCTTCGTTATGGCGAGATGACGGACGAGGAAGCAAATGAAGTATTAAGTAATATACCAGAGTATTACACGCCATTTGTGAATATGCCTTTTTAATAAGGGAAAGTGAAGAACCAGGTCGGTCGCCTGGTTCTTTTTTATAAGTATGGTGTGAGGGTGTGAATTCGGACAGGGAGAGAAGGAATCACTAGAACCGAGTCCGAATCAGGATTGATCACCCGCCTCACCTCACCCCGCAGCATCATCCAACAACGCAAAAAAACCTACAAGACTAGCCGAAGCTAAACCTTGTAGGTCAATTATTAATCTTGATAAGGGTCAATCGTTTGAATGGTACCGTCTGCATTATACTGGATTTCAGTATATTTCACGCTGCGCTTATGGTTTATCCCGTCCGATAAGGAGCAGTCATGATAGAACAAATACCACTTGCCTTGAAACTCAACAATTGAATGGTGCGTTGTCCAGCCAATAACTGGCCTTAGAATAACACCTTTATACGTGAACGGCCCAGTTGGGCTATCGCCAACAGCATAAACAATCTTATGCGTAGAACCTGTCGAATAAGATAAATAATATTTTCCATTGTACTTATGCATCCAAGCACCTTCGAAAAATCTTCTGTCTTCATCTCCAGCTACAATTGGATTTCCATCCTCGTCAACAATAGAAATTTCCTTAGGCCCTTCTATAAAGGTAAGCATGTCGTCACTAAGCTCTGCAACGTAAGGCCCTAAAGCAGGTGAATTTTCTGCTGGTCCTTCTGCATCAGCTTTAAATGTGCCAGTTTGCCATTTCTCTAACTGGCCACCCCATAGACCACCAAAATACATGTAGGCCTTGTCATCCTCATCAACTAAAACGGCTGGGTCGATGCTGAAGCTGCCTGGGATATAATTTTCTTCAGGTGTAAACGGTCCTGCTGGATTGTCACTTGTAGCGACCCCAATTCGGAAAATATCATCCTTGTCGCGGGCAGGAAAATAGAGATAATATTTATTGTTTTTGTACGCTGCATCCGGAGCCCACATTTGTTGTTTAACCCAAGGAACATCCTTCATGTGCAAAGCTTCACCATGGTCCACTACAGGTGAATGAAAATCATCTAATGATAAAATGTGATAGTCTTCCATCGCGTATTGGTCCCCATTATCATTGGATTCCATTTCGATATCCAAATCATGAGATGGGTAAATATAAAGCTTTCCTTCAAACACGTGTGCAGATGGATCTGCTGTGTAAATATGTGTGACAAGTGGTTGATTTGGTTGTGGTTTTTTTGTCATGGATAATTCTCCTTCTATGTAATTGGTATTACTATACTACTATATCAGTTTTTTAGAGAAAATCGAAACGCTTTCTAAATTTTTTTAGTGCAAAGTAATAAAACATTGATTAACATTCCTTATACTTTTCTTAATAAAATCGATTTATTTTTTAGATAATGGACGTTGTAATCCGGTTTAATTATGATAAAATAATCACAAAGATTATGTGTAACTGACGATGCTAGCGGATAACCGCGGGGGAGCACATAACAAGGATTAGCCGGGTCGTCTGGGCAATGGGGTAGGGGATTTTCCTTGCCTCTTTCTGTTTTTATATCAATTGCTTCCCGAGTTAGTTGTTGTTAACAAGTGCAGTGCATGCTTGGAAAAAACCATGAACTGTCTCTCTCGCCTCCGTTTTTCTTAAAAGATAAATATAAAAAGATCCAAGAGCTGTCTAGCTCCGGCGCCTGCGCTTTTTTTAAAAATTATACAGAATAGGATGTTGCTAAATGAATCGAGTCTACAATTTCTCAGCTGGTCCGTCGATGCTTCCATTTCCAGTATTGGAAAAAGCACAAAAGGAATTAGTAAGCTACAATGAATCAGGTATGTCGGTGATGGAGTTAAGTCACCGTTCAGGACTATTTACGAACATAATTACGGAAGCAGAAGCGTTACTCCGTGAGCTCATGCAAATCCCTGATAACTATAAAGTATTGTTTACACAAGGTGGCGCTTCCCAGCAATTTGCAATGGTTCCACTCAATTTACTTAACAAGAGTGGTAAGGCAGACTTTATCCATACGGGTTCTTGGTCAAAAAAAGCACTCAGTGAAGCGAAGAAATACGGGGAAACAAGGGTGATTGCATCGTCTGAGGATGAGAATTTCACGTATATCCCGGATGTAGATGTAACGATGATCGATAAAGAAGCTGATTACGTTCATATAACGACGAACAATACGATTGAAGGGACTGCTTTTGCAACAATCCCAGACACTGGTGATGTGCCGCTAGTTGCTGATATGTCTTCTAACATCTTGTCTGAACAAATTGATGTATCGAAGTTTGGCATAATTTATGCGGGAGCACAGAAAAATATTGGTCCAGCTGGGGTGACAGTCGTTATTATTCGAGAAGATTTAATTGGTCAGGCAAAAGATTCGTGCCCGACGATGTTAAATTATCAAACATTTACTGACTCTGGTTCGTTATATAATACACCACCAACCTTTGCCATTTATATGGCAAAGCTTGTGTTTGAATGGTTAAAAAAACTCGGTGGCATCAAGAAAATGGAAAAAATCAACCGGGAAAAAGCAGCTATTTTATATGATTACATTGATCAATCAGAGCTGTTTGCCTCACCGGTTAAAAAGGGAAGCCGTTCGATTATGAACATTCCATTCATCATTCCGGGTCGTGAGTTGGATGCGCAGTTCGTTAAAGAAGCACAGGAAGCAGGCCTTGAGACGCTTAAAGGCCACCGTTCTGTTGGTGGCATGCGCGCAAGTATTTACAATGCAATGCCTGTTGAAGGTGTCCAGGCACTCATTCAATTTATGAAGGATTTCGAAACGAGAAATAAATAAGATCCTGCACATGGCGATAATTCCTACCTAAGGGAGGAGTTATCGCTTTTCTGAAAAGACAATAAAGTATAAAAAGATTGAAGAACTGTCTAGCTTCGGACGCCTAGCCCTTCGGGGTCATACAAGGCGCTTCTACTTTTCTAATTAAAAACTTAGTTACCAAACCGATCGTCGAGGCTATACTATGAGGATATATTTAACAAAAATTACATAAAAAGTGAGCGAGATGAATGCAATTAACGAAATTAGACTATAGCATGCCGGCTGAGTGGGAACTGCATGACCGTACATTAATCGCATGGCCTGTCAAAGAATCAATGGTGTATCCAGAACAATACGAGCAGGTTTGTGCTGGATATCAAAAAATTATTGAGGCCATTAGTGAATTTGAGCCTGTCACAGTCATCGTAAATAAAACGGCCGTTGACACCATCAGTAAAAAATTAACAAGTAACCAAATTACTTTGTTAGCGATTGATCATAATGATGCATGGCTCCGTGACAATGGACCAACTTTTTTAATAAATCAAGCGGGAGAACGTGCTGCGGTGAATTGGCAGTTTAACGCTTGGGGCGAGAAATACATGCCATATGATTTAGATGATCAGGTAGCAAACGAGATATTACATCACTTTCAGATCAAGTCACTTGATGCCCCGCTTGTGATGGAGGGTGGTTCGATTCATGTCGACGGGGAAGGGACGCTTATCACAACCGAAGAGTGCTTGCTCCATCCTAATCGGAACCCGAATCTTAGTAAATCAGAAATCGAGAATATCTTGAAAAAATACTTGAACGTTAGTAAAATCATCTGGTTGAAGCGCGGCTTAAGTGGTGACGAAACCGATGGGCACGTAGATAATGTTGCATGCTTTGTTGCACCTGGTAAAGTAATGATTCAAGTATGTGATGACAAAGAAGATGACAACTATCCGAATACGATTGAAAATCTTGCTATTTTACAAAACGAGACCGATGCATTAGGTAGGAAGATAGATATAGTTCCAATTAAGCAGCCGCCCAGACGATATTTTAATGGAAAGCGATTGACGTTAAGCTATTTAAACTACTATTTCGTTAACGGTGGCATCATTTTACCAGTTTTTGGTGAGGATGCAAAATTTACCGACGAAATGGCGATGCAAGCACTACAAGAACTTTTTCCAAGCCACAAGATTCGTACGGTCGATGGGATGGCAATTATCCGTGAAGGTGGAAATGTCCACTGCACCACCCAGCAAATGGTGGCAGGAAAGTAACTAGGTAGAAATGAGGGAATAGCATGAGACTAGTGAGTGTTGCTGCAACACAAATGAGTTGTACGACGAACATTGATGAAAATATTGCGAACGCTGAGAGATTAGTGAGGCAGGCAGCAGCACAAGGTGCACAAATAATTTTGTTGCAAGAATTGTTCGAAACACCTTATTTTTGCCAAAAGGAAAAAGCAGATTACTATGTTTATGCAACCGAGCTTGAGGAAAACAAGGCAATTAACCATTTTCAAGCAATCGCAAAAGAATTAAAGGTTGTCCTGCCAATTAGTTTTTATGAGAAAAAGAATTATGCAAGGTACAACTCGGTTGCGGTGATTGATACGGACGGAAAGGTGTTAGGTAAATACCGGAAAAGTCACATACCAGATGGGCCTGGGTACGAGGAGAAGTTCTACTTTAATCCTGGGGATACTGGTTTTAAAGTATGGCAAACCCGCTATGGTAAGATTGGAATTGGTATTTGCTGGGATCAGTGGTATCCAGAAGCGGCTCGAGCAATGGCGTTAATGGGGGCGGAAATTCTATTTTATCCAACAGCGATTGGGTCTGAGCCACACGACTCCTCGATTGATTCCAAGGATCATTGGCAAATGTGTATGCTTGGCCATGCGGCAGCTAATGTGATGCCGGTAGTTGCTTCTAACCGGATTGGTGTCGAGCGCGATGATGATTCTGAGATTACGTTTTATGGTTCATCGTTTATTGCAGGCCCACAAGGAAATAAACTTGCAGAGGCGGGACGGTCGGAAGAAACAGTCCTCGTTGCTACATTTGATTTAGATGAACTAGAGACGCAACGAATCGAGTGGGGAATTTTCCGTGATCGCCGTCCAGATTTGTATAAAGTAATTACGTCATATGACGGTGAGATTAAGTTGTAATTTGAAAAGAGATAGTGTCTAACGTGGCGCTATCTCTTTATTTGTTTAATAGTAATAGATAAGAAAGTATAAAAAGATCCAAGAGCTGTCTGGCGCGACTAGCGCTTTTTCTTATTCACATTGGGGATAAGAGAATCGTGATCATCGCACCTTTCGATAGGATAAAGAGCATCGATGCCGTGATACCAGTCGTTCCAATTAGAAATCTGACAAAGGCTAGTCGTCTAATTAATTTTAAAGTAAGAATAGTGATTGCGAGCAAACTGATGCAAAAGAAAAACGCGTAATCGGCGAGAATAATATTCTGGTCTGAGATCGATAGATAACCTAAATAAACCCCGAAACCTAATGTGGTAATCAATACCAATTTGCTTGTAGCGGCTACTAATTTTTTTAATAAACTAACTTTCTTGAAGGTTAAGCTGCCCCGGTAGACTGGGAAGGAATGTCTAACGTAGCGATGCTTTTCGATGAGCATAAGTAAACCAATTATTAACAAGATAAACAGTAGGGTGAAGGAAAAGTTACTCTGTCCTGCAAGGTAGGTTGAAAAACTTGTTACTAGTGGGATTGCAATCATCGTTGTAATAGTAAAAATTAAATAAAAGTAATCCAACAGCTTTTGGTCACTAGAGGTTATCGCGACCATCGTATTCAAAATTAGGGTGATGATTAATCCTGTTTCTAAATCCTGTGAGTGTAAACTTGATGAGGCTTGGAAGAAGTAAATAACAAGCGATGATAACATCATAATGTTAAAGATAAGAAGACTCGTTAATAAAAATAACTTAAAAAACACTTTCGGCGAGCGGGTTCGGTGGGTTCTAACATACATTTTTCGTCGCATGGCTTTATATCCTTTCACTTTTTTGTCAGTGATGTGAACGAATTATGAATGGCTCTATCTCATTCCTATGTACGAAAGCCTTTAGTTAGAACAAAAAAAGTAGGAACAGTTCACATTCCCTCTTTCGCAAAATTTCACAGATGCTACCTAGAGCAAAAACTGCTGAAGTCTGATGTTATCCACTTATCTACCAAAAAAAGGATACGTGTTGCCGTATCCTTTAATCAGATAGATTCCCTTTTACTTTTCTTGGCGATTTGCTGCAATTTCCACAGCCGACTTTTGTATAGTGGCACCATTCGATCATTAATCGAGTCATCCATCCCATTTACTTATTCGTTCTGGGTGTGAGTACACATTAAATGTTTGACCGCGAATGAATCCTACCGCTGTAATGTTCAGGTCATCTGCTAGGTTAATCGCTAGATCAGTTGGAGCGGATTTGGATAAAATCACCCCGACACCGATTTTAGCTGATTTTAATAAAACTTCAGATGAAATCCGTCCACTGAAGACGATAATCTTATCTCGAACAGGAATTTTATTAATTAAGCTATGGCCATAAAGCTTATCAAGCGCATTATGTCTACCAATATCTGTCCGGTCGACAATGACCTCTTCTGTGTTACATAACGCTGCATTATGCACGCCACCAGTATTTTTAAACAGTAAACTATTTTCTTGCATCGTTTTCATTAACCGAATACAGTCTTTGGCATCAACGATAATGTTGGCCATTGATGTTTTCGCTGTCCGGACATCGCTTTGTAAATAAAATTGGCGACTTTTCCCGCAACATGAGCCAATAAATCGTTTCGAATGGTCTTGCTTTGCTAAATCTAACTTTGAGTTAACGGTAACACGGGCAAAGCCCATATCCTCATCAATCTTCAGATCAGTAATGTCATCTTTAAATAAAATCACACCTTCAGATGCTAAAAAACCAATCACGAGCTCTTCTAAGTGTGTTGGCGTACAGACCATCGTCGCAAATTCTTCCCCGTTAATATAAATGGTGAGGGGAAATTCTGAAACAATTTCATCCTCTGCTTCTATTAATTGTCCATTTTCATACCGAACAATTGGACGTTTTTCACTCATTTCATGACCCATCAGACCACCCCTTTATCCGAAACAAATGTAATAACTAATCATATACCATAATTTATTGAACACAAGCAATTGTTTTGTTTTTTAAAAAGATAAGAAAGCTTGCCTTAGGCTGGGCATAGCGCCTTCGTTTTTCTTTTTTAAACTATTTTAGTTAGAGGTTAAGATATATTTAATATATATGTTTAAACCTATTGCTAGTCTAAACGCTTTCATGGTATTATTTTGAAAAGTTCATAGAATTGTAACAATATCAATTCGGGATAGCGACCCTGTCGCCGGTTAATGTTGTTACAACAATTTATGAAAATAAGATCTTTACTGTTGGGCCAATAGTAGCGAATCCTGCTGTTTACTAACCGTAATCTTTCCTAAGGACGACGTATGTTTTCTTCTGGAAGGGTTACGGTTTTTATTTAGAAATAAAAAAGTATAAAAAAATCCAAGAGCTGTCTAGCTCCGGGCGCCTAGCCCCTCGGGGTCATAAGACAATCCCTTCTGTGGCAAAGACCGCCACGTCAGGGTTTGTCTTATGCCTGCCTTAGTCTAGCAAGGCGCCCTGCGCTTTTCTCTAAAAAAAATAATAGAAAAGGGGTTATCGGATGGAAAAAACGAAGAACAGATGGCTGATTGCCTTATCAGCTGTCGGTATCCACATCTCGATTGGATCTGTCTACGCTTGGAGTAACTTTACAGATCCGCTGATTAACCAATTTGGCTGGTCAGCAAGCCAAGTGCAATTCACCTTTAGCTTGGCGATATTATTTCTAGGGTTATCAGCAGCATTTCTTGGCCATTTTGTTGAAAAATATGGCCCGAAAAAAGCAGGCTTACTCGCTGCGGCATTTTTCGGTATCGGCATATTCGGATCTGGTTTTGCTGTTAACATGAGTTCGTTACCGCTCTTATATATTTTTTATGGAGTGCTTGGTGGAATAGGGTTAGGTGTCGGGTATATTGCACCAGTTTCAACACTAGTAAAATGGTTTCCAGATCGTCGCGGGCTCGCAACGGGACTTGCAATTATGGGCTTCGGATTTGCGGCAGCGATTAGTAGCCCGATTATGGATGCGTTAATTAAATCAGTTGGAACAGCTAACACATTTTACATTCTAGGACTTTCGTATTTTATTATTATGGCAGCATCATCTCTATACTTAGAAAAGCCTGCAGAAGGCTGGATGCCGGAAGGATTTAAACAAAAAATCGATTCAGGCAAAACAACTGTGAAGCAAGACTTGGCACAGCTTACCGCGAATGAAGCTGTGAAAACACCTCGATTCTATTATTTGTGGCTAATGCTGTTTATTAACGTTACATGTGGGATTGCAATCCTATCTGCAGCTAAACCACTGGCGGTAGAAAGTGTTGGTTTATCTACAACAGAAGCAGCGGCACTTGTTGGGGTTTTAGGTATTTTTAACGGATTAGGAAGAATTGGCTGGGCGTCGATTTCGGACTATATTGGTCGGACCAACACGTACACAACGTTCTTTGTCCTACAGATAGCCTTATTCGCAGTTTTACCTAATACTTCTTCTGTTATCTTGTTCCAAATCTTTTTAGCGATTGTATACACTTGTTATGGTGGAGGGTTTGCATCAATCCCTGCGTACATTGGTGACCTGTTTGGAACAAAACAACTCGGTGCAATTCATGGCTACATTTTAACCGCATGGGCAGCAGCTGGTTTGGTAGGTCCGATGTTTGCTGCATGGATGAAGGATACAACAGGAAGTTACGGTGCAAGCTTAACGTTCTTCTCCGTACTGTTTGTTGTTGCATTGGCCGTTTCCATTGTTATTCGATGGGATATTAAACGTCTATCCAAAGCGAAAGCGAGTGCACCTAATCACACAATTGCAGGTTAAATTTCCCTGTTGATAACAGTTTTGTGATAAGGTATAAGTAACTATAACTGTTTAGAAGCAGGAGGACTATAGTGAATAAGTATGAAGCCGAGTTTAGTAATCTTGTACGCAGTTTCAGGAAGAAGCATATGGGGAAAGGTCCTAGTAAAATTATAACAACCTTCTGTAAGAACTGGGCGATTTGTGAAATGGAGGGCAATTTATCTCCAGTAGAGAAATTCATTGCAAGTGCAGATGAAGGGAAGCAAGTTCTTAGGTCAGCACGAACAGAGATGGTTAAAGAGATGTACCGGAAAAACCGTCCGGTCGAGATGGAAGCATTTTTAGGATGCAATTATGTCGAATTATTTGTGGATATTGATATTGACCGGGATTTTGGAATGTCAATCTTTGTTTTTGATGAAAATATTGAAGATAAGTTTTGTAGATAATAGGTTAGGTACTAGGTAGCGATCCTGCCGTAGACTCAACCACCGTTTAAAGTATCTCCTTCTAAAAGGGGATGCTTTCTCGGTGGTTTTATTGTTGTTAGGCTAATTAACTTTTCAAATAACCTAATCATTTTAGGTGACATGATAAATAGAATAGTTATAGGGAGTGAGTTGTTATGGGCGAAACGAAACATCAGGGGCCAATTAAAATGTCAAAGATGCCTGCACCGGAGCATTGGGTGAGTCCGGTGCCGTTTGGTTTAGGTAAGGTTAAACCACATCACATTAGAGATACAATGAAAATCGTCTGGGAAAATAAAGACAACTTAAACTATGCGAAAAACATTTTAACGAAAGGTGTTTGTGACGGTTGTGCACTAGGGGTTTCCGGGCTACAGGATCAGACGCTGAAAGGGCCACACGTTTGTACAACACGGCTAAATGTTCTCCGCTTAAGTACGATGCCGGCAATGGATGAGTCAATTGTCCACGCTGATATTGATGAGCTGAAAAAATATAGCAGTAAAGAGCTACGTCAGCTTGGTCGAATCCCATATCCATTAA
This sequence comes from Aquibacillus salsiterrae, assembly GCF_028416595.1. Classification (GTDB taxonomy): domain Bacteria; phylum Bacillota; class Bacilli; order Bacillales; family Amphibacillaceae; genus Aquibacillus_A; species Aquibacillus_A salsiterrae. Next base: position 175,000 of record NZ_JAMQKC010000005.1, on the reverse strand, counting down.
TCCGTCGTAAGGGTGAAAAGAAATTTTCGCGAATTAGCTGGGATGAAGCGATGGATATGATTGCAGCTAAAATGAAGACACTTAAACCGAGACAATATGGTTTTTATTTAACATCGCGTGGAATTACGAATGAGTCCTATTATGTTGCAGGAAAAGTCAGTCGTTTCTTAGGAACAAATAACATTGATAACGCGTCACGAATTTGTCACTCACCGTCTAAAACGGCTTTAAAGCGTTCCGTTGGGATTGGCGCTAGTAGCTGTAATTATCAAGACTGGATAGGTACAGATGTATTGTTATTCTGGGGTTCTGTTGCGTCAAACAGTTCACCAGTTTCTACAAAATATATGTTAGCTGCAAAGAAAAAAGGAACGAAAATCATTGTTGTTAATCCATATAAAGAACCGGCAATGGATAAATATTGGATTCCGTCAAATGCAGAATCGGCATTATTCGGCACAAAAGTCGCAGATGATTTTTACCAAGTAAACATTGGTGGCGACATCGCGTTTATGCACGGAATCATGAAGTACTGGTTCGAGATGGAGGAAAAACAGCGGGGTTCTGCTATTAACCATGAATTTGTTAACGCGCATGTGAATGGTTACGAAGAATTGAAGGCTAAGGTCGACGAACAATCTTGGGATGAAATTGTTCATTCTTCTGGTGTGCCAAAAGACAGAATTATCGAGTTGTCGGAGTTGTTAGCCACTAGTAAAAACGCTGTTTATGCATGGGCACTCGGTTTAACGATGCACTCATTTGCAACCGATAATATTTCACAAGTAGCAAACCTAGCATTATTGCGTGGACACTTAGGAAGAAAGTATGCTGGCTTAATGCCATTCCGTGGTCACTCAAGTGTTCAAGGCACTGGGGAAATGGGTTGTGATCCATTTGTCTTGCCTGGTGGTGGCTGGGAAGAGGATAATGTCAAGCGAATTGAAAAACTTTGGGATTTTGAACTACCGAAGTGGCAAGGGGACATTGTTGGTGTTTCTTTAGAAAATGCTGTCCTGCCAGAAGACAATGAGCGAAAGCTAAAACTCTATTATATGAGTGGTGGTAATTTCCTTGAGACGATGCCGAACCCGGACTTTGTCGAAGAAGCATTAGCATCGCTCGACATTCGTGTGCATCAGGATATTATTTTTAATACATCGACGTTAGTGGATGCAAAGGAAGCGGTAATCGTTCTTCCGGCTAAAACAAGATATGAGCAAGAAGGTGGCGGAACATCTACATCGACGGAGCGAATGGTGTATTTTTCCCCACAAATTGAAGGGAACAAAAATACAATAGAAGAAGCACGAGCAGAGTGGAAAATCTATATTGACCTTGCAAAGCGTGTCAAACCAGAAACAGCACACCTAGTTGATTTCAAGGACGGGCAAGCGATTCGTGATGAGATTGCTTTGGCTAACCGCAATTATGATGGCATTCAGCATTTGAAGAAAGAAGGAGATGTCTTCCAATGGGGAGGCGCTTGGTTGTGTGAAGGTGGCGTGTGCCCTACTCCTGATGGCCGCGGGAACCTGATTCCAGTTGGGATTCCTGATTTAGATAAACCAAAAGGAAGCTTCTATATTACGACTCGTCGAGGCAAGCAATTTAACTCCATGGTTTATAAAGATACAGATCCGTTTAATAATGCGGAGCGTGATGAAGTGTTGTTAAATGAAGAGGATGCGAAATTATTAAATGTCGAAAACGGCGAACCAATTGTTGTCTATAATCAACATGGCACGTTCCAAGGGAAAGCGCATATCGCAGAAATCGCGCAAGGTAATATTGGTATGTTCTTCCCTGAAGGTAACTTCTTAATTCCAAAAGGGATCTACGACGGACCATCTGGAATTCCGCAATACAATGTGGCAGCTAAGGTAGAGAAAGCAGAACAATTTAATGCGAAGAAGGATGTTAGTTATTTAGAGAAACGTGTCAAGGATTTAGAGATGGAAGTTTAATATCAGATGAAAGAAAAAAACAAGGCAACCTCCGCGAATAAGGGCTGGTTGCCTTGTTTTCTTACTTTCTTATCTTATAAGAAAGACCCCTTGTCAGTAAGGGGTCTTGGTTTATCCGAGTTTCGTGCTTTTTTTTATTTAATAAACTTTTTGTGGTGTGTAGTCTTCTTTGTTTTTGAACATTGTTGTTTTAACTTTTGCATCTTTGTAGACGGAATCGACGGTAGTATCGATTATTTTCCATTCACCATCTAAGTAAACCTCGTTCCAGGCATGGTAGACAGTAACAAGTTTGCTTTCACCTGCAATCAATTTAGTTGGAATTCCTAAGCTGCGGGCCATCGCTGCAAACATACTAGCATAGTCATAGCATATTGCTTTGTTTGTTTTGTATGTATCACTGATGTTAGGGATATATCCTGCTTTAATCGTTTTTGCTTTTTCATAATCATATTTAACGTTGTTTACGATGTAATTATAGATAGCTGTTACTTTTTGTTTGTCTGTTTTTAAACCTTTTGTAAGCTTTTTGGCTAAAACAATTGGCTCCATTTGATCGTTCCAGTTAACATTCTGAACCGAATTTAGAAAAGGTGCTTGAGCATTTTCAAGTTTAACAGCAAGTGTTTTCTTGGAAACGACTTTGTATCTATTGCCATCGATTTTCTCTAAAACTTTGACGGAATAATTACCATTGCCTAATTGCAAAGGTACATTTGTCTTTCCTGTAAGATTATAAATGTATCGTACACCATCTTTTTCGACTAGTAGTTTATCACTTTTATTTGCAACCTCACTGCTGACTGTATAGACCCCTTTTGTTAGTTGGGTATCGGTAGTTGTTGTTGCTTGGGCTTGTACAGTCGAAAAACTGCCAAAGACTAGTGATGTTGCTAATACAGCTGGAATGAAACGTTTAACAAATTTGAACATACAAAAACTCCCCTTTCGGTAGCCAGGCTGCCTTTCATGGATCGAGAAGGCCCTTTAGCTTTGCGTCCCTATCTTTCAATAGGTTTGCCGTTATCGTTTGGAAGTTGGATGACTTCCGGTTATTATTTTTTTGAATATTTCGACATCTAAAAGAAGATACAAAAAAACTCTTTCTTCGGTGGTCAGGCTGCCATTCATTAGTGAGAAGGCCCTATGACTTTGCGTCCCTATCTTTCAATAGGTTTGCCGTTATCGGTAAAAAGTTACCTAAGTACTAGTTTATTAACTTGATGAGTAAATATTACCATTATATTTAAAATTAGGCAATAGTTTAGTCGTAAAATAAATCAAAAATTTTTGTTGGAAACATAGAAAAAGAGGATGAGTTAATCATCCTCTTTTACCTAGAGTCAATCCCTTTTGTCGCAAAGACCGCCTTGAGCTTTTCTTATTTAGCTTTTTTGGTTTTTCTGTTTAGAACGACACCAATTGTAATTAGTAATAGACCAAATAGGTAATAGGGTAAATTACTTTTGTCACCTGTTTGCGGTAATTCAGTTAATGCACCAGCTAACGGTGTTTCTTCTGGCTCAATAATTACTTGTTCGTCATCGTTAACTTTAGGTTCATCGTCAATAACCGGTACCGGTGCACCAAGTGGTGTTTCGTTCTCTTCCTCTTCAAATTCAATGAATTCTTCCGCATCTTCTTGATTAGTGCTTTGATCCTCATCGTTTCCATCAGCTTGATCAGATGTTTCTGGCTGACTAGGAATAATAGGAGCACCTTGAGGAGTTTGGTTTTCTACGATGTCATCAAGTATTTCACCATCATCTGTTTCAGCTGGCTCTTCTCGATCAGTAGTAGGTTCTTCTGGCTCTTCAGGCTCTTCCGGCTCGGTAGGCACTTCTGGTTCAGTAGGTTCTTCCGGCTCGGTAGGTTGTTCTGGTTCAGTAGGCTCTTCCGGCTCGATAGGCACTTCTGGTTCAGTAGGTTCTTCCGGCTCGGTAGGTTGTTCTGGTTCAGTAGGCTCTTCCGGCTCGGTAGGCACTTTTGGTTCAGTAGGTTGTTCTGGCTCAGTAGGCTCTTCCGGCTCGGTAGGTTGTTCTGGTTCAGTAGGCTCTTCCGGCTCGGTAGGTTGTTCTGGTTCAGCAGGCTCTTCCGGCTCGGTAGGTTGTTCTGGCTCAGTAGGTTCTTCCGGCTCGGTAGGTTGTTCTGGCTCAGTAGGTTCTTCCGGCTCGGTAGGTTGTTCTGGCTCAGTAGGTTCTTCCGGCTCGGTAGGTTGTTCTGGCTCAGTAGGTTCTTCCGGCTCGGTAGGCTGTTCTGGCTCAGTAGGCTCTTCCGGCTCGGTAGGTTGTTCTGGCTCAGTAGGCTCTTCCGGCTCGGTAGGTTGTTCTGGTTCAGTAGGTTCTTCCGGCTCGGTAGGTTGTTCTGGTTCAGTAGGTTCTTCTGTGTCCGTAGTCTCTTTCAGTCCATAATAAAATACAATGTGACTTATGCCTTTATTATTTGGGGCTGTTAATCCACTTCCTGAAGTAACACCGTTAGAAAAACGGTATTCCTCATAACCAGTTCCACCTTTTACCGCGATCCCATAAATGATATAGGATTCCGATTGCAACTTCCAGTCAAAACTAGTGTTTTCATTTTCTGTTTGGGAAAAGGTAATATCAATAGATAACGGCCCAGCAATTTTCAGACCACTTTTCATCTTTACCGCATTATCAACTTTTCCACATTCATAGGCTTTGAAATTGTCTGGAGTGTTAGGTAACGTACAGCCTACCTCGTCATTTGATGTTTCTTGTGCTGCGAATACAGCTGAATTACTAAACAAACCAAATACAAATGTGATAATAACGAGCGCTAATCTCGTTCTTGTGTAAAACTTTTTCAATCAATTTCCTCCTCTTAGAGATTAAATCATCTAAGAGGGCCGGTTACACTACTAGCTCCATATAACCAAAGTGTCCAATTAATGGTTATACATCAATGCTTCCCTCGTGCGAATAATGGAATTTGTGTCAGGTCGTGGTGGTTTGATGTAAGCTGCATAGTTAGTAAGTTACACCTCCCCTTTATGGTAAGAAAAACCTAGGATGATATATCTATCTATATTATAATGAAATTACCAATAATAATAAACAAATATATTATTAAATTAACTTAATAAATTGAAAAATTTGGTTATTAGGCTGTGAGGGGAAGATAAATGATGAAAAAATTAGCCATTCTTTTTATTTTAGCTGGTGTGATTGTAATGGCCTATCCAGCATATAATTATTATTCCAGTGTTTCCGATGAAAAACAACTATTAGAAGCGTTCGAACAAATCGATCAAGAAGGCGCCAGTTCAAATGAAACAACAAAAAGCTATAAAGAGCTCAACGAAGTATTTAACCGTAGAGTTTCCGCAGAGGAAAGTAATGAAGAAGAAGCAGATCAAAGTGAGCCTAGTCAGGAAGTAGAGGAACAGTCTGAGTCTAACTCTAAACCTGAGGCAGAGTTAGAAAACCTTCTAGGTGTTATAACCATCGACAAGATCAATGTTGAGCTGCCGATTCTTGAAGGCGCTAGTTTGAAAAATTTAGATAAGGGAGCAGGTCATTTAAAAGGTACGGCGTCCCTAGGTCAGGTAGGTAATTCAGCAGTAGCTGCACATCGTAGCTGGACTTATGGTCGTCAATTTAATCGACTAAATGAAGTGGAAGTCGGCGATGAAATTAAAATTAAGACAAAAGGCAAAGAATACACGTACGTTGTGTTCAAGATAAAGATAGTAAAACCAGAAGATATTTCCGTTTTAAACCCAATTGGTGATAAAAAAGTCCTGACCTTAATAACCTGTACCCCGATCAAAGAAGCAACAGACAGATTAATCGTCCATGCCGAACTAAAAGCATGACTCCTTCTATGATAAAGGGATCATGGAGGAGTCAGTCAAGCAGTATTTGTCGAAAAAACGCACATTTCAGAATAATAAAAAAATATGTAAAACTTGAGAAAATTTATCTTTTAATCTACCAAAAATTAGTGTAATATACTTATAGCAAAACTAAATACTAAAATTTTCTCAGTTAATTAGGAGAGAATACCTAGAATGGTGTTCATTATCTATTATCTTCTTAATCCACCTAAGATACACTCTAATTCAACCACCTACACATCCGAGAGTTATTAGATGATTCCAATAGAAATACCACATTTAGGAAGTTTTAAAAAACAATACATAGTTGGAACGAATGTTTAATCAAATGAATATAGGGAGCGAAGAAATGTGACTTTTATTTGGGCGCCTGAGTCACATCGAGCTAGTGGCGCAACCGACCTTACAACATCTTGAATTCGAGATGGATTCTGTTAAGGTTTTTTTGTTGCCGATTTTAAGAGTTGCGCTCTTGAAATAAATTTTAATTATTTAAAAACAAGGGGGAAAATTCAAGAATGAAGTCAGTTAAAAAGCACGTCAAAAATCAACGCGGTTTAACGTTGATCGAACTATTAGTTGTTATTGTTATTTTAGGTATTATTGCGGCAATTGCGTTCCCGATGGTGATGGGGCAGAGAGATAAGGCTGAAGAAAATACGGATAAACAGAATTTATCTATAGTTCAAGATGCTGTTAATAGGTATTATGCGGTTGAAGGAGAATTTCCTATAGATGATACTAAATCACCTGCAGTTGTAAATGATGGTTTAATAGTTCCAGATTATCTACAAGAAATGCCAGATTGTGCTGATAGTGCAACAGCAACCTTTTCATATACGAGTACATCCGATGGCGATGTTAAGTCCTCTTGTTTAAAGTAAACCTGTAATACCATATCTATTTTACGTGCTGTCGCGTCTTTCAAGACCGCGGCAGCTTTATTTTTACCCTTTTTTAATATGACTGAAGATTATAATTTAATGAAAAGGCCTAAGTTTCCAAGTATAATATTACTTAAGTCTTTTACCTGTAAAACACATATTCTAAGATTAAAATTTTTTAAATAAAATAAAGGGGCGCTCACCAATGCTAGCCATAGATATCATAGTAATAATCCTTGCCCTAACATTTGGAAGTTTCTTCAACGTCGTTGCAATCCGACTATTAAAAAAGGAATCTATTTCATATCCACCATCCCATTGTCCTAATTGTAAACATCGCCTTGGTGCACTAGACCTAATACCTCTCTTTAGTTACATATTGTTAGGAGGCCGTTGTCGTTATTGTCGAGTGAAAATTTCATATCTATACCCTGTTGGGGAAGGTTTAACAGCTGTAACTATTTTCATTGTTTATAAGACAATTGGTCTCACTCCAGAATTATTACCCGCATTCATTTTATCTATTACCCTAGTTTTAGCGGTTTTAACTGATATTCGGGAAAAGTTGATCTTAGATGTGATTACTCTTCCAAGCATTGTCCTACTGTTGATCATCCGTATGTTTATTGGTGGTCAACCGTTCCTTTTCTATTTGTTAGGTGGAGCAGTGGGCTTTGGTTTACTGCTGCTAATTGCGATTGTTAGTAAAGGTGGTATGGGTGGCGGCGATATTAAACTATATGCAGCCATTGGCTTAGCCTTAGGGCCTATACAAACTATAATGAGTTTAGTACTTGCTTCCTTGTTCGGGGCAGTAATTGGAATAGTGTTCATATCAACTGGATTAGTGAAGCGAAAAGAGCCGATTGCTTTTGGCCCTTTTATTCTTATTGGCACGTTAGTTGCTTATTTATACGGTAATCAAATATGGGAATGGTATTTAGGATTCATAATGTAGGGGTTGAATCATGTGAGAAATGAAAAAGGAATGACTTTGGTTGAGTTACTTATTTCAATAGTTATTGTTGGTCTCATTATTGTCCCGTTATTTGTTATTTTAACAGGTACATTTACCAGAACTGTGGAGCAAGGAAAGGATACCCAACTGGCGTATTTTGGACAGGAAATAATGGAACGAATTCGAGTAGAAGGATATGTAGATGGTACCTCTCCAACAACATATTATTGTTTAAATGATCAGGGGTGTGTAACGGAAGAAGACCCAGATATTACATATGACGCTGTAGCGACGATAACTGCTTCCACACCAACCTATACAACGACACCATCTAGTTTAGAATTCTATGAAATTAAGGCAGACATTGTACCAATCGATAAGCAAATAAATACTTTAGAATTAGTAACGGTGGTGAAAAAGTGACCGGGAGAAACGAGCGAGGCTTTACCTTGATAGAATTATTGGTAGTTATTGTTATTATGGTAGTAATTTCAACGGTCGTATTCCGTATTTCTTCGTATTCAATGAAAATGGAGCGAGCTGTAGCAGTAGAAAACGAATTGCAACGAGAAGCAAGATTTATCATGGAACAAATATCAAACATTGTAAGAGATGGTGGTACATTAGAAATAGTTAGCCTAGACGAAAGTGATATAACGGACGATAAGATTATTGTTAGGGACAAAAATGGAGTAGAAAAACTATCTTATCAGTATAAACAATTGAAGCTAGAGCCTGGTGGAAACATATTATCGGATAATATTGATCAATTTGACGTTACAACCGGAAGTGAAGTCAAAATAAAGTTAGTACTGAAAGATAAAAACAATCAATATGAGGTATCAACCAATGTTACGAATGATTTTAACAATAGAGTAAGGACATATGATGACTTTTACTAGGGGTGAGGGTATGAAGAGTATTCTTTTAAAAGTTACACGAAATCAGTCTGGCGCTGCATTACTTATCATTCTTTTTATAATTCTTTTTCTTAGTATTATCGCAACGGTCACACTCAAGTCAACAACGTATGGATTAGAAAAAGTGACGACAAATAAAAAGGCTCAAGAAGAGTTCTACCGGGCTGAGGGTGCTATAGAAATAGTTCTGGCAGAGATGAAAGCGTATGACGATGGTATATTTGAATATTTAAAAAATTTTAACCAAAGAACGTATAAGGAGATAGGCGGAAAGGATTTAGCAGTTGACATTGAAGTGGATCATGACCTAGATACTATAAACTTGGAACCAACAGATGCTACCACCCCACCCGAAGTTAAGGTTACATTAGATTCAAAATATGATAATTCAACTCTTGAACACGATAAATCTACTGTAAGTCGGATACTCAACTTTAGTATTTATCCTACTCCGTTCTCAGGTGGAGATGCTCTAAAGTATTATGAGTCTTTTTATGCAAAAGAAAACAATACGGTGAATGTTAACGTGAATAGTAGTCAATTGACACAGGAAATTTATAATTCAATACTTGAAAAATATAATATAGACTGGTCAAATTGGAAAGACGATGAAGGCAATTTCTACCCGTCAATAGGAAAATCCGACATTCCATACGACTTTAATGAAGTTCCAAGTAAAATTATTAGGCTTGAAGAAATATCCTATGATGGAAAAAGCGGTGAAGGCCCACTGATTTTAGAAATACCATCGGATACTGTCGTATTTGTGAAAAATGTTCTGATTGGTGGTTCTGGTGGTGTTTCGGAATTAATAATTGAAGGAGTATTAATAGCGCAGAAATTTGAAAGTGGTGCCAATTCTAATTTGGTTATTAATGGTGGACTGATAACTGAAGAGTACTATGCCAATACAAATACTTATAGTGTAACTGGTGAGGAAAGAGGGATTAATTGTTCATTATTACCCGAGGCTTGCGAGAAAGATGAAGATAGTAACAAAACGTACATATATAAGTTTGATTCGGACACGATTGACTTCTCAACCAAGCCAAATTAAACAGAGGAGTGAGAAAATGGCTTCAAAAAGAAATGAATATTCCGGAATAGATATTCGCGAAAAATATATTTCGAGTGCAACAGTTGATATTAAAAATAAGCAGCTGTCACTTCTTGATATAGATCTAGTTGAAACTACTGAGAATGTTATCGGAAATGGTAGAATAAAAGATAGAAAATTAACATCATCAATTCTAAAAAGTAAGTTTACTAAGGACATAAAAAAAGTACATCTAGCCTTTCCAACGCAGAATATCTTAGTGCGGCGAATTACTACTTTACCAAATTTAAATGAGCCAGAGCTTGCAAAATTAATTAATTACCAGATTGGTGAAAGTATACACCTACCATTTGAACAATCAACTTACGATTTTGTAAAGATTGGTACTGTTGAAGAACCAGGCAAACAAAATGATGTTGATTTTGAGGAACTAACTATCAATGATTTCGACCAGGAAGATAGTGAAGAACAGATGGAATCGCCAGAGGAGACCAAGGATAAAAAAAGCGATATCCTGTTCTTCGCTACATCTAAACCGCTATCCCAAGATTTCCTTGAAACGACAACGATGGCGGGGTTCAAGCCGTTGACAGCGGAAATTAGGGCGTTAGCGTTACAGCGTCTCATTTCATTTACGAATAAAGAATGGTTAATCGAAACGGAGATGGTCGTTGATTTATCTGATGAAGCGATTGATATTCATATTTTCACGCAAGGAACAATTGCATTTTCTCGGACAATGTCGATTTCAATTACAGAAAAGATCGGTCGTACAACTGTTTTAGAGGATGACGTTCTTTCTTTCAATGATGGTTTAGTGGAAGACAATGTTGAGGTTGCGGCAACGGTTGAGGATGTTGCTGTCGATGAAGAGACCGAACAATACGTCGATGCGGTTGTTCGTGAAATTGAGAAGGCACAGAACTTTTATCAATACTCACTCAGTAGGGATAACGATGAGTTAAAGCGAATCATTGTCACAGGTAAACATGCGAAGAAGTCTATCAACCTATTATCCAACAGACTCGATGTCACAGTTGCTGAGATAGATTTCACACCGATCCTAGCTGATGATTTCACTAAGACATCGATGTTAAATACAGCTAGTGTGGCGATCGGCCTTGCATTAAAAGGTAATGACACAGCAAAGAAGAAATGGAAAAAATAATACCGACAGACAAGCTAGTTAGGAGAGATTGTAGTGAATGTAAGTATTGACTTGTTACCGCAGTCGAGACGAATTACCGTAAGTAGGCTACCACTATTCATAGTACTGGCAGTAGCTGTATTTACGATGGCAGGACTATCTGTCGTCTATTATTTGGATGCGAAAAATAATGTCGCCGAATTGGGTGATACAATTGTTACGCAAACAGAACTTAGGGACAATTTACTAGCAGAATATCAAACAAAAACAAGCGGCGTAACGGAATATAACTTTGTAGATGAGTACAAATATGTCAACTCGTTATTAAACCAAACATACATAGGAACGATTGAGTTGAAAAACAGTGTCTTTCAATTATTTCCTAAAGGTGTCGATGTTCAATCCTATAATTATCAAAACACCGGTGCACTGACGATGACTGTTGACTTTCCGTCCAAACAAGATGCAGCAACATACTTAAATCGACTGTTATTTGCTGACTTTACGACGGAAGCCCAAGTTACAGCGATTTCAACAAATGAACAAGGTGAAAACTATTTAACGAACGTACAAATGAATGTCAAGACGGTGGTGGAAGGTGGCGAAGCAAATGAATCAAAACAATAACGCCATCCAACAAATTATTTTAACCGTAAGCGTCTTACTGCTTGTCGCAATTGGTATTTTTTATTGGGTAATGATTCGACCAGTTGTTGCCGAAGAAAAGCAAAAGGAAACGGAACTTAAGCAAGTCGAAACAGCTGTAGCTGACTATCAAAAGCTGTTAGCTGACCTAACACCGCAGCAACTAACCGATGAAGAGAAGGATACGTTGCTAAAGGGGATTCCGGTTCGACCAAATGTGGAACAAGTCATTGTTGATTTGGAGAAAACAGAAAAGAACACGGGTGTCTTAATTAACAGCATTTCGTTTGGCAACTTACCAGTCGGAAAAGGGAAAGTTGGCCAAGTGACAGAAGCGGCGGAAGAGGAAAAAGAACTAAGCACTGCAGAGTGGAATGCTGTATTTCCTGAACCGATTTTTAAATTAATCGAAGCAAAGTTCAAGGACGTGAAGGTGAAAGTAAACTACCTCGATGTCCAGCTAAGTGTGAACGGGAAAGAAGCAGAAATTAATCGATTTATTGAAGGACTTGAAAACCTACCACGGGTCGTCCATGTCCAAAGCTATAGCTATTCTGGCGGGGAAAAAGGAGCGGACATGTCAGCTTCGATTTCTGCGCGCGTCTTTTATTCAGACAGCTTTGCACCATTCGTTGCTGCTGGAAATGACTATGAGCTAGGCGAACTAGCTAGCGAACCAGAACCAAATCGTGAGCCAGAATTAGTAGTGGACCCTGAACCTGATACTCCAGATGCCGGTGAGGTCAAAGAACCAGACGAAGAACAAGCAGTAAAGCGTTATGAAACAGAGATTGTCATGGATGGGTCTTCGATTCGTGTTACCACCGATACGCCACCGGTTGAGGGAGAAGGCCAAGGATTCTATTTTGTCCAAACAGGTGCCTATACGAATGATTATTATCTATTAAACCAAGTCGACTATATTAAATCGCGTGGATTAGATCCTCGTGTATCAGATAGCTCGATTAGTCTCATTTTTTCCTCGGTGAGCTATGATATTCCATCTGCTGCCAAAAAGGCGATTAAGATTAATGAATTTGGCATCGATACGTACATTATGCCACTGAAGATTAACTTAACCGAGGAAGAAAAAGAGTGGTTGCTACCGGTTGCCCAAGATACACTAGAAGCAGTAGCAAAGGTTACGACAAAAGGTATAGCAGCTAACGACTTAAAATTAACCGAGCAACAATTCAATCAAGTAGTTACTACCATGAATAACTATGAAGATGCCGTCATCCAATCAATAAGTAATATGGCTGATGATAATCAACGAAAGGTCCAACTGAACAACACAATTGCTATTTTAAATCAGGTAGAGAGTGTGTTAGCGAGTCACCAAAAAGAACCAAGCGTTGCGAAGCTTTGGGATGTGGATGGCTTACTAATTGACTTTACACTGAACCTAAATGGGAATATGCTTAGCAATGAATAGACAGACGAGAATAAAGGGAGAGTCGCACATGATTCAGAAGCGGAAACGAATTGGAGATTTACTTGTTGAAGCCAATGTGATCACCGAAGAACAGCTAATGGACGCGCTACTAGAACAGAAACGATCGGGACTACGACTCGGGGACCAATTAGTCGAAATGAATATTGTTGAAGAAGACACGATTATTCACTTGCTGGAACTTCAACTCGGATTAGATAAAGTCAACTTATATGAATACGATATTGACCGGAAATTAATTAATATTATTAGTGAAGAAATCGCTCGGAAATATCAGGTGTTACCACTGAAGAAGATCGGTGACCGTTTGCTTGTAGCGATGGTCGATCCACTCGACTATTTTGCAATAGATGATTTGCGCTTAAGTACTGGCTTTCAAATTGAACCAGTCATCGCGAAAAAGCAAGAGATGCAAGTAACGATTAATCGATACTATGGCATGCAAAAGTCGATCGATAAAATGCTTGAAGACATGCCGCTTAATGAAGATGATGAAGGGTTTTTAGAGGCACAGCAAAACGACGAATCACCTGTTGCTAAAATGGTGAATCAGTTATTAGCACAAGCTGCCCAAGTAAACGCAAGTGACGTACATATTGATCCCCACGAAACCGAAACATTGATTCGGTTTCGTGTCGATGGTGTGTTACGAACCGAACGTTCCCTGCCGAAAAACATGAATAATGTACTTGTTTCAAGAATTAAAATTATGTCGAAGTTAAATATCGCTGAAAAGCGTCTTCCGCAAGATGGACGCTTCAAGATGGATGTCGATATGAAAAGTTTCGACCTCCGTGTCTCCATCCTGCCGACTGTGTTTGGTGAAAAGGTCGTTATGCGTCTCCTTGATACAGGTAGTGTGTCACTTGGGGTTGAGAAATTAGGCTTTTCTGAGCGGAATGAAGCGAATTTCCGTAAGATGATTAGTAATGCATATGGAATTATATTGGTTACTGGCCCGACTGGTAGTGGTAAATCAACGACACTATATACGGCGCTGCAAAAATTAAATACAGAAGATGTAAACATCATTACCGTTGAAGATCCGGTCGAGTATCAAATTAAAGGAATCAACCAAGTCCAAGTTCGTTCGAATATTGGGATGACGTTTGCTGCTGGTCTTCGTTCGATATTACGACAAGACCCGGACATCATCATGCTCGGGGAAATTCGCGATACCGAAACGGCCGAGATTTCCCTTCGTGCCGCATTAACCGGGCACCTCGTGTTAAGTACACTGCATACGAATGACTCGGTCAGTGCCGTTAGTCGATTAATTGACATGGGGATTGAGCCGTTCCTTGTGTCTTCAGCAGTTGTTGGTGTCGTGGCACAGCGACTTGTACGACGCGTGTGTAAAACATGTGCAGAGCCGTATCAACCAACCGAAGATGAGAAGCAATTATTTTATTCAAAAGGGTTGGGTACGAACGATATGAGAAAAGGGCGCGGCTGTTCAGCGTGTAACAACTCTGGATATCGCGGGCGGATGGCGATCCATGAGACATTATTGATTGATGATGAATTACGACATATGATAACGCAAAAATTGCAGGATTCTGAGTACCGGAAATATGTAACGGGTAAAGGTTTTATACCAATGTTTGAAGACGGTCTAAGTAAAGTGTCACAGGGCATGACGACGCTTGAGGAAGTTTACCGGGTAACGGTCGAATAGTCGCAGGGGGATTTTTTTGATGGATATTGAAAAGTTATTAATGTTTGCTTATCAAAATAAGGCATCTGACTTACACGTGACACCAGGCATTGCGCCAATTGTTCGGATCAATGGGAAGCTTAAGCGTGTCGGCAACAACGTGCTGACTGGTGCTGACACAGAAAGAATGGCAAGAGAAATTTTAACGACGGAACAGCAACAATATTTTGACCAAACTGGTGAAATCGACTTCTCTTATGCTTTGTCAGACGTATGCCGGTTCCGTGTCAACGTGTTTCGACAGCGTGGTGCCTTTGTTATCGTCAGTCGTGTGATTAACAGTGTCATTCCGAATTTTGAAGATTTACATTTACCGCCAATCATTAAACAATTTTCACAGATGACTAAAGGAATTTTGCTTGTCACTGGTCCAACTGGTTCGGGTAAATCAACCACACTAGCATCGATTGTTGATTATATAAATAAGAACATGAGCAAGCACATCCTAACACTAGAGGATCCAATTGAATATTTACATGACCATAAAAATAGTATCATTAATCAGCGGGAAATTGGCGTTGATTCCGAGTCTTTCGCGGTCGGACTAAGGGCAGCTTTACGTCAAGACCCTGATGTCATTCTTGTCGGGGAGATGCGTGACTTAGATACGATTCAAACTGCCTTAACCGCTGCCGAAACAGGGCACCTTGTCCTAGCAACATTACATACGACTGGTGCAGCACAAACAATCGACAGGGTGATTGACGTTTTCTCAGCGGAGCAACAACAGCAGATCAGGACCCAGCTTGCTGGAACACTTGTCGGAGTAGTATCTCAAACGTTAATTCCGGTTGCTGAGCAAAACGGGCGAAGATCTGCTTTAGAGATAATGGTGAACAACCATGCGATTGCAAACCTAATTCGTTCAAACAAGGTCCACCAAATACAATCAGTCTTGGAAACTAGTAAATCAAGTGGGATGCAGACGATGGCAATGTCTGTCAGAGAGCTTGTTGAAAATGGCGTCATTACTAGACAAACAGCAAGTGAATATGTGCCATTTTGGGACATTCATGAGTAGGTAAGGGGGGATAGGCGTGGAGTTTAAGTACAAGGGGCTAGACGCGAGGTCTGGCAAGGAGTTAAAAGGGAAGCTAACAGCAGTTACCCAGGCACAGGCTACCGAGCAGTTGAAACGAAAAGGCCTATACATTTCTGAATTAAAAGAAATGAAAGCGACAGGGCTGAATACTGAAATCAATATAACTATTGGCCCGCCAGTCAAAAACCAGGACTTTGTTGTTTTCTGCCGGCAGCTAGCCACACTGTTAAATGCCGGTACACCAATTGTTGATGCCATCTCTTTACTGTCTGATCAAGTTTCATCCAAACCATTTAAGGATGCACTAAAGACAATTTATCAAGACGTTCGCTCGGGAACATCCTTCTCACAATCTTGTGCCCAGTTCCCGAAGATTTTTGATAAAATTTTTATTAACATGGTGCTCGCTGGGGAAACGAGTGGCGATATGGAAAATGTGATGAACCGGTTGGCGACCTTTTATGAGAAAAGTCACCGTGTCAAAGAGAAGGTGAAATCGGCAATGGTTTATCCGATTGCCGTATCGATTGTTGCAGTTATTGTTGTTATTATTCTTTTAACAAAAGTGTTGCCGACGATGCTCGATAACCTGCTTAATGTTGGTGGTGAAATACCTGTCCCTACGAAAATCGTCATGGCCATTTCTGATTTTCTGATTGAAAAGTGGTACATTTTAGTGTTACTAACCGTCCTGATCGTTACCGGATTTATTGCAACTCGGCGTAATCCAAAAGGTAGGTATACGTTAGATTTAATTGCACTAAAGATTCCGGTATTTGGTCCGTTAATGCAAAAGACGATTTTAGCGCGTGTATCGCGGACGATGGCATCGTTATTTGCAAGCTCTGTTCCAGTTTTGCAAACACTAACAATGAGCTCAGAAGTAGCAGGAAATGAAGTAATTGCGAAGGTGTTAGACGATGCAAAGGATTCCCTCCGTAGTGGAGAAAGCCTGTCTACGCCTTTAGCAGAAAGCTGGGTGTTCCCGAAAATTATCACACACATGATTCGGATTGGCGAAGAAACCGGGCAGTTAGATACGATGCTTGAGAAAATAGCTGATTTTTATGAGGATGATGTGGAAGAGATGTCTGCGCGACTTAGTACCATTCTCGAACCGCTGATGATCGGTGTGCTTGGTGGAATAGTTGGTCTGATTGTGATGGCTGCCATGCTACCAATGTTCTCTATCTATGAAAATTTCAAATAACAATCAAAAGCATTTGTGAGCAAGCTTCACAAGTGCTTTTTTAGCAGAAAGCATTCGAGAGCTGTCTACTTGTTCGTATGATACCGTGCTATAATGTCTACAAAACAGAAGGGAAGTTGAGGTGAATGGATGGACCCGAAAGCTATTTTAAATAAAGTGAAATCACATACACCGACCATTTTAGGGAGTCGTCAGTTTGCAACATATGCAGTCCTCGTTCCGCTAGTTGAAAAAGATGATGAACTCCACGTGTTATTTGAAGTACGGTCCCATCAGATGAGACGGCAGCCGGGTGAGACTTCTTTTCCTGGAGGTAAAATAGATGCCAAAGACTCTGGTGAAAAAGAGGCTGCGATTCGCGAAACGGTCGAGGAACTTGGCGTAAACGAGAAGGATATTACAGGTGTACACCCGTTGGATTATATCGTTTCGCCATTCGGTATGATTGTTTACCCCTACGTCGGCATTCTCGACGCTGCTAGTCGACTTCATCCTAATCCAGCAGAAGTAGAGGAAACATTTCTTGTGCCGCTATCCTTTTTCAAGGAAACAAAGCCTAGTGTTCACTATGTTCATTTGGATTTGCAACCAGCAGAGGACTTTCCTTATGACTTAATTATTGGTGGTGAAAATTACAAATGGCGGGCGAGGTCGTTAGAAGAGCTTTTTTATGTCTATGATGATAAAGTAATTTGGGGTTTAACTGCGAAAATAGTGACCCATTTTATTGAATTGATTTTTGAAAAATAATTAGAAATATAGGTGTAAACATGTATCATGCAGAAACATTAAAACAGAAGATTACCCTGTTTATTTCCATTCTATGGCCAATCATGGTGACCCAGGTTAGTCTCTTTGCGATGAACTTGGTCGACACACTCATGTCAGGGCGAGTGGGAACGAACGATTTGGCTGGTGTGGCTATCGGTGCAAATCTATGGTTACCGGTATTCACTGGGATTAATGGTATTTTATTAGCTGTTACTCCAATTGTTGCCCAGTTAGTCGGCAGTAATGAGCGGAGTAAGATCTCCCATGCGGTAACACAGTCAATCTATTTATCGATAGCGCTTGGTGTTGTCGTGTTTGTGGCGGGAATTTTTTTACTTGATCCAATTTTAACGTTGATGGATTTAGACCGAGCTGTTCATCGGATTGCGTTCCACTATTTAGTCGGATTGTCGATTGGGATTATTCCGTTGTTCTTGTCGAATGTGCTCCGTAATTTTTTTGATGGGCAAGGATATACAACGATAACGATGGTCATTACGGTTGCTGCTGTTCCGTTTAATGTCGTGTTAAACTATGGCTTTATTTTCGGAAACTTTGGCTTGCCGGCATTAGGTGGGATTGGGGCTGGATATGCAACAGCCTTGACGTACTGGATCATTCTTTTTTTAAGTATATGGATGACATTCCGGCTAGAAGTGGTTCGGAAGTATCGTTTGTTCGTGAAGTGGTTTAAGCCGTCTTTGCGTGCATTTAAGGAACAGCTAGCGATGGGTATTCCGATTGGACTATCGATCTTTTTTGAAGCAAGTATTTTTTCCGTTGTCTCGTTATTGATAGGTGTGATGTTTACGACGGTAACAATTGCAGCTAATCAAATTGTGCTAAGCTTCACTTCGTTAATATTTATGATACCGCTAAGCATTGCGATGGCATTGACGATTGTTGTTGGCTATTCCGTTGGTGGAAAAAAGCTTGCAGCAGCAAAGCAATACAGCTTAATTGGTGTAGTTGGTGCAATCGCATTTTTAGCTATTGGTGCCGTGTTCTTGTTCTTTTTCCGGGAACAGATTGCTTATTTCTATACCGAAGACCCAGCTGTTGTTGCAGTGGCAAGTCAAATCTTTATCGTTGCCATCATCTATCAGCTGTCTGATGCAGCGCAGGTTAGCTTGCAAGGGGTACTGCGTGGATACAAGGATGTACAGCTCCCGTTTATTATCTCATTCATCGCTTACTGGATCATTGGGATGCCATCTGGCTATACGTTAGCTGCATTTACCGAGCTTGGTCCGATTGGATTTTGGGTCGGGATAAGCTTGGGGCTAACAGGAGCGGCAATTGGTTTTCTAATTAGATTACGCATCATCCAGCGCCGGGTAAAAGAAGAAATCAAGCAGGTAAAGGTAACTACGTAAAATATCGGTGGTGCAGGTAAGAACGGCACCACCGATACTATTATCCTAAAATTCCTTCAATTCTTTCTAACGTCTCACCGGAGAGCTTGACGCCAGAAGCCTTTGTATTTTCTTCTAATTGCTCTGGACGGCTAGCCCCAACTAATGCACTTGCTACATTTGGTTGACGCAGAATCCATGCAATCGCTAGTTGTGCTAACGATAGATTCTCCTCTTTCGCAATACCCTTTAATTGTTCTACTTTATCGAGGTTTTCCTCTGATAAGACTCGTGACATATTCAAATCTTTTTGAGCAGCACGACTATCTTCAGGAACGGCCTCACTTTTTTTATATTTTCCTGTCAGTACGCCTTGTGCAAGTGGAGAGAAGACGACTTGGCCAATTCCGTGTTTTTCACTAACAGGCATAACTTCCTTTTCAATATAACGTTGAAGCATGCTATAGTTTGGTTGGTTAACTACGATTCTATCAAGTAGTTTTTTATCTGCAAGGTGAATTGCATCAGTTATTTGCTGTGCGGTCCATTCACTGATACCGACATAAAGTATTTTTCCTTGACGGACTAAGTCATCGAGTGCACGTAACGTTTCTTCTAATGGAGTATCTTGATGATAACGATGACAGTAGTAAATATCGACATAATCTAATCCTAACCGTTGTAAGCTTGCGTCACATTGTTCGGTAATGTGCTTGCGGGAAAGACCTTGATCATTTGGGCCGTCTCCCATTTTACCAAAAACTTTTGTCGCTAATACATAAGAGCTTCTTGGATACTTGCGTAACGTTTTTCCAACAACTTTCTCTGCTTCGCCTCTCATGTAAACGTTTGCGGTATCGAAAAAATTAATCCCTAATTCGTATGCTTTATCAATTGATGCAACAGCTTTTTGTTCCTCAACATACCCACCGTAAGTGAGCCAACTACCAAGACTAATTTCACTAACCTTGAGTCCAGTATTACCAAGACGACGATACTCCATTTCAAAACCCCTCCAGTGATAGATTCCTATTTAATGTACTACAAGGGGGAGGAGAGGTCTATTCATTAGCTTGGTAATAGAGCAGTAATAGTAGAACATTAGTCTCATTGGTTTCGTCGTTTGAATTGAATTTGGCCTTATTCGGACAGGGAAAGTGAGAATCAGGTTAATGGAGTCCGAATGGTGCGTCAGTTCGGACAGAGGAAGAGAAAATCAGGTTAATAGAGTCCGAATCAAGCCGGAATTCGGACAGAGAAAGCAAAAATCAGGTGAGTGGAGTCCGAATAAAGCCACAATTCGGACAGAGGAAGAGAAAATCAGGTTAATGGAGTCCGAATGGTGCGTCAATTCGGACAGAGAAAGTAAAAATCCAGTTAATAGAGTCCGAATCAAGCCCCAATTCGGACAGAGAAAGAGAAAATCAGGTAAATAGAGTCCGAATCAAGCCGCAATTCGGACAGAGAAAGCAAAAATCCAGTTAATAGAGTCTGAATCAAGCCACAATTCGGACAGAGAAAGAGAAAATCAGGTTAGTGGAGTCCGAATAAAGCCGGAATTCGGACAGAGGAAGCAAAAATCCAGTTAATAGAGTCCGAATCAACCCCCAATTCGGACAGAGAAAGCAAAAATCAGGTTAATGGAGTCCGAATGGTGCGTCAATTCGGACAGAGGAAGAGAAAATCAGGTTAATGGAGTCCGAATCAAGCCCCAATTTGGACAGAGAAAGAGAAAATCAGGTAAATAGAGTCCGAATCAAGCCGCAATTCGGACAGAGAAAGCAAAAATCCAGTTAATAGAGTCTGAATCAAGCCACAGTTCGGACAGAGGAAGAGAAAATCAGGTTAATGGAGTCCGAATCAAGCCACAATTCGGACAGAGGAAGAGCAAATCAGGTTAATAGAGTCCGAATCAAGCCCCAATGCCTTGCCACAGCAGGGGTTACCCACTAAGTTGTAAAAAAATCCCCCGTAAACCCTCGGGGGATTAACCTCTTACAGCTGATCAGCAGGGCCAAAGAATTCAAAGTTGATTTTATCTTCGGGTACGCCCCATGCTGTTAATGCTTGATTTATGGCACGCATGAATGGCGTAGGTCCACAGAAATAAAAGACTGCATTGTTATCATCTATGACGCTCTTTAGCCATGGTAAATCGATATAGCCTTCTTTATCAAATCGTTGTGCGGCGCGATCTGCATCAGTTGGTTTTTCATATACCAGGTAGTAATCAACGGTATTGCTCGTTTGGGCAAGCTCTTTAACATGGTCATGCATCGCATGTGTTGTACTGTTGATTGCAGCATGAATAAAAGTTACTTTACGGTTAGGTTGTTTTTCTGCAACGGTGTTAAGCATATTGATCATTGGCGTTAACCCAACACCACCACTAATTAACACGACTGCTTCTTCTGTCGTCGTATCCAAAACGAAAACCCCTGCAGGTGCGGTTAGCTCTAGAGCATCACCAGGGTTAATCGTATCATGAAGATAGTTAGACACCTTTCCATCAGGTAATTCATTAGTTGCTTCACGTTTTACACTAATACGATAATAGTCTTTACCGGGAGAATCAGATAAACTATATTGACGAATGTGGGTATTTTTTTCACCAGGAATGTTTACCCGGATGCTCACATATTGTCCTGCTTTGAAACTAGACAAGGGGCCGCCATCCTTTGGTTTTAAATAAAAGGAAGTAATCACTTCACTTTCTTTGACCTTTTTATCAACAACGAACTCGCGGAAACCATCCCAGCCGCCTTTTTTCGCTGCTGCTTCCTCGTACATCTCATGTTCCACTTGAATGAACACATCGGCAATGACTTGATAAGCATTGCCCCAAGCTTCAATAATATCGTCTGTTGCAGCATCACCAAGGACATCTTTAATTGCTAAAAGCAAATGTTCCCCAACGATTGGGTAATGTTCTGGTTTAATTTGTAAGCTCCGGTGCTTGTGGGCAATTTGTTTAACGACAGGTAAAATTGCCTCTAGGTTGTCAATATATTTTGCAGCAGCATAGACCGTATTCGCTAGGGCGCGCTGTTGTTTCCCTTGCTTTTGATTTGCGTGGTTAAAGATATTTAATAATTCCGGATGGTTGTCAAACATCATTTGATAAAAACGTTTTGTGATTGCTTCGCCGTGTTTTTCAAGAACTGGTACAGTAGCCTTCACCGTATCAATCGTTTTTTGATCTAACATAGTAGTACTCAAGATAGACAACTCCCTTTATAGTTTTAAAACGTTTTAAACCTTTAAATATATATTTAAAATACATCTTTTATTGTAGGGTTTTGGAGGGGTAAAAGCAATATTTGAAATACATCTTTAATAAATTGTTCACATTTGGACCAAGCCTGGATGATTATCGAAAAATGACCTATAAGTGGTATAATAGCTGTAAAAGAAATCGATATAGGGGGGGAGTTTATGCAGTTAACGGCCTATACTGACTACACGTTGCGTGCCTTAATCTATCTAGGAATACGGCCGAACAGTGAGCAGTCTAGTATTAAGGAAATATCTGATTTTTATAACATTTCCAACAATCATCTTAGCAAGGTCGTTCATGAATTGGGGAAAGCCGGTCTGATTACGACAACGAGAGGTCGTAACGGTGGAATAAGATTAGCAAAGGAACCAAAAGAGATCAACGTTGGCCATGTTGTTCGCCATACGGAAAGTCCGATTAACTTAGTCGAATGCTTTGATCAGGAAAATAATACTTGTAAAATTAGTCCAGCTTGCCGGTTGAAGGGTGTGCTATATGAAGCATTGCAAGCATATTTAGCTGTCCTTGATTCCTATACGCTTGAAGATATGATTCATAATCGTGACCAACTAAAGGATCTAATCATAAAAAACTAAGCAGAGTTTTCTATGATGGTTCATTTTAAATACCGAAGTTGACTAACAAAACGCTTTAGATGACTAATCTAAGCGTTTTTTTTATGCCTTCCTTAGTCTACCAAGGCGCGACTAGCGCTTTTGTTTTTTAGTGTCCTTTTCTGATTCCAAATTACGTGATAATTCCTCAGTTAATGGTAACAATAACAGCGACTATAAACTTAAAACGAGGGGGATTGATGATGGATAAAAATGTGTGGAAAAATCCCGTGTTTTCTATATCGGCTTTTGTTATCTTATTCCTAGTTATTGTAGGTGCGCTTATTCCAAATCGATTCGGCGAAGTGGCAGGTCGACTGTTTAATTTTACTACTGTTAACTTTGGTTGGTTTTATTTGTTTTCTGTGTTTGCGTTAATTCTCTTCTTAGTTTTCCTTGCGATTAGTAAGTATGGAGCTATTCGTCTTGGGGGAGAGAATGAAAGGCCAGAGTTTTCCTTCTTTACCTGGATAGGCATGCTTTTTTCCGCGGGCTTTGGTGCAGGACTAGTCTTCTGGGGTGTTGCTGAGCCAATGAGTCACTTCTTCTCTACGCCATTTGGTGATTTGGAAGGCCAAACAGAGGAAGCAGCTCGTGTAGCAATGGGCTATGCTTTTTTCCACTGGGGCGTGAGTCAATGGTCTGTTTTTGCCATTGTTGGTCTTGTCATAGGTTTTCTTCAATTTAGAAAGAAAAAGAATGGACTTGTCTCAACAGCACTTGAACCTGTTACTGGTAACAATCCAATTGTCAAAAATTCAATTGATTCCTTATCTGTCATTGCAACTGTGTTGGGGATTGCAACATCGCTAGGACTCGGTGTGTTACAAATGAATGGTGGCTTAAATTTTGTCATGGGAACAGAAAATTCGATAGCCGTTCAGTTAATTATTATCGTCGTTATTTTTATAGCTTACATGCTATCATCAACAACTGGTTTAGATAAAGGGATAAAATACTTAAGTAATCTAAATCTTGGTTTAGCATTAGGGTTGTTACTGTACGTCTTTTTTGCAGGCCCAACTGTTTTTATCCTTGAAACGTTCACCTTATCGATTGGGGACTATATTGTTAATTTCGTTGGATATAGCTTGCGGCTCCAACCATATAAGGGTGGAACGTGGGTACGAGATTGGACGATCTTTTACTGGGCATGGGCGATTGCGTGGTCTCCGTTTGTTGGTGCATTTGTGGCACGGGTATCAAGAGGAAGAACAATCCGTGAATTTATCATGGGTGTGATGGTAATTCCACCGTTGATTGCCTGCTTGTGGATTGCAACATTTGGTGGTACGGCACTTTGGAGTGATTTGAACAAGGGAACAAATATTGCTGAAGCAGTTAATGAGGATTTAACATCTGCCTTGTTCCAGTTGTTTAATTATTTACCGTTCACGCCAATTATGTCGATTCTATCCATCTTATTAATATTTACTTTTCTTGTTACGTCTGCTGATTCTGCTACCTATATTTTATCCAGTATGACGACAAGGGGTAGCACCCATCCACCACGATCTGCGAAATATGTGTGGGGTGTACTGATGTCGGCAATTGCGGGTGTGTTATTGTATGCAGGTGGATTAGACGCCTTACAAACAGCGTCGCTTATTGCTGCCCTTCCATTCACCGTACTGATTATCCTACTCATGTTTGCCTTGGTGAAATTATTGAAAAAGGAACCATTACCGATTAGAAAAGCTGATTTGCGAAGGTTAAGCCGGCTTAACCGAGCGTTGAAGGAACAGGAAGGAAAAAAATAAAGTAATCCCCCTTGCCGAAAGGGGGATTAGATTTTAAAAAACAATTAATGCATATAATAAATGTTGGGCAATTTTATGTCTTTAAAAAAGAAAAACCTTAGGATAAAAACTTCCTAAGGATAGCTTATAAATTTTCATGTAATAATTTCTCCATGGCCATGATGTCAACGAATTCTCCATCAAGAAAGCCTTGATTGATGAAAATTCCGACTTCTCGGTAGCCCATGGCGCGGTATAAACCTTGTCCAAGCAAGTTGAGCGAAAACGTAAACAAAACAAGTTTATGGAACTGGTTTTGTTTAGCTCTTTTTTCTAATTCGATTAATAAGAGCTTTCCAATACCTTCGCCGCGGAAATTCCGGTGGATGTAAATGGAAATTTCACCAACCCCATTGTAGGCAGTTCTTAAATTGTAAGGGCTAATTGATGCCCAGCCAACAACTTGGTTATTAAGTTCTGCAACGAGGACGGTATATCTGTCATTCTTGTTCGCATACCAATTTTCCATATAGGCCATATCTTGTAGATCGGTCTCTAAAGTAGCGATCCGGTCCTCGATGCCTTGATTATAAATTTCTAAAATAGCACCTAAGTCGTGCCTAGACGCATCCCTTATAATCAACCCACATCCCCCCATTACTCTCTATCATACAACTAAAAATAGTAATGTAAATAGTTTTTTCTTGGTAGAAAGGAATGTATACAGTTAAAGAAGGCTTCCCCAACCACTAAAGAACACCACGTCACGTCTTCTGCCTGCTTTAGTCTAGCACCAAGGAACTTTCGCTTTTCTTAAAAGACAAGAAACCACCACGGCTTTCTGCAGCCACCATCAAGGATGAAAAAAGGATAGCATTTATTAATTTTAACGGTAGTGAAAAACGATAAAAACGCCCGAGCGAGTATAAAATCATGGGTGTTTCTTATTGAACTTCTGTTTTTGGTATGGGTACGAATCGTAACACAATCATCCCGATAAGAAATAATATAACTAGGCTAAAGACGCCCATATTTGATTTTCCGGTGAGCTGTGCTGTTGCACCAAGTAAAAGAGGCCCCATTACTGATGCGAATTTTCCGAAAATGTTGTAAAATCCGAAAAATTCGTTGGCGTGATTTTTCGGAATAAGTTTAGCAAAGTAGGATCGACTTAATGCCTGAATCCCTCCTTGTGATGTAGCAACAAGCATTGCTAGTATCCAAAAGTCTAGCACTGATTCTAGGAAAAAGGCGTAGATGCACACAATGATGTAAACTCCAATTCCTACATAAAGCATCGTTTTACCGGTAAAACGATCTGATAATCTGCCGTATACAAGTGCAAATGGTGCTGCAACAACTTGGGTAGCAAATAGTATGATTAACAGATTGGTGGAGCTTATCCCAAGGTCTGTTCCATAAGCCGTTGACATGGAAATAACAGTACCAACACCATCAATGTAGAAGAAGTAGGCAATGAGAAATAGGAAGACAGCCTTGTATTGTCTGATGTCTTTAAACGTCTTTGCCAATCGAATAAAACTAGCTTGAATAGGCTTTGGTTCACGTTCGATATAATGAATTTGGTGAACGTGTTTAAACATAGGGATAGAAAATATCCCCCACCAGATTGCTGTAATAAGGAAGGCAATCCGACTGGCACTAGCTGCGGAAAGACCAATCATTTCTTGTTGGGCAAGGACAATGATTGCAATACTAAGCAAAAATGGAATCGTACTTCCGATATAGCCTAATCCAAAGCCACGTGCAGAAACGCGGTTCATCCGCTTCTCTTCGGTAATGTCGACTAAAAAGGCATCATAGAAAATGTTTGCTCCAGTCGCGCCTAATGCAGCAAGTGTGTAGCAAAAAAGCAGGAGCAACCAGTTATCACCAGGAATAAAAGCAAGTAGAACGGTAGCGCTAACACCAAGTGTGAAAAAGAAAGCGAAAAACTTCTTTTTAAACCCCTGGTAGTCTGCAATCGTCCCTAAAACAGGTCCAAGTATTGCCAAAATAAAGGTAAAAATTGCAATTGTATAGCCTAAATAAGCCGTAGAATCCGCTCCACTTATACCAGCATTCGTTGCAGCAGCTTTGTAGTATAAAGGAAAGACAGCAGTTGTAATAATGAGTGTATAAGCAGAATTTGCCCAATCATACAGCATCCAGCTACTTTCTTGTTTCGAAAAACCCTTCATCGGCGTGCCTCCTAGAAATAAGATAACTCTATTTTACCACGTCTAGCTCCAGCGCCTAGCCCCTCGGGGTAACCTATCATCGTTTTTAACATATTCTCCTGTTTACTATTGGCTTGTCTGGGTAAATTATATATAGGAAAAAATTGAAAGGAGTGCTAACATGTCAAAAACTGTACGAGCATATTTTGCTACTGAAAATGATGTCGAATCTGTAAACGCAGACCTGCGCACCCTTAAGGTGAAGCATGTGACAAAGGACGCGATTCCAGAAGGCTATGAACAGCACTTTGTTGTCCCGATTGCTGGCGTTAATACGACTGGAAATGCGACAGGTGCAAGTAACGGGATGTTTGCTGCAATAAATGGACAAGTAGATCTAGACGAACCAACAGGGGAAAATAATCGAACTCAAGTATTAGAATTTGAAGTTGATGAGCAGGATTTAATGCAGGCATTGTCGATATTAAAAGAACACGATGGCCATATTGAAAAAGATCTATTAGATTAAAAAAACAAACGGCTTGGATACGAGACACAGATCCAAGCCGTTTGTTTTATTGAAAAAGGAAGAAAAGAACCATTCTCTGTGTCTAGCTTTTTATGTGTAAGTCAAGCTGTGGGAATGGGATTTCGATATTATGTTCTTTTAATATTTTATTAATGCGGAAATTGATACTGCTTTTTGTGGCAATCACGTGGTTTGGACTAGATATCCAGATGAAAAGTTCAAAGTCTAAGGATGATGCACCAAATGCCTTAAAATGCACAAAGGGCTCAGGGTCTGCTAATACGACGTCTGATGCTTTCATTTCGTCACGTGCAACTTGGAGGAGTAGCTCTCTGACCTTTTCCACATCTGACCCATAGGCAACGCCAATCGGGATACGTAATCGTAACGTTGGGTCACTATAGGACCTGTTGACAACATGTTCTTCTAAAAAGTAAGAATTCGGCACAATAATATGCTCGTTATCAATTGTCCGAATGATTGTCGCCCGCATATTTATCTTTTCAATATCCCCAATGATTCCATTAACAATCACTCGGTCACCAACCTTAATCGGGCGTTCAAACAACAGAATGATTCCTGAAATAAAATTGGATGTAATATTTTGCATACCGAAACCAATACCAACACCGATCACACCAGCAAAGACAGTTAGTGCACTAAGGTCGATTCCGACAGTTGTTAAGCTGACGACAAACGCAACAATCATGACCGTGTAGTGAAAGATGCGATTAAAGGTAAACTGTACACCGCGGTCTAATTGGTAACGCTGATAAGCGCGAGGTAATAAATGCTTGGTAATCATTTTCGATGCCCGGTTAGCAAAAGAAATAATTAGGATTGCAATAATTATGAGGAAAGCAGATATTTTTACCTTTCCAACGGAGGTAATTTCCTGGAACATCCAAGTCGAGCTTGAAAAATAGAATAGGATAAAAACTAGGATTCCGTAGGTCGTAATCCAGTTGATAAAATAACGAATTGGTGTCTCATTTTCAGAGAAGAACGATTTCCCCCGGTTACTTATCCGTTTAAAAAAACTTAAAACAAGCCATCTGCCAAGTAGAATCAATCCTAGAAAAAATAAAAATGGCAAGCCTTGATAATAGAGTTCCCTCGTAAAGTTAGTAAACATTGTTAAGTATAGGTAAGTATTCAAAGTATCACCCGTTTTTCAAGTTGGTTAGGCATCTTTTTATAAATGTGAAACCTGCTTGCATTATATTATAAAACTTAAAAATATACACTTAAAATCTACACTGCTCTTTTAGTGGTTGTTTCATTTTATTTTTCTAAAGATATGTCGGTTCAGATGAATAAAAAGGGCATCTTATTAGCGAAAGGGGGCAGGCCTTGCATTTTTTTGTGTCACTAGTCTCGTGGTCAGGTGGTCTATTGCTAGTTACGTTAGGAAAAAAATAACGGGATTCCCGAGTGTCTCGGAATCCCGTGTTAATGTTTTACCAGAAAAAGAATGGAAGAAAGGCCAATGCTGCGATGGTACCAAGGGCAATGCCCCAATTACCGTAACCACCATAGCCACCATAACCACCATAGCCACCATAACTACCATAACCATAGGGGCGACGATAGCCGTAGCCGTGTCCACCTAAACCTTTAGGAATTGGTTCGAGAAATACGTGTGACGGGCTTACGCGCTTAATGATACCAGCGTGGACTCTACCGTCTCTTGTTCTAATTCGAACCGGGCGTCCAATATGCTTTTGACATACACCGTAATATTTTGACATGAATAATCTCCTTTCATCGTGGACTTATTACCATCGTATGAAAGGGAGGGGTATTTGTGGTGGATACATGTCCAATGACGTTAGCACATTTTCGTTTTTTGCTAATAACTACGATGCAAACATTGAATAATCTAACAGCTGTAAAGAAGAAAGCGAATGCATCTGTTTTAATTGTAATTCCGGATGCTCTAAGCAGGAAGCGATAAGCTGATATCCGACTTTATATCCTAGCCATTTTGGGAAATGGCCATCCCCATACATAATTTGGTCATGGAGTGGGTCTGTCTTTTTCAAGTCGAGGCAAGGTTTTATCCATTTTCTAAAGAAAAGCTCGACTTCTTGTTTGGAAGGATGCTTTGCCCAACTGCCAACATATTCATTACCGAGCAAAGTACGTACCGCATTCTCAGCTAATCCCTCTAAGACAATCGCATCTAGGAGTGTTAAGTCTTCTTCCTTTTTTCCAAGTTTATCAAGCCGACAAATATGACTGTATTCGTGAATGACGAGCGCGTGAAGTTTTTTTAATGAAACATTGTTTGGAAGAAAAAAAAATAATTTACCTGGGTGACTAACTCCGGATACCCCTTCAAAGTGCTCACTCAATAAGCGGTTCTTTTCGTTAGATGGAAAGATAAACACAGGTACATCAGGTCCATCCCAATGCTGTGTTAATTTTTCTAATATTTTCCTAACGATAGACGTATAATTACGAGCGATAAATGTCTCAATTTGTTTATCATCCGTTGGGTGTGGCCAAAATAGACCATGATCGACTAAATGTATATGAATGTCCTGTAACGTTGCATCTGGAAAATACGCCTCTAGCGGTCCACACAAGCACTCAGCGTGGACGCGTGGGATTAGTTCCCGGTCACTGGTATTTTTCATCGTCAAATAATCGTTTAGCCAGTTACTTGTTGGGATGATGGTCATTTAAGGGACCTCCTTGTTTCGTACAAATAAATAAGGTGGATGAAAGGCGATTTGCGTATTTTTCGGTTAAATAATAGTGCTCCGTTAACTTTTTAACGAGAGATTCATCAAGCAATGCCTTTGATGTAAGGTCAATCGGTGAGCCCATATGTGGATTGACTTTTTCTTGATAATTGATTAAAAAATGATGATCGCTCAACTTCTGTTGCCATTGGGTTCTCGTCAAAATAGCAGTAACTTCATAATAGTTGATAAGTTCATCTTTTTCTGCTTGCTGGAGATGGCCACTATTAGTCATCTCATTCATAATTAACAATCCGTTCGGCTTTAAAACCCTGCTATATTCGCTTAAGGTTTCATCAATGTTAGTAAATGATGTTACCGATTCTGATAAAAGAATATCTTGGGACTGATCATCAAAGGGTAGGTTTTCTGCCTCACCTAATAAAATATTGGCGGATAAGTTGTGGGCTATCATCCTTTTCTTCGCTTTATCGACCATTGACTGGTTACAATCAAGGCCAGTTACGTGACAAGGATATGTTTGCACTAGATAGGCAACGGTTTGTCCTGTACCACAACCAACATCAACGATTTTTGTTGTTGGTCGAATTGTAATTCCTGCTAACATTTTCTTTGTCATTGCCAAACTTCCGGGATGTGCGCCGTTAATTCCAAGTCGGGCAAGTAATTGCGTATAGGTTATCGACATAAAAAAGCTCCTTACATGTTGGATATATTTCTACCATATGCATAAAAAGGTGTGTCGGTTAACGGCCACAAGCGGAAGTTCCCCTTTATCTTCCCTGTCGTTTGTAGTAACATAAGATAAAAATTGTCTAAATAAATCTGTATATTTATTTTTACCGAAAAGTAGGTGGATGTGTTGGAACAGAAAGAAAGAGAAGTTCTTCAGTTACTCGAGGAAAATGCGCGTTTAGATATTGAAACGATTGCTAAAATGGTTGATTTGTCTGTTGCTGAAACACAGCAAATTATTGAGAAGCTCGAAAAGGAAAATGCTATCTTAGGATATTCAGCAATCGTAAACTGGTCGAAGGTATTAGAATATGAAGGTGTAACAGCGATGATTGATGTGAAGGTTACCCCGGCAAGAGGCGTTGGTTTTGATAAAGTAGCAGAGCGAATTTACCGATTCCCAGAAGTAAAGGCTGTTTATTTAATGTCCGGTGCATATGATCTGTCTGTATCGATTGAAGGTAAAACGATGATGGAAATTAGTCGGTTTGTTTCTGAAAAGCTATCGACGTTAGATATGGTATTGTCTACAACGACTCATTTTGTCTTAAAAAAATATAAACACGATGGCATCATTTTTAATGACGATGAAGATGATAAACGGATTATGGTGTCACCATAATGATGAAGCAAACCTCTTATTTAGCAAAAACGGTTGACAGTCTTAAGCCATCAGGAATTCGTCGTTTTTTCGACTTAGCATCAAAAATGGACAATGTTATCTCATTAGGTGTCGGTGAACCTGATTTTGTCACACCATGGAACGTAATTGAAGCTAGCTATCATTCGCTAGAGCAAGGATACACCGCTTATACAGCTAATGCTGGGTTATTGGAACTGAGAGTGGAAATCAGTAAGTATTTAGAGCAAAATTTCAATGTTAGCTATAATCCGGAAAATCAATTAATTGTTACCGTTGGTGCGAGTCAGGCTATTGATCTTGCGTTACGAGCAATTCTTAATCCGGGTGAAGAAGTCATTGTCGTAACTCCTAGCTTTGTTTCGTACGCGCCGTCAGTGACATTAGCTGGTGGTGCGCCGGTAATTATTGATACGGACCCTGACAATGAATTTAAAGTGCGACCAGAGCAAATTGAGCAGGCGATAACTGATAAAACAAAAGCTATCATGCTTTGTAGTCCAAACAATCCTACTGGTACCGTTTTATCAAAGGCTGAGCTTGAAAAAATCGCAGCTGTCATAAAGAAACATGATTTACTCGTCATATCTGATGAGATTTATGCGGAATTGGCCTATGATGAACGTGCAATAAGTATCGCATCGCTTCCTGGAATGAGTGAGCGGACGATATTAATTTCAGGTTTTTCTAAGGCGTTTGCGATGACTGGCTGGCGTTTAGGGTATGCAGCAGGGCCAGTTGAAATTTTACAAGCAATGACTAAAATTCATCAATATACGATTATGTGTGCGCCGACGATGGCCCAGCACGGAGCTTTGGAAGCATTGCGAAATGGTGGCAATAGTGTCCAAAAAATGAAAATGAGTTACCAACAACGAAGAAACCTCGTTGTCAAAGCGTTTAATGAAATGGGACTTGATTGTCATAATCCGGGTGGAGCATTTTATGTGTTTCCGTCGATAAAAAAGACGGGATTGTCCTCAGAGTCGTTTGCTGAACAACTGCTCCAAAAAGAACGGGTTGCTGTCGTCCCGGGAAATGTGTTTGGTCAAAGTGGGGAAGGCTATATTCGCTGCTCGTACGCAACGTCGTTAAAGCAATTAGATGAATCGATGAAGCGGATAAGTAAGTTTGTTGAAAAATTAAAATAGTGTCAGAGGTAAAGGAAAAAGCTGGCATGCCTACTACTGAGTAGGTATGCCAGCTTTTCTTTAGGAATGCTTGTCGGGGCTGACCAAGGCGCCTACGCTTTTTTTTATTGTCTAGCTCCGGCGCCTAGCCCTTCGAGTCGTAAGTCAATCCTCTACATGGCAAAGACCGCCATTACGAGGCTTGTCTTACGCTTGTCAGGGCTAAACAGGCGCCTGCGCTTTTCTTCTTTACTTCCTTCCTTTTTTTAAATTTAATTGTTTTGCTTCTTTTTGTAGTGATTTTATTAAGCTTATACTCATCAACGCCATAATGATCGAGAATGGGAGGGCGGCGATTATCATTGTGTTTTGTAGTGCTTGAAGGCCACCGGTATATAGTAATACTAGGGCAATTGCTGCGAGCATGACACCCCAAGTGATTTTAATCTTTGCACCTGGAGAATGGGAGCCGTTTGTTGTCATCATCCCTAATACATACGTACCCGAATCTGCAGATGTGATAAAGAACGTACCAATCAAGGTAATAGCGACAAGTGAAGCGAACATGCCAATTGGGTAATTCGCAAACACACCAAATAAGGATTCTTCTGTCGCAAGTTCAGAAATTTTGGCGATATTATTGTGTTCAAGCATGATTGCTGAGCCACCGAACGTCGAGAACCATAAGAACCCAATCAATGATGGGACAAGAAGAACGCTAACGACAAACTCTCGAATTGTTCTACCCCTTGATACACGAGCAATGAATATACCGACAAACGGGGACCAGGCAATCCACCATGCCCAATAAAAAATAGTCCAGCCGTTAATCCATCCACGCGTTTCTTCATTTAACGGTGCAATTCGGAAGCTCATCTTTAAAAAGTTTTGTAGATAACTTCCAATTGTATCAGTGAACAAGTTTAAAATAAATAGTGTAGGACCAAAGATAAACATTAGCAAAAACAACAGTGCTGCAAGCCCCATATTCGCATTACTCAAATATTTAATGCCTTTACTAAGGCCTGACCACGCTGAAATCATAAATAGCACAGTTACAATTGCTATGATGATAAATTGGATAAAAATGTTTGATGGAAGACCAAATAGGTAAGACAATCCACCATTGATTTGAACAGCACCAAAACCAAGTGTAGTTGCAACCCCCATTACGGTTGCGATAACAGCAATTACATCGACTGTTTTCCCTAGTGCTCCGTCAACACGATTACCTAAGATTGGGCGCAGTGTACTACTAATTAGCCCGGGTTCATCGTGTCTGAAGTTAAAGTAAGCAATAACTAAAGCAACAATGCCATAAATTGCCCATGCATGGATACCCCAATGGAAAAAGGTATACCGTAATGCATCTTTAATTCCTTGATTGGTACCAACTTCCCCAGTGGGTGAACTAATTGCATAGTGACTAATCGGCTCAGCAGATCCATAAAAGACTAAGCCAATCCCCATTCCTGCGCTGAATAACATCGCAAGCCAAGTTGGTCTTGAAAATTCTGGCTTGTCGTCTGGTTTTCCAAGTTTTATTTTGCCTAACGGACTAAAGAGGAAATATAAACAGACGACAACAATGAACGTAACAAGTATTAAATAATACCAACCAAACGAAGTTGTAATAAATGATTGAATATTTGCTGTGATTCTTTCTAATGCCTCGGGTAAAAACACACCAGAAAGAACAAGCAAAGACAATATGACAAGTGAAACGTAATAAACGGTTGATCCTTGGTTCATTTATTAAATCTCTCCTTTTCTAAAGGTAACAATACCCGTTCGCGTCTTAACTAAACTTTTATTCCTTCATTTAGCATGTCTTAATGTTACGTTTTCTATGTAAAAATCAAAAAGATAGCTACAAGAGGATTTGCAATGTAAAGATAAAACATTATCGAGGATAATAAAGAAGGATTGTAGACACGAATGTTAAAGTGGAAAAGCGCTTATAAAAAGGCTGTCAAAATACGATTGACAGCCTAATTAGTATCACAGATTATTTCGTTTCATTCAGCCAGACGCGCATCTCACCGGGCTCTCGGTTACACCAAGCAAAATATGGAACGGCCTTGATTTGGACAGGTGTTTTTTGATAAGTTACTGGTGCATATAAGCTGTCATCTGACCATGTCGTTTCAACAATACGCAAAGCCTCACCAGAAATCGTAACGACACCATTCAGTAACTCTTGTTCAAATGCTGCTTCAAGTTTTCCTTCGCTCGGCAGGAAAATGTTGTGCAGGTTTTCCCCGTTATCGACTTGCTCTAAGCAATACACAACAGGACCACGTTGTAAGGCTACTTGACCAGCTGTTTCCCTAACATGAGGATTCGCATGAATTCGTTGAACCTCCATCGGAAATACTAGGTTAACCAGGTCACTGTCCTTCCACTCGCGGTCGATGTATACATAACCATCAACAATATCATCTACAATCGAGATAGCTTCCCCGTTTATCGTAACTTTTGCATCTTGGCACCATCCAGGAACGCGGATGGCAAGCTTGAAATTTGTTGGTTGGTCAACATTCACGTGAAGCGCTACATTACCTTCCCATGGATAATTCGTTTCTTGGCGCACTGTGACAGCTTCCCCGTTCAATGTGAACGAACCTTTACTACCGGTGTACTGGTGGACATATAATGTATCAATATCCTCTGTATATAAGTAACGGTTTAGCGAAGTAATCATCCGTGCCAGGTTTGGTGGACAGCACGCACAACCAAACCAGCCTTGTCGTACTGGTTTAACATGTTTGTGGTCATGTCTTCTGCTTGCAGCCTGGGAAACTTCCAATGGGTTAACGTAGAAAAATTTCTTCCCGTCTAAATTCATCCCACTAATTGTTCCGTTATATAACGCTCGTTCTAAGACGTCCGCATATTCACCCTTTTTAGCTAACTTTAACATCCGGTCTGCCCAGAAAACTAAGGCAATCGATGCACACGTTTCCGTATAGGATGTATCATTTGGTAAATCGTAGTCGAACGTAAAGGCTTCCCCGAACTCCCCAGAGCCAAGTCCAGCAGTTACATACATTTGCTTTCGGGTCACGTTATTCCATAGCGTCTCACTTGTTTCTCTTAAAGAATCATCGCCTGTTTCTTTTGCTAAATCGGCAATTGCTGTGTACATGTATAAAGCTCGTACGGAGTGACCGACAGCTTTTGTTTGCTCGCGAACAGGCAGGTGTGCTTGACTGTATCCCGGATCATCATTCCACCAAAATGGCTTCGAGTCGCCGCGCCTTTCCTTTTCTATTTCATAAAAGTGGGGTTGTTTTCCACGTTTGTCAATAAAATATTTGCTAAGCCTCAAATAGTCCTCTTTGCCTGTAACATGATAAAACTTGACTAATGCTAGTTCGATTTCCTGGTGACCTGGATAGCCTTGAATTTGTCCAGGCCCATCACCAAATACCGTATTGATATAATCTGCATAACGAGCCATGATATCGACAAACTTACGCTTCCCAGTTGCTTCATAATAGGCAACAGCAGCCTCGATTAAATGTCCTGCACAATACAATTCATGATTATCACGGACATTTGTCCAGCGTTTGCCTGGTTCTTTAATCGTATAGTAGGTGTTCAGGTAACCATCATTCTGTTGTGCCCTTCCTAACAAATCGATTAGCTCATCTGCAGTCTTTTCTAACGTTTCATCTGGTGTTACATGCAGGCTATAGGCCACGGCTTCTAGCCATTTTGCGACGTCACTATCTTGGAAAACCATCCCGTAATATTCGCCATCAGATTCACCGGCTGCAATGCGGAAGTTTTCGATGGCATGACTTGGTTCTGTATCTGGTAACTCATCGTTTAATGCTTTCCACTGGTAGGGAATAACTTCACGTTGAACGACTTCTAGTTGTTGATTCCAAAACGAATCCTGTACAGTAACGTTTGCAAGGTTTTTACTTGTATTCGTTTTCAATAATAATCACCTCTACAATTTATTTTAAAAAAGATAGTTAAATCATAGCATGGTAACATTTACTTGTCGGTAGTTAAATTATATAATAGGTGGACAAAACTTACTTATTTTGTGAAGGGATGTCTACGGTGAATCATTATCTTTTATTGGATACAAACAGACCGGTAGAATTTGTCTCTGCAGGTCAATTTGTGTCCGAACAACGATGGACCCACATGGAAAGAAATAACGATAGCTATGAACTTATTATTGGTGTCAAAGAAGTTCTGTATATTGAACAAGGTGGACAAAAGTACCAAGTAAAGCCAGGGGAGGTATTACTTTTATTACCGAACCAGGAACTATCTGGTTACAAGGAATGTGCGAAAGGAATCTCTTTTTACTGGTTTCATTTTAAAGACCTGCTCGGTGGTCCGCTTTTGGATGAAAAGGCATTTCATCAAACCCTACTGAAAATTCGGACTACCTCCTATACAGGGACGAAGCAATCACACGCGTTAGTACCAGATTATTCAAAACCTAAAAAAATAGAGAGAATCAATATTATCGCCAACCAGCTTTTGGATTTTGCTTATTCCAATAGTTATAACAAAAGTGCTGTTGACTACTTTATGACATTACTGATGATTGAACTGTCTGAGCAAACATTGGAATCAGTTTCAGCGGAGAACAGATCATCATTGAACGACCGTCGCATTTCGTTGGTTGAGGAATGGATCCGGATTCATGCATTAGAGGACATAACGGTGACAGCTGTTGCAAACTATTTCAATTATAATCGGGACTATTTATCCCGTTTCTTTAAAGAAAAAACGAACATGAATATCCGTGAGTATATTCATCGGCTTAAGCTGACAAAGGCCAAGGACCTTCTTACTAGTTCTGAAGAAGGAATAAAAGAAATTGCTTATCGTGTAGGAATTAAGGATGAAAAGTACTTTATGCGGTTGTTTAAAAAGTACGAGAAGGTCACCCCAACCGAATATCGAAAAGCCTACTTCCGAAGACTTTTTAACAACGAATAGGATAATTGAAGGTTTTTGCCGTCGACCAGAACACCCTATTAAATCAGATTAGCCGTGAATTCTTCTACTATGGCAGACTGAGCCCAACTATGTCAAAACATGCATAAAATATGAATCTTTTAGAAAATTGACCTAATTTCCTTGTATTAGGCTTCGCTTTATGTGGTAAAAATAGCTATGTTGGTGGTAAAATACTACTATCTATCATAAATATACCAAGAGTGCAAGAAGTGGGGGGATTGGGTTGGAGCAACATATCAAACGACTAATGCTTTTCTTTGTCGGAATATACATTGTTTTTTATTACTATATCGTTATCTTTTGGCCTGGAAGCCTAGCATTAAGTCATGTTTTATCAACTCTTGCCCCACTGCTTGGAACCATTCTATTTATCTATGGTTCCAAGAAAAGCATCGCATTAGATAAAGTGTTTTGGTTCCTTTTGGCATTAGGAAGCTTCAGTTATTTTATTGCTGAGGTTATTTTAACGTATCAGGAAAGCTTACTTGAGAAAGAAGCACCATTCCCTGGGATTCCCGATATATTTTACATTCTCCAGATTGGTTTTTATTTTTCAGCTTCCCTTTTCTTGATTTTCAAAGAAAGGCTCCCTTTATTTGCATGGAGCAATTTGTTCAATGTAGCTATTGTCATGACTGTTGCAACAACATTTAGTTGGTATTACTTAATTCGGAATTATCTTGGCGGGGGCGACCTTGTCTGGCCGTTTTTATTTTATGCTATCGGTTATCCAGTCGCAGACCTTTCACTATTGTTAATTTTCATTGGTTTATTATTTGGTGTCGACCAACCAAAGCGGAAAAACACCTACATCATTATAACTGTTAGTCTATTATTATATGTTATTGCCGATTCCCTTTATAGTTATTTACAATTTATCGAAAGCACTATGCCTGTTGGCTATATCGAACCAATTTATGCTACTGCTTTTCTACTAATGGGATATGGAGCTGCCACACAAGCTAAAGATCAAGCACTCATTAAAGCGAGAGGTGTGAAAGTAAGGAACATCCCAAAAATAAAATACAGTAAATTGATCATCACTTATACGAGTGTTTTAATCTTACTTGGTTTTCAACTCGCGGAGAGTTTCCGACTGAATGCAATTTTAATAGGTTCGAGTATTTCGATTGTGTTAATCATTGTTAGACAAATCCTTGTCATTGTAGAAAATAATCGTCTACTAAAACGTGTATCAGAGAAGGCAATTGAACATGAAACGAATAGGTATCGCTACAAATCATTGTTTAAATATCATCCGGATGCTGTATGCTCATTCGATCTAAATGGTAATTTTGTCACTGCCAATGAAGCCTGTATCAGACTGACAAGGATACCGAGAGATAAGTTGATCGGGTCATCTATTTTCACATTGCTTCAGGATGAGAATATCGATGAATTTCAAAGCCACTTGGAAAAGGTGATCAGCGGTGACCCTAGTCATTTCCAAGTCGAAATGGCAACGGACGATGGTGATGATTCGGTTTGGATGGATATAACGTTTATTCCAATCATTACAGAGGATGGGGTTAGTGGCATATATGCGATAGGGAAAGATATTACGTCAAATAAACAAAATGAAAAACGGATTGAATACTTAGCTTATCACGATGCGTTGACAGGGTTATTAAATAGACATTACTTTAATAAAGTTCTCAATGAATCCATTAAGCTTGCGGAAAAGCATGACCATATGCTTGCTTTATATTTTATTGATCTCGATGGATTTAAAGAGATAAATGATACGTTTGGGCATGATGCTGGTGATGGCTTATTGGTAGCAGTAGCGGACAGAATTAAACAATCGCTTGCACAAAGGGCAACTGTTGCAAGATTAGGTGGCGACGAGTTTACTATTTTAGTCCCGAAGATTCGTAACTTAGAAGAAAGTGCAACACTTGGAGAGGAGATTTTAGAATTGTTTGAAATGCCTTTTACCTTTAAAGGCAAACAGTGTAATATCTCGCCAAGTATTGGAATATCGATTTATCCGATTGATTCTGATAATGGCATCACGTTAATGAAGCATGCAGACAAAGCGATGTATCAAGTGAAAGAAAAGGGAAAGAACAATTATAGTTTGTATAGCCCGTGAAAAAGGTTAACAGGTCTATCTGACAACTGTTTAACCTTTTTTTAAAAGAAAGGTGTTTAGCCTGGTGGCTGTATAGTGGATTGAATTAGTTGTTAGGATAACTCATTAATACAGAGTGAAATAATAACTACTTGTAAGTACAATTTTCTGGTATAATCAAATCATAAAAAATTGATTTTGCGGAGAGGAAGAGGCTTGGATGAAAGTACAAGATATTAAACAAGTAGAAGTAACGACATCGGTTGGACAACAACCAGAGCTTCCTAAAAAAGTGGAGGCAATCCTTGATAATGGGGTTGTAGCAACATTTAACGTAGCATGGGATGATCTTGATCAGTCAAAGCTTGCTACTAGTGGAACAATTACTGTTGAAGGTGAATTACAACATAAGACATACCCAAAGCCATTAATTGAACAAAGGGCAGATCCTTATTTATATAAACATTCTGATGGCTATTATTATTTCACTGGATCTTATCCACTTTATGACCGAATTGTTCTCCGCCGGTCAACAACAATTGAAGGATTAATCGATGCACCAGAGACGGTTGTGTGGGAAAAGCATGGGAGCGGGATAATGTCAGAGCATATATGGGCACCAGAACTTCATTTTATTGATGGGAAATGGTATATCTATTTTGCTGCAGGTGATAAGGATGATGTATGGGCAATTCGTCCATATGTGTTAGAGGCAGATGGAGAAAATCCACTACAGGCAAAGTGGGAAGAAAAGGGGCAAATAAATACTGAATTCCAAAGCTTTTCTTTAGATGCAACAACGTTTGAGCATAAAGGGAAGCGTTATCTTGTTTGGGCGCAGAAGGTAGAGAATGACACGATCTCAAACATGTATATAGCAGAAATGGAAAATCCGTGGACAATTAAGGAGCAGGTTTTTCTATCAACGCCTGAATACGAATGGGAGCAAGCGGGGTTTTATGTAAATGAAGGGCCAGCCTTCCTGCACCGCAATGGCAAGGTGTTTATTGCTTACTCTGGTGCAGCAACCGATGACCGTTATGCAATGGGATTGTTATTTGCTGATGAAAATAGCGATTTATTAAGTCCAGAATCATGGACGAAAAATCCAGAGCCTGTGTTTGTATC
This sequence comes from Aquibacillus salsiterrae, assembly GCF_028416595.1. Taxonomy (GTDB): domain Bacteria; phylum Bacillota; class Bacilli; order Bacillales; family Amphibacillaceae; genus Aquibacillus_A; species Aquibacillus_A salsiterrae. The sequence goes on along the minus strand of NZ_JAMQKC010000005.1, from coordinate 134,263 downwards.
AAGTGAAGAGACAAGTGAATATGGTCCGGGTCACAACAGTTTTTCTGTTGATGAAGACGGTAATGATTTACTTGTCTATCATGCACGTCCATATAAAGAAGTTGAAGGTAATCCGTTATATGACCATAACCGTCATGCCCGTGTTCAGCGTTTATTCTGGAATAATGATGGCACACCATACTTCGGCATACCTGGCCAAACAATAGACGTAACTAGCAAAAAAGCAAGCGCAATAATTAGCTTGAAATAAGCAAATGAATTGGATAGAAATTCAGAAACAGATATCATAACAAAAAAAGACCGGATCATTTGGATTCGGTCTTTTTTTGCTAGATAAGAAAGATAGAAAAAACCAGGATCAGTCTAGCCCGCCTGAGGTCATAAGTCGTCAATCCCTTCTGTGGCAAAGCCCGCCACGTCAGGTCTTGTCTTATGCCTGCCTTAGTCTAACCAGGCGCTTCCGCTTTTCTTCTTGTCTAGCTCCGGGCGCCTAGCCCCCTCGAGGTCTTAAGCGGAAAATCTTTGTGGCAAAGAACGCCACATAGATTTTCTGCTTAAGCTTGTCGGGGGTAACCAAGGCGCTTCCGCTTTTCTTCTTGTCTAGCTCCGGGCGCCTAGCCCCCTCGAGGTCTTAAGCAGAAAATCTTTGTGGCAAAGAGCGCCACATAGATTTTCTGCTTAAGCTTGTCGGGGGTAACCAAGGCGCTCCCGCTTTTCTTAGTTTCCTACGATATATTCTATTTCGTCATATTTACGACTATATTTGATATGAAAATCTTTATCATCAAAGTACCAAATATCTGAATTTTCGACATAAAAGGTAATGCCTAGTGCTTCTGTGTGGATGGCGGGATCATTTGGTTTATCGTTAGAAATAGCTAAGGAGAAACCTTTGTGAATGCCGCCATGGCCACCATACCTGACAAGAAAGCGAACATAATCTCCCTCGTTTAATGATAATTCATCGACGAACCATTTTGCTGCAGGTTGTGTTATTGTCATTTTCATGTAGATCAGCTCCCTTCTTTAGTAACTATATCAGAAATAACCGTACTAGGACTAAATGATTTGTTTCAATTTGGAAACATTTGCGCCTTTTGGATTAGATGCTTGATACGTTTTTATTACAATATGCGTAGAAGTAATCGGTTTAACTGTGTATTCGAAAAACATTTAATTTTATGTCTAGTCTAATGTTGCTGTTTTATTTCAAGTTAATGGAAATGAAATGTAATTAATCCAGCCATTTACTAGGAAAATAGTCGCGAAATAGCAAGGTTTTATCTAAAATTTCACAATACTCCTCCAGACTCGTCAAAATTTTTAGTAGAATCGATGGATGTTCGGTTCCTTTGAACTAGCTTATGATTGTTCCAAGAGATCAGTCGGATATCATCTGATTCTCGATAAAGGCAAACCTGGTGAAAGCCAGTGACGCAAAGCTATAGGGGCTTCAGTGTAATTCGCACTATGCTAGCCAGTTACCGAAAGATCAGGGACATGTTTTTCTATAAAAAAGACTTCAGACGTAGACTATACATAATACTGATTTTTTATAGAATAAGCATAAAGTAACCCCGCTTTCGGTGAAGGCGGGGTATTTATTATGGGATAAAAAGATCCAAGAGCTGTCTAGCTCCGGGCGCCCTGCGCTTTTCTTATGGAGGAGGTGTGCTTGCTGGAATTAGTCAACCTGAGTAACGGAAAAATTATTGCAAGTGATGTAAGAGTAGCGGACTCATTTTTTCAACGATTAAAAGGACTTATGTTTACGAAAACGTTCGATTCAGGCTCTGGCTTACACATTATACCCTGCCGGTCCGTACACACGTTTTTTATGAACTATGCCATCGACATTTTATACGTGAATGAACGGTTAGAAGTCGTCGCAATCGATGAAGCAATTAAGCCAAATAAGGTTGGCAAAGCCTATCAAGCAGTTCATTCTGTTATTGAACTTCCTGCTGGGGTAACGAAACAAACGGAAACAACTGTTGGAAACACCATTACATTTAATTAAAAAGGGAGCGATTTTTATTATGGTAAACAAATTAAAAGCTTTATTTATCGAAGAAGAAGGACAAGGTATGACAGAATATGCGTTAGTGTTAGGGGTTATTGCCGTAGGAGTTGTCGCTATTCTGCTTACGCTTGGTGACACAATAATTGCTAAGTTCCAATCAGTAGTTGATAAATTACAAAACCCAAGTGGTGTTTAATATCTGACAGGAGAAAGGAGGGGCAGGCAAATGATTCTAAACACACTATTGTTTATCATTCTATCTATCTGTGTGATTACAGATCTCAAATCTAGAAAAATATACAATAAAGTGATTTTCCCATCATTTATCCTTGCCCTTCTTTTTCATATAATTATAGATGGACTTTCCGGACTTACTAGTAGTTTGTTAGGCTTTGTCGTAGGGTTTGCCCTTCTTTTAATTCCATATTTGATGGGCGGTATGGGTGCTGGAGATGTAAAACTATTAGCGCTAATTGGTGCAATCAAAGGGGTGTCGTTTGTCCTAGTTACTGCTATCTATATGGCACTGATTGGTGGGGTGATTGGTCTTGTTTTAATTACCTTTCGAAAAGGTGCATGCAACCGAATCAAATATATGATCTACTCCTTATGCGGCATCAAATATGGAATGAAAATGACAGTTAGTGAAGAAAGCTTAAAAGGAACATATCCCTATGGTGTAGCTATTGCTTTTGCAGCATTATTCTCGTTTTATATGAACGGAGCTAGCCCATTATGGTAAAAGAAGAAAAAGGGCAAGCGGTGGTAGAATTAGCGTTAGTTTTACCTATCTTGTTAGTTCTTCTTGTTGGGATCTTCGACATCGGGCGAATCATTTATTCCTATGCATCCCTACATTTTACCGCACAAGAAACGGCCCGGATTAGTAGTTTCGGTAAGAGTGATGCGGAAATAATCGAATTTGCAAAAAATCAATTTACCGCTGGAGACACAACACAACTGGATGTGTCTCTTTCACTACCTGAGGGGGAGCGCGATTCTGGTGACTATGTAACGATTACCTTGACCTATCCTATCATACCAGTCATCCCTGTTGTTCGTAACGTTCTGCCAGAGCAAATCTTGTTAAGCGTTAATTCTACGATTCGAATTGAATGAGGGAGACAGATGTACCAAAAAATAAAGGAACTTTTAAAAAAAGAAAATGGGAATGTGTTAGTGTTAGTTTCTATTTCATTCATGAGTTTACTTACAATGGCTGGTTTCATTATTGACGGAGGTAAATTATATATGACGAAAGCGCATTTGCAAAAGGTTGCAAATGCTGCTGCATTATCTGGGGCACAGGAGTTAACAAGTGGCGATAAAACGTTGATCGACTCCATAGTCTACGATATCCTAGACTATCAAAATGAACGGCAATCATTAACGAACGATTATCAAGTCGTTGCCGATGATCAAGTTGTATTAAATAATCGTGTCGAGGTCGGGTTGACGAAACCGGTACCACTTGAATTTTCACGGGTTTTTGGCTTGGATGCGGTTGATGTTTCGGCACGGGCGGTTGCACGATTAGGTGTCATGGGACGTGCGCGTGGTGCAGCGCCACTAGGAATTGATCAATCGGTGCCACTAGAATATGGCGTTTCTTATCAACTTAAGGTAGATAGTTCCGATGTTAATACAGGGAATTTTGGTGTACTGGCCTTAGAGGATCCGGGTGCTAGAACGTATGAAGAAAACTTGCGCAGTGGATTTCAAAATGAATTACAAGTAGGTGACGTCGTTGACACCCAAACAGGTAATATTGCGGGTAAAACAAGAAGTGTTATTGATGAGCTAGTAGATAGCTGCAGCGATGTTAATGCCCGGGATTGTGACCGGATTTTGCTCGTACCAGTTTATAAACCATACAATCAAGACGTCAATCAGTTAATGCAAGTGGAGATTACTGGCTTTGCATACTTTTATATTTTAGAGCGGATGAGTGCTACAGATACAGCAATAACAGGCATGTTTATCAAACGAACTGGTACGGGCTATGAAGATGCGGCGGGAGTAGACCGCGGCGCGTACAGTGTTCGGTTAACAGAGTAGGTGATCACAGTGAGGTCTAAAGTTGTTTTTTTATTATCGTTAGTGATGGCGACAATCACTACCTTTTTATTGATTAACTATATGCAGCAAACTGATGTAAAAGGTCAAACGGGGCCTGTCATGGCAGATGTCATCGTTGCCAAGGATGTCATTTCAGAAAATCAACGAATCACCCGAGAGATGGTTGAAGTGAAAAAGATGGTAAAAGAAGATATTCATCCGAAAACAGTCACATCACTAGAAGAGATTGATGGCAAATTTGCTACTACCAAGATTGACCAGGGAGAAGTGATCTTAGCTCATCGTCTTAAAGCGGAAGAGGAAGAGGCTCAAGTCGTTTCTCGGAAGATAAAAGAGGGATACCGTGCCGTTTCCATTGGTGTTAATATCGTTCAATCAGTCACTAACTTGATTGAGCCAGAAGACACGGTCGACGTCCTTTTTACAGAAACGCTAAAGGATGAATCAATCAAAACGAAACAAATACTCACAAACGTAAGAGTACTTGCAGTAGGTAGGAAAATTACTACACCACAACCGGACGATACCTATGTAGAATATAGCTCGGTCACATTGGAGCTTATCCCAGATGATGCTAGGAAATTAGTCGAAGCGTCTGAAAAGGGAACGATACACTTAACACTAAACTCGAGTCTTATTCCGTAAGAATGAGTGAAAGAAAGGAGATCCAACATGGCAACTAATCAAGAACAACGGGTGAAAGGAAAGGTTATCTCCGTCTGTAGTGCTAAAGGCGGAATTGGTAAAACATTACTATCTGTTAATCTTGCTGTTGCCCTTAACAAAAATAAATTGGATGTTGTGGTCGTTGATGGAGACTTCCAATTTGGTGATGTTGCACTTGCAATGGATGTGAAGCCTACTTTCACGCTTAAGAATGTCATGGAGGAAATCAATCAAATTGATCAACACGCTATTTCTGACTACTTAACTGCTCATCGTACAGGGGTAAAGATTCTTGCTGGGCCAGAGCGTCCGGAATATGCCGATTTAGTTACAAGTGAAGCTTTAATAAAGACAATCAATCTATTGAAAAATGGACAAGACTACATCATCATTGACCACGGTATAGGGATACAAGAGCAGTCGATTGAATTGCTAGAAGAAGCTGATGAAATCTTGTTAATTACTAATCTTGAAATGACTGCATTGAAAAATACAAAACTGATGATGGAAACACTCAGGCAATTAGGGATCAAAGATAAAGTACGCCTTGTCGTGAACCGATTTACGATGGAAAGCCTGATTGCGGCTAATGATGTCCCGGAGATGCTTGGGGAAGAGGATGCATTTTTCATTCCAAACAATTTTAAAATTGCCGCGCAATCGTTGAATTTAGGGATTCCGTTTGTTATTAGCCAATCAAAATGTGATTTATCTAAAGCTATGTTCAAAATGGCTGAGGGAATTATTGGTAAACAGAAGCAACAAACGGTTAGCTCAAACGGGAAAACCTCCATTCTAACTGGCCTTCTATCGCCACGAAGAAAAGGGGTGAGAGGGTCATGAGTTTACTTAGTAGAATTAAAAGTAAAACCGACCAATCAATGACAGAGCAGGTTCAAGCAGTCATTGGTCCTCCTTCAAAAGATAATCATGAACAAAAAGAACAGGTAGCAACTAGTAAACAAGAAACAGTAACTAAGTCTGTGGTACCGAAAAAAAGAAATGATAAGCAGCTAGCGTTTAAAGAGCTCCTCCATAAAAACATATTACAAGAGATTAAAGAGGGGCAAGATGTCGAGGAACTCATTCCAGACATCGACCAAATGGCGATGGAGTTAATGAAAGAAGATGACTCGTTTCGTTCTGTGGACCGGAAAAAAGTTGTCGAAGAAATGATTAATGATTTGACGGGCTTCGGTCCTATTAATCCGTTGTTACTTGATGAGGATGTAACAGAGGTGATGGTGAACGGACCGACCCATGTTTACTGTGAACGCAAAGGGAAAATTATTTTAACCGATGTCACATTCCGTGATAATGAGCATGTGATGGCTGTTATTGAAAAGATTGTTGCCCCGATTGGCAGAAGGATTGACGAAAGTAGTCCGATGGTTGACGCGCGCTTACCAGATGGATCGCGGGTGAATGCAATTATTCCACCTTTAGCGTTAAATGGGCCGACGATAACGATACGTAAATTCGCCAAGGATCCATTTGGAATTAGTGATTTAGTATCGTTTGGTACTTTGACTGACAAAATGGCAATTTTCTTAGATGCCTGTGTTAAAGCAAGACTGAATATTTTTGTTAGTGGTGGAACTGGCTCTGGTAAAACAACGACATTAAACGTACTATCTAATTTTATTCCAAATGATGAACGGATTGTCACAATTGAGGATGCAGCCGAGCTACAGCTAGGCCAAGAGCACGTTGTCTCACTGGAATCAAGGCCACCTAACATAGAAGGCAAGGGTGCGATAACGATTCGCGATTTAGTCCGAAATTCATTGCGGATGCGACCTGACCGTGTGGTAATTGGTGAGGTCCGTGGAGCGGAAGCGCTAGATATGTTACAAGCAATGAACACGGGTCATGATGGCTCGCTTGCAACTGGTCACTCGAATAGTCCAAGAGACATGATTGCAAGACTTGAAACGATGGTTCTGCTTGCTGGGGTAGAGCTTCCGGTAAAAGCAATACGAGAACAAATATCAGGAGCCATCGACTTAATTATTCAACAATCTCGGCTCAAAGATGGTTCGCGGAAAATTGTTAGTATAACCGAGGTTCAAGGGCTAGAAGGCGATGTTATTGTATTACAGGATATTTTTACTTTTGAACAAAATGGTCTTGATGAGCAAGGTAAAGTGATTGGGTCATTAGTCCCAACTGGTGTTCGACCGAAATTTTATGAACAACTGCAAAGCTCAGGGATTGAGCTTCCTGGCAATGTATTTTTTAGAGACGGAGAGTGGGGACAATGAAAGGATTAATCATCATCTTGTTTCTTCTGTCCGTCTTCCTTTTCTTTTATGCGCTGTTTACCATGCTTTTGTTAAAAAGGACGTCGTCAATTGATCGACGCGTGGATAGGTATCTAAAGGATGTGGATGATGTACTTCATGTGGGAAAGCAAAAGAAAAAATCGAAGTTGCAATTTAGTCTAGCAAAAAAGCAAATCCGCCAAAAGATATTAACGAAAGATAAAAACACAAAACTAGAATTAATGTTAAGTAGGGCAGGGCTTCCGTTAAAACCAGAAGAGTATGTTATGTTCCAGTGGATTACAACGTTGCTTTTTGCTGGTGTCATTTTTTTAGTTACAGATAATTTATTGATGGCGCTCATTGGTTCCCTAATTGGTTTCTACCTTCCAAAATTGTTTCTAGTCAAGAAGCAAAAGGACCAACTAAACGCGTTTAATGATGCCCTTCCAGAAATGATTTCTGCACTGATTGGTGGTCTTCGTGCCGGGTTTAGTTTTCAACAGGGGCTAAAGTCTGTTGCGGAAGAGGCCGCTTCGCCGATGAAGGAAGAGATTGAAAATGTATTACGGGAAATGCAATATGGTGCAAGTGTAGAGGATGCGCTGAACAGGTGGAAAGAACGGATGCCGAGTGACGATTTAGACTTAATGATTCAGGCCATTATTATTCAGCGTCAATTGGGTGGTAATTTAGCAACGATTTTAGATAAAATTGTCGAGACTATCAGAGACCGGATTAAAATCCAAGGACAAATCAGTACACTCACGGCACAAGGTCGGTTGTCTGGTGCTGTTGTAGGTTTGTTGCCCGTCGTTTTAGGGTTGTTGTTATTTGTAATTGAACCAGAGTACATTGGTGGATTGTTCAAAAATCCGGTTGGTATTGTAATGGTAGTGGTTGCATCCATTTCTAGTGGACTTGGGTTTCTATTTATTCATAAGATCACGAAGATTGAGGTGTAAAGCGATGATTGTTTTGTTATATAGTTTAACATTACTTTTATTTTGCTTCGGGTTGTTTGTTGGTGCGGTAGAAAAGCGCAAAAGAATTCAAAATAGGGTTATGTCTGTTCTCCAAGCAGAGGGAAATCTTAGCAATGAATTAGAACCGGAAAAGCAACCCTTTTCAAAGCGGGTCATCCAACCGTTATCGAAAAGGATTCGAAAAAATTACCAACAGCACCTGTCAAGTGAACAAAAAGCAGCTATCGAGTTGAAATTACTGCAAGCAGGTAATCCGCTCGGGATGACTCCGGTCGAATTCCGAATGGTCCAGCTACTGCTTTTTATTGTATTACCGCTCGGGATGTTTGGTTTAGGATTTATCGGCCAATTTCCAATTGGGTTAACAATCATTTTTGTCATTTTTAGTATGATCCTTGCGCGTTTTTTACCGCTTTTTTATTTAAATGGGAAGATTAAAGAGCGCAATAGGAAGGTATTAAAGGAGTTGCCTGATTTTTTAGACCTTGTTACTGTTAGTATCGAGGCGGGGCTGGGGTTTGACGGGGCATTGAGTAAGGTAGTCGCTAAAAAAGATGGCGTCCTTTCTAAGGAGTTTCAGCGTTGTTTGGAGGAAATGCGCTTAGGGAAAACGAGAAGAGCAGCACTTACAGGTGTGAAGGATCGCTTAGTACTAGATGATATTAGGTCCTTGATTGGGAGTATTATTCAGGCGGAGCAACTCGGTATCGGGATGGTTCAGGTAATGCGCGTCCAGTCCAATGAAATAAGGCAACGAAGAAAGCAGCGCGCAGAGGAAGCTGCGATGAAGGCGCCAATCAAAATGTTGTTTCCGTTAATTATGTTTATTTTCCCTTGTATTTTTATTGTTCTGTTAGGGCCAGCGGTAATAAGGTTTTTAGACTTCTTTTAAGAGGGGGCGTAATCACCAGGAGTTCTTAAGCAGAAAATCCCTACACAAGCACGTTCAATAGTAAATAAAAAGAAAGAAGTGAGCCGCTGATTTGGCTCACTTCTTTTTATTAAATAATGAAAGCTTTGGGTAGTAGGTTACGTGGTGATGCACACCATAGTAGGTTAGTAGCGCATTTTGGACAGATTGATCACCAAGATGAAGTTGCCCAACATTGTTATCTGTTTTAACCATTGCCCCGTTGTTCATGATCTGGTAATTAATTTCCTCTCGCCAATAAAATTTTTCTGGACAACGATTAGTTGAATCAGTAACCTTTAACTTCCAGTTCGAATCACAATAACGGTGAATAGTTTGTTTTCGTTTGGCAGCGTTTAGTTTTGTGATTTTCTTCATCAGTGTACCCCAAATGCCGTGAAAGCTTTCGTTGTGCAAAGGACTACTAGTAAATTGATAAATCTTTATTTGCTCACCAGCTTGATTTGTGATGTCAGATGTGACCGAGGATGCATAATGAACATCACCAGATAAGATATAACAAACGCTTGGGTCTATGTCGAACAAGAAATTGTGAAAGGCATGAACCCCTTTACTGTTGTACTTCCAAGCCTCAAAGTCGAGCATTGTTTGAACAGAAAGACCAACAATTCTCAGTGGATAGATGTAGTTGTGTAAGAACGTTTCAATTAATTCAATGCCGTATAATGGTGTCGCTGAAATAATTGTCAGGGGCGAATGCTTTTTCCAACCACTTTTTATCAGTGCCTGCTTTGCTTTTTTAAAGCCGTGGGCATTAATTAGTTGCGGTGGACGAATATTTTCCTCGATGATTGCTCCTACTTTTGTTGGCTTTGGTTCAGGGTCATAGGCGCGCATCGTCCGTGTATCTAAAAATAGGGCTATTGGGCTTGTTGGAGCAACAAATTGCCAATCATTAAATTCCCAAAGCATCTCTATCCAGCGCTCATAGCTTTTGTTAGTCACAGATAAGCTAGTTAAATGAGTGGTTATTGTCTGTTTAAATGAAGAATCAAACATCTCGGGTTCGTTCCCTAACCCTTGAAATGCCCAATAGGCAGCTAAGCCGTTTGCAATCACATGCCTACCTAATGGTGAATTTCTTACGTCTTTTTTCCAATCAATTGTTAAGTTCCAATCATCAGTAATGTCATGGTCATCAAAAATCATATAGGTTGGCGTATTTGCGAGTAAGCGCCGAACGCGGAAAAGATTTTGTTTAAACGTATAAACGTTTTTTAGTTGTTCTTGATAGATAGCCTCTTGCTTATTTTTTTCTTTTTCATACTCTTTTTCTTGTTCTTCGGTGAAGTAAAAATAAAAATTATCGCTTTTTATTACCTCATGAAACGGACGAAAGACACCGTGTTTTTCAGCTAAGTCCCAAAGCTCGGGTCCGAAAGTTAGTAAATACATCGCAGCATACTCGCCGAATTCAATCAAATGGTTGCTTGCATTGGTTGAAGTGAATTTGGCAAAGCTTTTCATCATAAATTGTCTACCATTGATCTGTTTCCTGGCCGTTCGAAATGGTTCTTTCATCAAGCGGCTATCTAAGTGGTGAAGGGGTTCTTTTTTCCCCATTAAGGCTCGACCAAGTTTATATATAAAAAGACTTAGTGGGTGGGCAACATCGTCTGCATAAATTTGGTCGCCAACTAAAAATAGGGAGCTTGGTCGTTTTTGTAAATTACTATATTTTTCCTCAAGCGCTGCATCAGCACCAGCTAATGCATCATAGCCACTGCTATGTGGTTTTCGGCATGAGCCGTAAAGTAGCTCGGTTTCCTCCTGGTCGTTAATAAAAAAGGTTGGATATTCTAAGCCAGGGTAAACAATAGCGTGTGGATTGGATGTGGATAATAGGTCAAAGCTTGCTAAATCACTTTTTTTCTTTTGGCCAATGAAAAAGATATTATATGCAAGTAATTGATTTACAGGAAATTTATCGTCAACCGGGTAAATTGTTAATAAGTGGATGTAGAGGTTTGCTCCAAGTTTGACCGACTCCACCGATGTCTTTGTTTTGAAGCTAGTGTACTGAAAGGTGTCTTCGTCTTCCTCGACAATAAGAATCTCTGCCTCTAGTTTAAAAGTCTTGCTAGTTGCTAGCCAAAGATTTATTTGGGAAGGTTCCACTCTCCGAACAAGTGGGCCGGATAAAATCTCTGGTAGTTTCATAGCTGTATCACCTCATAAAAGGAATCGATACAGCTTATTCGATTTTATAAGGATGTGTGATAAGTTTCTGGTTTTCGAGGTGAAATTCCCGTCATCAAATAGAAGTGGGCGTGATAGAGATAGTTATAGGACCGGCTTTTCTTTTACTTCTTGAATTTTTCTGCATTCAGCCATTAGTTCCGAAACTGATTTTGTATATAGCTGGTTATCAGTAGATTGATAAACACCAGCTTTTATCAGTTGGTTGATAAACACTCTTTTTTGTTGCTCGACTGCCTTTCTGAGGTAAGACATCGTATCACTCCTTTTAACCAGTAGTATAGTAGGTGTGAAAGGTGATTTCACCTTTTTTGTAAGGTTTGTTAACGTATATTTTCAAAAGATAAGAAAATATAAAAAATCCGAGAGCTGTCTAGGGTTAAGGAACACTACCAAAGAACCCACATCGCCGAAACAAGTGGTTTTCTTGTTTCGGGTCAATTTATGTTGTTAGATAATCTGACATACTCCTATAATTAACTGATTTTTCCATGTATAATATAGCAAAATAGTGAGCTTAGAGGATGCATAAGAATGGGGAGGATCATCGTATGGCTAGTAACCCTTCGTATAAAGAAAGAAAGGTTATAACGATAGGTGTGGTAAGTGAACTAACGGGTTTAACGGAAAGACAAATCAGATATTATGAAGAGCGAAAACTCATTTTTCCGGAACGTTCGGCAAAAGGAAATCGAAAATATTCATTTATGGATGTTGAGCAGCTTATCGAAATAGCAAATAAACGAGAAGAAGGCGTTCAAACATACGAAATAAGACAAGAGATGTTGAAAGATAAACGAAAAGACGAGAAGAAGCATCGACGAGAACTGTTACGTGGTGAGATTAATGCGCGCTTTGGTATTCAAAAAGAATAGTATAATTACCTCATACTTCGCATAGCTATCATTAAGGAAATCATGATATTTATTATACCTTTATTAGGTGACTGACTGGTTATCATGTATAGGTAATTTTCTTAAATGGAACAAGTCAACTTGTTCAGAGTTGTTGGTGGATGATTTAAAGGTTTGGCTGTCATTTGCTAATCTGAAAGTAAAGTGACACCAGTTGCTTTATCGGCAGAACAGAACAATGTGTACCCGAGCGGCGATGTGGTTTGTGACTAGTTTTAAGCGAAGAGGTGAGGTCTTTGGGGTTAAATGCTTTTGATATTGTCAACCTGTCCATCTTGAAAACTGCCAAAATTAAAGCAGGGGAATATTTATTACAAAACACGTCGGTTGAATGGATATCTGTGATCGAATTACCTGTTGAAAATTTTGTTCGTAAAAATGAATTTGTTTTAACAACTGGAATGGGTTGTGAAAATGATCATGAGCAATTAGAAGCCTACGTGCGGGATATTGTTCAATCAGGAGCTTCCATACTCGGTATAGCAACTGGTCGTTATGTGTTCGGTATACCTGAACAGGTGCTTAAGATTGCAGAGGAAAATCACTTGATTATTATGGATATCCCTTGGGAAGTAAGGTTTGCTGACATTCTTCAAACAGTCATGGAAAAAATTACTCAAGACCGACAACAAGAGCGACAACACGCAGATGAAGCAAGAAGAAGATTGATTAATTGTGTGTTACAAGACAAGGGATTAAAGGAAATTGCACGTGTGCTATATCACACAATCCAAATTCCATTAGCGATTATCGATGAATCTGGTGTCACTCGTGCTAATCAACGAATAAAATCGGAAGACTTGCAAGTGTATCCTACGCAAAAAAAAACGATAAAGCAGCAATCTACTAGTCATCCTTCATTTAGTGAGCATCCAATCTATTATCATATGGAAGCGTACCATCTCAATAAACAAACCTTCTATCAGCTAAACATCTTCAACAATCATAAAGTTCAAGGATACCTTGTCTGTCAACCAGCTAATCAGGACCAATTAACGTGGTTTGTGATGAATGTATTGGAGCATGCACTAACAGCCTGTGCGCTGTATTTCGTAAAAGAAAACGCAATTGAATTAACGGAAGTAAAGTTAAAAGACAATTTTGTGCTGACTTTAGCAAAACAAGAGCTTCCGGTCAATGATCAGTCATTATCAAAAGCTAAATTACTTGGTTATGACCTCGAGCATGATTATGTGTGTATTGTAGGCGATGTCACTTCTGATCAAGCGAGCGCGATGGATAAGGAGGATAAACCGAGCAATTCATCCTTACAAAGTGACAATTACTACATTCAAAAAGAAATTATGTATGCCGGAAAACTTTTAGAACGTCTAACGATGACTACCTTTGATAATGGGCAAGTGATTATCTACGTCGAAGCAGATCATCATCCGTATATGGAAACAGCTAACCAGTTTCTCGACACAATCAGTAGACGGCTAAGTGAATTACTAGACGGAACAACTTTGTCATGGGGAATAAGTACACCAAAAAGTGACGACAATCGTTTTTTTGAAGGGTACCAGGAAGCAAAAACTGCCTTGGAAATCGGGGTCCAACAGAATGGGCGTGGCGAACGCACCTTTTTTAGTAACACTAAGGTTAATCGTTTGTTAATGGCGTTGTCTAAGGAGCCTGAAATTGACCAGATTGTCAACGATACATTAGACCCTCTGATCGAGTATGATCGAAAAAGACAAACCGATCTAATTTATACCTTTTTAATTTATAACAAATTTAAAGGGAATGTCAGCCAAGCCGCTCGTGCGCTTAATCTGCACCGCCAGTCGTTGTTACACCGATTAAGGAATATTGAATCATTAACCAAGCTATCATTAGTTGATTCAGATGATTGGTTTTTGCTCGAGCTTAGCGTCCGGCTTTGGCAATTAAAAAATATCCATTAAAGGACAGCTGCATGTTAGTCGTGGTCGACCTAGACTACGACGTAACTGTGTATGTCACTTTTTGTCCACTGCTTTCTGATGGGACTTGGGAGCCTTTAGTCCTAATCGCGCTTCAATTCGGGACAAGCTTTCTGTCCAAGATAACTTCTTTTCTATTCTCCTATGTTTAATAACCCCCTAGTACGTGGTAAAGCCCTGTAAGAACATAAATATTTTGATGAATCTGTCCTCTTGTTACATATTTGCGATTAAACGGTAGTAAACAAGTGTTTTATCTACATGTTACGCCTAAATAACGGAATTTAATTAAAAATGCGAAAAAAGTGTATAAAGCGATTACACAAAAGTTCATACACTTTTGATATTACACATAGATACAAAATTTAATAGGATAGAAGTAACAAGCGATCAAAAAATGTTAAAGGTGGAAAGGGGGAAGGCAGATGCTTTCCTTTGATATGATCGAATATCAAAATCGTCTTAGTAAGACGAAGCAACGAATGGCTGAAAGTGGTATTGATGTCTTACTCGTAACGGACCCTGCAAACATGAACTATTTATCGGGATACGATGCCTGGTCATTTTACGTTCACCAAATGTTAATCATCATTATTGACGAAGACCAACCAATTTGGATGGGGCGGTATCAAGATGCCAGTGGTGCGAAGAAAACGACATGGCTCTATGAAGAAAACATCATTCCTTATCCGGATTATTATGTCCAGTCATCGGTGTATCACCCTATGGACTTTATTGGGGAAATCTTAAAACAAATCGGTCAAGGTAATAGATATATCGGTGTCGAGATGGATAACTATTATTTTACTGCAAAAGCATTTGAACGATTAAAGCAAAGTTTACCAAATGCGACATTTAAAGATGCAGACCTGCTTGTCAATTATGTTCGACTCGTAAAATCAGACCAAGAGATTGACTATATGAAGCGAGCGGCCAAGATTGCAGAACAAGCGATGTATAAAGGAACAGAAACAATTCACGCTGGTGTGAGAGAATGTGATGCTGCTGCAGCGATTTATTATCAACTGGTAACAGGTACCGCGGATTATGGAGGTGATTATCCGGCAATCGTTCCACTGTTACCTTCTGGTGAAAATTCGTCTGCACCACATTTAACGTGGTCAGAAAGAAAGTTTAAGGAAGGTGAAGCGGTTATTGTAGAATTGGCGGGCTGTTATAAACGGTACCACGTTCCTTTAGCGCGGACAGTATCGATTGGAAAACCTTCAAGAAAATTGCAAGAGATCACGCCAATTGTTGTCGAGGGACTTAATGAAGTGTTAGATACGGCAAGGCCAGGTATCACTTGTAATGATCTAGAAGCGGCCTTTCGCAATAGTTTGAAAAAGCATGGGATTCAAAAAGAAGCACGTTTAGGTTATTCCGTTGGATTAAACTACCCACCGGATTGGGGTGAGCATACCGCAAGCATTCGGATGGGAGACCAAACCGTCCTACAACCTAACATGACGTTTCATTTAATCCCGGCGTTATGGTTTGATAACTATGGTATCGAAATAAGCGAATCGTTCCGCATAACAGAAAATGGCTGCGAGGCGTTTACTAATTTTCCGAGAGATTTAATTATTAAAGATCCCTTTCAACGTAACCAACATGGGGGAATAATTAGCTAGATCTCCCCTATTATAGAAGCTTATGTAAAACTAATTTCCGATAAAACTGAAGGAGGAATTAGGATGAGAGAACCGAAGATGAGTACACGCGCCATTTGGGCAGGCGAGAAAGATTCACTAGCGTTTGGTGCTACACAGGTACCTGTTGTTCACAGTGTATCATTTGGGTATGATGATATGGATGAGTGGTATGATGTCGCTATTGGTAAAAGGTCAGGACATATTTATGGTCGGAATACGAACCCTACTGTTCAAGCGTTTGAAGAAAAAATAAGAATACTAGAAGGTGCAGAAGCAGCAACTAGCTTTTCAACAGGAATGGCTGCCATTAGTAACACACTTGGTACTTTTCTTTTTCCAGGCGATAGAGTTGTATCCATTAAAGACACATACGGCGGGACGAATAAAATATTTACTGAATTTTTACCGAAGCAAAATATCGATGTAGAGCTTTGTGATACAGGTGACCATGAAGCAATTGAAAAGGAAGTTGCCAAAGGGTGTAAAGTGCTTTATTTAGAAAGCCCAACGAATCCGACTGTTAAAATTACGGACATCGAACGAATGGCGAAAGCGGGTAAAAAAGCAGGTGCCATTGTAATTGTGGATAACACCTTTGCAACTCCAATTAATCAAAATCCATTACAATTAGGTGCAGACCTGGTTATCCACAGTGCAACAAAGTTTCTAGGTGGCCATGCAGATGCGCTTGGCGGTTCAGTGTGTGGTAGTAAAGAGCTTGTCGATAAAATTTATCACTATCGTGAAATTAACGGGGCAACACTTGATCCGATGGCAGCATATTTATTATTGCGCGGGATGAAGACGTTAAAGCTTAGAATTGATAAGCAGTCAGAGAATGCGATGGAAATTGCTAAATTCCTGCAAAAGCAGGATGTTGTCGAATCTGTTTTCTATCCAGGGTTAGAGGACCATCCCGGTCATGACATTGCGAAAAAACAAATGAAGAATTTTGGCGGCATGCTCAGTTTTGCAGTAAAAGGTGGGGTAGACACCCTGCGTCATCTATTGCCAAAGCTACAATATGCAAATAAAGCAGCTAACTTAGGGTCTGTCGAAACCGTTGTAGGTCCATCACGAACAACAAGTCACGTTGAATGTACACCAGAAGAACGAGCGGCGATGGGAATTCCAGAAGGCTTAATCCGCTACAGCGCCGGAATCGAAGACATCGAAGACTTAATCGCCGACCTAGACCAAGCATTTAAATCATTGGAAGGATAGAAAAGCAGATGGGCTAGGCGCAGAAGCTAGACAAAGAAAAGCGGAGGCGACTGTCAAGCCCCGAAAAGCTTAAGTGAAGCATCTATGTGGTGTACTTTGCCACAAAGATGCTTCACTTAAGACCTCGAGGGGTTAGGCGCAGAAGCTAGACAAAGAAAAGCAGATGCGATTAGAGGGGAGGGAGAAAGGTGCAAACAGGAAATTGGGAAATCACGAAACGGGCGGAATTTATTAAGGCCCAATTAATTGATTGGCGCCGTCACCTCCACCGTTTTCCTGAGCTTAGCTTTGAAGAAAGGAAAACGAGTGAATTTATTATCAATGTGTTAGAGCAAGAAGAAGTTTTTGCTATACAGACAGGTGTAGCGGGTTATGGGATTGTTGCAACTCTTTCAGGTGGTGAGGGGCCAGTCATTGGCGTTCGTGCCGATATGGATGCACTACCAATCCAAGAACAAACAGGTGTTGAATATCAATCAGAACATCCTGGTGTCATGCATGCTTGTGGACATGACGCCCATATTACGATGGTGCTTGGTGTCGCAAAGCTATTAGCTGAAGATTATCGACAAGGCAAGGTTAATGGTACGGTTAAGTTGATTTTTCAGCCTGCCGAAGAGGCTGCTGACGAACACGGGCTCACTGGCGCACCCTATTTACTGCGCTCTGGAGCAATTAATGATTTAGATGCAGCCATCGCTTTGCATGTATGTCCATGGCGTAATACAGGAGAATTACAAATTAATAAAGGCCCTAGCATGGCAAATATTGATAATTTCGAGCTGGAAATTATCGGTACTGGGGGACACGGTGGCTACCCGCATCAAGGTACAGACCCAATTTGGATTACGTCATACGTATTACAAGGTTTGTACAGTGTAATTAGTAGAAAAATCAATCCGCTTGACGTTGGTACGATTAGTGTTGGTGAAATTCATGCCGGCCATACGGCTAACGTGATTCCAAAAAGCGTAACAATCAAAGGTACGATGCGCTCTTATACTGACGTAATGAGACGTCGCTTAATCGAAGAGCTCGAATCAATCGCTAAAGTTACTGAATCGATGGGAGGAAAATACCAGCTATCGATTGAACACGGAGAGCCTGCACTAGATAATGACGAGGAGGTTATTGATATTTTTCGCGAAATTGCCACGTCCATTTATCCGAATATGCCGATTTATGAGGAGCCATATGGAATGGGCGGAGAGGATTTTGGCCATATAACGAAACAAGTCAAAGGGGCGATGTTTTTCCTTGGATGTGCATCAAACGGCGATACATCAGGTAGCTTGCACACATCAACCTTTCAAATTAATGAGGATGCATTGCCAATTGGGGTGTCTCTCTTAACAGCAAGCACGCACCGGTTGCTTAAGCAAGGTTAAAACTCTTGGAGGTGAACGTTGCTGATGAAAATAGCATTTATCGGTTTTGGTGGAGTAGGTCAGGCACTGGCAAAATTATTTGCAGAACAAAGAAATAAACTAAAGGATGACTATGGGTTAGACCCGATTGTTGTCGCAGTATCAGATGTTATGAAAGGTGCTGTCTACCACCCAGAAGGATTAGACATTAATGAATTGTTAAACGTCGTTAAGGAAACAGGAAGTGTCGAAAATTATCCAGACCAAGCGGGATTAATGAAAGGGTGGGATAGTTTAACGACGATTAAACAATCGAATGCAGACATGATCGTCGAAGTGACTTTTACCGATGTGAAAACAGGTCAACCAGCAATTGACCATATTCGAACAGCATTTGAACACGGGAAAAGTGTTGTAACGACGAATAAGGGACCTGTAGCCCTTTCCTACCGTGAACTTGCTAGTCTAGCAGAAAGAAATAATGTGTTTTGGGGCTTTGAAGGAACTGTGATGAGTGGGACTCCTGCTTTAAGAATGCCGGTAACATCTCTTGCCGGAAATGATATTACAGAAATTAAGGGGATTTTAAATGGAACAACCAATTATATCCTAACTGAAATGGAAAAAGGGAAGTCATATGAGGAGGCCCTGCAAAAAGCTCA
This sequence comes from Aquibacillus salsiterrae, assembly GCF_028416595.1. GTDB lineage: Bacteria > Bacillota > Bacilli > Bacillales > Amphibacillaceae > Aquibacillus_A > Aquibacillus_A salsiterrae. The sequence continues at coordinate 115,368 of NZ_JAMQKC010000005.1, read as the reverse complement.
AGAGTTAGGCTATGCAGAAGCAGACCCAACCAGTGACGTGGAAGGCTATGATGCTAGATATAAAACAGCCATTCTAGCAAACTATTTAATGGATACTAAAATAGCCTCAGACGACATTTATTGTGAGGGTATCACCAATATGACAGTTGAAAAAATAGAAGAAGCCAAAAGTGCCAATAAGAAGTGGAAGTTGCTCGGTCGGATTACGAAAGAAAATGGACAGGTGAAAGCGACTGTGAAGCCAGAATTACTCGATGCAGATGACCCGTTAGCAAGTATTAACGGTGCGACCAATGCCATCGTTTACGAGTGTGACTTAGCAGGACCGATTATGTTAACCGGTGCGGGAGCGGGACTAATAGAAACAGGATATTCACTACTAATCGATATTATCAACTATCAAAGACAAAGCGCCCCAACGAATAGATAAGGAGCGTGATTGGATGCAACTACAAGTAAAGAATGAAAAAATGTTACTTGCAGGTCAATGGATTGATGCAGAAAGAACATTTGATGTAGTGAATCCCGAAAACAACCAAATAATTGCAAGAGTTCCAAAAGCAACGAAAGGCGATATGTTATTTGCAATTGAAAAAGCAAATGAGGCGTATCACTCAGGAAAATCGTGGTCTACACACGAGCGGATTCGTGTTTTAAATCGAGTAGCCGATTATATCGAAAAGGATAAGGAGCGTTTTGCCGAAACGATTGCTTTAGAAGGTAGTAAAACGATTAATGAAGCCCGAGCAGAAGTGAAGCGAGCGATTCAAACGATTCAAATTAGTGCCGAGGAAGCAAGAAGGATTACTGGTGAAACAATTAATTTTGACCAAAATGAGGGAAGTGAGAATCGAGTCGGCTATAGTTACCGCTTTCCGGTTGGTGTAGTAGGTGCAATTACACCATTTAATGATCCACTTAACTTAGTTGCCCATAAAGTTGGGCCAGCGATAGCCGCTGGTAATGCTATTATTGTTAAACCAGCTTCCGTAACGCCGCTTTCCGCTCTTCTATTAGCAGAAGCATTTGTTGAATCTGGCTTACCAGCAGGCCTATTATCGGTTCTAACTGGCTCAGGACGTGAACTTGGCGAGCCATTAGTTTCCCATCCGCTTGTGCAGATGATTTCGTTTACTGGGGGCTTAAATGCCGGAAAGCGAATTGCTGATCAAGCCGGTATTAAAAAAATCAATATGGAGTTAGGCTCTAATTCCCCAGTCATTGTGTTAGATGATGCGGATTTACATGATGCGGTCAAAGCCTGTGTGTCAGGTGCATTCTCAGCTGTTGGTCAAAACTGTATTGGTGTACAGCGGGTATATATTCAAAAAGGGATTTACGAGCAATTTTTACAAGCGTTTGTCGAACGAACAGAAGAATTAAGAGTTGGGGAAAAATTAAACGAATTAACGGATGTTGGCCCATTAATTGATGTTAAGGAAGCAAAACGTATCGATGATTGGGTCAATGAAGCTGTTGACAGTGGAGCTGTTATTCAAGCAGGTGGAACTAGGGATGGCGCGTTTTATGCCCCTACAGTGCTAACAGATGTTCCGGCAACAGCTAAAATTGCCTATGAGGAAGTATTTGGCCCTGTCGTTCTCCTTTATCCAGTTGAAGATATATTTGAGGCCGTGCAAAAGTCAAATGCCGTTAACTATGGCTTGCAAGCTGGGATCTTTACTTCAAATATTAATTATGCCCATTTTGCCATCCAACACTTGCACGTAGGCGGTGTAATGGTTAATGATAGCAGTGATTATCGGATTGACGCCATGCCATTCGGTGGTGTAAAAGGCTCTGGACTTGGGAGGGAAGGTGTTCGTACAGCCATCGAGGCAATGACAGAAGAAAAAGTCGTCTGCTTCCGGTTACAGCAACGCATTTTTTGATTTTATGAAGCTGGACGTGGCTGTCGCTGGATGTCATCCACGCTTGGACTTTTTTACTTTCTTACCTTACAAAAAAGACGACTTCATTCAAATAGTTGAATGAAGTCGTCTTTTTTCTGCTTAAGCTTGTCGGGGTGGGCACCAAGGAACACTTCTAAGAATAGACATCGCAAAAACAAGTGGTTTTCTTGTTTCGAAGGCGCGACTTGCGCTTTTCTAAATCGTAGTTTAGGCTTCTTTTTTCGCATTTATGCTGATCGATCTGGTGAATCGTAATGTGTTATTTTTGCTTCGTTTGTTGGTAATGAGAAATTGGTCATATTCGTCGAGTAACTCGTTTAATGTTTTATTACCTAGTTCGTCCTTAGTATTTGAAGTGGCTTGGTCTTGAATCAATTGGTTAATTAACCATTCCTTTTGACGCTCAACCGCTTGTCGTAAGTAGGCCATTAAATACCCCTCCTTTTTTAATTGAAATAGATATATCTAAACAGATTTATTCATAAATTGATATTGTAAGTATTACCGTTTTTTCGCTTGCGCAAACAATAAATTATATGAAATTTCAACAAATTTGTGAATGGACAAACGGGACACATCGGTTTAGTGTTAACATTAGATAAGGAAAAAGGAGGAATCTTGGGTTGGAGTGATTATCTAATCAACGAATTAGTGAGGAATTAGCTAACTTAGTCAATTGGAAACGGGTCGATAACAAGTGGATAGAAGGAAACTATCGGTTTAAGGAATATTTGACTGGGGTCAATTTTGTCCAAGAAATTGCAAAGTATGCAGAAGAGATGAATCACCATCCCTTTATTACAATTGAATACAAAAGAGTTACTGTAAAACTATCTTCATGGCGGGCAAAGGGGATAACGGACTTAGACATCGAGATGGCAAATAGATTTAATGCCATTTATCTTGGGAAGTGATGTAAATTAGTAGGGGAAATAGTCGAAATTTGCTGTATTATTTCCGGGGAAATAATCGAAATTCGCTGTATTATTTCCGGGGAAATAATCGGGGAATATTCCGTCTATCGTGCAATTCGTGATGGATTTGGGGAATGATGGCGGAAATTGTCTAGTTTTGTTAGTAATCTACTATTCTGAATCAACCTCATCGGACTGTCCATTTGTATGAGAGAAACCACTAGCATCTCCGCCAGGTCTGTTTGTTGTTCTTTTACTTGCAACAAAGAAGGCGGTTGCGACTAGAGGGATAGCAATGTAGATTGGGATGTTCATTTGTGCCTGTAAAAAGAACGAAATAAACAATAAACTAACAATGCCTAAAATAATGGAAATAAAACGGTACTTGATTAATGGCATGTCTCACAATTCCTTTCGTTCAAATCTTATAAAATAGTATGCCCAGATAAGCCATATATTCCAATAATCATAGATATTGCGCTCGTTCATCCGAAATAGCTTCCTTCCGAGTCGGATTAATATATCGCCTTTCTCTTAAGTGATAGAATGGGGAAAGGAATGCTAGGTTAAGGGAGTTTTGTTGATGAAAAAACAGCACGATTTTACGAGTGGAAATATACTGCAGCAAATCTTTGCTTTTTCAACTCCAATCTTGTTGACCCAATTGCTCCAGGTATCCTACCAATTTACGGACAGTCTATGGGTTGGTAATTTGTTAGGAGCAAATGCACTCGGAGCAGTTGCTGTCTCTTCCACTGTCATCTTCACTATTTTATCTTTCATTATTGGGATTAATAACACAACGTTAACCGTGTTATCACAAAAAAAGGGGCAAAAGGATGAAGCAGGCCTTGTCCGTTATTTAAATGCCTTCGTAGTGACGTTGTTTGTAATGGCACTGGTCCTCGGTATTATTGGCTTTTTGCTTGCTGGTCCAATCTTAACATTGCTTGGTACTCCAACATCGATGATGGCAGCAGCCGAAGCTTATTTAAAAATTAATGCTTCTGGCATTTTCTTTTTGCTAGGATATAACTTTATCGGAACCGTGTTACGCGCAGTTGGTGATAGTCGGACGCCATTAACTATTGTAACAATTGCTGTTGTTTTAAATGTCATTCTAGATCCCGTCTTTATTTCCGTTTTTAACCTAGGAGTAAACGGTGCTGCATTCTCAACGATTATTTCACAAGGAGCAGCGTTTATCTATGGAATTATATACGTCTTAAAAAAACAGCTTATTCCTTTTTCAACCCCATTCATACCAGAGTGGGAGGAAATGAAACTGATTCTTTATCTAGGAATTCCTTCGGGGCTGCAGATGTCCGTCATCTCTGTTGGTTCTGCTGCGATTATGAGTGTCGTAACCTCGCATGGAGAAAGTGTTGTGGCTGGGTTCAGTGCTGCTCAACGTCTTGACAGTTTATTTATGCTTCCGGCTCAAGCGCTTGGAACTACAGTAAATAGTATGGCAGGGCAAAATATCGGGGTCGGAAAATGGGACAGAGTGAAGAAAATATCTTGGTACGGTGCACTCTATAATCTTGTAGTCATGCTTTTCTTAGCTTTACTTATCTTCTTCTTTGCCGAGTTTGGTGTTCAGTTATTCATTGATGATAGAGAGGCTATTCAATTTGGTGCGGAGTATTTAATGATTGTTGCGTTCTTTTACCCATTTTTAGGACTAAATTTTATCTTAAATGGTGTAGTCCGTGCGTCCGGTGCGATGTATCAAGTGCTTGTGTTAAACATCATTTCTTTTTGGGTGCTAAGGTATCCGCTCACTTATTTGTTCTCAGACTGGTTCGGTAGTAAAGGAATTGCCTTAGGAATGGGAACAAGCTTTGTCATTAGTAGTTCATTCGCTTTTGGCTATTATCGTTTTGGTAAGTGGGGTGAAAAAGAATTGTTTAAACAAACGAGTTAATAATATTAAAGTTAGTACGGAGAACTATGTCTTGTTAAAAGGTTAGTTAAGTACAACAATTCTTGGTAAAAAATCTAACAAGGTCATGGCGACTATCTCTATTTATATGATACATTTCTAATAAGAGAGAAAATAAAGGGAAGCTATACAAGTGTTCGATATAAAAACAGTCAGGAACCCAATGATCGGTTCTGACTGTTTTCCTGCTTTAGGTGATTACCAGTAACCTAAGTAGATTCTTATTGCTTAAAATTTGGTTCTTCCCTATGGTTTGTTGCTTGCTCATAACTATAGGCAAGCTCAATAAGTATTGGTTCCGTAAATGCAGTTCCTGTAAAAGTAATACCAACAGGAAGTCCTGCCTCTGTATAACCAGCGGGCACTGTGATCGAAGGATAGCCGGCTTTTGCAGCAATGCCTGCGCCGTAGTTGTTAGCAAACAGTAACGCGTCTAACTGATGTTGCTTCATTACGAAGTCAATGCCCTCTGCTTGACACTTTTTAATGTCTTCAAGCCGTGCGAAAATGTATTCAGGCTCTGTTAATGTTCCACTTTTTTGATCGGATTCCTCTAACAAGACTTGCCCATATCGTAACGCCTGTGCAGGATGTAGCTTATTGTAGGCAATCACGTCACGTAAAGACCGGACCTCGATGTCACTTGCTCCTGCTAGATAGGCGTTAACCCCGCTTTTAAACTCATGGAAAAGGACGTTAAAATCAGCAGGCTCCTCACCAACTGTGATCGTATCAATAATCGTTGCCCCATGTGCTTGTAAATCAGAAATTGCCTGGTTTACGACAAGCTGCTCATCAGCCGAAAGCTCTGCAAAATAGCTTTTATCGATTCCGATTCTCACATCGGAAAGCCGCTGTTTATTTAAATACATCGTGTAATCGGTTAAGCTAGTGCCAATGCTAAGGTTAGTTGCAGAGTCTTCGTTATCAACCCCTGTTAAAGCCCCGAGCAGGATAGCCGCATCGGTAACATTCGTTGTAATAGGACCAGCGGTATCTTGACTATTCGAAATAGGAATAATACCAGTCCTACTAATTAATCCAACGGTTGGCTTAATCCCGACCAGTGAGTTGCTACTCGCAGGACTTAGGATAGAACCACTTGTTTCGGTACCTATTGCCCCAGTCGCAAAGTCTGACGCAACTGCTGCTGACGAGCCAGAACTTGACCCACCAACATCGAATACACCTGGTCCGTATGGATTTAACACCTGTCCACCTCTCGAGCTATAACCGTTAGGCATCCCTTCTGTCATAAAATTTGCCCATTCAGTTAAATTCGTTTTGCCCAAAATTACAGCACCAGCTTCGCGTAGTTTTTTTACTACAAACGAATCCTTTGTTGCATAGTGGTTTGCTAACGCCAATGAACCTGCGCTCGTATGCATTTTATCCGCAGTATCAATATTATCTTTTATTAATATTGGAATGCCGTGAAGTGGTCCTCGTTTGCCAATCCGCTTTCGCTCCATATCTAATGCTTCAGCAATGTGAAGTGCTTCAGGGTTTATTTCTATGACAGAGTTAATGATTGGCCCGCTTTTGTCATAGTTCGCGATTCTTTGTAAATAATACATTGATAATTCCTTGGCTGTTATTTCTTCGTTGTCCATGGCTTGTTGTAAGTCCATGATTGTTTTATACTTATCCATTTTTTAACCTCCTACTTATCGCCCATCCTAGTATAAATCAAATCGCCCTTTTACAGTAATAATATGGATAGTCTTTGACAATTAATTATTGAAAATAAAAACATGTCACTAATACTATTGACAAAAGCACTTTTACTAAACATTGAATCAATCCTGTAACCGCTTTATGATGTAGTCAAGGAATTATATAAATTATTTCAATTACATTTTTGAAAGGAGTAATTCAAATGGCTCAAACTGGATTACGTGCAAAGATACAACATTTCGGTAGCTATCTCAGTGGCATGATTATGCCAAACATCGCTGCTTTTATTGCTTGGGGTTTGATAACAGCATTATTTATTCCAACAGGGTGGATCCCGAATGAAGGTTTTGCTGAACTAGTTGGCCCAATGATCACTTATTTATTACCACTTCTTATTGGTTTTACCGGGGGTCGATTAGTGTATGACATCCGTGGTGGTGTCGTTGGTGCAACTGTAACTATGGGTGTAATTGTAGGAACCGACATACCGATGTTCCTAGGTGCTATGATGATGGGACCGCTTGGTGGTTATTTAATTAAAAAATTGGATGGTGTATTCCAACATCGTGTTCGTCAGGGCTTTGAAATGCTTTACAATAACTTCTCTGCAGGGATTTTAGCAGGTGGTTTAGCATTAGTTGCATATAAAATTATTGGCCCAATTGTTGCGGGTTTAAACAATGTTTTAGCATCAGGAGTAGAAGCGATTGTAAATGCTGGACTCCTTCCGTTAGCAAGTATTATCGTTGAACCAGCAAAGGTTTTATTTTTAAACAATGCGATAAATCATGGTATCTTCAGTCCACTTGGAGTAGAACAGGCTTCAGAAACGGGTAAGTCAATTCTTTTCCTAATTGAAACTAACCCTGGACCAGGACTTGGTATCTTGTTAGCATTTATGTTATTTGGAAAAGGCATGTCAAAGAGTTCTGCGCCAGGTGCAGCTATTATTCACTTTTTAGGTGGTATTCATGAAATTTATTTCCCTTACATCCTAATGAAGCCAATGCTTATTCTAGCTGCAATTGGTGGCGGTGTGAGTGGTGTATTCACCTTCTCAATTTTTAACACGGGATTAGTGGCGACTCCATCACCTGGAAGTATTTTTGCTTTACTTGCAATGACTCCAAAAGGTAATTATGTTGGCGTATTATTAGGTGTTCTTGTGGCAACAGCTGTTTCATTCTTAATTGCATCTTTAATTTTGAAAACGTCAAAATCTCAAGATGAGGAAGAAAATCTGTCTGAAGCAACTAGTAAAATGGAATCGTTAAAAGGCAAGAAGAGTTCTGTTTCAGACAACTTAAACAAAAAGACAGAAGAAGTTAATCAAGTTCCTGCTGATGAGGTAAATAAAGTTGTGTTTGCCTGTGATGCTGGTATGGGATCAAGCGCGATGGGGGCATCTTTATTACGGGATAAATTTAAAAAGGCAGGAATTGATATTGAAGTAATTAATACAGCAATCAATCAGCTACCAAATGATGCGGATTTAGTCATTACACATAAAGATTTAACAGACCGTGCGAAAGCAAAGTTACCGAATGCTGAGCATATTTCCGTAGACAATTTCCTGGGTAGTCCTAAATACGAAGAATTAGTTAATCGTTTAAAATCGTAAATACGAAACCTTCAACTGGAGCTAAAAGTATCGATGATTGACCTGATTATCGACAGAATAGAGTTCAGATTAATAAAATCTGTCGATGATTGACCTGATTATCGCAGAATAGAGTTCAGATTAATAAAATCTGTTGATGATTGACCTGATTATCGACAGAATAGAGTTCAGATTAATAAAATCTGTCGATGAAGCCCCCAATCATCGACAGAATAGAGTTCAGATTAATAAAATCTGTCGATGAAGCCCCCAATCATCGACAGAATAGAGTTCAGATTAATAAAAAGTGTCGATGAAGTCCCCAATCATCGACAGAATAGAGTTCAAATTAATAAAATTTGTCGAGGAGGCTCACCGCCCACCCCGCGGAAAGAGACTGCCTGGAGCGCAAATCAACCCTAACAAGTTAACGTCCATTATATACAAAAAGCATGGGTGGCAAAACTACCTACTTGCTTCCTAGCCCCTCGGGTCATAAATCAATCCCTTCTGTGGCAAAGAACGCCACGTCTTATCTTAAAAGATAAGAAAGTATAAAAAATGCAAGAACTGTCTAGCTCCGGGCGCCTACCCCCTCGAGGTCTTAAGCAGAAAATCTTTGTGTCAAAGAGCGACACATAGATTTTCTGCTTATGCTTGTCGGGGGTGACAAGGCGCCCTGCGCTTTTCTTATGCCTGTTTGTCGGACTTATTAAATGATGGCAACAATGGTTGTGACGGATTTAGTAATAGAATCGATTGTTTATCTATTGGTTAAGGGTTTATTATCATGGTATAGCATAGATTTTGTCACTAATGAAAAAGTTAACATGGATTCGGTTGGGAGGTGTAACGTGTATATATCAGGTCGAGAACGAAAGATTATCGAATTTCTTTTAGAAAGTAAGGAAGAGGTAACCATTAAAGAAATTGCTGATAGTCTTGAGGTAAGTACAAGAACCGTCCACCGTGATTTAAAAAGTGTCGAGGATATATTGGCGAAATATCAACTTGGTTTAAACAAAAAATCTGGTGTTGGTATCCAGTTAATAGGTGATGAGGAACAAAAGCATCAACTCGAATTAGCCCTTTTTACCGTAGAACATACAGACTATACACCCGAAGAGCGACAAGCAATCATCGTTTCTACTTTACTCGAAAGCAATGAGCCAATGAAGTTATTTACGCTTGCCAACGAACTGCAAGTGACAATCGCAACGGTAAGTAATGATTTAGATAGAATGGAAGAGCAGTTTTCTGAATTTGACTTAGAATTAGTTCGAAAACGTGGCTATGGTGTTAAAGTCGTTGGTAAAGAAAAAAATAAACGTGCAGCATTGAGCTATTTAATCTCCCAACATATGGACGAATACGATTTTATCCACCTATTAAAAGAAAATATTGAGAAAAAATCAAAACAACAGCTCGACACAATTTCTAACAGACTCTTGGGTATTGTTGACCGAAACAGGTTAATCATTATCGAGAAAAGCGTTGAGAAAGTTAGTAAGAAATTGCCGTATGAGCTTGCAGATAGCTCCCATATCGGTTTAGTTGTTCATCTCGCACTTGCAATTGAACGTCTGAACAAAGGAGAAAACATTCAATTTGACCCAAACTATTTGCATGATTTACAAGAAACGAAAGAATATGACATTGCTCGAGAGCTTATTTATAACTTAGAACAAGCGTTGCAAATGAAAATCCCGGATGATGAAATAGGTTATATTACGATGCATTTAATGGGGGCGAAGCTTCGTTACGACCATGACTATCTGCTTGAAGAGTCATCACTAAATGTAGCATATAAGGCAAAAGAATTAATTAGTCATGTCGGAGCAAATATCAGTGAAGAGCTCGATGACCATCCGGCATTGTTGAACGATTTAGTCGCCCATCTAAAGCCTACCATCTACAGACTTCAACAAGGAATGAGCATCAAAAATCCTCTGTTAAAGGAAATAAAAGAAGATTACCAGGGATTATTTTCGTTGGTGGAGGATGGAGTCAAAAAGGTTTTTCCTGAGACGAAATTTCCAGATGAAGAAATTGGTTATCTTGTTTTACATTTTGCCTCAAGCATATTACGGCAAGACTCTGAAACAGACATCAGAGCATTAGTCATATGTTCTAGTGGAATTGGGACTTCTAAGATACTTGCATCAAGGCTTTTGCAACAGATTCCTGAAATAAAACATGTCGATAATAGGTCCTTGTTTGAAATGAATACGATCGATTTAGCTAATTACGATTTAATCGTTTCGACTGTTGCGTTAAAGGATGTTGACGTGAAGTACGTACTTGCATCGCCAATGTTAACGAACCCAGAAGTAGAGAAAATTAAAAAGCATCTTCGCTTAATGAAAATCAGGCATCGACCAGAAAAAAATAAACGCGATAAATCGATCGGTGAAAACCGGGTAGGAGAGGAAGCGGTTATTTCCCGCCTGCAACTGATGCAAGAGTATTCTAAGGTTACGTTGGAGTTATTGCTTCATTTTCAAGTACAGGTCATAAAGGAAGCAGAATCAATGGCAGAAGCACTAGAACAGGTGTGCTTAGCGCTTGAAAAAGATCAAACGCTAAATTCGGCAGCAACTGTCATACAAGCTATTTTGGCAAGGGAAAAGCTTGGTGGAGTCGGTATTCCGAATACCTCGCTTGTTCTATACCATACCCGTAGTGAAACGGCCCGGCGGGTGAGTTTTACCGTAGCCACGTTACCAAAGGCCTTTACTGTCACTGGGATGGACGGGAACGAGATGCAGGTGGAAACAATTTTATTGATGCTTGCACCACTTGAAACGTCGGAAGCTAGCCTTGAAATATTAAGCTTCATTAGTGGTTTGATGATTAAAGATCAACTAAGTACGACCATTTTTGGGTCAAAGGATGAAACGAAAATTAGTCAGTTTTTATCCGGCGAACTTAATGAATTTATTAATAAAAAGATATCTATTAGGAGTGATCAACTATGACAAAGCAAATTTTAGCAAAAGAAAACATCGTCTTACATGCAGCATTAGATAACAAGGAGGAAGCAATTCGTTGTACGGGCGGGATTCTTGTTGATAATGGATACGTCGAGCCAACTTATGTAGATAAAATGTTAGAAAGAGAAAAAGTTACATCAACGTATATTGGTAATAATGTCGCAATCCCGCACGGCACAGAAGATGCAAAGCAGGCAGTAAAGGAAACCGGGTTATCTGTTGTTATTACCCCTGAGGGTGTTGATTTTAATGGCAATACGGTTAAAATTTTGATCGGAATTGCCGGAAAAGGAAATGAACATTTAGAGATACTATCTAAAATTGCTATTGTTTGTTCAGAGGAAGCAAATATTGAGAAGCTCGTCCAAGCACAATCAAAAGATGAGATTTTATCCATTTTTAATGAGGTGAACTAAATGTTAGCCGTACATTTCGGAGCGGGAAATATTGGCCGTGGGTTTATTGGCTCCTTACTTTATCAATCTGGGTATCATACCGCTTTTGTAGACGTGAATCAAACTGTAATTGACGCAATCAATCAGAAGAAGAAATATAAGGTTGTTCTAGCTGCTGAAGAAAAAGCTGAACAAATTGTCGAGAATATTTCTGGCTACAATAGCTCTACCCAGCGTGAAGAAATAATCCAGCAAATTGCCAAAGCAGATATCGTTACAACTGCCGTAGGTCCATCAATTTTACCAATGATCGCAGAGACATTGGCGGCAGGGTTAACAGAGAGGTTAAAAGAGAACAAACAACCACTAGTTGTGATTGCATGTGAAAATATGATTGGTGGCTCATCATTATTGAAAGAAAAGGTTGCTGAAAAAATAGGTTCGAGTGATAAAGAGGCCTTTTTGGCGTTAATTAGTTTTCCAAATGCAGCTGTTGACCGAATTGTACCTAACCAAACAAATCGAGAATTACTAACGGTATCAGTAGAGCCTTATTTTGAATGGGTGGTGGAAGAAAAAGATATAAAAGGTGAAAAGCCACCGGTAGAAGGTGTCACCTATGTACCAGATTTGTTGCCATTTATCGAGCGCAAATTATTCACAGTTAATACTGGTCATGCTGTTTGTGCCTATGTTGGAAAAGCTTTAGGGTATGACACGATAAAAGAGGCGATAGACGAACAAGAGGTTGCTTCGATTGTCGCTGGTGCATTACGAGAATCGGGCAAGGTGTTAATCGAGCTTTATCAGTTTAATAAGGAGGAGCATCTAGCATACATCGATAAAATTGTGACAAGATTTTCAAATCCATATATTTCTGATGAAGTGACACGTGTGGGACGCGGACCGATCCGTAAGTTAGGGCCAAATGACCGACTCATTCGCCCTGCTAGTCTATATGTTGAGTTGTTTAATGAAACTCCACGTTCGTTAGTCAAAGCGATAGCTGCTACTTTAGTTTATCAAAATGAAGCTGATGAGGAAGCAGTTTTATTACAGCAAAAGGTTGCTGAACAAGGCTATCAAGCAACTCTGGAGGAAGTATCAGGTTTAGCCGCTAATCATCCATTGGTAAAAGCTGTTTTGGATCAAATCAATTAAATAAGCAAAGCGCCCGGAGCGAGACAGCTTTTGGATCTTTTTATACTTTCTTATCTTTCAAAAAGAAAAAAGGCATGAAATAGTTCACACTATTTCATGCCTTTTACTTAATCTTGCTTAGGCTAACCAAGACGGGAGATCCCATTAGTAATACCTGACAGTATAATATTCTGCCCTTTTGAGGAATCTTAAAACTAACCGTTTAGATAAGGAGGCAGCTAAGAGCGATGTGGAATGCAATCATGTGGGGTACAATCGCAGCATCAGCAACCCTTGCAGGTGCTTTAGTCGTTTTACTGTTTTCTATACCAAATCGCATCATCGGATTTATTGCGGCGCTTGGTACAGGAGCACTTATTGGTGCGACTGCGTATGAATTGTTGGGTGAAGCAGTTGAGATAAGTGGTTTCGTTCAAATTGCTATTGGCTTTTTGGGTGGGGCACTAGTCTTTACAATATTAGATATCCTTGTTTCCAATGGTGGGGGCCATCAACGGAAGGAGTCTGATCGGAAACAAACCTCTTCAGAAGGGAAGTCAAATTCAGGATTAGGAATATTTATTGGTACAATCATGGATACTTTGCCAGAGTCGGCAATGATTGGCATGAGTTTAATTGGTGGTGGAAAGGTTAGTTTAGCACTTGTTATCTCAATTTTTATTAGTAACATTCCTGAGGGGATATCTAGTACAGTAGGTATGCAAAAAAATGGTTATTCGAAAAAGAAAATTATTTTTCTTTGGGTATTAGTTGTCTTTTTTTCTAGCATAAGTTCTTGGATGGGAGTATTATTGGAATCAGCTTCAGATACGGTAAAGGCGATGATGAGTGCGTTTGTTGGAGGTGCCATTATTTCCATGGTTGCATCCACGATGATGCCAGAAGCATATAAAGAGGGTGGTCCAAGTGTTGGGTTTATTACCGCAATCGGCGTATTTATTTCCTTGATATTGCACCACGCTTAACATTTGACACGACCGGGATGTTGCTATTTTTGTAAGAAAGGGGAGTAGGTTGATTTGAGTGGTATTGAAGTATATCGCGGGGAGTTACTTGAAAGTAGTCATCAAGTTCACGTAGCAGTTTGCAATACGAATGGCGACCTTCTTCATTACTATGGAGATTCAAATCGTCTAACATTTGCCCGTTCATCGATGAAGCCATTTCAAGCAATTCCAGTAATCGAATCAGGGGCAATGGCCGCATATCAATTGACGAAAAAGGAACTTGCCCTGTTTTGTGCGAGTCATAATGGGGAAGCGATTCACCGCGAGATGGTTGAACAGGTACTTAATAAAATAGGCTTAACGGAGGAACATCTCCAATGTGGGACACATATACCAAGGGATATGAAAAGCTATGAACAGTTACTTCGGAGCGGTGGTGAGTTAACTTCCCTTTATAGTAATTGCTCTGGTAAGCACTCTGGAATGTTGGCAGGCGCACTAAAGTTTGGGTATGAACTAACCAACTACCGGGATGTTGACCATCCTTATCAGCAACATATTATTGACGTCATTGCCGATGTTAGTAGTTATCAACGGGCAAAAATTCGAACGTCCGTCGATGGATGTGGTGTGCCGGTCCATCGTCTTCCATTAGGTCATTTAGCAACAGCATTTGCAAGACTTGCAAAGCCAACCGCATGGCCCGGAGGTTCCTCAGGTAGAAAAGAGGCATTAAACACCATAGCGGATGCGATGGTAACCTATCCAGAAATGGTTGCCGGCACCGATCGATTTGATACAGACTTAATGAAGGTATTTAAAGGGAGAATTGTTGCTAAAGTCGGGGCGGAAGGGATCTATTGTTTTGGCGACCGGGAAACAGGGATTGGTGCTGCATTAAAGGTTGAGGATGGAAATGAGCGTGCAACAAACGTAGCTGCTATGGAAATCATCGAACAGCTTCAGATTGGTAACGTGGACACACGAAGCAAACTTAATGATTATCACTACGCTCCAGTGCTAAATGCTCGTCAAGAGAAAATTGGTGAAATTAGGCCTGCTTTCCAATTAACAACTGTTTCAAAGCCTTGAGAATAACCTGCCATTTTTCGTACATAGTAAAAGAGAGGATCCTTTATAAGAGGTGGTTTAGGTTGAAGAAATTCGTCGTTAGTTTTCTTATCGTTCCAATGATTTTATATGTAAGTATGATGGATGTCTTGGCAATGCCTTTGGATGGAAACGAACAAGATACAGGTCACCCTGCTTTAAAACAGGGTAAAGATGAAGTGCCTGTTAATCCCGGGCGTGGACAAAATGTGTTTTAGAGAACCTTGTGTGTATGGATTAATTGAATTAACCACGCTTTTTCAATGGGCATGCATCTGTGGGCCTCTACGAGCGTTCATCGTTCCGTGGAGGCTCTACAGAAGTGGAAATGATTCGCTATAGAATCATGCAAACTATATCTTGTTTTCTCAGCCTTTTTTTACAGTGATCAAAGCTTGGATAGACCTTTATTGGTGTTAGCAACAGCGTGTATTTTCGTCACAGCATACACTTTCTTTATCGGACTCCTCCTTAATGATATTATTGCAGCAAGTGTCAGAATCATTGTCTCTCTTGACGATCTTTATGAAAAAATTAAACATTTTGTCACCTCCTTAAATCAAATAATTTTGATTAATTAAGTAAGTTAAATCCAAAAGGTGGGAAGTTATCTCCCCGAAGGTCGAAATAAACAACATAGCTCTTCAGATAATAAATGATTTACTTCTCTTTCATTCAGCTGGTAGTAGCTCCATGTCCCACGATTTTCTTTGATCAATAGCTTCGCATCAAATAATATCTTTAAGTGATACGACAACTTGGACTGAGACATGTCAATGATTTCGGTTAAATCACATACGCAGACAGAACCTCGTTGACAAACAATATTCATAATTTCTAACCGTTTCTTATCAGCTAGAGCTTTAAATTTCTTTTCATAGATGGCAAATGCCTTTGAAGGGGTAGTTGGTGTCTGGTCAATGATAGTAAATTCCTTCATTAATAGATCATATCCTTACATCAAAAATATTTGATTTAATTGTACTACAAGGAATACGGGTTGGCAACTATTAATCAAAAAAAATTGATGTATAAATAAAATAGTCCGGCTTACAATTTATTTGGCTTACCCGTAAGGATATAAGGATCGGCTGCTCTGGATATTATGTAAAATAAGCGACGTCTACTCTGTGCCTCCTCTTTTTTGTTCTTTTATGTGAAGTCGTATAATATGAAGATAAGTTAAAAATGGGGGAGAGGGCTTCTGTGTCAAACAACGAATCAATTGTGCCGTTGAAAATGCTCTTGTTTAGTTTCCACGGTGCCAACACAATTATTGTTAGTTTTTTACCATTGTTATTACAGAATAGAGGTTTAACAGGTACGGAAATAGGATGGGTGCTTGCAATTGGTCCACTTGCATCAATAATCTCACAGCCAACCTGGGGCTACATGAGTGACAAGTACCAAACCGTTAAGAAGATTTTAATCATTTGTGTGATTGGCTTACTTATCACTAGTGCTATTTTCTTACATATGAGTACATTGCCCTTACTATTGGTATTTGGGGCACTGTTTTATTTTTTTGTAGCTCCAATCGGTGCTTTAGGTGATAGTCTTTCGCAACGAAGAGCAGATGAATTAGGTATTTCATTTGGGACGATTCGAATGTGGGGGTCAATCGGTTTCGCCACATCGTCTTTAGTTGTCGGGGAGATTTTGTCGGCAATCGGGGTAGACTTCCTGTTCTGGCCATACCTTGCCTTAGGCATACTTGCACTCATTGTCTGTTTTAACCTTACAGATGTGAAAGTTAGTACGAACAAGCTTCAATTAAGTGATGTCAACCAGTTATTTAAAAATCGTCCATTCACTATCTTTCTCTTGCTCGTTATGTTGATAACGATAACCCACCGAGCAAATGATAGCTTTATCGGTATATATATAAGTCAGTTAGGTGGTAGTGAGCGACTAATCGGGATATCTTGGTTCGTCGGTGTTGCTAGTGAAGCGCTTGTCTTTGCCTTTGCAGGTCTTTGGTTTCGGAAATTCCATCCGCTTATTTTCATCATAGCTGCTGGTCTCTTATACAGTATTCGGTGGTTCTTGTTTGCAGCAATTGACCATCCAGCTTACATCGTTGGCCTTCAATTTTTACATGGGTTAACGTTTGGTGTCTTTTATTTAACTGCGTTTCAATATGTGACGAGGTTAATTCCAAAAATCCTTCAATCTACCGGGCACCTCGTATTTGTGACAGTCTTTTTTGGAATATCTGGAATTATTGGCTCACTTGTTGGCGGTGAATTAATTGATACGATGGGTGCAGCCTACTTGTACATGTGGATGGGAATCCTTGCCCTTTTAGGAAGTATTTGTATTACCATTTATCACCTGTTACCATATGGAAAATAAACTTAGGTAGGAGATACAAACAATGATTAAAGACAATCTATATAACGAACAATTATTAATTAAAGTTTGTATGCTCGCGGGTAAGATTATGTTGGAAAGTGGGGCAGAGACATACCGGGTGGAAGATACAATGCTACGGATTGCTTCTTCGTTTGGGGTGATGAACGCACAAAGCTATGTAACTCCAACCGGAATCTTATTTTCCATTAATGAATCGGAGCCAAGTAATTTCATCCGCATCATGGAACGTTCCACAGACTTGCATAAAGTAACGCAAGTAAATAGCATTTCACGGAAAATTAGTAGTGGAGAATTAACTGTGGCCCGGGCACATGCGTGTCTTGAGAAAATAAAGCAAGGAACACATGTCTACTCTATTTCCAAGCGTATTATGGCTGCTTCAGTCGCCAGTGGTTGTTTCACGATCATGTTTAATGGAACATGGTTTGATTTCTTTCCATCCGTTTTTGCCGGGGGAATAGGCTACGGCTCGGTAGTTTACTTTCACCGGATTGTTGAAATTAGATTCTTCGCCGAATTTTTATCATCTGCTATCATTGGACTTCTTGCCTATCTTTTCGTTCTAACCGGCTTCGGAATCGAGTTGGATAAAATGATTATCGGATCTGTCATGCCACTCGTGCCTGGCTTGTTAATCACCAATGCAGTCAGAGATTTAATGGCAGGTCATTTAGTGTCTGGTTTATCCAAAGGTGCAGAAGCCTTCTTAACCGCATTTGCAATCGGAGCCGGTATAGCAGTTGTCATTTCACTAATGTCTTAACAAAAGTCTAGTTTCTACAGATGCACATTCATTATATAATGCGCACTAACTTGTTAGGGTTGATTAGGGTTGATTTGCGCTCCAGGCAGTCGCTTATCAGTGATTGGGGGCCGGCCTCATCGACACATTTTGTTAATCCGACCTCAAATGTGTCGATAATTGAGGGCCTCATCAACACATTTTGTTAATTTGACCTCAAATGTGTCGATAATTAGGGTCACTATCGACACATTTTATTAATCCGACCTCAAATGTGTCGATAACCAGGGTCACTATCGACACATTTTGTTAATTTGACCTCAAATCTGTCGATAATTAGGGTCACTATCGACACATTTTATTAATCCGACCTCAAATGTGTCGATAACCAGGGTCACTATCGACACATTTTGTTAATCCGACCTCAAATGTGTCGATAATTGAGGGCCTCATCAACACATTTTGTTAATTTGACCTCAAATGTGTCGATAATTAGGGTCACTATCGACACATTTTATTAATCCGACCTCAAATGTGTCGATAACCAGGGTCACTATCGACACATTTTATTAATCCGAACTCAAATGTGTCGATAACCAGGTCCATCATCGACACATTTTATTAATTTGACCTCAAATGTGTCGATAACCAGGTCCACCATCGACAGATTTTATTAATTTGAACTCAAATCTGTCGACAATCAGGTCAATCGTCAACACTTTTACCAAATCCGAACTCAAAAGTGTCGATAGTGGCACCCTTTAGCTCGATGAGGCTCATCAGCCACCCATGGAAAGCAAGTGTATTTCCGGAGCGGTTGATTAACACTGGATCTTATGTCAAAGGTTGTTGCACAGTATCCATCTAATGCGAATCAAAACACTGGTACTTTTCTAAGATAGAAAAAAATGGAGGTTTGTATGGTTATTGAACAATTGTTAACTAGTTTCTTTGCTGCTGCGGGATTTGGTGTTTTGTTTAATGCACCAAAAAAGACGCTGATTCAAGCTGGAGTTGTTGGGATGTTAGGTTGGATCATCTACTATATGCTCGTTTATTATGGTGTTGATGCTGTGCCTGCAACAGTACTTGCATCAGTTGTTATCGCTATATTAAGCCAACTCTTTGCAAAAATGTACCGGACGCCAATCATTATTTTTAATGTATCAGGAATTATTCCACTTGTGCCAGGTGGACTAGCCTATGATGCGATGCGCAATTTTGTTGAAAATGATTACAGTACTGCTGTTCAGTATGCCGCAAAAGCTTTTTTAATTTCAGGAGCAATTGCAATTGGACTAGTCTTTTCAGAGGTAATTAATCAAATGATTCGAAAATCGAAATGGAAGCGTATATAGCGCGGCCAGTCACTTTACTCATCAGGTGAAAAATAAGTAAATACCTATAGATTTATTAGGGTGGTAGGCGTATAATCGAAAACAGGTGATTTTTATGAACTTTATTACTGTACTCATTCCTATTTTTGGTATTTTTGCTATTGGTTACATTGGCAAAAAGGCACTACACATAGAGGTAAAGCCGATTTCGACAATGGCCCTCTACCTTATGTCCCCTGTTTTAGCGTTTCGAACCTTTTATCAAAACAGTTTAAATATGGAATATGTCTATTTGGGCGCATTTCTCCTTCTACTATGTGCAGGGTCGATTGCACTTTGCTATATCGTTAGTAGGCTAACCCATTGGGATATCTCCGAAAGAAGCGGCTTAATACTAGCTTCTTCCTTTATGAATAATGGAAACTACGGAACACCATTAGTATTGTTGGTGTTTGGGGAAGTTGGCTTTCATTATGCTGTTATTTTAATGGTGCTACAACAGTTAATCATGTGTACGGTTGGGATTTTCGTTGCAGCCCAAGGAAGTACGGGTGAACATAATCAAAAAGTGAATCCGTTAAAAGAAGTTGTTAAGTTCCCTGTTGTATATGGTGCTCTTTTAGGTGTTATCTTTAACTTAGTCCAAGTGAATCTGTCTAGTGACATAATGACAGCTGTGAATATGGTTTCAGATGCAACCATTCCAACAGTCATGATTGTACTTGGTATGCAGCTTGCATCCATTCAACTTGGAAAATTAGAAACTGGCAAATTATCAAGTGCACTTGCGATTCGTTTAGTAATTGCACCAGTTATGGCATACGTCATCACGCTATTTTTACCAGTCGATGACATGCTAAAGGATATATTAATCCTAATGGCGGCAATGCCAACAGCGGCGAATACAACCATGTACGCCCTTCAATTTAACGTCAAGCCGGCATTTGTTTCCAGTGCAACCTTGATCAGTACGATATCAAGTATAGTTACACTGCCGCTTTTAATCGCAATATTATTATAAAAAATTAACTGCTCGAAAAGGCTGCCAGAATTATATCGGGCAGCCTTTATCAAAAAAATGTAAACTAATGAAAAGAATAATGAAAAGTGGTAATCTTTCTGTAAGCGTTCTTATAAAATGTGTTCTTATAAAATATAAATACAAGGAGTGCTAATATGGATGTTGTTACGTTAGGAGAAAGCATGATTTTGTTGACGCCTGATACAGACGGACCACTGCGTTTTGTTAATAGCTTTCATAAAACAATCGGCGGCGCAGAATCAAATGTAGCGATTGCCTTATCAAGGCTAGGGCATCAAGTGGGCTGGATTAGTAAACTTGGTGATGATGAATTTGGTTTATACATACGTAATTTTATTCGAGGTGAAGGTGTCGATACATCCCAGGTAACATTTGCTAAACTAGCATCAACTGCTGTTTATTTTAAGGAAAGTCAACCAGGACAAGATCCTAAAGTTTATTATTACCGAAAGCATTCAGCTGCAAGTGAGATGAAGCCTTTGGATATTGACCAAGCCTATTTTAAACAGGCGA
Source organism: Aquibacillus salsiterrae (assembly GCF_028416595.1). Lineage (GTDB taxonomy): Bacteria > Bacillota > Bacilli > Bacillales > Amphibacillaceae > Aquibacillus_A > Aquibacillus_A salsiterrae. Next base: position 94,703 of record NZ_JAMQKC010000005.1, on the reverse strand, counting down.
AGTTTGTCCACTTAACTGGGATAACGCCAGCATTAAGTGCGAGTTGTAAGGAAACGATTTATCACGCAATCAAGCTTGCAAGACAAAGCGAAGCAAAGATTGTCTTTGATCCTAATGTTCGATTGAAGCTATGGTCGAAACAAGAGGCAAAGGAAACGTTACTTGATATTGCACTCCAATCAGATATTGTTTTACCTGGAATTGAAGAAGGTGAATTAATAACTGGTGAAACGGAACCTGAAAAAATTGCAGCTGCACTGTTAAAGGGGAAGGTTCAAGCAGTCGTTGTTAAGCTTGGAGCGAAGGGTGCTTATTTTGCAACAAAGGATGAAAGTGCCTATGTACCTGGATATGAAGTGAAATCAATTATCGATACGGTTGGCGCAGGTGATGGATTTGCTGCCGGCTTTTTGTCAGGTTTAATAAGAGAGTGGGATTACAAAAAAGCAGTACAGTTTGGAAATCGAATCGGTGCTTATGCCCTTGGGGTAAAAGGGGATGTGGAAGGTTATCCATTCTGGCAACAAGTAAACCCGGAAAAAACAGGAGAAGACATCCTCCGTTAACAATGCTTTTATGCCCACTTCATACACATTCATTCGGTAGATGATACAGCATAATTTTCACATGAACTCTAACAAAAGCAGCGCACTAACCCTATTTGCTTGGGTTGGTACGCTGCTTTTCCCTGAAATACATCTTCTTATTTCGCTGTACTTGAAAGTTTTAAAATTAATTCCATGGCATTTTCTTTGTTTGCTGCATCTTTTCTTATTGCTGCAATCTTCTTCGTTTCTTCTCGGTAAGGGATTTTGTTAAATACAGACGCATCAGTTATTTCAACCCCATAAATATGTTCAGCGTCATCTAGTTCTGCCTTAGTAGCGTATAGCTGGTCGTCTTTAATGGAATTGCTTAGGTCATCTAAAGCGTAAAACATCCCACTAGTAACATAGGTCTTAAAGTATTCAAGGTCCATGATATACATGTCAGGTTTTTCCGTTGCTATAACGGCGGCACTTTTTTGTTTCATTCCAATATCAGTTTCACTGTTAACCCCAACAGGTGAATAATTCAGAATTGTTTCTACTCGTTGCCAATTAGGAAACTTATCCAAAATATTTTCTGCTAGTTGCTTTTCCGTCTGATCAAGTTTCGTTAAGTCGGCTGTTACAAACGAACCGAAGAACATAACCTTAACACTAGCAGGGGGTAAGCTTGCTAATTCCTGTTTCTGCTGTTGATTATCCACTAAGGTTTGAACAATTCCGATGACAATGGCGATAAGTACGATAATACCAATTGTATGAAGCTTGTAATAAGTAAAAAAATGCTCAAGCTTTTCCTTGAACGGTGAAGAGTTGGGCTTTGTTTCATCCCCAAATTGACGGTTATGTTTGATTGTTTGATACGCTTTGTTGATGACGTCCATGTCTACCTGACTATCTCGATTTTGGTCCAACTGACTAGCTTGGTGCCGTTTGATCCATTTTTCATACTGTTGTTCAATAGCTTCGTCTGTGGCATCTTCTGTTACCCCAAATTGTTGATACGCTTCTTGAATATCCATTTAACTAAACGCTCCATTTTTATGTCGTAGTTTTCCTAGTTTCATTGTAAAATTAAGCGCAAATTCTGGCAAGTTTTTCTAAAAAGATAAGAAAGTATAAAAAATGCAAGAGCTGTCTAGCTCCGGGCGCCTACCCCCTCGAGGTCTTAAGTTGGCAAGGTGCGACTTGCGCTTTTCTAAAAATCAAAAGATAATGGAATTTCTCCTAAAAACTTAAACTTAATGATTGAAATGTACATGGAATGGCCATATAATAGATATACAACTACCATACTAGTATAATTAAAGTGTAAGATTAGTATGTATTTTGACAGAGGGCGAGGTGGAGGAGATTTCTGCATCGGAAACGAAAAGAATTAACGGCTCAACTAGAGACTTTGTTTACGAAACGATCAAAGAAAAGATAATAAATTGGGATTTAGAGCCTGGTACGAAAATCTCCGAGAAAGAAATAGCTAGTCAGTTACAAGTAAGTAGAACGCCGGTGCGTGAAGCGTTTTTGAAACTTGCACAAGAGGAATTACTCGGTGTTTTCCCGCAAAGTGGAACGATTGTTTCGCAAATTGACTTAGCATTAGTTGAAGAAGGTCGATTTGTTAGACAAAAAATTGAAAGAGCAATTGTAGAAGAGTTTTGTGCAAATAGTACTCAAGAACAATTATTTCTATTAGAAAGTAATCTGGCCATGCAAGAGCTTTGCTTAGAAAAAGGCTCCCATCATCGTTTGTTTGAATTAGATGAAGAGTTTCACCGGATTATGTTCGAAAGTTGTAAGAAAGTTCGGACATGGAAAATGATCCGTCAAATGAACAGCCATTTTGACCGGTTACGGGTACTTAGACTTGCTTCCAATACACACTGGGATGGTGTTGTATCCCAGCACAAGAAAATTTTTGAGTATTTAGAATTAAAAGATGTCGATGCAGCAGCAAAAGAAATTAGTGATCATCTTGATCTAGTTAATTATGAAAAAGACGAACTCAAGTTACGTTACCCAGGATACTTTAAATAGGTTCCATCTGTGCTGTTAATTTATAGAGTAGCATCTAGATCTACTCTATAAATTGCACTAATTGTAACCGCTAACAAAGAGAGCGCCAGTAGTAACTAATCATGGAGGGATTAAAGCAATGAGTAGTAAAGTGTTAGAGATACTAAATGCGAAAGAAGCCTATCAATGCTGGCTCCAATATAAGAAAATCGAAGACGGACGACAATATGACGAATACGCTTCAATTTGCTTAAATTTGGCTGTCGTTGGAGACTCAGTTATCCTGAATTCAGCTTTGCAAGAGCTAATTCAAGCGGTTACGTCGATGTTTGACAAAGAACCGCTGATTACCAACTATGCTGATCCAGATTCTTCTATTATATTAGGAACTTATCAAGATATAAATTTAACAGATTACGGTGTGGATGCTAGTATAATGGATCGATTAAACGAAGAAGGTTACTTGTTACAAACGGTGAACAATGGAAAAAGAGATTGCCTTTTACTCGTTGGGAAATCGGATAAAGGCACACTTTATGCAACCCACCATTTATTACGTCTGATCCAAACTGGAGAAGCAATTAACGATTTGACTATTGTCGAGTCACCAAGAAATCAAATTAGAATGTTAAATCAGTGGGATAACATGGATGGCAGTGTGGAGCGTGGATACTCCGGAAACTCGATATTTTTCGATAATAATCAAATTACTACCGACCTAGAACGAATCAAAGATTATGCAAGATTGCTATCCTCCGTTGGTATTAATGCTATTTCGATTAATAACGTAAATGTATGGCAGGTTGAAACCAATCTAATTACGAGCAAGCTTTTACCTGAAGTTGCTAACATCGCTGATACTTTCCGTCGCTACGGGATTAAAACCTTTTTGAGTATTAACTTTGCAAGTCCAATCGAATTAGGTGATTTAACAACTGCTGACCCGCTTGATCAGGATGTGAAGAAGTGGTGGAAAGATAAAGTGAAGGAAATATATGCTCATATTCCTGACTTTGGTGGGTTTGTTGTGAAAGCGGATTCTGAACATCGCCCTGGACCATTCTCATATGACAGAGACCATGCTGATGGTTCTAACATGCTTGCAGAAGCGCTTCAACCTTTTGATGGCATTGTTGTTTGGCGATGTTTTGTATATAACTGTATGCAAGATTGGCGTGACCGTTCAACAGATCGTGCTCGCGCTGCTTATGACCACTTTAAGCCATTAGATGGAAAGTTTCACGATAATGTTATTTTGCAAGTGAAAAATGGACCAATGGATTTCCAAGTTAGAGAACCCATTTCTCCAATGATTGGTGCAATGGAGAACACGAATCAAATCCTTGAATTCCAAATTGCCCAGGAGTATTTAGGGCAGCAAAAGGATTTAGCCTTCTTAATTCCGATGTGGAAAGAAGTGTTAGATTTTGATACGTATGCAAAAGGGGAAGGATCGACAGTAACAGCAATTGTTGATGGGTCATTATATGATTACAAGTTTAGTGGTATCGCAGCTGTATCTAATATTGGAAACGATATTAATTGGACTGGTAATACGCTAGCACAGGCTAACCTTTACGGGTATGGTCGTCTCATTTGGAATCCTAATTTAACGGCTGAAGAAATTGCCGGGGAATGGGTTTTGGCCACGTTTGGATCTGATTCAACGGTGTTAGAAAATATTACATCGATGTTGTTAGATTCTCGGGAAATCTATGAAAATTACACGACTCCTTTAGGAATTGGATGGATGGTTAATCCGAACCATCATTATGGGCCAAATGTCGATGGATATGAATATTCGAGATGGGGAACGTACCATTTTGCTGATCGTAATGGAATTGGTGTCGACCGAACAATCGAAACAGGAACAGGCTATGCTGGTCAATATTTTTCACCAAATAAAAAAGTGTATAACTCATTGGAAGAATGTCCAGATGAGTTGCTCCTGTTCTTCCATCATGTGCCGTATACGCACAAATTAAAGTCTGGTGAAACGGTCATTCAGCACTATTATAATACCCACTTTAAAGGGGTAGAACAGGTGGAAAATCTAATCGTGAAATGGACGATGCTAGAGGATAAAATAGATGAGTTTCGCTTTAACAATGTACTAGATCGATTGAAGATGCAATTAGCTAATGCAAAAGAATGGCGGGACCAAGTGAATACCTACTTTTACCGAAAGTCAGGTATTGCAGATGAAAAAAATAGAACCATTTATTAGGGTGAGTCTATAGGGGGTGGGATGAAAGTGAGAATGGTGTTTCGGTGGTTTGGTAATGGGAATGACAATGTAAGTTTACAACATATCAAACAAATCCCTGGTGTAGAAGGAATCGTTTGGGCTCTGCATGATATTCCTGTTGGTGAAGTATGGCCATTGGATAGAATTCTAGAAATAAAAAAACAAGCAGACGAATACGGGTTTCAAATTGATGTCGTTGAAAGTGTTAATGTCCACGAAGACATTAAACTAGGTTTACCGACAAGGGATAAATATATTGAAAATTATAAAAAGACAATAGAAAACCTTTCAAAAGTTGGCGTAAAGGTCATTTGTTATAACTTTATGCCTGTCTTTGATTGGATTAGGACTGACTTATTTAAGGAAATGGAAGATGGTTCGACAGCAATGTTTTACGAGAAGGCAAAGGTTGAGAATTTGGAACCAGCAGAATTAGTAAGTGAAATTTCCAACAATCCTGATTTTACGATTCCTGGTTGGGAGCCAGAACGATTGAAATCACTAACGAATTTGTTTGAAGCGTATAGCGATGTTTCAACGCGGGATCTATGGGGCAATTTACAATACTTTTTAGAACAGATTATCCCTGTTGCAGAGGTTAATGATATAAAGATGGCCATTCATCCGGACGATCCACCATGGTCGATTTTTGGATTACCACGCTTAATTACATCTCAAGACAATATTAGGAGACTGCTTCAGTTAGTTGAGAGTCCTTATAACGGTGTAACGTTATGTAGCGGTTCACTTGGGGCGAATGAAGCAAATGACATTGCTGCAATGATCCGAGAGTTTGCTGATCGTATTCCATTTGCGCATATTCGAAACTTAAAACGCTACGAGAATGGTGATTTCATTGAAACATCCCATCTTACCAAAGATGGTTCACTAGACATATACGAGATTGTAAAAGCCTACCATGACATCGGCTTTACCGGCTACGTTCGTCCTGACCATGGTCGACATATTTGGGATGAAGTGTGTAGACCAGGATATGGATTATACGACAGAGGTTTAGGAATCATGTATTTATGGGGATTATGGGATGCATTAGAAAGAGCAAACATTCAAAGGGAACAAGAAATGGTTAATGAGGTACTTTATTAAAAACGTAAATGGTTGTGAACGAAAGGGGAAGGTGTGAATATATGTTACCGTTAAATGCTAGGTTAAACGAAAAAGTAGCTGTTGTCACAGGTGGTGGTGGCGTGCTTTGTGGTGCGATGGCGAAAGAATTAGCAAGACAAGGGATGAAGGTGGCAATACTAAACCGAACATATGAGAAGGCTGTTCGTGTTGCGGAAGAAATAAAGGCAGACGGTGGTTCTGCTTTACCTGTCCAATGTGATGTATTAGATCGTGCTAGTGTGATAAAGGCAGAAGAAGAAGTATTTCATACGTATGGACGCGTAGATGTACTGATCAATGGAGCTGGCGGTAATCATCCAAAGGGAAGTACGACAAATGAAACATTTAATCTAGTAGATGTGGATAATGCAGATGTAACGTCTTTTTTTGATTTAACAACGGAGGGCTTCGAATCAGTTTTCAACCTTAATTTTATTGGAACATTGATTCCGACACAAGTTTTCGCTAAACGAATGCTCGACGCCAAAGGTTCAATTATTAACATTTCATCAATGAGTGCAGCAAGTCCAATGACAAAGGTGCCTGCCTATAGTGCCGCTAAAGCAGCCATTAACAACTTTACCCAGTGGATGGCTGTGCATATGGCGGATGCTGGACTAAGAGTTAATGCGATAGCTCCAGGCTTTTTCCTAACAGATCAAAATCGTTCTCTACTCACAAAAGAAGACGGCTCACCTACACCTAGGACGGAAAAGATATTGTCACAAACGCCTATGAACCGGCTGGGTAGTCCAGACGACTTATTAGGAACGTTATTGTGGTTAGTAGACGCGGAAGCTAGTGGATTCGTTACCGGCGTTTGTGTACCGGTTGATGGCGGTTTTATGGCGTACTCAGGTGTGTAAATGTTTCTACTGCTAATCGGGTGAGAGAATGTTAGGTTCTCTCACCTATTATTATCTAAAAAATTAAAATAATATAGGTGGATAGAATCTCTAATAGTAATTGATTTGCGCCGTATACGCGTTTTTGTTACAGAAAAAACTAGATAAATTGGAAATTAAATTGAGGAATGCGGTTGACATTTTTTACAACCATGGTTATCATATTACTATACTAACATACTAGTTAGATTAGAGTGTTAAAACAGATGGGTTATTCAACTGGATGAAAATGGCGTAAAGAAAGTGGTGGACTTGAAATCTCTGGATCACTTATTATTTTTACACTATTTGAAAGCGTTTTCCGATGAGTGGCATCTTGCATCGATAAGTTTTATTGGGTAAGCCTTAATGTGAGATGTACTTTGTTTTATTTTAAAATTGAAAGCGTTTTTCTGGTTGGGTGCCAGTAGGGAATTGCTTGCCTATTAGGTTATCAAAGTTAGAGATTCATTTTAGGTGTAATTTTCAAATGGACAAGCAAAAATATTAAAATGTCTTGGCATTGGTATTAAAAGGGGGAACGTAGTGTGGAACAACAAGTAGCTAAAAATGTGAAAACCCAAGTACCTCAGCCCAACACTAGATGGGTTAGGGCGAAGAAGTTAATAAAGAAAGATTGGCAATTATATTCACTCTTAGTCATTCCAATTCTCTATTTTCTTATCTTTAAATACGGACCGATGTTCGGTAACATCATCGCTTTTAGAAGGTTCATACCAGGTGGAAGCATACTAGGAGAAGAATGGGTCGGGCTTTATTATTTCAAAATGTTCTTGCAAGACCCTACGTTTTATCTTGTGCTGAAAAATACGTTGGTTCTAGCACTCTTGTTATTAGTACTGACTTTCCCAGCACCAATTATTTTTGCGTTATTACTAAACGAAGTAAAGCGAAAAGGTTTTAAACGATTAGTGCAAACGGTGTCTTATTTACCACACTTCTTTTCCATGGTAGTTGTGGCTGGTATGGTTATGCAGGTTGTTGCAGTTAATGGTCCTATTAATAACATTGTTGAAATGTTTACTGGCGAAAGGTATGCCTTTATTCAACTGCCAGAGTGGTTTAGAACAATTTTCATTACGTCTGATTTATGGCAGACAACAGGCTGGGGAGCTATTCTTTACCTAGCTGCTTTAACCGGAATTAATGAAGAACTTTATGAAGCGGCGAGAATTGACGGTGCGAACAGATGGAAGCAAACACTTCATATTACGATACCAGGAATTCTACCAACAATTGTTGTGTTATTAATTTTAAATATCGGCAACTTCTTGCAAGTTGGATTTGAAAAGATTCTATTACTATATAATCCATTAACCTATGAAACTGCAGATGTCATTGCGACCTATGTGTACCGAATCGGTATTCAGTCAGCAAGCTTCAGTTACGGTACAGCGATTGGATTATTCGAATCCATCATTGGACTAATCTTAGTGTTTGGTGCGAATTACATGTCGAGAAGAATCACCGACAACAGTCTGTGGTAAGGAGGATGCGAGATGAAAGAATCTGCACAGTATAAACTATTTAAAGTTTTTAACGTTGTTGTTTTATTGCTGATTGTCTATTTTACACTTTTCCCATTTTTAAGTATTGTAGCACAATCATTTAGTTCTGAAGTGTATATCAAAGCGGGTGAAGTAAGTCTTATACCAAAAGGGTTCAATGTTGAAACATATAAGGTAATTATGTCTGATAGTATTTTCTGGATTAACTATAAAAACACAGTCGTTTACACGGTTGTAGGTACAGCTATTTCGTTAGTGCTATCAACGTTGATGGCGTATCCTTTAGCGAAGAAACGCTTGAAGGGTCGTAACTTTTTATTAATGTTTGTTGTATTCACTATGTTCTTTAACGGTGGGTTAATACCGAATTACGTGTTAATCAACAAATTAGGGTTTGGTAATACCATGTGGGCAATTGTTATCCCGACAGCAATCAGCGTATTTAATTTATTAATTATGAAAACCTTCTTCGAAAATATCCCAGATGAGCTAGAGGAAGCGGCTGTTATGGATGGCTCAAACACATTCGGAATTCTGATGAAGATCGTGTTGCCGTTATCTAAGCCAATTCTAGCAACAATGACATTATTTTATGCAGTTACACATTGGAATTCGTGGTTTCCTGCATTCCTTTACTTTAGTGATAAAGAGTTATTTCCGGTATCCATTTATTTGAGAAACTTGATTAAGGGTGCAGAATCTTCATTAACATCAGGTGCTACGAGTGCAGATAACCTAAACCAGATTTCATCCAATATTAAATCTGTAACAATGGTATTAACCGTATTACCGATTCTTTGTGTATACCCTTACATCCAAAAATACTTTGTATCAGGTGTCATGTTGGGCTCTGTTAAAGGTTAAACACAATTAAATATTTCAGGCTCTCACCACAGGTGAAAGCCAAATATTTAAAAGGTAAATGTAAGCGTTTCACATCAAGGTTGATTTTAAGGAGGTGGTTCATCCTCGGGCGGAGATAATCAAAGGACAATTTTTCTTAAGTACAAATATGAGGGGGAAATAAAAGTGAATAAATCCTTTAAAAAGTTATTGATGGTAATGTCGTTATTAATGATGTTCGGTGTATTAGCTGCATGTAGTGATTCTGAAACAGGCTCTGATAGTGATTCGGCTAATAAAGGATCAGATTCTAATTCTGAAGAGGCAACAGGTGCAGCAATGGAAGATTATGATGTAGGTGTACAATTTAAAGCAAAAGAACCAGTTCAGTTTTCAATGCTTTTCAGTGACCACCCAAATTATCCTTTAAAAGATGACTGGTTACTATTGGAAGAAATTGAAAAAAGAACGAACGTTACTTTTGATATTACTTCAGTTCCTATGAGTGATTATGAAGAAAAGAGAAGCTTATTAATCAGTACTGGGGATGCACCATACATTATCCCTAAGACATATCCAGGGCAAGAAGGTCCATTCGTGTCATCAGGCGCTATCCTACCTGTAAGTGACTATATTGATCTTATGCCTAACTTTAAAAAGACAATCGAAGACTATAACATGGAGCCTTATTTAGAAGGATTAAGACAAGAAGACGGAAAATACTATTTACTACCTGGTATGCATGAGAACGTATGGCCAGACTATACACTTGCAATGAGAACAGATATTTTGGAAGAACTAGGACTTGACGCACCAACTACTTGGGAAGAAGTAGAGGTTGTTTTAGAGAAAATGAAAGAAGCCTATCCAGATAGTACACCTTTCTCAGATCGTTTTGAGTTCAATAGTACGCTAAACATTGCTGCAACTGCATTCGGTACTAGAGCTGGATGGGGACTTGGTAACGGTTTGAAATTTGATTTTGATAAAGATGAGTTTTATTTTGCACCAGCAACAGATGGTTACAAACAAATGGTAACATACTTTAATGGTCTTGTTGAAAAAGGATTACTTGATCCTGAAAGTATGACACAAGAAGATGATCAAGCAGTACAAAAACTTCTTAAAGAACAATCATTTGTAATCAATACAAACTCTCAAACAGTTATTGATTATCAAAAAGGCCTTGATGAAAAATTAGGTGAAGGCGAAGCTAAGATGAAGAAAATCCTTATGCCAGGGGGTCCTGCAGGTCAAGTTATGGCTGGATCAAAGCTTGAAAATGGTATTATGATTTCTGCAAAAGCAAAAGATGATCCAAACTTTGAAGCAATGATGCAATTCATCGACTGGTTATGGTATAGCCCAGAAGGTAAAGAGTTTGCTAAATGGGGTGTAGAAGGCGTAACTTATACGAAAGACGAAAATGGTAAAAGACAGCTTGCTGACGACGTAAATTATGTTGGCCTAAACCCAGATGGAACGAAGGCACTTAACGTAGATTATGGTTTCTCTGGTGGAGTATTCTCTTACGGTGGCTCAACTGAATTATTACAGTCTATGATGAGTGAAGAAGAACTTGAGTTCCAAAAAGGCATGATGGAAACAAAAGAAACGTTGCTTCCAGATCCGCCAATTAAGTTTAACGCAATGGAATTAGAGCAATCAACATTATTGAGTACACCTTTAGTTGACTATGTTAAGCAAAATACACTTAAGTTCATCTTAGGTCAACGTGATCTATCTGAGTGGGATGATTATGTAGCGGAATTGGAACAAAAAGGTATGCAAAAATTTGTTGATCTTGCAAACAAAGTATATCAGGATAAAAAATAAGTAAAGCATAAAGGGTGAGGTAATCTGCCTGCATAATACATTGTAACAGTGTATCGCAGGCAGCTTTACCTTTTTTACTATGGTAATAGACAGCATTAATATTAAGGTTGGTAATCGGTTTCAATAAGTTTCTTGTTATTGTATTTGTTCATGATAAAATCATTGTAATAGCTTAAACCTACTTACATAATTTGAAAAGGATGGGATTATCATGGATAACGGAAAACAGTTTGGAGAAGGAATATTAAGTGTTATTTCCAATAATATATATTGGCTTGCGCTAATAAACGTTTACTTCGTTGCTTGTAATATTTTGTTTTTATTTTTCTTTCTTACTCTAATACCAAGTTTTTCCAATACAGTTATCTACTTTTTAGCATTGATTCCAACAGGTCCAGCTGTAGCAGCTCTATTCTACACTTTAGGAAAACTAATAAGAGAAAAGGAAGTTTCTCCAACAAAAGACTTTTTTTATGGATACAGATTAAATTTCCGTGATAGTTTAAAAGTTTGGTTACCGATGCTGTTAGTCATTTTTATTCTTGTAGTTGACATTCAGTATTTTAATGTCGAGCCAACAACAAGGAACCAAGTGCTTGCCGGGATCTTTTTAGTGGTATTAATCCTACTCGCTACGATTTTAAATTATGTATTTTTAATTAGTGCTAATTTTAAATTTCGTGTAAGAGATATTTATCGTCTGTCGATGTACTATAGCTTTACAAGAATAAAGATAACAACAGGAAATATCGGGATCATTGTTATGACGTTGTTTTTTATGTTTATTATCTCCGACTTCATGATCCTTTTTGTCGCAAGCGTAGTAGGCTACTTTCTTGTGCTTAATTCCCGGGCTATTCTCGAGGACATTAAAGAAAACTTTGTTAAACAAGAAAATAAACCCGATGAGGATCAAGATAAATAACGTGTGATTTTGTTGCCTGTATGTAACGTTACATCCGAAGAACTTGTAGGTGGGTATGATGTCCATCCGAACTAAATCAATAAAGGGGAGAGTTAAAATGTTAAAAATCGCAATTATTGGTGCTGGTGCAATTGCTCCTGCACACATAAAATCCTACTTAGAATTCCAAGACAGATGTCAAATTGTCGCAATGTGTGACGGTTTTCCAGAAAAGGCGGAAAAACTAAGGGAGCAATTTCATTTAACAGCAGACATCTATGATAACCACAAAGACATACTTAACAGAAATGATATTGACCTTGTTTCTGTTTGTACTCCACCATACACCCATGCAGAAATATCCATCGACTTTTTACATGCAGGTTCAAACGTACTAGTGGAAAAACCAATGGCTTCCTCCCTAGCTGAATGTGATGCGATGAATGCAGCGGCTAAGAAAAATAATAAAATCTTGTCTGTTGTAGCTCAAAACCGTTTTACCACACCAATGATGAAACTGAAACAAGTTTTAGATACGAAGCTAATGGGGCCAATCGTTCACACACAAGTAGACTCTTATTGGTGGCGTGGCCATAGTTATTATGACCTATGGTGGCGCGGTACATGGGAAAAAGAAGGTGGAGGTTGTACATTAAATCACGCAGTACATCACATTGACATTTTCCAATGGATGAACGGTATGCCTTCTGAGATAACAGCGGTATCAAGCAACACGTCACATGACAATGCAGAGGTTGAAGATATTTCAATTGCGATAGCGAAATACGACAATGGAAGTCTAGCGCAAATAACAAGCTCTGTCGTCCATCATGGCGAAGAACAGCAACTGATTTTTCAAGGGAAGAATGCACGCGTATCAGCACCATGGAAGCTGAAGGCCTCCAAATCACAGGAAAATGGTTTTCCAAAAGAAGATAAAGATTTAGAGGATAAACTTCAACATTATTATGATCAGTTGGAAGACTTAAAGTACCAAGGGCATTCAGGTCAAATTGATAACGTTTTAACGGCGATTGAGACCAATGGTAACGTGTTAATCGACGGAATCCAGGGGCGTAAAACGTTAGAGTTAATTACCGCAATCTATCAATCTTCTAGTCTAGGCAAAACTGTAAAACTTCCATTAACAGAAGAAAGTCCTTTTTATACCCGAGAAGGCGTTCTGAAAAATGCAACACACTTCTACGAAAAGACAACATCGATCGATAACTTTGGAAGTGGCGAAATAACGAGTGGTGGAAATTAACGTCGGAGGAACTTGACGGAGCTTTAGATGTTTCGTGTCTATATTAGAAGGATTTAGTCTATTTTGGGCACGCAAAAAATTTTATCTTACCAACTAGATATGGATGGAGTTTATACGGGGAACATAAAAAAATTACGTTTTAGTGCGTGTTCAAAAAGGAGGATAAAAAGGACCGAGAAGTTCAAGGCAGCGAAGCTTTGAGTAGCGGAACGTATGTAGTTAATACGTGAGCAACGGAAAAGAAGTGTCTTTTTTACCGGACTTTTTGAACATCCTCTTTTAGTAACAGTGACATAAATTGACATATATTACCGTTTATCTATTTTTTCCTTTGTTTCGGTAACGTAAATGCATATACGTTACCAAACAATCCTGATCCCTTTTCTTATTAAGCACATAAACTTTTGTACGTTACCAAAGTGAAGCAAACGAATAGTAAATGGGCATATAAAGATTTTTATACTGTTGGGCAGTACCGAACTAAAAAATTAACTTCAACAAATATTGATAATTAAGCCTTAAATATTAATTAATCGAGAGGATGAACGTTAATGGCGGGTAGAAATGATGGGATGAACTATGCTCCCGAAGGCAAGCCAAACAAAGTGGTAAGCGAGGGGGAATTTAAGTTTGCTGCAATTGGACTTGATCATGGGCATATTTATGGAATGTGTAATGGACTAATCGAAGCTGGTGGCCAACTAGTGGCAGTGTTTGATCCTGATCCTGAAAAAGCGAAAGGATTTAGCGACAAATATAATGGTATTCCAATCGCTGCTTCTGAAGAGGGAATTTTACAAGACCCGTCTATCAACCTAGTTGCTAGTGCAAGTATTCCTCGTGACCGTGGGCCTTTAGGGCTTCGTGTATTAGATAGTGGCAAACATTATTTTGCAGATAAGCCAGCTTTTACAAAGTTAGAACAAGTAAAAGCAGCACGTGAAAAAGTTGAGGAAACCGGACTGAAATGGGGAATCTACTACGGGGAGCGACTTCACAATGAAGGTGCCGTGTTTGCAGGACAACTAGTCGAACAAGGTGCGATTGGTCGAGTTGTTCAAGTCATGGGAACTGGGCCCCACCGTGCCAACGCAAAGAACCGTCCGGATTGGTTTTTTGACCCAGAATATTACGGCGGAATTCTGTGTGATATCGGCAGTCACCAAATTGAACAATTTTTATATTATGCAGGAGCAAAAGATGCCAAGGTATTGCATAGTAAAGTAGCTAACTATGATTACAAACAATATCCGAAATTTGAGGATTACGGGGATGCAACACTTGTCGCAGATAATGGCGCAACCTTCTTCTTCCGTGTCGATTGGTTTACACCAGACGGTCTTGGAACTTGGGGAGATGGCCGGGTAACAATCCTTGGTACAGAAGGCTATATTGAGGTTAGAAAGTACATTGACATTGCTCGTGAAAATTCAGCCAACCATGTCTACTTAGTTAACCAGGAAGGTGAAAAACACTATAAGATATCCGGGGATGTTGGATACCCGTTCTTTGGTCAATTTATTTTAGATTGCCTAAATGGTACCGAAAATGCAATGACACAAGAACATGCGTTTCGGGCAGCGGAACTATGTATTGAGGCACAGAACCAAGCGATCAACGTTGAGCCAGCGGATGCGTCTGTTACAACTTCAAACTAAGGAGTGGTCATGTGATTAATTTAGAGCGTTTTCATCATGTTAGTCTTTCGATCAAGGACCTAGCCAAAGCAAAGCACTTTTACGGTGAGATACTTGGATTTCCGGAAATTGAGCGTCCAGATTTTGATTTCCCTGGAGCATGGTATCAAGTTGGTGACCAACAGCTACACCTGATTGTTTTTGAAGAGTCTGAAACACTTCGTAACAGTCAAGAAATTCAAACGAAAGATGGCCACATGGCAGTTCGGGTAAAAGATTACTACGAAACGTTAGACTATCTGAAAAAGATGAATGTTGACATAGTAGAAAAGCCAAATAGTCAAAGTGGATTTGCGCAACTATTTTGTGCCGATCCCGATGGCAATTTGATTGAATTTAATGTTGACCAAGAGGATTTAAAAAAATAATAAAGCATGTCAACTAATTGTTCAATGTAGGATCAATCCAATTCTACTAAACATTCTAGAGACTAGAGGGATAATATGAAAGCCTTTTTAAATGATGATTTTCTATTAGAAACAGAAACTGCTAAAAAACTCTATCACGATTATGCAAAGGATATGCCAATTTTTGATTATCACTGTCATTTAACAGCAAAAGAAATTGCTGAAGATAGACGGTTTTCCTCCATAACGGAAGCATGGTTAGGCGAAGATCATTATAAGTGGCGTGTGTTAAGAGCGAACGGCGTGGCAGAGGAATACGTGACTGGTTCAAAAAGTGAAAAAGAGAAATTTTTGAAATGGGCAGAAACTGTACCAGAGCTAATCGGTAATCCACTTTATCATTGGACACACCTAGAGCTAAAGCGTTGTTTCGGAATTGAAGAAGAGCTGGCGCCAGAAACAGCTGAAGCAATCTGGAATAAAACGAATGAAAAAATAAAACAAGCGGGTTTTTCAGCTAGAGGGATTATTAAGCAATTTGATGTAAGAGCACTATGTACAACAGACGATCCTGTTGATTCAATGGAATACCATTTACAGTTAAAAGAAGATGATACATTCGACGTAAAAGTATTGCCGACTTTCCGCCCGGATGGTGCATTAAACGTTAACGTTGCTACGTTTCCAGATTGGATTGAAAAGTTAGAGGCGGCTACTGATAAAGATGTTACAACGTTTGTGGAGTTTTTAGAGGGTCTGTCAGAGCGAGTTGATTATTTTCATGAAGTTGGCTGTAGGCTTTCAGACCACGGACTTGATGCGTCCTTTTTCCAACTTGCTGGGGAAGAAACGTGTGAAGCTATTTTTCAGAAAGCATTAAGGCAAGAGGAGATCTCTGATGAAGAAACTGTTCAATTTAAGACAGCGGTATTCCTTCATCTTGGAAAGTTGTATGCAGAAAAAGGTTGGGCAATGCAGTTTCATATTGGTGGATTAAGAAGTACTAACACAAGAATGGTCGATCAGATTGGACCTAATACAGGGTTTGATTCGATTGCTGACTTCACGTATGCAGATGATTTTTCAAAATTACTTAACGAATTAGAAAAGTCAAATAGCCTTCCAAAAACAGTGTTATACAACTTAAATCCACGTGACAATTATATGTTAGCAACATTGGCTGGCAATTTCCAAGATGGTGAAGTTCCAGGGAAGATGCAGTTCGGAACTGCTTGGTGGTTTAACGATCATCGTGATGGGATGGAAGATCAAATCAAAACACTAGCAAATGTTGGTGTATTATCTAGGTTTGTCGGTATGTTAACAGATTCTCGTAGTCTTCTTTCATATACGAGACATGAGTACTTTAGAAGAATTCTTTGTAACATCATTGGTAAGTGGGTGGAAAACGGAGAATATCCAGCTAACATCGAAAGGTTAGGTCGGATGGTTAAAGATATTTCCTATCATAATATTGCAAATTACATTGAGGTAGAGTGACCTAATGTGATGTGTTTCTAGCAAACTTCTTGTATGGGTAGTTTACTCCTAAGTTCATGAGTGAAGGGACAGGGAAGTAAACTGCCCATAAGTTTTATTTTGAGATATGCCCCGTCTTTGAAAAAGTCAAGACAACGTTTACGGTAAAAGTCTAAAAAACAGAGAAAGTGAGTTTTTCAACGTGAATAAGAAAATACTTTTTAATGATCGATGGGAATTTGCTAAAAGTGACTTGGAAGCATCAGATAGTACGAAATTATCATTTGAAGCCGTAGACTTGCCACACGATTGGTTAATCTACAATACATTAGAATTATATGAAAATAGTATCGGCTGGTATCGTAAAACATTTACATGCGAGGAAGAAGTTGACCATATTCTCCTTTTTTTTGATGGTGTCTATATGGACTCAACATTATATGTGAATGCTCAGTTGATCGGTGAATGGAAAAACGGTTATTCCTCCTTTGAACATGATATTACTGATGCCGTTGTCAAAGGAGAAAATGAAATTGTTGTTAAAGTCGTTCATCAAGCACCAAATAGCAGGTGGTATTCAGGTGCAGGGATTTATCGTAATGTATGGCTAAAAACAAGAGCGAAAAATCACATCGTATCCGATGGAATTTACGTATCAACGAAACAATTAGATAAGGCCTGGCTGGTGGAAATCGATACAGAATTGAATATGGAGGAAGATGTTCAGCTTTCACACACCATTTTGTATAAAGGGCAAGAAGTGTCATCAACAGCAGAGCAAATCGATGCTGGGACAAATGCTGTAATAAAAAATGCACAAACGTTACTAGTTGAGAACCCACTATTATGGGATGTTGACGAACCACACCTTTATCAACTAAAAACCGAATTATTAGTTGGTCAGGATAAACATGTAATGGAAGCAGTAACTCAAAATATAGGTTTTAGAACGATTCACCTCGACCCGAATCAAGGCTTTCATTTAAATGGAAAAAGAATGAAACTAAATGGTGTATGTGAACACCATGACCTCGGCGCATTGGGGGCTGCCTTTAATATAAATGCGTTAAGACGGCGATTTGAAATTTTAAAAGATATGGGAGTTAACGCAATCAGAACGGCCCATAATATGCCAGCTAAAGAGTTGATGTACTTGGCAGATGAGATGGGGCTGCTCGTTGTTACGGAAGCGTTTGATATGTGGGAAAGGTCAAAAACACCATATGATTATGCGAGGTTTTTTAAAGACTGGGCACTTGTT
The DNA here is from genome assembly GCF_028416595.1 of Aquibacillus salsiterrae. Taxonomy (GTDB): domain Bacteria; phylum Bacillota; class Bacilli; order Bacillales; family Amphibacillaceae; genus Aquibacillus_A; species Aquibacillus_A salsiterrae. The sequence goes on along the minus strand of NZ_JAMQKC010000005.1, from coordinate 76,719 downwards.
GATGTGAAAAGCTGGGTTAAACGGGATAGAAACCATCCGAGCTTACTGTTATGGAGCATTGGCAATGAAATCTATGATACACATGCCGATGAGCGTGGCCAAGAGTTAACAAGAATACTAATGGAAGAAGTGCAAAAATATGATCCAAAGGAAAATGCGAGAATTACGATTGGATCCAATTTCATGCCATGGGAAAATGCACAAAAGTGTGCCGACATTGTAAAGGTCGCTGGCTACAATTATGCGGAAAAATACTACCAAAAGCACCACGAAGAGCATCCGGACTGGATTATTTATGGTAGTGAAACAGCTTCCGTTGTACAAAGTAGAGGAATCTATCATTTCCCGTTTGAAAAATCAATTTTAGCTGACGATGATGAACAGTGTTCTGCGCTTGGAAATAGTTCGACAAGTTGGGGCGCTAAGTCGGCAGAAGCTTGTATTATAGCTGAGCGTGACACGCCGTTTTCCTTGGGGCAATTCCTGTGGACTGGTTTTGACTATATTGGTGAACCGACACCATATCATACGAAAAATGCTTACCTCGGGCAGATTGATACAGCAACATTTCCAAAGGATTCTTACTATATTTACCAAGCAGGTTGGACGGATTATAAGGAAAAACCAATGGTTCACCTTTTCCCGTATTGGAATTTTAACGAAGGACAAATAATTGATGTGCGTGTTGCGTCAAATGCACCTAAAATAGAGCTGCAGCTTAATGGTGAAACAGTAGGAACCTTTGATATTGATCATGAGCATGGCGAAGACCTTGTTGGTTGGTGGAAAGTTCCGTATCAACCTGGAGAACTGAAAGCAATCGCCTATGATGAAGCGGGTAATGTGATTGCAACAGATGTGAGAAAATCTTTTGGTGATGCAACAAAGGTTAGGTTGAATGCAGACCGAGATAAAATTACTGCCAATGGAACAGACTTAATTTTTGTGGAAATTACAGTAGATGACGAAGATGGTAACCCAGTTGAAAATGCCACAAACCGCGTCGATGTTGAGGTAACTGGTGCTGGACGTCTGCTTGGATTAGATAATGGAGATAGCACCGACTACGACCAGTACAAAGGAAAAAGTAGAAGGTTGTTTAGTGGTAAGCTAATGGCGATTATTGGTGCAACGTTAGAGCCAGGACAGGTAAAGATTGAGGTCACATCAAAAGGATTGGAAAGTGAAACGTTAGAATTTGAATCGCTTCCGGCAGAGGATCAGAATTTAGCAGGAATTGCTACGAATACAAAAAGTAAGGACATGCCAATTGTAATGGGAGCAGAAGATGAGGTTCCCGTTCGTAGAGTTGATATTAGCAGTGAATCTGGGCAGGTGTTTACCCCTGAACTAAAAGAGATCGTTGTTCAGGCAAAACTATTACCGGAAGATGCTTCCTACCATGATGTGGAGTGGAGTGTTGTCCTTGACGGTGGGATTGAATCAAATATTTCGAAAATAGAACCGAATGGCTTAGAAGCTAAGGTAACAGCACTAGGTGACGGAGATTTCCGCGTCCGTTGTACGAGTGAAAATGGCACAGATAAAATTAAGCTTATTTCTGAGTTGGAATTTAAGGCTGAAGGTCTAGGAACAGCTTATAAAGATCCATACGGTTTTATCTCTGCCGGACTCTATGACTATAGCAAGGGTGAGGTTACAAACGGAAATGAAAGAGGCGTTGCGACAAGTAGAGACGGGGAAACACAAGTAGGATTCCGCGACATTGATTTTGGCCACTATGGCTCTGACACGATTACTGTACCAGTTTTTGCTTTATCAAGCGAAGAATACCCAATTCAAATTTGGGAAGGTATGCCTGCGGAAGAAGGCAGTCAGCTTGTCGCAGATGTTATCTATCAAAAACCGTCCAAATGGAATGTCTATCAAGAAGAAACCTATCCATTGAACAAACGACTTAACGGCATCACGTCGCTTTGCTTTGTGCTTAACAAGAAGGTTCATATCAAAGGGTTCTCGTTTGCAAAGAAAAACAGGGCATTTGAGCAAAACATGGCTACCGAAAATGATTATATTTATGGCGATACGTTTGAAATAGCTGAAAACAGTGTCAATGGTATCGGAAATAACGTTTCCTTAGAATATGAAAACATGGACTTCACCGATCAAGGAGCAACAAAGCTAGTTGTTAATGGTAAATCACCGATTGATAAAAATACGATTCATGTCAAGTTTGCAAATGAAGATGGCGAAAGTACACAAATAGTAGAATTTAACTATTCCGATGAAATAGAAGAAAGAGTTTTTGATTTAGAAAAAGTAACAGGTATGCAAAAGGTTACCTTTGTATTCTTACCTGGAAGTAACTTTGATTTTAGTTGGTTCCGGTTTGAACGGTAACAAATCTTTAATTCAAGCAAAACCAAACTTTAGAGATTATAAAGGAGGCATTAATTATGAGCAAAGTGGAAGCTGCAATGCACAGTAAACAATATCGAAATTTGTTAAACGAGTATGGTTATGACGAAACAGAAATAAATAGAAGATTGGCAGAAGCATGGGAGCAATTATTCACAGATAAACATCCTGAAACGCAAATCTATTTTGAGGTAGGAACAGATGAAGCCTATATGCTAGATACCGGTAATATAGATGTTCGGACAGAAGGAATGTCCTACGGGATGATGATGGCTGTGCAAATGAATAACAAAGATGTATTTGACCGCCTATGGAAATGGACGATGAAGAATATGTATATGACAGAAGGTGAAAATGCAGGTTATTTTGCGTGGTCATGTAACACAGATGGTTCCAAACGTTCTTATGGACCAGCACCTGACGGGGAAGAATATTTTGCTTTAGCATTATTTTTTGCTGCGCATCGTTGGGGTGATGGTGAAGGTCTGTTTGATTACAGTGAACATGCCCGTGAGCTGTTACATACATGTATCCACAAAGGAGAAAACGGTGATGGGTACCCAATGTGGAATCGAGATAATAAGTTGATTAAGTTTGTTCCTAATGTTGAATTTTCAGATCCATCCTACCATTTGCCACACTTCTATGAACTATTTGCGTTATGGTCTGTTCCAGAAGATAGACAGTTTTGGAAAGAAGCGGCAGGTGCAAGTAGGCAATATTTGAAAATTGCCTGTCATCCTGAAACAGGGTTAGCGCCGGAATATGCCTACTATGATGGAACGCCAAATGATGAAAAAGGTTACGGCCATTTCTTTAGTGATTCATACCGAGTAACGTGTAACATTGGACTTGATTATGAATGGTTTAGAGATGAAGAGTGTCCTGTGGAAATTGCTGAAAAAATTCAACGCTTTTTTGTTGATAAAAATCCTGCAGATTACCGTCGCTATAAAATTTCAGGTGAGCCGTTTGAAGAAAAATCACTCCATCCGGTAGGTCTAGTTGCATCTAATGCCATGGCGTCATTGGCAACAACAGGAGAAATTTCAAAAAAGTGTGTCGATATATTTTGGAATACACCTGTACGTACTGGTGATAGACGCTACTATGACAACTGTTTATACTTCTTTACTTTGTTAGCACTAAGCGGAAACTTTAAAATATGGATGCCAAATACTAAATAAATTGTAAAGAGACTAATCTCAATGAGAGTAGTCTTTTTTTAAGGATAAGAAAGTTTAAAAAGATCCAAGAGCTGTCTAGCCACGGGCGCCTGTCCCCGAACCGAAACGGAACCCAAATCTGTCGATAAAGGGCGTCACCATCGACAGAATGACTGAAACGGAACCCAAATCTGTCGATAAAGGGCGTCATCATCGACAGAATGACCGAAACAGAACCCAAATCTGTCGATAAAGGGCATCATCATCGACAGAATGACCGAAACGGAACCCAAATCTGTCGATAAAGGGCATCATCATCGACAGAATGACTGAAACGGAACCCAAATCTGTTAGGCTGGGCAAGGCGCGACTTGCGCTTTTCTCATTGTCTACTCCGCTTCCTAGCCCGCCTGAGGTTATAAGACAAGCCATTCTGTGGCAAAGACTGCCACGTCAGGGCTTGTCTTATGCATGTCTGTCTAGCAAGGCGCTTCCGCTTTTCTTATTTCTAGATACATAAATACGAATAATTAACTAACAATAGATACGTACTGTATATCTATGTTGGAGTGATTGTTTTGATTTATGATTGTGCAATTGTTGGTGGTGGAATTGCTGGATTGCAAGCTGCTATTCAACTTGGAAGATATAACCATGATGTCATTGTCATCGATGCCAAATCAAACGGGAGATCAAATCTATGTCAGTGTTATCATAACATGTTAGGTTGGAAAGAAGGGGTAAGTGGCCAAAATCTAAGGGATATTGGTACCGACCAAGCAAAGAGTTTAGGAGTTGCATTTCATGACGCATCCGTAAAAACGGTGGAAAAGGAAGCGAATCAGTTTCGAATTAGCGACGATAATGGAAATATATATCAGGCAAAACGATTGCTTTTTTCTACAGGTGTCAAAGACAATATCCCCCATTTTCCAAAGCTATATCCTTGCCTTGGCAAAAGTGTCTATATTTGTCCGGATTGTGATGGCCATGAAATCAAAGGGAAAAAGACGATAGTAATGGGATCAGGGAAGGCAGGGGTAGGAATGGCACTGACGCTAACCTACTTTAGTAATGACCTTCTCTACGTAAATCATGGGGAAGAAAAACTTGAACCAAATCATCAAGCAAAACTAAAACAACATAATATTAGCTATTATGAGGCAAACATCAAAGATATCTTAGCTGATCAAGGTCAGTTTCATGGTGTGATATTGGACGATGGTTCACAGCTACACGCCAATCACAGCTTTATCGCATTTGGTGGAAATGAAGTTAAGTCCGAGCTCGCTGCTAGCTTAGGGGTGGAGCTTCATAGGAATAAACATATTTTAGTTAATCCTAGAACCCAAATGACCAGTGTCGAAAATGTATGGGCAGCTGGTGACGTTGTTGCGCATTCTGAACAGGTTACAATAGCGATGGGCGATGGTATGCAAGCTGCAATATGGATTCACAAGACGTTAATGTCAACTAGTGATTAATTACTAGAGGGGTATCAGGCAAATCTTTTGTCGAATTTTTGACAATTTGTTGATTTAACTTTAAGATTAAGATTAGTTAAAGTAGGAAAAATCATGCTGTGCCTGTATAATCATTCACTTTTTAAAAACAAAGGTTAAATAGTAGTTTTGAATTAAAAGTGTTGATAATTAAATGCTGAGAGGTTATTATTTTATTGCTGTGAATTTTTCAAAAAAAATCAGGAGTGAATATTTATGAGAAAATTACCCTTTTTATATGTTAGCTTGTTGCTAATAGGAATCCTTGCGCTAGCTGGATGTGGGACTAGTACTGACGAGACAGAGTCAGATACAAATGGTTCTTCAGAAACAGAACAAGGAACGGACGGTCAGGCTACAGAGCAGGCCGATGAAGAGAAAAAAGTTTTGCAAGTTGGTACAGATGCTGCCTTTGCTCCATTTGAATTTATGGAAACTGGTGAAATTGTTGGATTTGACGTTGATTTATTAGCGGCAGTTATGGAAGAAGCTGGATACGACTATGAATTGAAAAATCTCGGTTGGGACCCTATGCTTGAATCAGTAAGAAGTGGTAGTGTTGACTTAGGTATTTCTGGTATTACAATCAATGATGATCGAAAAGAAACATACGATTTCTCAGTACCATATTTCCAGTCCACACACATGATTGTTTTCAATGAAGGCGTAGGGATTACGAATGCCAATGATTTAGAAGGCAAAAGAATCGGTGTTCAAACAGGAACAACTGGCGCGGATGCTGCAGAAAAGATTGTTGGACAAAATAACAAAAATATTTCCAAGTATGAAACAACAGCGCTTGCCTTCATGGCACTTCAAAATGGGGACGTCGAAGCGGTTGTTACAGATAATGTTGTAGCAGCGGAATATAAGAAAAATAATCCAGATGCAAAAGTTGAAACAGTAACAGATGAAGACAACTTTGAATCAGAATTTTATGGCATTATGTTTCCAAAAGATAGTGAAATTGTAGATGAGATTAGTTCAGCATTAGCTACTGTGATTGAAAACGGAACATACACAGAAATTTATCAAGAATGGTTTGGTGAAGAACCTAATCTTGATGCGTTAACAAATGCTACAGAATAAAAAAAAGTTGCGTAACGATTACCGTTACGCTCTTTTTCCGTAAGTAGGTATTATCCTGACTAAAAAGTGTAGATTAAGAATATTAGTAGGAAGTCCATGGTTAACTTTTTGACTATGCTTTAAAGGAGTAAATTTATGATTGATTTTCTTATGTTTATCCAAGAAAGGCTTGCAGATATCGGTATTGACTTTCGAATGAAAATAGTAATAGAATACTTTCCTTTCTTTATGCAGGGGATGTTAAAGACAATTGGAATGTCGCTTGCGGGTGTATTGATCGGGTGTATCCTAGGTTTATTTATTGCACTTGGAAAGATGTCGCCATTATTTATCCTACGTTTACCGTTTGTTTGGTATATTAATTTCTTTAGAGGAACACCACTGCTCGTTCAATTGTTTTTAATCCATTTTGCTGTTATGCCCTTGATTATGTCTCCGGTAAATCCTATTGCTTCTGTCATCGTGACATTGTCGCTAAATTCTGCAGCTTACGTTGCGGAAATATTTCGTGCCGGAATTCAATCGATTGACAAAGGTCAGGCTGAAGCTGCCCACTCCTTGGGGATGAATAAGTTACAGGTAATGTGGTATATCATCTTACCACAAGCATTTAAGCGAATGATTCCGCCGTTAGGAAATGAATTTATTGTTCTGTTAAAAGATTCATCACTAGGAGCTATTATTGCTGCGCCAGAACTATTATATTGGGGTAGAGCAGCAACGGGTCAATATTATCGTGTTTGGGAACCTTATTTAACTGTTGCACTTATTTATTTTATCTTAACGTTGAGCCTAACGTACTTACTAAATTACTTAGAAAGAAGGTTGGCGACAAAGTGATTTCCGTAAAAAATTTAAAGAAATCGTTTGGGGATGTTGAAGTCCTTAAAGATATTAGTGTAGAAATTGACCCTAAAGAAGTTGTTGTTGTGATTGGGCCATCTGGTTCTGGGAAATCTACTTTTTTACGTTGTTTAAACCGGATTGAATCAATTACTGATGGCCATGTGTTAATAGAAGGTGTCGATATCACGGATAAAAAGGTTAATATCAATGAAATTCGCACGGAAGTTGGCATGGTATTTCAACAATTTAATTTATTTCCACATAAAACGGTCTTGGATAATATAACCTTACCGATGATTACTGTGCGAAAATGGAAAAAGGCGGATGCCGAAGCAAAAGCACATGCTCTGTTAAAGAAGGTTGGATTATCGGAAAAGGCTAAAGTTTATCCTGACTCGTTATCGGGGGGACAGAAGCAACGGGTTGCAATTGCGCGCGCGCTTGGGATGGAGCCGAAGATCATGTTGTTTGATGAACCAACGTCAGCGTTAGATCCAGAGATGGTTGGAGAAGTACTTGAAGTTATGAAGCAACTGGCCAAAGAAGGAATGACAATGGTTGTTGTTACGCATGAAATGGGCTTTGCTCGAGAGGTTGGCGACCGTGTTGTCTTTATGGATGAGGGCTATATCGTTGAAGAGAATGAGCCTAATCAATTATTCAATAATCCACAAAATGAACGGACAAAGGCATTTTTAAGTAAGGTATTATAATTTTTCTCAAGGAGAGGGTTCCCTCTTCTTTTTTTTGCAGGATAAGAGAGTATAAAAAATCTAAGAGCTGTCTAGCGCAAGGCGCGACTTCTGCTTTTTTTATGAGATGCCTGGAGCTCAAACCTATTGGATAAGGAAAAATTACTTTAACCGCATCCGAATGCATGTTTAATTCGGACAGGAAAAGGCGAAACACAGTCACCAGAGTCCGAATGCAAGCCTAATTCGGACAGGAAAAGGCGGAAAACAGTCACCAGAGTCCGAATGCAAGCCTAATTCGGACAGGAAAAGGCGAAAAACAGTCACCAGAGTCCGAATCCATGCTTAATTCGGACAGGAAAAGGCGAAACACAGTCACCAGAGTCCGAATCCATGCTTAATTCGGACAAGAAAAGGCGGAAAACAGTCACCAGAGTCCGAATCCAAGCCTAATTCAGACTGGATTGCCCCGAGCGCAAATCAACATAGCAGTTGAGATTATATAAAAAACGCGCAGGTGGCAACTTTTAGATTTCATACGCGATCCAAAAAAGATGAGTAACTTCTGCTAGGAACGGGAAAAGTAAATGTAGTCATGTCTCAAGGAGGCGAATTTTTGATGATAACGTTAACTAGAGAACAGCAGGGTAACTTTCAACTATCAAATGAAGCAGGTTTTACCATTAATGGGGTAACATCACAGGATAGCGAAAATGGTTTAACGCCGTTTCAACTAATCTCTAGCTCGCTAAGCTTATGTATGGCTCTTTCACTTGATGCACTCATTAATAGAGATGAGTTAGACGTTGACAGGTACACTATTTCAGTCAAACCGCAAAAGGCTGAGGATAGCCCGTCCAGAATTGAAAAGTTTACAATTGAAGTAGACGTCATCGGCAGTGTTGATGACAAGGTGAAACAGAAATTAGTTAAATTGGCGAAACGAGCATGTACAGTAGGAAACACAATTGAGCGCGGTGCGACAGTTGATGTTTCGGTAAAATAAAGTTTTAAAAGAAAAGGACAAATTCCCCCGAGTTTTTAACGTACTGGAAATACTTTGCTCACCTAGGCGGACAGTTGGCCTCCCTTGCAAGTAAACTCTTACCTTAAGTCTTAGACTAACGGTCTGCCGCCCCTCCCTCATCCGATTTAGTACCAAACTTAAAACACAATAATCACCAAACTGTGTGAATTATCTGACCAAGTGAACAGATAGGTGGTACAATACAAGTATTACATAGGAGAGGGGATTGTTTTACATTGAAAATTGTTAGTTACAAAACGAAGGGGAATGAATTTAGCCCATATCGAATTGGATTTGTCCTAGATGATAAAGTGTTTGACTTGCAAGCTGTGTATAAGCAAATGCTGCTTGCAAAAGATGAAGAAGATAGCGCGCATGCCGCCTTAGGTTTATTACCGGATAATCCTAATGATTTTTTTGCGTTAGGAAAATTGTCGCTCAATCGTGCAGAAGAAGCCTATGCTTATGCGTTAGAAAATGAAAGCCTTACCAGCTTTAATCGTAGAGATATTGTGCTAGGACCGCCTGTTCCAAATCCGTCAAAAATCATTTGTATCGGGACAAACTACAAGGACCATGTGTTAGAAATGAAAAGTGAGATTCCCGATTTCCCTGTACTCTTTTCGAAGTTTAACAATGCATTAATTGGTCCAGAAGATGCAATTGAAAAATCACCAAAAACAAGTAAACTCGATTACGAAGTGGAGTTTGCGGTCGTTATTGGTAAAAAAGCTTCTGGTGTGAAGCGAGATGAGGCGCTTGACTATGTTGCTGGATATACGATTGGTAACGATATTTCCGCGCGTGACTTACAAAAAAGAACACCGCAATGGCTTCAAGGAAAGTCACTTGACCGGAGTACACCGATTGGGCCGTGGATTGTCACAACGAAGGAAATTCCCGACCCGTCTACTATTGATGTGAAAGCTTCTGTAAATGGTGAAGTACGACAAAACTCGAATACAAAGCACTTAATCTTTGATGTCCCATTCCTAATTGAGTTTATCTCAGAGCTAATTACTCTCGAACCAGGTGATATCATTTTAACAGGCACTCCTGGTGGGGTAGCGGCTGGAATGGAATCGCCGCAATTTCTTGAAGAAGGTGATGTTGTAACATTAGAGATTGCAGGAATTGGTACATTAGAAAATAAAGTCATTGCGAAAAAATAAGATGAAAAATACCAGGCTTGTAGAGAACGTTGTTTCTTTACAAGCTTTTTCTTTTACAATTTTAAACAAGGTTGCCGCGATATCTTGTTTCAAAGGCACGACTTGCGCTTTTCTTATGGATAATTATTCAATGTTATGCATTTATTATTCAGGATTAATGAACAGAAAATAGCAGTTTGTGACGTTAAGAATATCTTTGTCCAATAGATAGTGGCGCGTTTTGATCTCATCGATATTTTTTTATAAAATTTTGAAAATGATGTTGTATAAAAATACATAATCAAGTATAATAATAAATCAATCGATCCAGAACTTTAGGAGTGAATAGAACGTGAAAATAGCAGTTATCGGTGGCACTGGATATGGTGCGATTGAATTAATTAGATTTTTAAAAAATCATCCCAAAGTGGAGTTAACAAAAGTAATCTCGCATTCTCAAAATGGGACGAAGCTGTCAGCCGTGTACCCACATTTAACCGATGTTATCGAAATGACAATGGAAGCATTAGATGTAGAGGAACTTAGCAAAACAATTGATTTAGTGTTTTTTGCCACACCTTCTAACGTGAGTAAAGAATATATTCCATCGTTAATTGAAAAAGGTGTTAAATGTATAGATCTTTCAGGAGATTTTAGACTAAAGTCACCCGAAAGTTATGAGCGGTGGTATCAATCATCACCTGCCCCGCAAGCATATGTGGATAAAGCAGTGTACGGCTTAAGTGAGATTTACGGAGACCAAATAAAGCAAGCAAATTTAATTGCCAATCCTGGCTGTTACCCGACTGCGACACTATTAGGGTTAATACCTGCACTTAAACAGCAAGTGATTGATCCAAAGTCGATTTTAATTGATGCAAAGTCAGGGGTGTCAGGGGCAGGGAGAGGTCTATCTCTCAATGTCCATTATTCAGAGATGAATGAAAATCTTAAAGCCTATAAACTAGGACAACATAAACATATTCCAGAGATTGAGCAAATCTTAAGCAATGAATCAGGTGAAGATTTAACCATAACATTTATGACACACCTTGTACCAATGACAAGGGGAATTATGAGTACGATTTACGCAGATTTAACCGAATTCAAAAAGACAGACGAAATCATCGCTTTCTATCATTCTTTTTATCAAAATCATCCATTTGTACGGGTGAGGACGGACGGGAGTATCCCATCAACTCGAGAAGTATATGGAAGTAATTACTGTGACATTGGTATTTACGCAGACGAGAGAACGGGAAAGCTTACGGTTATTTCTGTAATTGATAATCTAGTAAAAGGCGCCTCGGGTCAGGCAATTCAAAATATGAATCTACTATACGGTTGGGACGTGCAAACAGGCATCGACCATTTACCTATTTATCCATAAGGAGAGTGCAACAATGGAATCGAATCAACTAGCATTACAAGAAAAAATATATCTATTACCAAATGGTAATATTACGACACCAAAAGGTTATACGGCAGGTGGTCTGCATTGTGGTATTCGCAAAAGTAAATTAGACCTAGGCTGGGTTTATTCAGAAGTTCCAGCTAGTGCAGCTGGTGTCTATACAACCAACTTATTTCAAGCGGCTCCGCTAAAAGTCACCCAAGAAAGTATTGCCAAAGAAAACAAATTACAAGCGATTGTTTGTAATTCGGGTATTGCAAATGCATGTACCGGTGAACAAGGGCTTAAGGACGCATACGAGATGAGACAAAACTTTGCCAATGTGTTAGGGATTGAGGAACATTATGCTGCTGTTGCATCAACAGGACTAATTGGCGAGTTGTTACCAATGGAAAAAATCAACCAAGGAATTGCAAGCATTAACGATGAAGAGAATGCAGGGCCGGCCCGGTTTGAAACAGCTATATTGACTACGGACACGAAGGAAAAGGGAATGGCTATCCAGTTTGAGATCGATGGAAAAACAGTATCGATTGGTGGAGCAGCAAAAGGATCTGGAATGATTCATCCAAATATGGCTACGATGCTTAGCTTTATTACAACCGACGCAGCAGTTGAGTCACAGTCTTTGCATACAGCTCTAAAAACAATCACGAATAAGTCATTTAACATGATAACGGTTGATGGTGATACAAGTACCAATGATATGGTATTAGTAATGGCTAATGGCCAAGCGGAAAATCAACCATTGAATGAGAGCCACCCAGAGTGGCAAGTGTTTATCGAAGGGTTAGGACTTGTATGTGAAATGCTTGCTAAAGAAATTGCCCGTGACGGGGAAGGTGCTAGTAAACTTGTTGAGGTACAAGTGAGTGGTGCTGTAACGGACGAGGCAGCAAGCGCGATTAGTAAGTCAATTATTTCTTCTAACTTGGTGAAAACTGCGGTTCACGGTGCAGATGCAAACTGGGGAAGAATTATTACAGCGATCGGCTATAGTGGCCAACAGTTAGACCCGACCAAGGTAAGTATCGGTCTTGGGACGATCCCAGTCGTTGAAAATGGGATGCCCGTTCCGTTTAGTGAAGAAGATGCAAAAGCATATTTACTCAAAGATACCATTGTGATTTATGCCACGCTCGGTGATGGCAATGGAAAGGCAACAGCGTGGGGCTGTGACTTATCCTATGATTATGTAAGAATTAATGCTTCCTATCGTACTTAAGTGGAGGGTGATTTGGGATGAATTATGTCGTAATTAAATGTGGTGGCAGTGTATTCGATGCACTACCAGAGTCGTTTTATCAAAATATTGTCAACATTCATGAGAGTGGTGAATGGAAGCCAATTATTGTTCACGGTGGTGGTCCATTAATTTCTTCTCTATTAGACAACATGGGTGTGGAAACGTCGTTCGTCAATGGCCTTCGTGTCACGACCAACGAAGTGCTTGATGTAGTAGAAATGGCGCTTAGTGGCTTAATGAATAAGCAAATTGTCCGTAATCTAACACAAGCTTCTGGTAAGGCATATGGTATTAGTGGTGTTGATGGTGGCTTGCTTCATGCCACACCAGCAAAAGTAAGTGAGTTAGGCTTTGTTGGAGAAGTTAAACAAGTAAAAACACCAATTATCGAAGAAATTGTTAACCAAGGCTACATCCCTGTCATTTCACCAGTAGGTATTGATGAAGAAGGACAACGGTTTAATATTAATGCAGATATGGCTGCCTCAGCAATTGCCCAAGCACTATCAGCAAAGCTTTGCTTTATCAGTGACATTCCTGGAATTTATACGGAGCAAAATGGGGAGAAGCTCATTTTTCACCACGTTGGCAAGGAAAAAATTGAGCAATTAATTGAAGATAAAGTAATTTACGGTGGAATGATTCCAAAGGTTGAATCTGCTTTAAAGGCGCTCGTCCAAGGAGTCCCTGAGGTATCCATTGTTAATGGCCTAGAAGTAAATGGGCTGATTCAGTTTATGAATGGCGAAACAATTGGAACGAGAATTTCGCTAGAGAAGGAGATGCCATATGTCTAATCAAACAACAAAAGTAGATCCTGTCATGTCAACCTATAGTCGGTTTCCGATTACCTTATCAAAAGGAAAAGGAAGCTATGTATGGGATGATCATGAAGTAAAATATTTAGACTATACCTCAGGGCTTGCGACATGTAACTTGGGACACGTTCCGGATGTCGTATATGAACAAGTAAAAAGCCAGTTAAACAACCTTTGGCATTGTTCAAACCTATATCACATCCCGGCCCAGGAAAAATTAGCCGAAAAGCTCGTAGAAAATAGCTGCGGGGACCAAGTTTTTTTCTGTAATAGCGGTGCAGAAGCAAATGAAGCGGCAATCAAATTAGCGCGGAAATATGCAGCAGACCATCACGGGGAGCATAAGAAAGAAATTATCACATTTACTAATTCGTTCCATGGTCGTACCCTTGCGACATTATCGGCAACGGGACAGGCGAAAATTCAACACGGATTTACCCCGTTACTTGAAGGCTTTCGCTATTTAGCCTACAACGACGTCGAGGCATTAAAACTTGTTCAGCCGACTACGTGTGCTGTCATGCTAGAGCTTGTCCAAGGTGAGGGTGGTGTTGTGCCTGCCGATAAAGAATGGTTGAACCAGCTAGTTAGTATTTGTCAGGCTAACGATATTTTGATAATCGTTGATGAAATTCAAACCGGAATGGGGCGAACGGGTGCTTTATTTGCCTACCAACAGTATGAGATTGAGCCAGATATCATAACCGTTGCCAAAGGATTAGGTTCAGGTGTTCCAATTGGTGCAATGCTTGCTAAAGAGTATGTGGCAAAATCGTTTAGTCCAGGTACCCACGGTAGTACCTTTGGTGGTAATCCAGTTGCTGCAACTGCTGGTTTAGCAACGCTAACCCATTTAGTTGAATCAACGGTCTTAGACAATGCAAAAGAGATGTCCTCCTACTTAATGGGAGGCTTAGCTAAGCTTGTAGAAAAATACGATGATATTGAGGCTGTTCGTGGCAAAGGATTGATGATCGGTATGGTTGTTAAGGGGAATGCCATCGATTATATCCACGCTGCAAGGGAAAAACAGATACTGATTGTTGTGGCAGGGCCGAATGTTGTTAGAATTTTACCACCACTAACAACGACGAAAGAGGAAGTTGACCATTTCTTAGTGATCATGGATCAAGTGTTTAGCGCTTAATAACATCTTTTTTCCGTATCAAACTTGATTCTGTACGTTAAATTGAGTACAGTAATAAAATAACGGCTAATTCTTTCTGTCTAGCTCGGGGCGACTTGCGCTTTTCTTAGCTGGGCTTGGGGACCATCCTTATGTTGAAGATAGGGGTGGTTATTCCACGTACAGGCGAGAAAGATGTACGGAAACTATTTGTGAATAAGAGGGATAAACATGAAAAGTTATATACAAGAAAAGATAGATGTCTATAAGCAGCAAAATGAAAATAAAGCTAGGCTATTAATAAAATGTCCAGACCGGCCAGGAATAGTGGCATCAGTCTCCCAATTTTTATTCGAACATGGAGCGAACATCATTGATTCGAGTCAGTATTCACAAGATCCCGAGGGTGGCGAGTTTTTTATCCGAATCGAATTCGAATGCCCTGATTTGAAGCAAAAGGCTGATGAGATTGAACAAGATTTTGAGGCGATTGCAAACGAGTTTTCGATGGATTGGAAACTAATGTATGTTTATAACATAAAGAAAATGGCTATCTTTGTTTCCAAAGAGCCGCATGCACTTTTAGAGCTGTTATGGGAATGGCAAAGTGGCGACTTAATGGCAGATATTGCAATGGTAGTAAGTAACCATGAAACGTCAAGAGAGATGGTTGAATCGTTAGGCATCGCGTTCCATTATATCCCGGCAAATAAAGATATTCGTAAAGAAGTCGAGCAGAAGCAAATTGAGTTGTTAAAAGCACATGATATTGATTTAATTGTACTTGCAAGGTACATGCAAATCCTTACGCCTCATTTCGTTGAAACATTTAAAAATAAAATTATTAATATCCACCATTCGTTTTTACCTGCTTTTGTTGGCGCAAATCCATACGAAAGAGCATATCGACGTGGAGTCAAATTGATTGGTGCAACTTCCCATTATGTCACCAATGACTTAGATGAAGGGCCAATTATTGAACAGGATATTAGCAGGGTTAACCATCGTGATAATGCGGAGGATATGCGAAAAATCGGTCAATCAATTGAACGAAGCGTGTTGGCGCGTGCGGTTAAATGGCACCTGCAAGATAGAATTATTGTCCACGAAAATAAAACGATTGTATTTTAAGCTAAACTGATTGAAGCGGAAACTTTGAGAAAAGAACCGTATGGAAAAAGGTTAGATTGACAATCGATGTAGCCGTCTATATAATTAGGCGAGTAAATGGATAGATTCCGTTTCCGAGCGGGAGAGGTTCTTAGCAATAACCCTCTATAAAAAACTAAGGACATATGACGTGATCAGCCATGTCCCTTAGGGGCGTGGCTTTTATTTTTATACAAGAAAGGAGTTTTACCATGGCAGGCAGAAAAGATGGAGACTTACAAAATATAACGTTATTAGGTAACCAAAACACGAAATATTCTTTTGACTATACACCAGAAGTGTTAGAAACGTTTGACAATCAACATCCAAACAGAGATTATTTTGTAAAATTCAATTGTCCGGAATTTACAACGCTGTGTCCTAAAACAGGTCAGCCCGATTTTGGGACGGTTTATATTAGATATATTCCGGATGAAAGAATGGTAGAAAGTAAATCTCTGAAGCTTTATTTGTTTAGTTTTCGTAACCATGGTGATTTCCATGAGGACAGCATGAATATCATTATGAATGACCTTATCGATTTGATGAATCCTCGCTATATTGAAGTGTGGGGGAAATTCACACCAAGAGGTGGTATTTCCATCGATCCATATTGTAATTATGGGAAACCAGGAACGAAATATGAACAAATGGCAGATCACCGTATGATGAATCACGATATGTATCCTGAAAAGATTGATAATCGCTAATTGAGGGTTTGCTGAAGTACCTCCCATTTGGACATTAAAATAAAGGGAGGGGTAACATATGTATATTTATCTTCATTCATTGTTTGTGGGCTTATTAATATTGTCCAATATATTAGGGGTAAAGCTTATTAGTGTTGGTAACTTTATTTTACCTGCAGCTGTAATTGCATATGTAGTTACTTATTTGATTACCGATGTGATTGGTGAGGTTTATGGAAAAGATGCTGCACGGAAAACAGTGCAGGCAGGATTCTTGACCCAAGTAATTGGTCTTGTATTTATTTACCTAGCAATTGAGCTACCGGCTGCACCAATATTTGCAAATCAAGAGGCATTTGCTACTATACTAGGTGGTAGTTTCCGAGTAATGCTCGCTAGTTTATTAGCCTATCTTGTTAGTCAAAACGTGGATGTCATCATCTTTCATCGACTAAAAGAAAAGCATGGGGAGAAAAAGCTTTGGCTACGAAACAACCTATCTACCATGCTTAGCCAGTTGTTAGATACTACTATTTTTATAGCTATCGCTTTCGCAGGTACGGTACCTACACCGGTTTTGATTAGTATGATTGTCACCCAATATGTTGTTAAATTTATGATTGCGATCATTGACACTCCAATTGCTTATCTACTAGTAAAGCTAGCGAAGAAAGAGAAGGTTAACGGGCAGCAATTAGGTCAAGCATAAACGGAGATGGAAGCGGGTATCTCGGATTTACTTTCATAAAAAGGCGTGTAAACGATGATCAGTTTACACGCCTTTTTTGTTACTATTTCTTAATAACTGAAAATTAAATAAATTGGGTTGATTTACCAGCTGTCTATGCTACTATGGAGGTAATATATGGTTTTTCTGAGCAGTCGCTCTGCGCTTTTCTATTTGTCTAGCTTCAGCGCCTAGCCCCTCGGGTCATAAGTCAATTCCTTTTGTGGCAAAGAGCGCCACGTCAGGTCTTGTCTTATGCCTGTCGGGGCTGAGCAGTCGCTCTGCGCTTTTCTTAAAAAGGAGGGGTATTAGGTTGTTATCACCTAAGGTTGTTATTTTGGACCAAGAGGAGGAAGAACGAGCATCGATTCGGTATCATTTGGAAATGGAAGGTTATCGAATAAAGTGCTTAAAAGGGGGGTGTGGTGCGGTTGGTCATGTGTTGGAAGAGAATCCTGACTTAATAATTACTGATGTACTCCTACCTGAAATAGATGGAATAGAGCTATGCAAACAACTAAGAAATTACACAGACATACCAATTATTATTGTTAGTGCGAAATCAGATACAGAAGATAAAGTAATCGGCTTAAATGCAGGAAGTGATGACTATATAGCTAAACCATTTAACCCGATTGAATTAGTAGCCCGGGTTAATGCTCACATAAGACGAAGTAACCTCATGAGGCAAAAACACCACCAACTATGTCAGCAAATTAAACATGGTGACCTCGTAATAGATCTTTCCTCGCAACTAGTTAACATCAATGACGAATTGGTCATTTTATCCGCACGAGAATTCAAGCTCTTAACACAGCTCGCCAGGTTCCCAGGAAGAATCTTTAGGATGGATGAATTATATGAACATGTTTGGGGAACAAAAACCTTTGTTGATACGGGTACAGTCATGGTTCATATAAGTAACCTTCGAAAGAAGCTGCACCAAAAGAATCCGACGTTTCCTTATATTGTTACCGTTAGAGGAGCTGGCTATAAATTTAATGAAAATGTGTAGATAATAGAATTTTATAGCATGTGCCGTTCCCCGTTATGTAACACTGTTTAATCTCGTTGCATACATTGGTGTTGGGCGGTGATATAATGTCGCAACATTTTAAAGTAACAAAGAATAGTGATTGGATAAAAATTAAGCGAATATCCAACTTTGCTTTTCATTCCTGTGCCGTTTACCTTGATCATCGGTTAGTGGCAACTTATTATGAGGGAGATAGCTTTCATTTACAAATAAACTATCCGGTTCATCACATCGTTGTGGTCGGTCACCTATTTCAGTATGGGCATGTTATACCGATTGCTGAACAGTTTTTCGTTCAAACCCACAGCAGGGCTCGCAATTTTAAATCGGGCGATATTTTAGTTGCGTCTGACAACGTCAACGAATCCTTAACCGGTTATATTGGCCACTCTGCCATTGTTGTCTCTGATGACCAGTTAATTGAATCGCCAGGAGGTGACCCGGCAATCAGAAAGGCTTCCATTCAACAGTTTTTAGAAAAACACCCAAGGCATGCACAATTTCGTCCAAAATCAGCGAAGTTAGGAAAAGCTGCTGCACAGTATGCTGAAGAATATTTACAGGAATATAAAGCTAGGGTTGAAAAGGGGGAGAAAAAACCTGTATTCTCCTATACCCTTTCACAGTCACTCGAGGATCCGTGGGAGTATATTTACTGTTCAAAACTGGTCTGGTTGTCTTATTATAAAGGGGCAGACTATAAGTTGGAAAATGATTATTTATGGTTCTCACCAGAAGATTTATATACAAATTTAAAGGATAATAAGGATTTTAAGAAAATTTATGAGCACGAAAATGTTGATTTTGTGGTAAACACGTGATGCGCCGCTTGGTGCACTACGTGTTTCTTAAGCGAACTTGGTTTCAGCAAGCTGAAACATCTTGGTTTCAGCAAGCTGAAACACCGGGTCTAAACTCAAAACCATGAAGATTAAATTGTTGGAAGGAATGTAGATGATGACAGATTTTAAAGCTTATCGATTGACGAAAGAACAGGATCAATTTTTTGCAAAGGTGGACAGGCTTTCCTTTGATGATTTGCCGAGCGCGGATGTGCTAATCAAGGTTCATTACTCTAGTGTCAATTTCAAGGATGGGTTAGCGAATAGCCCTGATGGTAAAATAGTTCAAACATATCCATTTGTTCCTGGTATTGATTTAGCGGGAGAAGTTGTCGAATCAAAAGACAAGCGGTTTAAGCCCGGCGACCAAGTTATTGCAACAAGCTATGAAATTGGTGTTAGCCATTTTGGTGGGTACAGCGAATATGCCAGTATTCCGGGAGACTGGATTGTTCCGCTACCAGACGGACTTTCGTTAAGAGAAGCAATGATTTACGGTACAGCAGGGCTTACGGCAGCATTGTCAATCGAGAGACTTGAGCAGATAGGGATTAGTAAAGACAAGGGAGAGGTTCTTGTTACAGGTGCAACTGGTGGCGTCGGTAGTATGGCGATAGCAATGTTACATAAGCGGGGCTATCATGTTGTAGCTAGTAGTGGCAAGAATGATGCGAAGGATTATTTGGTAGAGTTAGGCGCAAAACAAGTTATTTCTCGTTCAGATGTATACGATGAAAAAATTAAGCCGTTAGATAAACAATTATGGCAAGCTGCGGTTGACCCGGTCGGTGGTAACACCCTTGCTGCAACACTAAGTAAGATCAAATACCAAGGTGCGGTAGCCGTCAGTGGTCTGACTGGTGGAACAAGTGTGCCGACAACGGTATTCCCTTTTATTCTACGAGGCGTATCGCTAATTGGTATTGATTCTGTTTATTGCCCAATGGAAGTGAGAAAAATACTATGGCAAAGAATGGCCACTGATTTGAAACCTAATAATCTAGTAAAAGTTGCCCGGGAAATAACAATTGAACAACTACCAGGTGCTTTAAGTGCCATTATTAATGGAAAAGTCATTGGTAGAACAATCGTTAATTTAACAAGATAAATTCCAAAGAAAATAGATCGTCACATGCATCGTGTGGCGATTTGCAAAGTTGTTATTTATTGTTTCTATAATTGGCTAATAGTTGTACGGAAAATGTAATGTAACAAAACTAACTCGGTTGTTTGTGGAGTGGGATAACACATTGTAAGAAGTACGAATTCGATATAAGTACAGGGTTTAAACTAATTTTTTCAAAAAAATGGTACTTACTTATTGATTGTACGTACGAATTGTATTAATATAAAATTAACCAGAAAAAATATACGTACAAGAAATGGTGCGATATATATGTAAAAGGAAAGGTGCTGAATGCTTTCATGTTAGAAAAGTTAAAACAGCAAGTATTAGAGGCTAATTTAGCCCTCCCTAAGCACGGATTAGTCACCTTCACTTGGGGAAATGTAAGCGGTTTCGATAAAGAGTCAGGATTGGTAGTCATTAAGCCTAGTGGTGTACCTTATGATCAATTAAAAGTAGAGGATTTAGTCGTATTAGATTTAGATGGAAACATTGTGGAGGGGAAGTTAAAGCCATCTTCTGATACACCAACACACCTAGTTCTATATAAAAAATTCACAGGAATAGGTGGAATTGTTCATACACATTCACCTTGGGCGACAAGTTGGGCGCAGGCTGGTAAACCTATCCCTGCCTTAGGAACAACCCAAGCTGATTATTTTTATGGAACTGTGCCTTGCACAAGGAAAATGACTGCGGAAGAAATTCAAGGACAATACGAGTTAGAAACAGGCAATGTCATTGTTGAAACATTTAATAATGTTAATCCATTAGAAATTCCGAGTGTGCTTGTTCATAGTCATGCACCGTTTAACTGGGGCAAAGATGCTAATGAAGCTGTGCATAACGCTGTTGTATTAGAAGAATGTGCAAAAATGGCCCTGCATACGTATCAACTAAATCCAGATGTACCACCGATGGACCAAGAATTGCTCGATAAGCATTATCTAAGAAAACATGGTGCCAATGCCTACTACGGTCAAAAATAATGTGATCCATAAATAAAATGCAATCAGAAATAATAAGCAAGCAATATTTATTAGGACTTAGGGGGAAATAGAATGCTAACAGTTAAGCCTTACGAATTTTGGTTTGTAACAGGAAGTCAAAACTTATATGGGGAAGAGCCATTACGGCAAGTTGCCGATAATTCAAAAAAGGTTGTAGAAGGAATTAATGCAGAAGGAGATCTTCCATTTAAAGTTGTTTTTAAATCAGTTGTAAAAACAGCAGACGAAATACACAAACTAGCACTTGAAGTTAATAGCAATGAAAATTGTGCGGGTTTAATTACATGGATGCACACGTTCTCACCAGCGAAAATGTGGATTGCTGGGTTAAAGACATTACAAAAGCCTTTGCTCCATTTGCATACGCAATTTAATCGTGATATCCCTTGGGGCGAGATCGATATGGATTTCATGAATTTAAATCAAGCGGCCCATGGTGACCGGGAATATGGCTTCATTGGAACGCGTATGAACATTCCGCGCAAAGTAGTTGTTGGCCACTGGCAAAACGGTGATGTTCAAACAAAAGTAGGTAACTGGATGAAGACAGCTGTAGCATTTACAGAAGGTCCGAACATCCGTGTGGCGCGGTTTGGTGATAACATGCGTAATGTTGCTGTTACTGATGGAGACAAAGTAGAAGCGCAAATCAAATTTGGTTGGACAGTAGATTACTACGGTATCGGTGACTTAGTTGAAGAAATGAATAAGGTTACAGATGAACAACTAGAACAACTATTTAAAGAGTATAGTGAGTTATATGAACTACCAGCTGAAGCGAGTCAACCTGGTCCGACTAGAGATGCGATTTTAGAACAAGGTAAAATTGAGCTAGGACTTAAGGCGTTTTTATCTGCAAGAAATTATAACGCATTTACAACAAACTTTGAAGATCTACATGGTATGAAGCAATTGCCTGGTCTAGCTGCACAACGTTTAATGACAGAAGGATATGGTTTTGCCGGTGAGGGTGACTGGCGTACTGCTGCATTACTTCGAGTTATGAAAGTAATCGCTGGAAATGAAGGTACATCTTTCATGGAAGATTACACGTACCATTTAGAACAAGGAAATGAAATGGTGTTGGGGTCACACATGTTAGAAATCTGTCCGACTGTGTCAGCAACAAAGCCAAAGATTGTTGTTAATCCTTTAGGAATTGGTGGAAAAGAAGACCCTGCCCGACTAGTATTTGATGGTAGAGGCGGCGATGCACTAAACGCATCCTTAGTTGAAATGGGTGGAAGATTCCGTCTTGTAATCAACGAAGTAAAGGCCGAGCAACCAACAATTGAAACACCAAATCTTCCAGTTGCTAAAGTGTTATGGAAGCCTGAGCCTTCATTAAGTGAGGCAACAGAAGCGTGGATCTATGCTGGTGGAGCACACCATACAGTGTTTACCTTTAATGTGACAACGGAACAATTATATGACTTTGCAGATATGGCGCAAATCGAGTGTGTAGTGATAGATAAGGACTTAAACGTTAGACAATTCCGAAATGAATTAAGGTGGAACGAACGTATTTGGAGCTAATTTCAGAGCATTTATCTACTTATGCTGCAGAGATTTACCGGTTGGTGAATCTCTGCGGTTTTTTGAAAGTATAAAAAAACAAGAGCTGTCTAGTGCAGGGCGATTTCCAAAGGGACTTAAATTTATTTTTCTGAATTAGCAGAAGTGAAACGATAATGATATAATGCATGTGGTAAAATATACGAATAAGTATCGGAATCGGAATTGAGGTGTAAGGATGCAGACCAAATACAATATCGTTAAGCAAGCAATTAAATCAAAAATATTAGATGGAACGTTTCAACCACATCAAAAGATTAGTTCTGAAAGTGAATTAATGAAACAATTTGATGTGAGCAGGCATACCGTTCGCCTCGCAATCGGTGACTTAGTAAATCAAGGTTGGTTGTATAGAGAGCAAGGTGCAGGAACATTTTGTGCTGATAGATCTAAAGATGAAATCGCGAACGGACCACTAAACCAAAAAAACATAGCAATTATAACCACATATATTTCTGACTATATTTTCCCATCGATTATTCGTGGCGCTGAATCCTATTTAAGTGAACAAGGTTACCAGGTAAGCCTGTTCAGTACAAATAATGATCACGAAAATGAAAAAAGATTTTTAGAAAAAATTCTGACACAGCACTTTGATGGCGTCATTATCGAACCAACGAAAAGTGCCCTAACTAATCCAAATATTAATTATTATTTAAATTTGGAAAGACAAGATATCCCGTATATTATGATCAATGCCTATTACGATGAACTTGAGCCGCTTAGCATCACGATCGATGATGAAAAGGGCGGATATACCCAAACAGAGCATCTGATAAAATTAGGTCATAAAAATATTGTTGGCTTTTTTAAAGTGGATGATATTCAAGGTACGAAGCGGATGAAAGGGTATTTTAAAGCTCACCGTGCAAATGGATTGCCAATCAATCCAAACAATATCGTCACTTATAATTCCTTGGAAAAAGGCACAAAACCAGTAGCGGAATTAAGTAATATCTTAACGCGCTCTGCCGCTGTTGACGCTCCTACCGGGCTTGTTTGTTACAATGATGAACTTGCGATTAAGTTATTGGATGTGTTAAGAGAACAACAACTACAGGTACCTGAAGACATTTCGGTTGTAGGGTTTGATGATTCTTTCCTAGCGAAGGTGTCGGAAGTGAAGTTAACGACTATTGAACATCCGCAAAGTGAAATGGGAAAAACTGCTGCAAAGGTTATCTTAGACTTAATTAAGGAAAAAAATACGAACAAAAAGAAAGCTAGTGAATCAATCAGCTCAGTCGTATATGAGCCAAAATTAATTATTAGAAACTCAACAAGAGAGATTAAGTCTTGATTTACAAAATGGTTATCCTATCACAAATTGGATAACCATTTTGTTTAGTTAGGCTGTTGAAATGGACAAATACATAGTCGGTATTGTGTTACCAATATCGATAACTTATAATAGTTAGTACGTACCAGTTGGCGAAAAGTGAAAGCGTTATCGGAAATAAGTGGGCATTAACATAAAGGATTGATTGATGGATTGGGAGAGGTGAGGTGGCTACTATGACGACAAAATATAAAGCTATTAAGCAAGCAATCAAATCAAAAATTTTAGACGGGACGTATGCTCCCAATCAAAAACTACATTCAGAAAGTGAAATGATTAAAGAATTTGGTGTAAGCCGGCATACCGTTCGGTTAGCGATCGGCGAACTTGCAAATGAAGGCTGG
Source organism: Aquibacillus salsiterrae (assembly GCF_028416595.1). Taxonomy (GTDB): domain Bacteria; phylum Bacillota; class Bacilli; order Bacillales; family Amphibacillaceae; genus Aquibacillus_A; species Aquibacillus_A salsiterrae. The sequence continues at coordinate 52,426 of NZ_JAMQKC010000005.1, read as the reverse complement.
TTATATAAAATACAAGGGTCAGGAACCTTCTGTGCAGACAGGTCCAAGGTGATGAAGTTAAATCCTTCGCAGAAAAATATCGCTATCGTTACCACGTTTATTTCAGATTATATTTTTCCTACGATCATTAGAGGGGCAGAAAGCTTTCTTAGTCAAGAAAGTTACAATGTTAGTATTTTTAATACAAAAAATGACTATGACCAAGAAAAAAGGGTGCTAGAGACCATTTTAATGGGAAATTATGATGGTGTTATTGTCGAGCCAACGAGGAGTGCATCAGCCAGCCCTAATCTTCATCTATACTTAACTTTGGAGAAGGAAAATATCCCTTTTATAATGATTAACGCCTACTATGAGGAGTTAGAACCTCCGGCTGTTGTTGTTAATGATGAGCAAGGTGGTTACATTCAAACGGAGCATTTAATCAAGCTAGGTCACAGAGACATGATTGGGATTTATAAAACCGATGATATGCAAGGGTTAAAACGGTTAAAGGGATATATAAAAGCTCACCGTGCGTATGGAATCCCACTTAACCCGCAAAATATTATTCTATTTAAAACATGTAACCAAGAGGAAAAACCTAAAGAGCAGCTTGAAGCATTATTATCAAATAGCCAACAACTTCCAACTGGACTAGTTTGTTATAATGACGAACTGGTTTTACAATTACTAGATATTGTAAGAGAAAAAGGGATACAGGTACCTAGAGACCTGTCAATTGTTGGTTACGATGATTCCAACCTCGCAGAAGCTTCTGAAGTAAAATTGACATCGGTTTGCCATCCAAAAACGGAATTGGGTGTGGAGGCAGCCAAGCTTCTACTGAACATTATAAAAGATAAGAGTGGTAGTTTGAATAAGCAGCACCAGTCGATTGTGTTTGAACCAAAATTAATTGAAAGAACTTCGACAAGGCAAATTGGTGCGGCACAAGAGCGTGTTAATCATGATCTAATTGGGTCAGGTAAAGGGTGATTTGACAAGCCAACAAACTTATGAAAATAAAAGAGCATCAAATCGTTTACTGCTCCTCACGAATAATACCTACGCCTTCTGTTAGGTCACGTTTCAGAATGATTTTGTTTTTCATCTTGCTGTATTAGAGTGTTCTCAAAAATCGTGAGATACTTATTGGTACATGTTTGTCTGTCAATCTAATTTTAGTTACGTAGTTTATATAAGGGAAAAACTAATTTAAGAATTAATAAAGACTGTTACTTAATTAATTTTCAACATTAATCAACAACATGAAAATAAGTTGACATTTTAATAAATTCACTAAAACCTGTTGATAAATTGTAAATAGTTATATATAATCTTAGTAACACCACTTATACGTACGATTTTGCGGAAGGTCCTAATTATCTAATATATGTTCGTACAATGAGGAGTATTCAAACAAGGGTATCCCTAGATTTAGTTTTAAAGTTTTTCCTGTTTCGTTCTATTTGGAAGCGTATACAAAGACGGTGATAACATGGTATATTTTCGCTATAGAAATTTTCTGTATAAATTACATCAAATTCGTACATGTAAGCAGTGGAATAAGTTATCGTGTTTATATTAATTAAGGAGTGAATTACAAATGGCAGATCAATTACAAGCAAAAATGATACTAGATAAGAATTACGAGATTGCTAAAATTGACGAAAGAATCTATGGTTCTTTTATTGAGCATCTAGGTAGAGCTGTGTATGGAGGGATTTATGAACCAGGACATCCAGAGGCAGATGAACAAGGTTTTCGTAAGGATGTAATAGAACTAGTAAAAGAATTGCAAGTACCGATTGTAAGATACCCTGGCGGTAATATGGTTTCTGCTTATAACTGGGAAGACGGCGTAGGGCCAAAAGAAGACCGGCCTCGTCGTTTAGAGTTAGCGTGGCGTGTGATTGAAACGAATGAAGTTGGTACAAACGAATTTGTCGATTGGGCAAAAAAAGTTAACTCCGACGTCATGATGGCGGTTAATCTTGGTACAAGAGGTATTGATGCTGCTCGAAATTTAATCGAATATACGAACCATCCAAGTGGTACCTATTGGAGTGACTTAAGAAGGTCGCACGGTTACGAACAACCGCACAATATTAAAACGTGGTGTTTAGGCAATGAAATGGACGGGCCATGGCAAGTTGGTCACAAAACAGCTTATGAATATGGAAGAATTGCTCAAGAGACTGGTAAAGCAATGAAGCTGGTTGACCCTACGATTGAATTAGTTGCTTGTGGAAGTTCAAATACTGGAATGCCAACATTCCCGGAATATGAAGCGACAACTTTAGATATTGCTTACGAACAAGTTGATTATATTTCTCTACACCAATATTATGGAAATCGTAACAATGATGCCGCGAACTATTTAGCAAAGAATATGGACATGGATCACTTCATCAAAACAGTTCGTGCTACTTGTGATTATATTAAAGCGAAGCACCGCAGCAAAAAGACAATTAACCTTAGCTTTGACGAGTGGAATGTTTGGTATCACTCAAATGATGCTGATAAGAAAATTGAACCTTGGACAATAGCACCACCACAGCTTGAAGACCATTATAATTTTGAAGATGCGTTACTAGTAGGAAGTATGCTAATTACATTCTTGCAACACGCTGATCGTGTAAAAATGGCATGTCTTGCACAATTAGTTAATGTTATTGCACCAATTATGACGGAAAACAATGGACGTTCTTGGAAACAAACCATTTTCTATCCTTATATGCATGCATCAATCTTTGGTAGAGGTGTTTCATTAAAGCCAATTCTTTCTTCACCAAAGTATGACAGTAAAGATTTTACAGATGTACCTTACATCGACAGCGCTGCTGTTTATAATGAAGAAAAAGATGAAGTTACCATTTTCTTAGTAAATAAACACTTAGAAGATGCAATTACAGTTACTACAGATGTTCGTAGCTTTGAGGGATATAGCTTGGTTGAGCATATTATTCTCGAAAATGATGATTTAAAGGCAGTAAATACAGTTGACCATCAAGCTGTTGCACCACACACAAACAGTGAGTCAAAGTTGGGAGACGGTATCCTTGAAGCGAGGTTACCAAAAACGTCATGGAACGTTATTCGTCTAAAAAAATCTAACTAAAACAATAATATATCCACTTAATGAGCTGGCCTTACTTCTTCTCGTTAAGTGGAAGTATTTATAGCCGAGGAGGGGGTTCCGGATGTTGTCAACTGATAAAAGTACGAGTGTGCAATTGTCTCAAACAAAACAGCCTAATAAAGTTGCAAAATTTCTAAATTCCAAAAAGGTAGTACCTTATGTTTTCGTATCACCATTTTTACTATCTTTTCTTATTTTTACACTTTATCCAGCAATAAAAGGTATAATTATGAGTTTCCAAAGTGTATTACCTGGGCAAGTAGAATTTATCGGTATAAGAAACTACGAAAGAATCTTTAATCCTACTTTCTATAAAGCACTTGGGAATACGACTGTTTACGTCGTTTTAACTGTTACAATATTAACCATTTTACCAATACTATTTTCAATTCTTTTGGATTCTAAATTAGTAAAAGGTAAAACGGTTTATCGTGCAGCATTGTTTATGCCTGCATTAGCATCTACAATTGTAGCTGGTATGGTTTTCCGCTTATTGTTTGGTGAAACTGACACCGCGGCGGCAAACCAAATTGTAGGTTGGTTTGGTGTAGACCCTATCCAGTGGAAGTACAACGCGTGGTCGGGTATGTTCCTAATGGTCATCCTTGCTTCTTGGAAGTGGATGGGGGTTAATATTCTTTATTTCCTAGCAGGTCTTCAAAATATTCCTAACGAATTATATGAAGCCGCTGACATTGATGGGGCAAGTAGAATTCAAAAGTTATGGTATGTTACGTTGCCATTTTTGAAGCCGGTTACAATTTTTGTCGTAACTATTTCTATTATTAATGGTTTTAGAATGTTCGAAGAAAGTTTTGTATTCTGGTCAGCCGGTTCTCCCGGGAACATTGGTTTAACTGTGGTAGGATACATTTACCAACAAGGTATTCAACAAAATGACATGGGCTTTGGTGCCGCTATAGGTGTAATATTAATGATAATTATCTTTGTCATTAGTCTAATTCAGTTGTTCCTAACTGGAGCATTCAAGAGGGGAGATGAGTAAGATGAATAAACAAGAATCTAAAAATAAAGGGTTAAAAGTGTTAATTAACGTTAGCTTTATTATTGTCTCGTTTATTGCCTTGTTCCCGATTCTAAGTCTTTTACTTTCATCGCTAAGGCCTTCATCTGAGTTAATGCGTAATGGTATTAGTTTAACTTTTGATCCATCAACATTAAATTTTGATAACTATACGTATATTTTCACACAAGCATATCAATATTGGGCATGGTATGGTAATAGTATAACGATATCTGCATTAACCATTGTTCTATCTTTATTCTTTTCTTCCATGGTTGGTTATGCGCTTGCTTGTTATGATTTTAAGGGTAGAAACTTTTTCTTCGTCCTGGTTTTGTTTATTTTAATGATTCCGTTTGAAATCTTAATGTTACCGCTTTATAAAATGATGATTAGCTTTCAGTTAATTAACACGTATGCAGCTGTATTGCTACCCGCTATTGTTGCGCCAATTGCAGTGTTCTTTTTTAGACAGTATGCACTGGGATTGCCTAAGGAATTAATGGATGCAGCTCGTATTGACGGGTCAAATGAATACGGTATCTTTTTCAAAATTATGTTACCTCTAATGTTACCTTCATTAGCTGCGATGGCAATATTACAAGGTTTAGGTAGCTGGAACAACTTTTTATGGCCTTTGATTGTTCTACGTTCCAATGATATGTTTACCTTGCCGATCGGTCTTGCAACGCTATTGACACCATACGGAAATAACTACGATGTGTTAATTGCTGGGTCTGTGATGACGATTGTTCCAATTATTATTTTGTTTATCTTCTTCCAAAAATATTTCGTATCTGGACTTACAGTTGGAGGGGTTAAAGGTTAAAATAGGAGTATTAGAATTAAAAGGTGGACGGCAACATGGATGGAAAGCAGATTGTTACAACACTTGATTTAGTACTTCAATGGATTACACGGTTAGCATGGCTCAATATATTGTGGTTTATGTTTTCTATCTTTGGCTTGTTCGTGGCTGGAGTTTTTCCAGCTACGGTAGCCACGTTAGGAGTCGCACGGAAGTGGTTAAAAGGTGACCACGAGTTAAAGGTTTGGAAAACATTTAACCAGATATATCGTCAAGAGTTAGTAAGTGCTAATATCATTGGCTGGATTTTAGCGTTTTTTGGTGGATTGCTGTATTTCAATTATCGAGTGATTCTACAAACCCAGGATAAGTTACCGTTTTATATTCCATTTGCTTTTTACCTACTCGTCTTTTTTTATTTAATTGTTGTAATTTGGGCATTTCCATTATTGGTACATTTTCAAGCAAAATGGTCTCAGCATATGAAAAATGCTATTATTATTGGCTTAACAAAAATCCAGTACACCTTTTTTGCTGGAATATATGTCTTTGCCGTTTTCTACTTTTCATTAGAATACCCAGGATTTATTCCCTTTTTTACGATAAGCTTGTCAGCTTTAGGTTGGATGTGGGTAACGATGAGGGTTTTTTTAAAAATCAATGGGTGAACCCTTTTCAAGAATCTTTTGTTTCCATTAAACCAGGAAATCTCATCGAAAAATAGTTTGTATGTAAGAGTCTATCAAAGATAAACAAACACACCAATATACCTCTGGTAATTGGTGTGTTTGTTTATATATAGTATATTTTAAAATTAATATCTTGGTCGTGATTTCCAAATTTTCTTCCAAAAATAGTAACTCCACCGACATGTTTTGCATCCTCTTTTACTTCCACACGCAGTGTCCAACTATCACAAGTTTGGTCTAAGTCATCAATATTCACATCAGACAAAGGATCTCCGTCAATGTATGTCCCGTGGTTCGTAATTCGAATTGTTTTTAGTAATCCATATTGATTTATATTGTCGGGCCACCAAGCAGGAGTGTACTTTCCTCTAGTATCTGCAAAGTCACCAGGACTAATCCAAGTGCCTAACTCAAGACCATTTAATGAAAAGGTTATGTCCGAGGGCCAAACGTCATTAGAAAATGGGAATTCCGAACACAACTCCATAGTTATGTCAAACTGTTGTAATGATTCATCATTGGTAAGCAAGTTTGGGGCCTTGTATTCAACAAAACCTTGTGTAAACCAGAGAATTTTTGCATCTATTCGACTAGGGTCCATGAAGATTTTTGTTTCATCAACCGGCCCGAGGAAATCTTTTTCCGAAGCTATTCCACAAGTTGGTACTACATCAATATCAGTATAATGACCTACTGGCACCGATATTTCGTGAGTTGCAAAGGAATGGTAAATCTTTTTTGGGAAGTTAATCTCAATATGGTCCACTTTAAGGATGGAAATCTTTTGCATACCTGATTTGCCGGGTATTCTTTCAGTTATTATAATTCCGGCATCTTCTAGCTTTTTAACATGTTTTATAACAATCGGACTACTAATTCCTAATTCTTCTGATAATTCTTTAATGTTCATTTTATTTTTAGATAGCAGTTGAATAATTTTTAATCTAACCTCACTAGCCAATGCTTGATAAACGATTAGAGAAGAATCGTCAATTTGTAACTGCACTAATTTATCCACCTTTCCAATCATTAACTAAAATGCATATAAAATTAAATATAAATTAACACAAAACTTAACAATCGTCTACATTTAAATGTAGTACATCTACTTACATAACATTTTTGTTATGTTAATAATAATATTATACATATAATTTACCTATTAATTATTGACAACGCTATCATACTTGGATATAGTTATCCGTATAAGTGGTAGATGTTGATGGTTGTTAACAAATTAATTAAGTTTGGGGTGATATTTTGTTTTCTCTAAATAATAAAAAGATAATTGTGTCCTTTATTGTATTCATTTTAATTCTTACCCAAATTCAAAGTTCATCCGTAATTGCCGGTGAAAATGAAAAAGAGGGTGCGGTAACAAATTCAAAATTGTTAACCAACGATATTTCATTTATTGATGAAAGATATAGTAGTTATTTGACAGCTAATCAAGATCAGGCGATTTATCAAGGAGAAAAACTCACCTTTGATTCTATGGAAACAATATTGGTAGAACAAGAGTTTTTAAAAAGTGTTGATGGTAGCATGGTTGCTGCTTTAAAACAGAACGATGAAGTGACATTAGTCATTGACGCTCCCAAAAATGCACTTTATCAAATTGCTTTGAATTTCAAAACTGAAAATGATTATGTCCTACCTGTCCGAATGGACTTGAAAGTAAATGATGACCGATTATTTTATGAACTTAGAAATCTAGTGTTTGAAAGTGAATGGATGTCACCTGAAGAAATACGTAAGGACAAGTATGGAAATGAAATTGTTCCTCAACCTGTAAAAGGCCATAACTGGCAGAAGAAGTTTATTATGGACTCCAGTTATCGAACGAACGATCCGTTTCTTATTGAACTTGAAAAGGGAGAGAACGAGTTAACCTTTAATGTGTTAGAAGGAGAAATACTAGTTAAGTCGTTAGAATTATCATCTCCAACTAAACTTGAAAGTAATGAGCAAAAAAGTGTGACAGGAAGTAACTTTATTTCCGTTCAAGGAGAAGATATAGCTCTACGTAATGATTCATCAATTCGAGCCGGTTCTTTATACAATGTTGATTTAACTCCGTATAGTGCAGAAAACCGAGTATTAAATTATTTAGCAGATGATTCTTTTAAAAAACCTGGTCATGAAGTTCAATATGAGTTTGAAGTTAGAGAAGACGGCTATTATTATCTTGGACTAAATTATCAACAAGGTTCAAAAGCCGATTTCCCGGTATTTATGCAGATAAAGTTAGATGGCAAAATCCCATTTAAGAAATTTAAAGACTACCCATTTGAGTATACACGAGGGTTTGAAAATACGACACTAATCAATAAAGAAACTAATGAAAAGATACCGGTTTATTTGAAAAGGGGAACACATAAGGTTAGTTTTATGATTAGTATAGCTCCTTTAAAGCCAACGATTGAAAAAGTTGAACAATTATCAAGTGAAATTCAAGCTTTGTCTCTTGAATTAACAAATTTAGCAGGACCTAACTTGGATCGTAACCGCGACATTGATATTGAAGAGTTTTTGCCGGGTGTTGAGAACCAATTAATAAACTGGGCAGATGAAATAAATCAATTATATCAAGGTTTGAAAGCTTTCAGTCCGAATGTAACTGAAATCGGGGCATTTTCACAGCTGAATATAGCAGAAGAACAATTAAAGAGTTTGGCAGAAGAAGTTGATAAGTTGATTGTTAGGAAAAATGAGTTGTCAACAGGTACAAATTCGATAACCGCATATTTAGGGACATTGTTACAACAAATCAATGATAATGGCTTTGCAATCGATCAAATTTACTTTTATCAAGATGAAAAGGATATTCCTAAAGGCAAAGGGTTTCTGTACAAACAGTATTCGAAACTTGAAAGGTTAGTCAAGTCATTTGGTAATCAAGATTACTCAGTAGACAGTACAGACCCTAATCACTTACAAGTCTGGATTAATCGACCGAGACAATATGTTGAAATAATTCAGCAACTCATTGATGAAGAATTCACACCTGAAACAGGAATTGAAGTGGATTTGTCTTTAATGCCCGATCAAAACAAGTTAATTTTAGCGAATGCAGCAGGTGATGCACCAGATGTTGCCGTTGGCGTTAACTATGCACTTCCTTTTGAAATTGCTATTCGTGGTGCGTTGCAAAATTTAGAAGAATATAAAGATTTTGGTGAAGTGAAAAATAGATTTCCGCAAGGGTTGTTAATACCCGGAACAGTGGAAGGTGGAACATATTCTATTCCGGACACCATGAACTTCTGGGTTTTATTCTATCGAAAGGATATTCTAGAAAAACTTCAATTGCCGGTACCAGATACTTTGGACCAAGTGAGAACATATCTACCAGAATTGCAACGAAAAGGGATGAACTTCTTTTATCCAACAGCTGGTATGCCAGGATTGAAAATATTTGCAGGAACAATGCCGGTTATCTATCAAAATGGTGGTAAATTTTATGGGGAGACAATTGGTCAGACTCAATTAAATGATAATGAAACGATAGAGGGCATGAGACAATTAACGGAATTGTTTACAATTTACAATGCCCCTTATGATGTGCCCAGCTTTTATCAACAATTCCGCGATGGCTCATTACCAATAGGCATTTCTGATTATTTCATGTACAACTTGATTTTAAACGCAGCACCTGAAATTGCTAATTTGTGGGACATTGCGCTAATGCCGGGTGTAGAAAATGAAAATGGTGAAATTCAAAGATGGTCTGCAGGTGGTGCAGAAAGTAATATCATTTTTAAAGAATCAGACAAGAAAGAAGACGCATGGGAATTCTTGAAGTGGTGGTCTGATAAAGAAGTCCAAGTAGCTTTTGGAAACATTCTACAAACTACTTATGGAAAAGAATACATTTGGAATACGGCAAACATTGAAGCGTTTGACGAGTTGCCATGGGTAACGAATCACAAAAATGTCATTCTAGAGCAAACGGAGTGGGTAACCGAAGTTCCTAGAGTTCCGGGTAGTTACATGTTAGAGAGAGAACTGAGTAATGCTTATAACTCAATTGTACTAGATGGAGAAAACTTAAGAAATGCAGTTGACTTAGCGAGTAAGCGAGTAAAACGAGAAACATTACGAAAATTAGAAGAATTTGGATATTACAAAGATGGGAATATGATTAAACCTTATCTGAATCCAGCGTCGAACAACGAGTAGGGGGTTAAAAGATGCACACGGACAAAAAAACACCATATCTGTTTTTACTCCCATATATTCTTTTGTTTTTAACGTTTATCATTATACCTATTATTATGGCAATCTACCTATCCTTCACAAACTTTAATACTATTGAAAGGCCAGACCTAATAGGATTTTTAAACTATATAAACTTACTAACACAAGATGAAATATTCATGCAATATGTATTGCCGAATACGGTGTTATTTGCAGTTATAGTTGGGCCGGGAGGGTATATACTATCCTTCCTTCTTGCTTGGTGTTTGGCACAATTAACAACTTTACCACGGATGATTTTAGCACTAATCTTTTATTCACCTTCAATGACCCAAGGGGTTGCGATGGCCGTTGTCTGGAAAATAATGTTTAGTGGAAATCAATCAGGATATGTCAACAGTATTTTGATGCGCTGGGGAATCATAACAGAACCGATAATCTTTTTGCAAGATACAAGGTTCATCTTACCTATCATGATTATTGTGGCATTGTGGAGCAGTATGGGGGTCGGTTTCCTAGCGATGTTAGCTGGGGTATTGAATATTGATCAAACACTTTATGAAGCAGGAGCAATTGACGGTATAAAAAATCGTTTTCAAGAATTATTTTACATTACTATTCCATCAATGAAACCACAAATGCTATTTGGTGCGGTGATGGCTATTGTAGGAACATTTTCAACAGGGATTATTGGGGTTCAGTTAACTGGGGCAAATCCAACCCCTGGTTACGCAGGACAATTAATTGTCAATCATATCGAGGATTATGGTTTTATCCGTTTTGAAATGGGTTATGCTGCAGCGTTATCAGTTGTTTTATTATTAATTATTTACATGTTTTCCTACATTTCCAAAAAATTATTTAGTGAAACATAACAGTTTTATTCGATTTGTTAGGTGACAAAAGTATGAAAGCTTAATTGTAGCTTATACCACCTAAAGAAAGGAAAGATTTTTATGGCATTGAAAGGTAGTGGCATTAACCCGAAAAAATTTCACAGGAGCCAAATAAAGTTTTACATTTTTTTAATACCATTTGCAGTCTTTATGATGCTGCCCATTTTGTTTATCGTAAATCATGCGTTTAAACCATTAGATGAATTGTATGCCTTTCCTCCTAGATTCTTTGTTTACAAACCGACATTTGAGAACTTTCAGAACCTATTTGAATTAGCAAATACGTCGGGCATACCATTAAGTAGGTATTTATTAAATAGTTTAATTGTAACGTCAGCGGTTGTATTTTTATCCGTTATTATCTCTTCCATGGCTGGATTTGTTCTATCCAAGAAGAATTTCAAAGGTAAATTTACTCTCTTTGAGATAAACAATGCCGCGTTAATGTTCGTTCCAATCGCAGTAATTATTCCAAGGTTTTTAACAGTATCGTTTTTAGGAATTGATAATACATTTTTCGCTCACATCTTACCGTTACTGGCTATGCCCGTTGGTCTATTCTTAATAAAACAGTTCATTGATCAAATACCAGATTCGTTAATCGAGGCGGCAATCATTGATGGGGCAAGTGATTTCAAAATTTATTGGAAGATAATCTTACCACTAATTAAACCAGCTATTGCAACTGCTGCAATTCTAGCATTTCAATTAGTTTGGAACGATTTAGAGACTTCGACACTTTATACTACAAGCGAGAATATGAGAACACTGGCATTCTTTATGAATACGCTCGCAATTGAAACAAATGTTGTAGTCGGCCAAGGAATGGCAGCGGTAGCTTCACTAATCATGTTTGTTCCTAACTTAGTTTTATTTATCATTTTACAAAGTAAGGTGATGAACACAATGTCACATTCTGGGTTAAAGTAGGTGTGAAAATGAATAAAACAAAGAAGTATAAAGCGATCCTGGTTCTATCTTTTATGTTATTCTTCACAGGTCATGTTCAGGTTTTCGCTAACACAGCTTATAAAACATTTACCGAGGATGGTTACGGTGATTATGTCCAAACCCAGACTGCTTATACGGTAAAGGATACAATTGTTAAGTTTGGGGATGAATTGTTTAGCCAAGCTTCTGACTTGAAAATTGATAAACGAGGATTACTATATATATCCGATACAAATAATCACCGAATTTTAGTAGGCGACCGACAAGGCAATTTGGTTAATATTATCGGAGAAGATCTTTTAAAAAAGCCAAATGGAATTTTTATTACTGAAGAGAATAAGTTATATGTTGCTGATGAGGCAGCAGCGAAGGTATATGTTTTCTCCCTGAAAGGGGAACTGTTAAATGAATATAGTAAGCCAGACAGTATTCTTTTTGGCAAAACGTCAACGTTTGTACCTAAAAAACTTGCTGTCGACAAACGAGGTAATATCTTTATCATATCTCGTGGTAATTCTAACGGAATAATTCAAATTAATGAACGAAGTGGCGATTTTATTGGATATTTTGCTCCTAATAATACAATGGTTACACCGTTAACCGAATTTAGAAAAGCGATATTTACAGAAGAACAATTAAGTAAAATGATTGATATGGTACCACCAACAGCTGAAAATTTAAATATTGATGATAAAGGTTTAGTCTATACAGTTTCACAAGGGGAAAGAGTAGTACCCGTAAAGAAATTAAACATGGCAGGGAAAAACATCATAGATACAACAGCGAATGATCCCTTTTCGGTGTCTGTGGACATTGGGTCTTTAGAGAATGTTTTTGTTGCAGGTGAAAATGGGTTTATTTATGAATACACAAAAGAGGGGAACTTGTTATTTGTTTTTGGTGGTAGCGATGATGGGAGACAACGAGTTGGTTTATTTAACAAGATTTCTGCAATTGCTTTAGATCAGAAAGATAATATCTATGCGCTAGATCCGGAAAAGAATAAGATACAGATTTTTCAACCGACTGAATTTGCCAATCTAGTTCATAATGCGTTATCACTTTATCAAAATGGTGATTACGAAGCTAGTAAGGGACCTTGGCTGGAAGTTACCAAATTAAATAGTTTGTTTGATTTTGCCAATCTTGGTCTTGGTGAAGCTTATTTTAAGGAAGAAAACTATCAAGAGGCGTTGACTTCCTTCCGTAAGGCTAAATATAAACCGGGTTATTCTGATTCTTTTTGGGAAATTCGTAATGAGTGGATGCGAAACAATATTATCCAGTTAATCGGAATTATCATTGGTTTAGTGATCCTGAAGAAAATCATTAGTCGATTAGAAAAAAAATATCAAATTTATGCGAAATTTGCCGAAAAGTTGGATAAGAAATATAACTTACAACTAGTCAAGAATCTATATTTCTTGAAAAGCCTTATTCGCCATCCAATCGATAGTTTTTATAGCATAAAGTATGAAAACAAAACTAATTATCTTTCTGCAAATATTCTGTTGATTTTGTTCTTTGTTATTTACGTAATGGAAAAATATTATTCAGGGTTTATTTTCAGAAGTGTAGAAGATGGAAGTTATGCAATTGGCTCAGATTTTGTTTTTGTAGTAAGCGCATTTTTGTTAGTTATTATATCTAACTATTTAGTTTGTACGATTAACGATGGTGAAGGGAAGTTTAAGCATATTTACAGTGCATTTATATATTCTTTTGCACCGTACTTCATGATTAAGCCGTTTGTTATTTTAGCTAGTAATGTATTTACACTTAACGAATCTTATTTACTAGAGTTCACCAACTTTTTCACGTATTCGTGGGTGGCTATTCTATTAATTGTGATGATTAAGGAAATTAATAATTACACAATTGGAGAAACGTTTAAAATCATATTCTTAACGGCGTTTACAATTTTAATTGGTGTACTGCTGATTTTCATAGTTTATGTCTTAATATCACAAATGCTGTCGTTTGTAATGTCTCTATTTAACGAGGGGGTGTATCGAATTGAAAATGGTTAATAAAAAAACACTAACTAAAAGCATCATGTTTATCATCATTGCAAGTTTAGTATTTTTTATTTTCACCAAAGATGATGATTCGGAAAATGATGAATCGCAGTACGGGAATGGATCAGCAACTACCCAGCAAAAAAGCAATACTAGTAAGGAGGAACTTACTCCGCAGTCAATGTCGAATGAAACAGAAGAAATGGATAACATTCCTGAAGTTCGAGCAAAACAAGTCGATACTACCCAAGAAGAAATTGATGGACATAAATATTTATTAGAAAACGATAAGTATGAAATGTATTTTAAGGAAGAAAACTTGTCAATCATCATGCGGGATAAAACAACCGGTGCAGTTATGTATTCAACAGTGGAAAATCCGGTCGAGAGTAACCAAGAATGGAAAAACTTTATGAAGTCGGCAGTTGTAATGGAGTATTTAGTAGGAACAAATATTGTAACTTATCGTGCAGATATGTATTCGGAAAATCCTACAAAAGAAGTGGTCTACAAGAATGATGGGTTTGTTGCAAAAGTAACTTATCCAGGACTTGAAATCTCATATCAATTGGAAGTTACGTTAACTGACTCAGGAATAGTTGTTGAAATACCACAAGACAAGATTGTAGAAAATAGTGACAAGTTTAAAGTTTCTGGTTTTTATGTGTATCCGTTCTTAGGTTATTCTAAATTGGATAATCGAGATGGTTATATGTTTATTCCAGATGGTTCTGGAGCATTAATCTATTTGGAAGATAATGATGGAAAATATAAGCAACCATATTCCGAAATGGTTTATGGTAATAATCCTGGTGTTGATGAATCTTACGTTCTCTCCTTATTTCATCGAATGAATCCATTTAATGAAACAGAGAAAATATTGGCTCCTGTATTCGGTATGGTGCAGACTGATACGCAAATGGGCTATCTTGGCATTATTGAAGAAGGTCAATACAGCGCGAAAATTGAGGCTTATCCAAATGGAGCGATTTTGCCATATAATTGGATAACTTCAAAATTTATTTATAGACAAGTTTATAATCAACCAACAAGTAAGGATTCCGGAACAATGGTTGTGCGACAAAAAAGTAAAAATGACTTTAATATTAAAGTTAGGTACCAGTTCGTATCCAAAGATGAAGCTGATTATGTTGGTTTAGCTCAAGTTTATCGTGACTACCTTCTAGAAACAGATCAAATAGTTGAGCAAGAAGATCAATTTAAAGCTCGTGTAGATTTATTTGGTGCAGATGTGGAAAATGGATTGATTTTTAAGAAAGACGTGCCGATGACCACTTTTGCTCAAGCAAGCTCAATTTATGGCGATTTACAAGAAAATGGTGTTGACCAAATTTTGTCAATCTATAAAGGATGGCAAAACGGAGGATATTATGCGGGATTGCCTATACAATCTTTTGATCCGGAGTCATCGTTGGACGATGAAATGGAACTAAAGGAGTTATTAAACGAAAGTAAGGAAAGAAATATTGACTTATTCCTCTATCATGATGCATTAAGAATTAATATGGAAGAGCTTGGTAACACAAGGTATAAGGTTATGAAAAAATTTAATAAACGGACATATGAAGAGGGGGTCTACGGGAAAGCTTATCAATATTTAAATTATTTAAATCCCGAATCGACTGTCGAAATACTAAAAGAAGTAGAAGACACTTACAAAAACAATGGGACAGAAAATGTAATGATTAGTGGGATTTCAAATAAGTTGTTCTCCTATAGTGAAAGGAGTAAAGAATTCGACCGAATTGCGACTAAAGAACGATATGAGTCAATAATTTCTGAATATGATCAAAACTTTAATTTAATGTTAGAGCAGCCTTTCTCTTATCTTTGGAAATATTCAAATGCCATTATTGATCTGCCAACTCAATCTTCTGACTATATCTTTACCGATGAGGATATTCCATTCATAGCTCTTACATTGAAGGGAATTGTCCCAATGTATGCAGAATATATTAATTTCCAGGCAAACCAAGTGGAGTTCTTCCTGAAGATGGTAGAGCAAGGGTTGAATCCGTCCTTCTATATTACCAATGAGGACCCGGCAGACTTACTAAATACCAATTCATCTGATATTTATAGTTCAAAATATGAACGGTATAAGAAAATGATTCAAGATTATTACGGAAAATTAAAACAAGTAAATGAGGTAACAGAAGATTCAGTTATCGAAGACTATGTGCGTACAAATGGTGTTACGAAAGTAAGTTACAGTAATGGAGCAACCATTTATGTCAACTACCAAGAGAATGATGTGATAGTCGATGGACAAACGATTAAAGCACTCTCATATAAGGTGGTGCAAGATTAATGAAATTTAAAATGAAAAGAACAACCATATATGGTTATTTATTTATCTTACCTTGGCTACTTGGATTTTTAGCATTAGTGTTGTTGCCGCTCATTCAATCCTTCTATTATAGTATGAATGATATGAGGATCACACCAGTGGGACTGAAATTTAAATATGTTGGTTTTAACAATTATTTAGATGTATGGCTTAAAGATATGTTCTTTATTCAAGAGTTATTAGGATTTGTACTTGATACGATTCTTAGGGTGCCGGTTATTGTAGTCTTTGCTTTAATTATCGCAATGCTACTGAATCAGAATGTGAAATTTAAAGGCTCATTCCGAACAATCTTTTTTCTGCCAGTTATTGTGGCTAGTGGTCCTGTTATCAATCAGCTAACTAGTCAAGATGCTACAACAATACCATTGGTTAACCAGGACGTGATTATTGGTATTTTGGCTGGATTGTTCCCAATATGGTTCGCTACACAAATTGGTGAATTATTTGGACAAATCATTATTATCCTCTGGTATTCCGGAGTTCAAATACTAATCTTTCTAGCAGTTTTACAAAAGATTGATCCAAGTCTTTATGAAGCGGCAAAGATTGATGGGGGTTCTTCTTGGGAATGTTTTTGGAAAATCACATTACCAACAATAAAACCAATTGTCCTTGTTAATTTTATTTACACGCTAGTATCGCTAGCCAATAGTAATCAAAACCCAATCATTAACCTCATTTATACCAATATGTTTGCTGCGACAAGAGGTTATGGGTTTGCATCCGCGATGGCGTGGATGTATGCAGTGGTTATCGCAATTCTATTATTGGTTATTGCTTTCGTTTTCCGAGAAAGGAAACCGAAGAGATATGTTTAACACAGGGCCTAGAAAGGGGGGGAAGTGAATGGCAATGTCAAAAGCAAGATCCTTTTATACGGTCTTAACAAACAGTGATCTTAGCTACAAGGAAAAATGGCGATTAGGTAAAGCAAGATTAGCGAGATTTCTATTTGGTTTCAATGATCGAAAAGGCTTTATCATGAAATTCGTTATCTACACGTTGTTAGTTAGTATTGGTTTTGTTTACTTGTACCCAATGCTCTATATGTTTATTACTAGTATGAAGTCGCTATCAGACTTGTTGGATATGTCCGTGAAGTGGATACCAACAGACTTGTATACGAAAAACTATAAACAAGCCTTCTCGGTCATGAATATGCGAGAGTCGTTTACTGGTAGTATGTTAATTGCGTTAGTTCCTACTATATTTCAAGTGATTGTTGCGTCATTGGTAGGATATGGTTTTGCTAGATTTGAATTTCCATTAAAGAAGTTATTATTTGGATTGATGATTTTTAGCTTTATTATACCACCGCAAATATTGATGATGCCGACATATCGGTTGCTTAGCACACTAGAGTTGACAGGGTCATTGAATGCTTTTATTATACCTGCTGCTTTAGGCCAAGGGTTTAATAGTGCGATCTTCATCCTAATTTTTTACCAGTTCTTCATGCAGACGCCAAAGTCTTTATATGAAGCAGCTGAGGTTGATGGAGCTAGCCAATTAACTAGTTTTATAAAAATTGCTATTCCAATGGCTGTTCCGGCTTTTATCGTCTCCTTTCTATTCTCGTTTGTTTGGTATTGGAATGAAACTTATTTAACAACGCTATATTTGACTAGTTCAAAAAATGAATTAACAACTATATTGTTGCAGCTTCAACAGTTTGAACAAAATTACCAAACGATGTATCCAGTTACGGAAAATAGTCCGAACAAAATTAATGAAGGTATTAAAATGGCGGGAACAGTTATTAGCATTCTGCCGTTACTTATTGTTTACTTTTTCTTGCAAAGATACTTTGTTGAAAGTGTCGATCGTACAGGTATTACCGGTGAATAAACACACCGTAATATAAAATAAACTGGGGGTATGTGAAAATGAAAAGGTTTTTAGGCTTATTGCTTGCGGTTTTTCTCGTGTTAATATTTGCTGGTTGTTCCAAAGATGATGGTGGCGATGAAACACAGGATAGCGGTAGTGGCAGTGAACAAACAGAAACAACCGAAAGTCAAGCAGATGGAGAAGCAGGACTTGCTCCGATGACAGGTGAAGAGATTACTTTAACATATGCTAGCTGGGCAAATGCAGATTTGAACAACTTCCTAGCTGAAAAGTTTATGGAAAAATATCCGAACATTACAGTAGAAATTGTTCCAGTCGAGTTTCAAGGGTGGAATGATAACTTAACGAACTTAGCAAGTACTGGTCAACTCCCAGATGTATTCTGGTATCTAGGTAACGTAGACGTCGCTATTAGAAATGGCTGGCTTGGTGACATGACACAATATTTTGAAGCGGATCCTGAATCAGAGAATATTTTAAGTTCATTAAAAGTACAAGGTTATTTTGACGGGGAAAGAAAACTTGCAGCACCAGTTACCAATTTACCTTACACAGTGTTCCTGGATGAAAACTTATTCAAAAAACAAAACGTAGAAATGCCATCACCTGACTGGACTTACAGCGAGATGATTGACTTAATTCAACAAATGACTGTTCCGGAAGAGGGTATTTTCGGATACAACACATTTACTAAATTGCTTACAATCGCTCCAATTGTAAATCTAGATGCACTTACGGAATTTGGCTTTGATGGTGAAAAATACGACTTGACAGGAGACTGGGCAGATGCCGTAACCCAACGTGCAGAATTTGTACGAAGTGGAGTACATGCTCCTTTCTTTGACACAGATGAGGCAGAAGCAGCATTTGGTGACCGTTTACTATGGGCAGCAAGTACTGGTCGTGTGGCGATGCAGTTAGATGCATGGTGGACAGTAGGTTTGTTTAAACAACCTGAGTTTATCGATAAAGGTATTAAATGGGTACCTTATACTGTACCAAAAGGTGATAATGCAGAAACAAATCGTAAACCAGCCTTTGTTGATTTCGGTACAATCTCTTCTGCAACAGAATACCCAAGAGAAGCCTATGAGTTGCTTAAGTTCATGGGTTGGGGAAAAGAAGGTTGGGAAGCTAAATTAGAAGCATTCCAAACTTTGAAAAATGATGATGGAACATTAGTTTTCGAACATCCAGATGGACTTCCTTTAATCGAAGATGAAGACATTTGGAGTGGATTAAGAGCGCTTCTACCAGAAGAAAAATACTATGATGATTTCTTAGCAAGAGCGAAAGAACCAGTGCCATTAGGTGGTGCGGCTCAACCTGGTTTCCAAACATTCCTAGATGAAGTTTACTTTGGTGGAGAATATGGGGACGTAGAGCTGGCAGTTGTTAATGGTGAAGTAAATGCTTATGATATAGCACAAGATTTAACGGATAAAATAAATGAATACAGACAAGCAGCGATTGAGGAGCTAAACTACTAATATTTAAAAGATTCAAAACCACCAAAATTAGATTTGGTGGTTTTGAACTATCTACGTCTTCAATGCGTATTCATTACAATAAAGAGATGGAATAAATAGAATTGAAAGGTGATCTTAACATATGGATCTCAACAACCACATTGATAGGAAGAACTATAATTTTATTGGGAAAAGACTAGTCTTTTTATTACTAGTCGTTGTATTTACTGTATTTATATTTCCATCTGCTTCATTTGCTGATAATCCAATTATAAAAACGGAATTTACTGCAGATCCGGCCGTATTAGTTTATGGTGACAAAGTTTACCTGTACGTAGGTCATGATCAAGCCAATAAGAACGATAACTTTTTTGTACTTAAAGAGTGGAATATTTATTCTTCATCAAATTTACAAGACTGGACGTTAGAAAGTTCTATGTCTCGACAAGTCTTTAATTGGGCAATAAATGATTCGGCATGGGCTTCGCAGGCAATTGAAAGAAATGGAAAGTTTTATTGGTACACGACTGTATTAAATGGTGATCCAGATGACCCTGGTTATGCAATTGGCGTCGCAGTTTCTGACAGTCCTGCCAAAGGATTTACTGACGCTATTGGGAAGCCATTGATTAGCAATAGTATGACGGCAAGCCCTGAGTTTATGGGGAAGCAAGCTTGGGATGATATTGATCCAACTGTCTTTGTAGATGATGATGGACAAGCGTATTTATATTGGGGAAATACGAATTTGTATTATGTGAAATTAAAAGAAAGTATGATAGAGATTGATGGAGAAATTAAGCGTGTCGAAATCAAAGGTATTCCAGGTGCATTTACGGAGGGGCCTTGGATATTTAAGAAAAGTGATAAGTACTATCTAGCTTTTGCGATGAACTACCCTGAATTACTTGGATATGCTGTGAGTAATAGTCCTACAGGGCCATGGAAGTACGAAGGTCCATTAATGAGGTCGTTAACAAAAGGTATAAATGATCGAAGTGGAAGTAACACAAGCCATCCAGCAATTATTGAGTATAAAGATGAATGGTATATTTTTTACCATACTAGTGCCTTACCAACAGGTGGTCAGTATCGGAGATCGGTATCGCTCGAAAAAGTGGTGTTTAACAATGATGGTACAATAAATCCAATTATTCCAACTGCATCAGGTATTACAGGTGAAAGTCAATTCATCCAATCATACAGCGAAGATAACCGATTTGTTGCCTATTTAAATGATTCGATTAAAATAAATGAATTGTTAAAGAACAGAAATAATTTTATGTGGTATATCGTTCCTGGTTTAGCGTCAGATGGGGAAGGTTATGTATCATTCCAAGCAGAGACACAACCGGGATACTATTTAAAGATTCAAGGTGATGAAGTTGTTTTAGCAAAACATGATGGTTCGATGAGGTTTAACGATGAGGCCACATTTAAGATAATAGAGGGTTTAGCTAATGAAAATTGGTTATCCTATCAATCCTATAGAGAACCAGAATTATACCTTACTAATTCTGGAGATGGAAACTTAGCATTAAGCAAAGTAAACAGTGAAGAATTAAAAATAAATAGTACTTTTAGACTTGCAAAGTCACCAAATACATCCCCTATTGACCAATCGGGGGAACAAAGACAATCAGTCTATTTAATTTTTTCTTTAGTAGTAGGTATAACGGTTATTATTTTTATTGTGGTAAATTGGAAGATTAGAAGAAGAAAGCAAAAGATATAGTAGAATAACAAACTAGAATAGAAAGGAGTTAGGGATATGAGTAATAAATTTATAAAAACAACAATCCTAGTCATTTCAATCGTTGTCTTAACAACCATAGTCAGTCTAGTTATGAACGATAATAATCCGATAAAAAAAGAAAAATCAGAGAATGATACTTTACTATCCAATGAACAAGTTGATACTCCACAATTTAAGCCTGTCTCGGTCCATGATCCATCAATTATTAAAGCGGATGATATGTATTATGTATTTGGAACCCATATCGAGGCAGCAAAATCAAAAGACCTGATGAACTGGACTAGATTTACAAATGGTTATGCAACGACTAATAATAAACTGTACGGTAACTTACCTGAAAATTTAGCGGAATCATTTCAATGGGCAGGACAAGATGATGCAGATAGTAAAGGTGGATTTGCTGTATGGGCAGCAGACATTTTTTGGAATGATAATTATGTAAATGGGGATGGAACGAAAGGTGCATACATGATTTATTACAGTGTATCTTCCACCTATATTCGTTCAGCAATTGGGTATGCTGTATCTAAAAATATTGAAGGGCCTTATCAATACGTAGATACAGTTGTTTACTCTGGATTTACACAAGATGAGGCATACGATAAAAATAGTAAAGTGGACAAAAAGTGGACGAATACAAATATTCAAAGCTTGATTGATCAAGGATCTCTAACAGGGGCTAATGATGATTGGTTTAACAGAGACGATTCTTATAACAATCAAATCTATCCAAACGCAATCGACGCAAATTTGTTTTATGACACAAAGGGTAAACTGTGGATGGTTTATGGCTCTTGGTCAGGCGGGATTTTTGCCTTAGAGATTGATGAGGAAACAGGGCAAGGCATTTATCCAGGGGTAGATGGTGAGACAGAGGACGGAAGATTAATTGATAGCTATTTTGGAACGAAAATTTCTGGTGGATACGGTGAATCAGGTGAAGGACCCTATGTTATTTATGATGAAGAAACAAAATACTTCTATCTATATGTAACATACGGGTGGTTAGGTGCTGATGGTGGTTATAATATGAGAGTATTCCGATCTAAAAGTCCAATTGGCCCATATTTAGATGCCAAGGGTCAAAATGCAGTGTTATCAAGAGGTGCAAGCAATGTACTATACGGCAACAAGCTAATGGGTAACTTCTTGTTTGATCGTAAGTTAGGTGAACCAGGAAAAGGAATCGGTGTCGGTTACGTTTCACCGGGGCATAATTCTGTTCTTTATGACGAACAACTAGATAAAAAGTTTATTGCCTTCCATACTCGTTTTCCTAACAGAGGTGAAGCATTTGGTACTCGTGTTCATCCATTGTTCATGAATAAAAGTGATTGGCCAGTAGTTGCACCTTATAGCTATACAACAAGGGATGAATTATCAAAAGTAACTAATGATGAAATTACCGGTTCCTATAAATTCATTAATCACGGAAAAGATACAACTGATCGAATTAAAAAGTCAGAATTAGTTGTATTGAACGATAATAGTACTATTTCTGGTGCTTTTGATGGAACATGGAAAAAAGTTGATGATTATTACGTGGAATTAAAAATAAATAAATTCACTTATGAAGGGGTGTTTGTTAAACAATGGGACCCTGCTTCCGAACAGTATGTTATGACATTTACAGCGGTATCGAATGAAGGTGTTACTGTCTGGGGAAGTAAAATGCCGATTTTTTCCGATGAGGATGTGGTAAGTAGAATAGTTGACGATTTAAAGCTCAAGGGAACCAATAATGTTACCGAGGATTTAGAACTTCCGACAGAAGCAATTCAAGGTACAACTATTACTTGGGAAAGTTCAGATGAGAATATAATATCCTCAACCGGTGAGGTTAACCGTCCAGATGCAAGTTCAGAGAATGTAACTGCGACTCTTACAGCAACAGTTACCAAGGGTGATGAATCCAAAACAAAGAGTTTTGAAGTAACTATTTTACCTAACAAAAAGACAGAATTAGTTGCTTACTTTGCATTTGAGGATAATTTAAGTGATACAGCAGGTGACTTTGGTGAGGGTAACGTAACCGGTGATCGAATTAACAATACAGGTGGGTCCATATCCTATTCTCCTGGTGAATCTGGAAAAGCTGCCGTTTTTAATGGTCAGTCTGGTGTGCGCTTACCTAGTGGTTTAATATCAAGTAACTCTTATTCTGTATCCTACTGGGTAAATCCGGAACAGATAACACCTTTTACAACGACGTTCTTTGGTGCTAGAAATTCTGAAAATTGGATAAGCTTTGTCCTAAATGGTCCTGTTGATGACAATACAATGGTTTGGTCAGGGAGCTCAAGCTGGTATGACGCTTCAACTGGATTAACTGTTGGAAAAAATAAATGGACTCATCTGGCAATGACTGTTGATAGTGGAAAAGTATCTGTATATATTGATGGAAACAAGAAATTTACGGGAGATAATTTTCCTAATGTATTCACATCGGATGGTCTAACCTTTGGATTAGGTGTAAACTGGTGGGATCCGCCATTTAAGGGCATGATTGATGAGTTAAAGATTTATCAAGGTGTTCTTTCAACTTCGGAGATTGAGGGTTTAGCAAACGGAAATAAATAGTTTGAGTTAATTGTAGAGTTATTATTTAATTGATTTATTTTATGGGCTGATATATGCTCTATAAATTTTATGGTTTTTGCTGTTGTTGTTGTTTAATTTCAGTCACATAAACTAGTTTATGTGACTGTCTCTCATTTGTACACTCAAATAGTTAAACTTATCTACTGATTTAGCACGTCAAATTATTCCCTTTAGTGTCCGGGGCTGTATAATAAATTATGATCCTGTTGATCGGTAATGCTTTACACCATAATGCCAAATTAGTAAACATGGAAGGATAAACAAAATGCCGGCAAGTGGGATAAATACATAGAAAAGGTCCGAGCTATCAGTTTTACCTAGCAAATAGTTTAGTGGTATATAGTTTGTTGTCGCAAATGGGATAACGAATGTGAAGAACCGCGTCACCCATTTTTTATAAATATCTAATGGATACTGTGCGATTTCCCTACCTCCATCGGTAAAAATATTTGCGACTTCGATTGCTTGGATCGTCCAAAAGCAAAGGGTTGCGGCAAGAATGAAAATTCCAACAAAAATAAATACCCCACTTACAACCATCAGCATCATCGTAATTACTTTGGCAATAGTCCAGTCAATCTCGATATGGACGAGAACAATAATAAGAACGGTCAAGCTTTGCAATAACCTTCCGATTCGAGTAAATTCAAATTTAGAGCCTAATACTTGTAACACCGTACTTCGTGGACGGACAAGTAAACGATCAAAATCTCCACTTGCGACAAGCTGAGAGAAGGAATCAAAGCCTCTCCCAAAGCATTCACTAATCGCAAATGCCATGTGAATAATGGCAAAGCAAAGCCCAACCTCATAAAAGCTCCATCCTTTAATCTGGCCAAACTGTTCGAATAAGAAATACAAACCTGCGAAAACAGAAAACGGAACGAAGAATTGTCCAAACGATAATAGTAAAAAGGACACGCGATATTGCATTTGAGCTTTTAATAAAATGCTTAAGTATTTTCCGAAAATAAACATTGCGCTAGCCCCCCTGAACTACTACTTTGTTTAGTGCACCTTTTAGTGCAATTCGTCCGAGACTAACTAGCACAAATAGCCAAACTAGTTGTATGCCTAAGCCAACCCAAGCGTCCGTTTCAGAAATGTTACTGGAATAAATGCGGAAAGGAAAGTCCATTGTCCACCGAAAAGGTAGGGCATAGGCGATTGCTTGTAGCCAGTCTGGCATAAATGGGATTGGGATAATTAACCCGGCAAAAAATTCACCAACAACTCCAAGCATAAGGAGAGAGCCGGTTGGTGACATCGTTAAAAAAACACTAATGTAAATGAACATGGAAATTGCTACAAGGATAAATAAACCAACAAACATCGTCATGACGAACAATAGCAAGGTTTCGATATTTTCGGGTATCGTTAATCGATATGGCTCTGGTAGTATAAAAACAACAAGTAATATAGGAATTGATCTTAAAAGCGCAGCAGAGATTCGTTGTGCGAGTAATTTAGCATACCAAAAGCCATATAGGTCACATGGTCTACATAACTCATAAGCAATATTACCTTTCGTAATCAAGTCAAAAATTTCATTATCTCTAAACCACAAGGCAATTAACGCAAGAAACGCCTGTTGGAGCCAAATGTAGGCCACCACTTGTTCCAAAGTCATTGGTGGGTTACTATTTGTATGGCTAAAAAAAGCTTCAAAAATCATAATGTACATAAATCCCCAGAAAAACTGGGTTGCCATCCCAGCAAAAGCTGCTGAACGATATTGCATTCCGTGGACAAGTCGTAGTCTTAGAACGGAATAATAAGGTTTCATATCTGATATTCCTTATACAATTTTATAATAATGTCCTCAATCGGTTCTGCTTCAATTGACACATCGATTAATTCCACTTGGCTGGAAAGTTGACCGATAATCTTAGAAACATTTGCTGTTTTTGTATCAACACGAAGGATTATTCTTTCTTCAGTCTTAGATAAAATCAATGATTGTAGGGATGTATCTAGCTCCACATTGCTTTTTTGATAGTCTATCGTCAGAATTTTTTGTGAGCCATATGATTCGCGCAATGTGGTAACGCTACCGTCATAAAATAGTTGTCCTTTGCCAATCAAAATAATACGGGTTGCTAATGCTTCGATGTCACTCATGTCATGTGTCGTTAAGACAACTGTGACCTTCTTTTCTTTTGCATAGTCTTGGATGAATTTTCTAACAGCAATTTTGGAGACCGCATCTAGACCAATCGTTGGTTCGTCTAGAAATAGTATCTTTGGATTATGGATGAGGGATGCAGCTATTTCACAACGCATTCGCTGTCCTAAACTAAGCTGTCTAACTGGTGTATGTATGATATCTTTTAGATTTAATAAATCGATGAGCATCGTTAGGTTTTCTTGATAATCATGATACGATACCTTATAGATATCTTTTAATAGTTCAAAAGAATCGATAACAGGAACATCCCACCATAGCTGGGATCTTTGGCCAAAAACAACGCCGATGTTCTTCACGTAATTAGCCCGGTTCTTCCACGGGGTGAACCCCATAATTTCACACGTTCCTTGGTCGGGGACAAGGATACCACTCATTACTTTAATGGTTGTGGATTTGCCTGCTCCATTTGGACCAATATAACCAACGATTTCACCAGGCTCAATTGAAAATGAAATATCTTGAAGTGCTTGGACAATTGTATGCTTTCGATAGAACAGTGCTTTTAATGCTTCAGTCAATCCACTAGAACGTTTTGCTACTTTAAATGATTTAGCTAACCCATTAACGCGAATTACCAATATACCACCGCCTTATCTTTTATTTCTTGTCAGGGAAATAAATAGTAACTTAAAAACTAGTAAAATTCAACCCGATTTTTGGTATAAATGGTCATTAATTTAAATAATGGTGACTTAAATAATTAGATGGAGATACACCTGTTACTTTTTTAAATACTCTACTAAAGTAATAAGGGTTTGAGAAGCCTAACGCCTCACTTACTTCTGATACATTTCTATCGCTTTTTTTGAAAAGGTCAATTGCTTTTTCCATTAATAGTTCATTTTGGAATTGGGTGATAGTTTTTCCTGTTTGCTGCTTAAATAGTGTAGATAAATAGGTATAATTCATACCAAGTTCCTTAGCGATGTCAGTACTCTTTAGCCTTTTGTTCTCCGTCTTTTTAAACATAGTAATCATTTGATTGACGACATGGTTCGTTCTTGAATTTTGTGAGGCATTTATTTTTTCCGTATAGAGATCTAGAAAAAATTGATAAGTTAACGTTGAAACATGTAATGGTTTAATCGGAAAATTTAATTCTGAATCTTTCACAATTTTAGCAAGCTGTAATTCTATTAAATCGGGATTTAGACACTTCCCTTGTTTTGGTAGGGTGAGTATGGTGTCATATACTTCTTCAATCATAATCTTTGATTGTTGGAATGGAGAAAATTCCGGGTATCTTTCTTGATCGCTATCGTTTAATCGCTGATAAAAATGAATGTAATACCACTCAGAACCGGGCATGTATAATTCTTCGCCCCAATGACGTACATCTTGTTTTAGAAACAGATAGTCACCAGCGGTTAGTATGTATTCTTTCCCTTCTTCACACACTTGAAGGCGTCCTTTTTTCACAAAGACAAAGACGTTAATATGTTTCATTAACCGATTGGGGTGACGTAATACACCCTGTTCATCTTTCATAAAGCCTATTTCTCGAACAAGAGGAAGCTGGCTCGATTTTATTACAACCTCATGCATCATTTTTCCCCCTTTAGTGGGCGTTTTTAAAAAAATATTGTTACTTTATACAATTCGCAGGTAACTGCTATTAGTTGATTTCCGCTCCAGACGCCTGCGCTTTTCTTAATTGTACCAAAGGTAATCCAAAAAAAAGATAGGTTTTTATAATAATCGTGAATTCACAGGTGGTTGAAGTAGTTGCATAATAAAAATTAAAGATTGGTTTAAATTTTGTAAATAGAGGAGAAGTTTTATGGGAAACGTCAATCTCTTACCTGGATTATTCCAAGATTCACAAGAAAAGGGAAAAGAATATTTATTATATTTAGATGTCGACAGACTAGTTGCGCCGTGTTATGAGGCGGTTGGTCGTGAAGCGAAAAAGCCTCGTTATGGTGGTTGGGAATCAACTGGTATTGCTGGACACTCTATCGGACACTGGTTGTCAGCTGCAGCTGTAATGGTTTCTGTATCAAATAGTCCATTACTAAAGCAAAAATTAGATTATGCAATTGATGAGTTAGCATATATTCAAAGCTTAGATGATCAAGGTTATGTTAGCGGTTTCCCGAGGCAATGCTTTGATAACGTCTTTAGTGGAGAGTTTGAGGTTGGTCACTTTAATCTAGGTGGATCATGGGTTCCTTGGTATAGTATTCATAAAATCTATGCGGGATTAATCGATGCGTACAACTATACAGGCAATGAAAAAGCTTTAGAAGTTGTAATCAAGCTGGCAGATTGGGCGAAACAAGGTTTAGATAAAATCACGGATGAACAATTTCAACGGATGTTGACGTGTGAACATGGTGGTATGAACGAGGCATTCGCAGACCTCTATCTCATTACGGAAAATAAAGATTATTTAAAGCTAGCGGAAAGATTCTATCATGAATTAGTACTAGAGCCATTGGCAAAAGGTGAAGATGATTTAGAAGGAAAGCATGCCAACACACAAATACCAAAAGTTATCGGTTGTGCCAAGCTTTACGATATTACTGGTAAGGAAAAGTACAAGAGAATTGCAACATTTTTCTGGGATCAAGTGACAAACTTCAGGTCCTATGTTATCGGTGGGAATAGTATAAGAGAACACTTTGGCCCGGAAAATGCTGAAGAGCTTGGGATTCTTACAACCGAAACTTGTAACACATATAATATGTTAAAGCTTACCGAGCACTTGTTTGATTGGTCGCATGATTCAAACTATATCGACTTTTATGAACGAGCTTTGTATAATCACATCTTAGCTTCACAAGATCCGGACTCAGGTATGAAGACATACTTTGTATCAACACAACCTGGGCACTTCAAAGTGTACTGCTCAGCGGATAACTCATTTTGGTGCTGTACAGGGACAGGAATGGAAAACCCAGCAAGATATACGAGAAGTATTTATTATCGTAATGGGGATGATCTTTTTGTTAACCTGTTTATTGCATCAAGAATTGATCTTGAAGATAGAGACATAACCATTGAACAGAAGACTACGTTCCCTGAAACGAATAGAATTTCACTAGTATTTAAAGATACGGATAATAGCTCTCTATCGTTAAAAATTCGAGTACCTTACTGGGCTGCAGGAGAGGTTTTGGTTACGGTAAATGGAGAGAGTGTCAATGGAAAAGTGGAAAATGGCTATCTAACTGTAACTAAAGATTGGGTAGTAGGTGACCATGTCGAAGTAGAATTACCAATTAACCTTCACATTTATCAAGCAAAAGATGATAGATTGAAAAAGTCTATTATGTATGGTCCGGTTGTATTGGCTGGGGCACTAGGGCGGGAAAATTATCCTGAGACAGATATCCTTGACGACCATCAAGAATTAAACAATCATCCATTAATTGATGTTCCGGTATTAGTCACGGATAAAGAAGATCCGAATGAATGGATTAGTAAAGATCCATTGCAATTAGTATTCAAAACGGAAGCAGTCGGAAAGCCAGGAAATGTTTCGATAACACTAGTTCCTTTCTATCAGCTGCACCATCAGAGGTATTCCTTATACTGGAAAATGATGAATACTACGGAATTTGCAACCTATAAAGATACGGAAAAAGAGGAAGCGGATAGAAGACGGAGAATAACAGTTGATATTGTGAATCCGAATGAACAACAACCAGAAGTTGATCACAATATGCAGGCGGAAAACTCATTCTCTGGTTATCTAAACGTTGTACACTCAGGTTGGCGCGATAGTAGAGGAGATGGTTATTTCAGTTATGATATGGCCGTTGAAAGTGACAAACAGATGTATATAGTGGTTACTTATTATGGCAGTGACGCTAATTTACATGTAGATGGAAAGATGTATGAACGGTATTTTGAAATACTTGTTGATGGCCAAGTTATTGGAAAAGAGAAGCTTCACTTTAATAAGCCAGGTGAACTTTTTGACGAGTATTATGAGATTCCGAGATTATTAACAGAAGGTAAGGATAAAGTGACCGTTAAGTTTAAGTCAGAAGAAGGTAACGCTGCTGGTGCTGTATATGAAGTGAAAATAGTAAATGACAGAAATTAATAAGATAAGGGTGCGTCGCAAAGAAAAGGGCGTTCCCTTCCTTTTGATGTTAGGAAAAAAGTGTGAATCTAACACATAATTTCTTGACAAATATGCTGATTTTTCATAATCTTAACATACGTACAAATTATTTGTTGTTAGTTAAAAATAAATATCATGTACGTTCAAGTTTTAAAGTTCTACTTAGAGGTAGTACGTTTTAAAGAAAAATTACTAAATGAACCTCTGTTGTAAGCGTTTTAATTATTAGGTGATGCTTCATCTAAGGAGGGTTTTAATGAACCATCATAAATTTGCACAAACACCACCGATGGGGTGGAATAGTTGGGATTGTTACGGTGCAACGGTTAGAGAAGAGGAAGTAAGAGGCAATGCTGAATATATGGCCGAACACATGAAACAATATGGCTGGGAATATGTGGTTGTTGATATACAGTGGTCTGAGCCGGGGGCAACATCCTCTGTTTACCGCCCGTTCGTACCACTGAAAATGGATGAATATTCTCGGTTAATTCCGGCAGAAAATCGTTTTCCATCCGCAAAAGGTGGAAACGGCTTCAAACCGTTAGCTGATTTTGTACATAGCCTCGGTTTAAAATTCGGGATTCATATTATGCGCGGAATACCTAGGCAAGCAGTCCATCAAAACACGAAATTGTTAGGAACGGATAAACGCGCACGTGACATTGCAAAGCCAAATTCCATATGTCCGTGGAACACAGATATGTATGGTGTGGATATGAACAAAGAAGGGGCTCAAGACTATTATAACTCCTTGTTCCAACTATATGCAGAGTGGGAAGTGGATTTCGTTAAGGTTGACGATATTGCTGATTCGAAATTGTATAGCGCGCATACAGAAGAGATAAAAGCAATTCGCAAGGCAATTGATCACTGTGGCAGAGATATGGTCTTGAGCTTATCACCGGGTCCTGCACCACTTGAGCACGCTAGTTTATTTGAAGAAAATGCTAACATGTGGCGAATGACAGATGATTATTGGGATCACTGGCACTTACTGCATGATATGTTTACAAGGTGTTATAAATGGAGCAAGAATGTAGGTCTTGGGCACTGGCCTGATGCAGATATGCTTCCGTTAGGTCATATCGGTATTCGGTCAGTGGACGGTGGCGGTGCTGACCGCTTGTCAAGGTTCACTAAGGATGAGCAAGTGACGATGATGACGCTTTGGTCGATTTTTAGATCTCCGTTAATGTTTGGTGGAGAACTCCGTGATAATGACGAATGGACACTGGAATTAATTACGAATGAAGAAGTACTAAAGGTGCACCGAGAGTCTTATGGTGCTAGACAAGTGTACCGAGAAGATGACCGAATTGTTTGGTGTTCAAAAGATGATGAAGGTAACACTTATGTAGCGTTGTTTAATGCAAGTGAAGAGCAAGCAGAAGTTAGCGTGACATGGGAGGAACTTCAATTAGAATCTACTAAACTAGCAAGAGACCTATGGAAGAAACAACAGTTAGGTGAGGTTGAAGGCAAAATAAGTTACACATTAGAACCGCATGCATCCATGCTACTACAGCTGTCCTAACTCTTTTCATATAACAATTATTTTAATATAACAAATGATTAATAGGAGGAATACTAATGGCAAATAAAGCTGTTTTAAATGCAGATGTAAATAGAGGTATAATCAACAAAAATATTTATGGTCACTTTGCAGAACACTTAGGAAGATGTATTTATGAAGGTATCTGGGTTGGGGAAGATTCTTCGATTCCGAACACAAACGGTATCCGTAACGATGTATTAGAAGCTTTAAAGAACATCGAAGTTCCGGTTCTTCGTTGGCCTGGGGGCTGTTTTGCTGATGAATACCACTGGAAAGATGGGATTGGCCCACGTGAAAGTCGTAAGCGGATGGTTAATACGCACTGGGGCGGCGTTATCGAAAACAACCACTTCGGGACACATGAATTCATGATGCTTTGTGATATGTTAGGTGCAGAGCCATACATTAACGGTAATGTTGGTAGTGGTACAGTTCAAGAAATGTCAGAATGGGTCGAATACATGACATTTGACGGGGAGTCACCAATGGCTAACTGGCGCCAAGAAAATGGTCAAGAAGAGCCATGGAAATTAAAGTATTTTGGTGTGGGAAATGAAAACTGGGGTTGTGGTGGTAACATGAGACCGCAATACTACTCTGATCTATATCGTCGTTTCCAAACATATGTACGTAACTATGGCGATAATAAAATTTTCAAAATTGCTGGTGGACCGAACGTGGCCGACTACAACTGGACAGAAGTATTAATGCGTGAAGCTGCGCGCTTCATGGATGGATTAAGTGTCCACTATTATGTCCACCCGGGTGGATTTGAAAACAAAGGTTCCGCAACTAACTTTTCTGAAGCCGACTGGGATATCACGATGAAAAAGACGTTATATATTGAGGAGTTAATTGAACGCCATGGTACGATTATGGACAAATACGATCCTGAAAAGCGTATTGACATGATCATTGATGAGTGGGGTGCTTGGTACGATGTGGAACCTGGTACAAACCCAGGCTTCCTTTACCAGCAAAATACGGTTCGTGATGCACTAGTTGCCGGTGCTTCCCTAAACATTTTTAATAACCACAACGACCGAGTACGGATGGCGAATATTGCTCAAATGATCAACGTTATTCAAGCAATGATTTTAACAGAAAATGAAAAAATGATTTTAACTCCAACGTATCATGTGTTTGAGATGTACAAAGTACACCAAGATGCCGAGAGAGTTGCGTTAGACCTTGAAGTAGAAGAAGTAACTTACGGAGATATTTCATACGAACAAGTTAATGGATCTGCTTCTAAGAAAAACGGCCGAATCAATGTTTCTTTGTGTAATATGGATAAAGAAAAGAGTGCTACGCTTGATCTAGATTTACGTGGAGCAGATTTAAAAGATGTAACTGGACGAATGATAACAGCTCAAGAAATGAATGCGCATAACACGTTTGAAAATCCAGAAAACGTAAAACCAGTTGATTTTACTGGCTTCAAAGCTGACGGAAACACGCTTAAAGTCGAATTACCAGCGAAGTCTGTTGTTGTTATTTCTATCGCAGAGTAATAATTTGAAAATTGTCGGGGGGACGGTCCTCCCGACAATTTTTATCGAATAGAACGGTTTAAAATAATGGATTGGAAAGGATCTGTTTAGAATGGATGTTAGGAAACAGTTAGAGCAGCTTTGTAAAGAATTAAATGTGACAGATGTAAATTTTCCTGAAATAACCGTGCAGAACAAAGCGATTGAACTAGTTCCTCCTTATTTAACAAAGCAAGGTTATGAGCGTATTGTCTTAGTCGTTGACTATCATACGAAAAAAGTGGCAGGGGATCATTTAGCTAGTTTGTTAACGGATGTTTTTGAAACGACGATTGTTAACTTACAACCAAATAATCATGGGCAAGTCATTGCTGATGAACAAGCGATGGTCCAATTAATGATCGAAACGCCTCATGATACAGATGTATTTTTGGCTGTTGGTTCGGGTACGATCCATGATATCGTAAGGTTTGCTGGATATAAAATGGATATTCCGTTTATTTCCATACCGACAGCTGCATCTGTGGATGGATTCACTTCAAAAGGCGCTCCGTTAATCCTCAGAGGAGTTAAACAAACAATTCAGACAGCCTCACCAATGGCGCTTTTTGCCGATATTGATATTTTGAAGGCGGCACCAAAAGAAATGACTGCTGCAGGCTTTGGCGATATATTAGGCAAATATACGTCTTTACTAGATTGGAAAATTTCGGATTTGATAGGGAAAGAACCATACTATCAACTTGCAGCAGATATGACAAGAGCTTCATTAGAAAAGTGCGTCAACAATGCTGAAAAAATCGCCAATGCAGATGACGAGGGAATTGAAATTCTAATTCATTCCTTAATTGAATCTGGCTTAGTCATGCTAGTGCTAGATTTCTCAAGACCAGCTTCCGGTGGAGAGCACCATCTATCACACTATTGGGAAATGGATTTGCTAGATAAAGATGCTCATCAACTGCTACACGGGGCTAAGGTAGGCGTAACTACTACTATCATTTCGGATTTATATCGTAAAATGCTGCCAAGTCTTGCTGTCGATACTAGTAATGGCTCTGAATTGGTTAAACTTTTCCGTACGCATTTTGAGGAAATAAAACAAGAGATAGATGCATTGCCGAGTGTCGAGGAGTTGCGCGGGTTACTCAAGTTAGTCGGTGGACCAACAACGCCAGAAGAGTTGGATATTGACGTTGCGCTTGTAAGAATGAGTCTGAATGAAGCGTTTAAATTGCGCGAGCGTTGCACGGGATTATATATCATTAATCAATTGAAAAAGGAAGAGATTCCATATCCAATTTAAATCGTTGCCCCTTAAACGATTCCAATTAAGGAGATGTTTTCAATAACTGACATAAGAATTGGCTACAGCAACATCTGTGCCAATTCTTACTTTAAAAGATAAGAAAGCATAAACCGATCAACCATTAACCACCTTGACGAGAAACTTTCGCTGTCTTGGCCCATCAAATTCACAAAAATAAATTCCTTGCCATGTACCTAGTACGAGACGACCATCAGTAATCACTAAAGTTTGGGCATGTCCTACTGTACTTGTTTTTAGATGGGCAGCCGTATTCCCTTCGATATGCCTATCTTTCGGATGTTCCCAAGGATAGACCTCATCAAGCCGCATTAAAAAATCTGTTTTTACATCTGGGTCAGCATTTTCGTTAACAGTAATCCCTGCTGTTGTATGTAGCGAAGAAACGATAATTATTCCATCCCGAATTCCATTTTCATCAATCCATGCCTGAACTTCTGAGGTGACCTCAATCATTTGGTCTCGTCTGTCTGTTTTTAAATAGAACGTATTTTCCATCAAATCATCCTCCAACTAGTCTCTATCTTATAGTCAACTATATTAAGTGTCAGGAAGCAACCCTTAGGTCGAAATCAGCATCTACAATTGGACATTGATGGGGCTAATTGTGGTAGTATCTAATTAACATATCTATTTAGGGGGAAGAAAAAATGGTAAAAGCAATTCATACTAACAATGCTCCACAAGCAATTGGTCCATATTCACAAGCAATTGACCTTGGTGACTTAGTTTTTGTATCTGGACAAATTCCGATTAATCCTGAAACTGGTGAAATTGTTGAAGGAATTGAAAATCAAACAGCACAAGTATTGAAAAATTTACAAGCTATTTTAACAGAAGCAAATCTTGACTTTGCTAATGTTGTTAAGTTTACTATTTACTTAGCAAATATGGAAGACTTTGCTAAAGTGAACGAAATCTATGCTACTTTTCTAAAGGAACCATATCCTGCACGGGCATGTGTGGAAGTTAGCCGTTTGCCTAAAGATGTTAGTGTGGAAATGGATGTTATTGCTAAAAGGTAATAACGGTTAAAATACGTTCCCAAAGAATAAGAAAAAGCGACTGAATCGTCGCTTTTTCTTATTGGCAAGCCCCGGCCCGACTTGCGCTTTTCTTAAAGGAGAGTTTTTTATGGAAAAAAATAGAACACAGACTGTAATGGAGACTGCACAATGGTTTATATTTTTACTAGCAAGCTCTGTTGCAATGCCAATAGTCATTGGTGCGATATATCAAATGGACTTTGGGGAAATTGCAGGCTTGATGCAACGTACCTTTTTTGTTGTTGGGATTGCTTCGTTGCTTCAAGGCTTATTCGGCCATCGCTTGCCAATTATGGAAGGTCCAGCCGGCATTTGGATTAGTATTTTTTCAGTGATGGCGATAACTGGTACACAAAATGGCGTAAGTCTTGAAGGCTCGCTTCAGTCACTAGAAATGACAATGATATTAACAGGTGTTTTCTTATTGTTATTTGGAGTGTTTCGAGTCATAGAGAAAATATTACCTGTCTTCACACCACTAGTGACAGGGACGTTCTTCTTTTTATTAACCGTTCAGCTAAGTGGAACTTTTTTAGAAGGGATGCTAGGCCTTCAACAAGGTGCAGAATCGATTCAAGGCGATCAAGCCATTCTTGCCTTAATTACCTTTTTCATTGTGTTAGGTTTATCTGCTTTTGCTCGAGGCTGGTTAAGTAGCTATGCGGTATTAATAGGGATTATTATAGGATGGATTTCTTACCTAGTAGTAGTTGGGGGCACAGAAACGAACGAAGACGTAAGCTCTTTTGCTATTCCGGAAGTATTTGCATTTGGGCCGCCAACTTTTGACTGGAGCATTGTACCAATTGCCTTTATTACAGCTGTTATCCTGTTATCTAATGTCGTAGCATCGGTAGTTGCAGCAAGCCAGTCGATTTACGGAAAACCGACGTATAAAAGTGAACAAATGAATAAAGGGACAGCTTTTTTAGGGATTAACCATGGCTTAGCAGGAATCTTTGCCTCAGTAGCCAATGTACCACTTGCCACGTCGGCAGGGTTTATTAGCTTAACTGGTCAGAAGATGAAAATGCCGTTTGTGTATGCTTCTGTCGTACTTACTGTAATTGCCTTTTTTCCTCCTATTGTCACATTAATTTCTGGAATACCGTCTCCGATTGCAAATGCAGCTTTACTTGCAACGTTTGTCCAACTCGTTGGTCTTGCAATCCGTAATGTGACAGTTGAACCGCTAGATCAAAGGAGGGGAACAATGGTTGGGGTTAGTTACCTTTTTGGTATAGGAATTATGTTTTTACCATCACAGGTATTTAGTGATATGCCCTCAATTATTCAAAACCTTGCAAGTAACGGTCTTTTAGTAGGAACAGGTTTAATTATTTTACTTGAGCAATTGTGGAGGCCCAGTCTAAAGGTGGAGAAATAGTAGACTGTTGACAACTATCGTATGACCGGCAAGAAAAAAACTATCTTCACATACAATTTGACTACATAATGTAAAGGCTTTCCTATATAATGGAAACATCCGATTAATTACGGGGGAAAAGTGATGAGTCAGATTTTAAAATACGTAGGCACTTATAAAAAGGCAACCATTATTGCCTTGGCATTAATGGTTACCGAGTTAATTGTCGAGCTTGTCCAGCCGATGATTATGGCAACTATTATTGATGAAGGGATAGCAAAACGAGAATTTGATACAGTGATGATATGGAGTGGTGTGTTATTAGGATTAACAGTGGTAGCATTTGTAGCTGGAATTGTTAGTTCTTTTTATGCGTCAGAATCTAGTCAAGGGGTCTCGCATGACCTCCGCAGAGACTTATTTCGGCGTGTTCAATCGTTTTCAGCGTTACAAATGCAACGATTTTCTACACCATCCTTAATAACGAGGATGACAGCAGATATTACACAAATTCAAGGGCTATTATTTATGTTTATGCGAATTGGTTTACGTGCCCCGTTGTTCATTTTGTTTGGCCTTGTTGCCGCGTTATCCATTCATGCCAAATTAGCACTCATTCTCGTGCTCGTTATTCCAGTTTTAGTCGTTGTCATGTACTGGATCATGACGCAAGGGTTGACTTTATTTAGCTCGGTTCAAACAAAACTTGATGATGTCAATCGTGCTTTTCGCGAAAACTTGCTCGGCATTCGTTTAGTGAAAGCCTATCATCGTATCAATCATGAAAAGGAACGTTTCTTCAAAGTCAATCAGGTACTCGTCGAATTTAATAAAAAGGCATTATGGTTAATGGAAGTGACCATGCCGATATTAATGCTTGTTATTAACGGTAGTATTGTCGTCATTTTATGGTATGGCTACAAAGAAACTGCACAAGGAGGAGCGCAACCGGGGCAAATTGTTGCTATTTTAAATTATGCAACAAGAATGCTAGCATCCTTTGGTGTTTTTTCCTTTATTATTATGAATCTATCGAGAGGTCGAGCATCAAGTGCGAGAATTACAGAAGTACTCCAGGAAAAAGAAGAAGAGCCAATTACGGAATTAAACCAGTTAAAAGGCTCGATTAAAGGAGATATTCAGCTTCAACATGTCTCTTTCACCTACCCTAATTCGGTGGAGAAAGCGTTAGATAACATTTCTCTCGACATTAAAGCTTGGGAGAAGGTTGGTGTGCTAGGTGAGACAGGGTCAGGGAAATCAACCCTACTACAGTTGATCCCGTTGCTTTATCCAGTCACGGCTGGCAGGCTATTGATTGATGGGAAATCGGTCGGGGAGAAACAAGGCCTTATCCGTGATCATGTATCACTTGTGCCTCAAGAAGTACAGCTTTTTTCCGGCACAATCAAAGAAAACATTGCTTGGGGAAATAAACACGCAACAATGGAAGAAATTGTTCAGGCGGCAAAGGATGCAAACATTCATGACTTTATCAATCAATTAGAAGAAGGCTACGAAACTAAAATTGGTCAACGCGGGGTTAATTTATCTGGTGGTCAAAAGCAGCGTGTCTCGATTGCGCGTGCATTAATTAAAAATCCGAGCATTCTTCTGTTAGATGATAGTACCAGTGCCCTTGATGCAAAGACAGAAAGGAAAGTCTTACAAGCTATTAAGGATAGAAAGTGTACAACAGTGATTGTTGCCCAAAAGGTTAGCTCGGTTATTGATGCAGACCAAATTGTTATTTTACAGCATGGTAAGGTTGTTGGAATAGGTAGTCATGCCGATTTGCTAGCAGACAACACAATGTACCGACAAATCTATCAATCTCAGATGAACGAGGATGTGATCAGTCATGGCTAGGCATCAAGCCGTAAACAAAACGAGACCAACGATACAGAACTTATCCGGAACAATATTCCGAGTCGTTCAATACATGTCCGATTATAAAAAACTATTTTTCGTTGTTATTTTGATGGTAATTATTAGCTCGGTATTATCCTTGCTTGGTCCGTACTTTCTTGGAGCTGCCGTAGATGATTTAATTAAGAATTTAGATGGCACATACCTCGTTCAGATGATTATTCTGTTACTAGTCATTTTTGTCTTACAGTCGATTACCACTTGGTTGCAAAATTACTGGATGATTACGGTTGCGCAAAATACTATTTTTTCTATGCGAAAGCATTTATTTTCTCACGTCCTAACATTACCGTTACTCTTTTTTCAAAAACGACAAAGCGGGGACTTGATGAGTCGATTAACGAACGATGTCGAAAACGTTAGCAGGACATTAAACACAGCAGTAATCCAACTAATAACGAGTATTCTGACATTAGTTGGGACAGTGGTGATGATGGTTGTGCTCAGTCCGCTGTTAACGCTTCTTACGTTAACGATTGTTCCTTTAATGTTTTTAGGAATGAATTGGATTACGAAACGAACTAGTGTCCACTTTAAGAAACAGCAACAACAGCTTGGAGATATCAATGGCTTTATTGAGGAAACATTGTCAGGTCATAAGATGATTAAGTTGTTTTCTAAAGAGAATGAAGTCATTGAAGTGTTTGACCAAAAAAACAAAGAGCTAAAACACGAAGGCTACTGGGCCCAAGTGTATTCCGGCTTTATCCCAAAATTAATGAACAGTTTAAATAACTTAAGCTTTACGATTATTGTTGGTATCGGTGCACTTTTCGTGTTAAACGATATGATCACAATTGGGACGATTGTCACATTTACTACGTATTCGAGGCAGTTCACCCGACCGTTAAATGACCTAGCAAATCAGTATAATGTTATTCTGTCCGCTGTCGCTGGTGCAGAGCGGGTATTTGCGATTATTGACGAGGCAGAAGAAGAAGATTCCACTAAGAAGTTACCAGATTTAACAATTAAACGGGGAGAGGTAACTTTTCAATCGGTTTCATTCTCCTATGAAGCTGGTGTGGAAACGCTAAAGGATATCTCCTTCCGTGCTAAGGCAGGGGATACGGTTGCACTAGTTGGTCCAACGGGTGCTGGTAAAACAACGATTATCTCTCTATTAGCTCGGTTTTACGATGTTAATAAGGGAAAAATAATGATTGATCACCAAGATACAGCCCACTATTCACGAGCTAGTATTCGCGAGCAAATGGGGATTGTGTTGCAAGATTCCTATTTGTTTGACACGACGATTAAAGAGAATATTCGGTACGGCAAACTAGATGCTGAAGATGAAGAAGTAATTGCAGCAGCCAAGGCAGCCAACGCACATTCATTTATCGCCCAGCTGCCAAACGGTTATGATACAATTCTTGACTCGAATGGAAAAGAGATTAGTCATGGCCAACGTCAACTTATTTCTATTGCAAGAGCTGTTTTAGCAGACCCAGCCATCCTTATTTTGGATGAAGCAACGAGTAGCATTGATACGATTACAGAAATAAAGATTATTGATGCATTTCAACGTTTAATGAGAAAACGAACGAGCTTTGTCATTGCTCATCGTTTAAATACGATTCGTAATGCCGATTTAATTTTAGTTTTTGATACGGGTAAATTAATTGAGCATGGTACCCATCATGAATTAATGAAAAAGAAAGGGTATTACTACGATTTACTGACTACCCGCGACGGGGAAGGGTCACTTGGTGCAAGCTAACCGTTTAGAAAGTTATCATAGTGGGGATTACTTGATAATATAGATGCCATAGTGGTAAGATTCATTCAAATGTTAGGTTAGAGATAAGTTGGGGGTGTGCTTGATGGATCCAAACGACAAGGAATGGATTAGCGAGCAAGACCGTGTTAATAAGGTTGTTGAAGAAGTAAAAAATAAAATCGTCAAGTTAAGCGAACGAACTGCTAAAATAAAGGATCGTGTCATTGATATAAGGAAAAACTTTTGGGAAGACGTCACGGTTAACTTAGACGAGCCTGATGACATTATTGAGACGCAGGCAAGTTTAAAGCAACAAGCAGAGTTTTTATCGGAGAGAGAGCGTAGCCATGGCCAACTAAGTGAACAATTAAAAACACTTGAGCGACTGGAAGATTCACCGTATTTTGGTCGAATTGACTTCAAAGAAGAAGGCGAAAAGGATACCGAATCCATCTATATTGGGATTTCATCGTTAATGGACAAAAACGAAGATGATTTCCTTATTTACGACTGGCGTGCACCTATTTCAAGCCTTTACTATGATTATCCACCAGGCAAAGCCCAATTTGAGGCGGTTGACCAAACAATTCATGGTGAAATTGAAGTGAAGCGACAATACATAATCCGTAATGCCAAAATCAAAGGGATGTTTGATACCGGACTTACAATCGGTGACCACCTTCTTCAATCAGTCTTAGGAAATAACGCGAACACGCAAATGAAAAGCATCGTTGCAACGATTCAACGTGAGCAGAATCAAATCATTCGTAACGAAAAAAGTGATTTGTTAGTTGTCCAAGGTGTTGCTGGAAGTGGAAAAACGTCTGCAGCCCTACAGCGAGTTGCATACTTACTTTATCGTTATCGTGAAATGCTAACGGCTGACAATATCGTACTGTTTTCACCGAATCCATTATTCAATAGCTATGTTGCTACTGTACTACCAGAACTCGGCGAAGAGAACATGAAACAAACGACATTTCATCAGTATCTTGATAGCGAACTTGGTAAACAGTTTACGATTGAAACACCGTTTGAACAAATGGAATTTTATTTAAATGGATCTGGTGACACGTATGCTGACCGAGTGCAAGGGATTGGTTATAAAGCCGGTTTAGATTTCAAACGGTTGTTAGAGGATTTCGTTAGCCAACTCGGCGAAAAGGGTATTCAGTTTCGTAACTTAACTTTTCGAGGGAAACGGATCATTACGAAAATTGAAATAGAGAATTACTTTTATCGTTTAGATGACAATCTTTCGATACCAAATCGAATGGAATTAGTATCGAAATGGTTGCTCGGTAGGCTAAAAGAAATGGAACAAGCTGAACAAAACAAGGATTGGGTATTAGAAGAAACAGAGTTACTCGGAAAAGACGAATATCTTGATATCCATCAACAATTACAAGATGAAAATATGTTTACAGAGGATACGTTTGATGATTTTTTAAGGGAAGAATATTTGCTAAGAAAACGAGTGGTTTCGAAAAAGCTTAAACCACTTAAACAAAAAGTAAAGCGGCTATTCTTTGTTGATATTAAAAAAACGTACACGAAGTTATACGTGGAAAAAAGGTTTGCGCCTAAAAAAGTCCATCAGGTTCCGAGTAATTGGGATAACATTTGTAAACAAACCGTCATCAATTTGCAAGATAAATATTTAACATGGGAAGATGCCACTCCATTTTTATATTTCAAAAAACTTATGCTGGGATTTAACGCAAATCGGTTAATTCAACATTTATTCATTGATGAGGCACAAGACTATTCTCCGTTGCAGTTTGCTTTTTTACGAAAAATGTTTCCAAGTAGCCGGGTTACGCTGCTCGGTGATATCAATCAAGCGATTTATGCACACGCCATCCATGAGGAAACGCTTTTGTCTGATAAGATGAAGGAAAAACATGAGCGGATTACCTTAACGAGAAGTTATCGGTCAACGAAACCAATTGTGGAATTTACGAAATCGTTTATGGAGCACGGACATTTAATTGAGCCATTTAACCGGGAGGGGGAAAAACCTCAGCTCGTTGAAGTGGAAAGTACGGAAATATTAAATGAAAAAATTGTCCAACAAATCAATGAATATCAAGAAACAGGTTACGAAACAATTGCAATTATTACGAAAACGATGAAAGAAGCAAAGTTTGTCTACCAGTGGTTAAGTAACCGGCTCGAGGTCAAGATTATGGATGAAGCGGCACATACCTTTCAGAAGGGATTGTTGATTATCCCTGCTTACTTGGCGAAAGGGATTGAATTTGATGCAGTCATCATTCACAATGCATCAAAAAGTCACTACAACAAAGAGTTGGAACGTAATTTATTTTACACTGCCTGTACAAGGGCGATGCATGATCTTTCTATGTTCTCACTCGGTCAACCAAGTCCATTTATTGAACAAATAAGTAAAGATAAGTTTAAACACTATAAGGTCCATGCGATCCAAAAAAGCAACAGGTAACTCTGTTGCTTTTTTGGACGCGTTTCTATAGGGTTTGAGCAAACTAAGACCGAACTGCTTAGGTAGTTGCTTTTTGCGGGGGTTGTTGAATCTGAAAAAGGTGGTTTAACAATATTCGATTTAGGGTAAAGGGTTATTAAATTTAACTATGATAAACTAATAATTGTTCCCGATCATCTACTAGGTAATGGTTAGTTGTCTTATTCCAATCGAAACTGAATTAACCCTTATGATTAAGCTTTGGTTGCTCTATCATAATTGACAAAAATGTGTCATAAACCTATAATGTAATACTATGTTATACTGCGTAGTTTTCAAAAAGGGGTGAAGTGGTTTTTGCTAGCATAAAATAAAAGTAATCATAAAAAAGAAAGTGTCAGCTAAAAATAATGTAAGCAAGCCGATGGTTTCTACTCAGGTGCAAGTCAAGTGTAAATTATTCAATTTTTTATGTTTTGTTCTAATTAATAGTTATTAACTGAATAATTTTCCCATCCAATGGTCTGCAATGACAGATATAGAGAGGGAACAGTTATTGTAGGCACTTGCTTCTAAAACTTAGGAGGAAAAAAGTGCGCAAAGAAGATAGTATGACAACAAAGACAACGACAGATAAGACGGTTTTATTGGTTAGTGGAGGATTATTAACACTGTTTGTTATCTTCTCCATCATTGATTTAGGCATGGTTGAAACATGGATTAATACTTCATTTGCTTTTTCAGCAAAGTATTTTGGTGCATATTGGGAACTTTTGCTTTTAGCAAACTTTGTCATCGGAATTGGCTTAGCAATTTCAAAGTATGGTAAGGTTCGCTTAGGGAAAAAGGAAAAACCAGAAAATGGGTATTACAGATGGATAGCGATGATTCTATGTACACTACTTGCTAGTGGTGGAGTTTTCTGGGCTGCCTCAGAACCGATGATGCATTTTATATCAAATCCCCCATTATTTGATGATAATTCCTCAACATTAGCTGGTGTTGAACCTGCTTTAGCTCAATCTTTTTTTGATTGGGGTTTCCTAGCGTGGGCTATTCTAGGAACGTTGGCAACCATTTTGTTAATGTACACGCACTATCATAAGGGATTACCAATGAAACCAAGAGCATTTTTGTATCCAGTTTTTGGTGAAAAAATATTCCATAAAAGTGTGATTGGAAGTACTGCTGATATTGTTTCGATTGTGGCGGTTGCTGCTGGAACTATGGGTCCTATTGGTTTCTTAGGTCTTCAGCTTGGCTATGGATTAAACTGGCTGTTTGGTATTCCAAACACACTAGTAACAAATATTATTATTGTTGGTGCCCTAGTTGTGATTGCAGCTATTTCTGTTGCAACAGGAGTCGATCGTGGGATTCAATTTTTAAGTAGAGTAAACGTTGGACTGACTGTGTTTTTAGCAATTAGCATATTAATTTTAGGTCCGACGATGTTTATTATTAATAAGTTTGTGTCCGCATCAGGTTTTCAGCTACAGAACATGTTTACCATGGCGCTTTATCAAGGTGACCAAGCGTGGCTAGGCTGGTGGACAGTCTTTTTCTGGGGTTGGTTTTTAGGGTATGCCCCAATGATGGCTATTTTCATCGCCAGAATATCAAGAGGAAGAACAATACGTGAGCTTATCATTGCCGTTTCGATTGTTGCTCCAATAGTTACGAATTTTTGGTTTACTGTAGTTGGTGGAACGGGTATTAAAATCGAATTAGATAACCCTGGTGCTATTTCAGGACCGCTTAATGAGAATGGAATGCCGGCAGCGGTTATGTCGATCATGGACCAACTCCCGTTAGGATTTTTACTAGCGATTGGATTCCTAATAGTAACGCTAGTATTTGTATCCACAACAGTTGATTCCATTTCCTATACGGTTGCTGTATCCTTAACGGGTGATGATGAACCAAACCGATTTATTCGAGTATTTTGGGTAATTATGTTTGGTATTGTATCTGCCATACTTTTAGCT
The DNA here is from genome assembly GCF_028416595.1 of Aquibacillus salsiterrae. Lineage (GTDB taxonomy): Bacteria > Bacillota > Bacilli > Bacillales > Amphibacillaceae > Aquibacillus_A > Aquibacillus_A salsiterrae. The sequence continues at coordinate 7,529 of NZ_JAMQKC010000005.1, read as the reverse complement.
ATTGGTGAAAACAGTGTTTCTGCTATTCAAAACTCGATCGTAGTGACGGCTGTACCAGTATCAATCATCATGCTGCCAACCCTTTGGGGTGCTGTTCAAGTAGCTCGCAAAATGGCAGTAGAACAAGGGATTACCTCCGAGGTACCGGCTAGGGGTACGAAAAAAGCTAGTAAGAAAGAACAAGAAGCATAAAGAATGAACTTATCCGTCAACAACGTAATTCACGTCGTTGGCGGATTTTTTGTTGGCTCGTTTTCTGTCGTTTGTGCTTTTGTCATAGCAGTTGATGGACACGTACTACGCAACAAAAAGTCCTTATGTGCCCAATAAGTGTTCATTTGTTTTAGAGTTGGTCACATAAATGCTTTATGGAACCAAAACAATTTGTGAAATTGAAAAGCGGTAACATAAACAGTTTTATGTAACCCGAAAAGACAGTTGGCAACGAGAAATGGTAATATAAATCAATTTATCTTACCATTACCAACTGAAAAGGGCATTGTTCGGTTACGTAAAGATTCTTATGTTACCCTCACAGGTTCTTTCCCCATCTTGTTGGTAAGATAAAAGAATTTACGAGCCCCAAATAGACTACTGCATTCTAAAATCGGCACGAAACACGTGAACCAAGGGCACACACTCTTTCGACCCACGTTTTTAGAATGCACATGACAAATAATTTGGATTCGCGGAGATTGTTGATTATAGTAAGAGTAAGAATGAGGGTAAACTAAAATAGAACCAGCTAGAGGGGTTGATTTTAAATGGAATTAAAAGGAATTCACCACGTATCTGCGATTACCGCCAATGCTAAAAATAACTATCAGTTCTACACGGAGATACTCGGTATGAGGTTAGTCAAAAAATCGGTTAATCAAGATGATGCATGTATGTATCACTTGTTTTATGCCGATGAGATTGGTAATCCTGGGACCGATTTAACTTTTTTTGAAATTGTACGGGCCGGACATACGTACGAGGGCAACAATAGCATCTCGTTAACATCGTTACGGGTCAGTGATGATGATGCATTAGTTTATTGGAAAAAAAGATTGGAGCAATATGGGGTGGACCATGATGAAATAAAGCAGCAATTCGGCAGGTCCATTTTGCATTTTAGAGACCCAGAGGGACAACGACTTGCTTTAGTGTCTGATCAAACAAACAATGGTGTAAAGGCAGGAGTACCTTGGGCGAAAAGTCCTGTACCAACCGCCAAAGGAATTACAGGACTTGGACCAGTTAAGCTTACTGTTCCGGATCCATCACCAACGGTAAAAGTGATAACAGATGTGTTGGGATTTAGATATGTGGATAGTTATCCATCGCCACTTGTTGGGCAACCAGAAATGGAGGTTTATGAGACAGGGGAAGGTGGAACAGGTGCTGAGGTGCATATCGAACATCGGACCGATATCCCAAAGGAACGCCCAGGTCGTGGGAGCGTGCACCACGTAGCATTTCGGGTTAACGATGAAGAAGAATTAGCAGCATGGCACGACAAGGTTAAAAAAGCCCGAATGCCGAACTCGGGCTTAGTTGATCGCTATTATTTCCAATCCCTTTATTTTCGTGAGCCGAATGGGATTTTGTTTGAACTTGCCACCGATGGGCCAGGGTTTGCAACCGATGAAGATGTGGAGCATTTAGGTGAAAAACTTGCGCTACCACCGTTTTTGGAAGATAAACGTATGCAAATTGAGGCAAATTTAACGCGACTAGATACAAATTGTAATTAGCAATTCCTAATCAAAGTAACATTTCCAACTGTTGCCTACCCAACAATCCTAATCATATAACTCAAAAACTTTCCATTTATATCGTATATCTCTCTTCCAAAAAACTCACATTAATAACGACTAAAGGAGGAGATTGTATGATAGGAGCAATGACAGGGAAAGTGGCAATTATTACCGGAGCAAGCTCTGGGATAGGAAAAGCAACTGCTATTAAATTAGCGCAAGCGGGCGTGAAGATAGGTTTAGTTGACCTGAAAGAAGAGAACGCAGAAAAGACGAAACAAGTGATTGAGAACATTGGTGGGGAAGCAGTTATTACCGATACCGATGTTTCTGATCCAAAACGCGTCGAGGATAGTATTAATCAAGTTGTCCAAGCATTTGGTGGACTGGATTATGTTTTTGCAAATGCAGGAATTAATGGCAAAGTAACTTCGATTGAAGAAATGACACCAGAGGAATGGGACCAAACACTGACAACGAACTTAAAAAGTACATTTTTAACAACCAAATATGCGATTCCTCATATGAAGAAAAACGGTGGCAGTATTGTCATTACTAGCTCTATTAATGGTAACAGGGAATTTAAAAATATCGGTATGTCTGCATATAGTTCAAGTAAAGCAGGTCAAATGGCATTTGGGAAAATGGCGGCATTGGAGCTGTCTAACTACGGGATTCGTGTCAATATCATTTGTCCTGGAGCAATTAACACCAATATTGGAAAAAACACCTTTAAGGAAAAAGGGGAACTAAAGAAAGTTCAAATTCCGGTAAAATATCCAGAAGGAAATCAGCCGTTAGAGCATAAGCCAGGTGAGCCGGAACAAGTTGCCGACCTTGTTCACTTCTTGATGTCAGATGCGGCTAGCCACATTACAGGTACAGAAGTATATATTGATGGTGGTCAAACCTTGCTTTAAGTTGTTAGTCACACGTATTAATGGCAACGCGATATAATGGACAAAAAAATAGGGGGATAAAAGATTTTGAATACAAAAATGATTGTATTGGATATGGACGGGACAATCCTTAACCATCATAATCAAGTGACAGACCAGACGAGAGAAACAATCAAGAAGCTCCGAGACAAAGGTTTTCTTGTCTGCATTGCAACGGGAAGGTCTTATAATGAGATTAATCAAGTAGCACCGGATATAGAGGTCGATGGTATCATTAGTGCAAATGGAATGGATGTATATATCGCAGAAGACAAGATTAAAGAAAATTCACTAGACTTATCATTAGTTAAAAGGATTGTTGAAATGGCAAGAGACGACCAGGTCTACTATGAAGTGCATCCAAACGATGGTCCATGTGTCTCTTTCATTCGGGACCGAGCGTTTATGGAACAAGAAATAGAAGAACCAAAACCTGACAGTGTCGGCATTAATGAGTGGTTATCGCGTAAGGCTGCAATTGCTAAAGATATTCACTGGGTGGAAGAGCTGCCTGATAAGAGCTATGCAAAGTTCTATTTCTTTGCTCGAACTGAAGAGAAAATAAATCGTTGGATGACTCGATTAGACCAACTGAAAAAAGAGGTTGACTTTACCACGTCGAGCTCAACGAATCATAATGTTGAATTGATGGTCGCCAATGTAAACAAAGCAACCGGCATCGAGCATTTACTAGATCATTTTCAACTAGAGCCTGAGGATATTCTTGCGATTGGCGACAGTGATAACGATATCCCCATGCTCAAGTTTGTTGGTTACCCGGTAGTAATGAAAAATGGGACCGATACAATTAAGGCCCTCGCTAAGGAAGTAACTGAAAAAACATGCGATCAGGATGGGGTTTCCGATTATTTAACTAGAAAATACCAGATTTAAATTAAATTTGTATCTAGGGCTAGGGATAAAAGTGACCTAGCCTTTTTGCAAGATAAGAAAGTATAAAAGAATCCAAGAGCTGTCTAGCTTCAGCGCCTAGCCCGCCTGAGGTCATAAGTCTAGCAAGGCGCTTACGCTTTTCTTATTCACATCGAGTCTGAATACGGTCAGGTAATCACACTTTAGAAAGACTATAGGAACAAATCACATGCGTATCTTTTTCCATCCGACGAACAAAGTAGTATAATACTACTTGAAAACGCAAACAAATTTGATGGGGTGTTAGTAATGAAAAAAGTAGTAGTTACCGGTGGAAGTGGATTGTTAGGACCATCTGTCATTCAAGAATTTCTAGACCATGGCTATGCTGTCCTTAACGTTGATACTAGATTACCTGAAAACCCGCTTTGTGAAACGAGAATCGCTGATTTAACTCAATTAGGACAAGCCTATGATGTACTTGCGGGTGCTGATGCAGTTGTTCACCTTGCAGCTTATCCAAGACCATACATAGTTACAAACGATGAAACATTTAGAACAAATTCAATGACTACTTATAACATCTTAGAGGCAGCTGGGACTCTAGGAATAAAAAAGGCAGTCATTACGTCTAGTGAATCTTCCTATGGTATCTGTTTTGCGAAAAGTGATTTAGGACCACAATACGTACCGATGGACGAGAATCACCCACAGGTACCAGAAGATCCTTATGCTTTATCTAAAATAGTTAATGAAAAGACTGCGGAAATGATGAATAATCGCTTTGGTATGCAAGTGGTTTCACTACGAATCGGTAATGTCATCGCACCACATATGTATAAAAATTTCCCTGGTTTTATCCATAATCCGGAAGAAAGAAAGCCGATTTTATGGAGTTATATTGATGCAAGAGACGCAGCAATAGTCTATCGTCTATCGATTGAGAAAGATGGCCTAGGTACAGCAATTCTTAATGTTGCTGCTGATAACTCAAGCATGGACATTAAGAGTCGTGATCTGATGAAAGAATGTTTCCCAGAGGTGACGGATTTCCGTGAGCCGCTAGAGGGATATGAATCATTATTAAGTAATAAAAAGGCGAAGGAATTATTAGACTGGGAGCCGAAATATAACTGGAGAGATGAAGTTAAAAAGCTGTAATAGGATGGTGAGTAAACAATGAAATATCGAAAGCTCGGTAACACGGATATGGAAATAAGTGAGCTAAGTTTTGGTACGTGGGCCATTGGTGGTTCTTGGGGGAAAACGAATGATGAGGAATCATTAAATGGCTTAGCGAGAGCAATGGATGCAGGTGTTAACTTTTTCGACACAGCTGACGTTTATGGTGGTGGACACGCTGAAGAGTTACTAGCAAAAGCAACAAAGGGCAAGGAATCAGAAATTTACATTGCATCAAAGTTTTGTCGGGCTGGTGATATCGAGGATCCACATACGTATTCCGAGGAATCTGTAACCAAGTATTTAGAGGCAACGCTTAAACGTTTAAATAGAGAAGCACTCGATTTGTATCAAATCCACTGTCCGCCGTTTGAAATCTTAAAAGACGGACGAGTGTTTGAAGTGCTCGATAAGCTTAAAGCGCAAGGTAAAATTCGTTACTACGGTGTCAGTGTCGAAACAGTCGAAGAGGGCTTGTTTTGTTTAGAACAGCCAAATGTTAGCACGCTTCAAGTGATTTTTAACATGATGAGACAGAAGCCAGCGGAAGAACTATTCCCTAAAGCATTAGAAAAACAGGTGGGTATCCTTGCGCGTGTTCCGTTAGCAAGTGGACTATTAACAGGGAAATTCTCAGTCAATCATCAGTTTGAAGAAGATGATCACCGTAATTTTAACAAAGACGGTGCAGCATTTAATGTCGGTGAGACGTTTGGTGGTATTGAATTTAATAAAGGTGTCGAATTAAGCAAACAGTTGGAATGGGTAGCTGAAGGTCGTGGCAACATGACGCGTGCAGCCTTAAAGTGGATTCTAGAGCATGAAGCCGTTTCTACTGTTATTCCCGGCTTTAAAACAGTCAAGCAAGTAGAGGATAATCTTGGTGCATTAGAAGTGAAAGATTTCAGTGCAGCCGAAATGAAGAAACTTGAAGACTTTTACCAAGCAGAAATCCACGATCATATTCGTGGACCATATTAAACCCAGAAAAAAGTTTACCGAATAGTTCTTATTTGGTAAACTTTTTTTATCTTTTAATGTATGATTAAGTAAGTTAATTAAATTAATTTACTAAATAACCTGTATAAAAACAGATAGGATGGGTATCATGCAACGTGGTAGTTTTCAGTGGATGAAATCATTAAATAAATCGATTATTTTAAATAAAATTAGGATATCGGGGCCAATTTCACGTGCGCAAATAGCGAAAGAAACGAAATTAACCCCTCCAACTGTGGGAAGTATTGTCAAAGAGTTAATCGAACAGACAATCGTAAAAGAAAGTGAACTAGGCCAATCACAAGGTGGGCGTAAACCAACGATGCTGATGATTAACCATAGCGAATTTTATGTGATTGGAATAGATGTTGGGCCACAAACTGTTGAATTTATCCTCACTGATTTGGTTGGCGATATAAAGGAAGTACTAGTAAAACCTGTGTTACATCATGTAACTAATCAGCAGTTTCTAGAGCTATTAAAAGCAGGAATTAATGAACTAATCAATCAATTTATAAAACTAAAAGATAAAATCATTGGAATTGGTGTCGCGATGCATGGTGTGGTCGATGTGGAAGCGGGTATGTCGTTGTATGCGCCAAATTTAAATTTGAGACATGTGCCAATTAAAGAGGAGCTCGAAAATACGTTTGACTATGTCGTGAAGGTTGAAAATGACGCAAGATCAATGGCTTTAGGTGAAGCGTGGTTCGGGGGTCATGAGGAAGAAGCGAACATGATGGTCATCAATATTGGTACCGGTGTTGGTGCGGGCCTCGTGATTGATGGTAAGCTTTATCACGGGGAATATGATATTGCTGGTGAAGTCGGCCACATGACGATTGATATTAACGGTCAAAAGTGTGAGTGTGGAAATTACGGATGCCTGCAAACAATCATTTCAGGGCCGGCTATCGCAGAAAGAGCTAGACAAGCTGCAAAGAGCAGGGATTCAAGTGTCTTGTTTGAATTGGTTGAGGGAGATTTATCTGAAATGACGGGGGAATTCGTATATCAAGCTGCTTTAAAACATGATCAACTAGCCCTATCAATTTTTGAAGAAGTAGGCGGGTTTATCGGTATTGGCTTAACTAACCTTATCCATATAATAAATCCTTGCAAAATAATTATCGGGGGAGGAGTAGCTAATGCAGAAGCATTTTTACTCGAACCTATTAGACAAACCATTCGCAAACGAGCGCTTACGGACAGGGCAAAAGAGACAGAAGTAGTGTTCTCTAGACTAGGAGAACATGCTACATCCCTTGGTGCAGTGGCACTAGTGTTAGTCGAATTGTTTAAGCCAAATCTGTCCGAGTAATACTAAAGCCAGAAAATCTTTATGTCAAAGAGCGACACATAGATTTTCTGTTTAAGCTTGCCTTAGGGTGGGCACTAAGGAACACTTCGGGTTACCTTTTTGACTACCGTTTGAGCGTTGCCAGCGGTGAAACGGTAGTCAAAGACCGCTAATAACGCCCGATCGCCCCCTGCCAACGGTGAAACGGTAGTCAAAGACCGCTAATAACGCCCGATCGCCCCCTGCCAACGGTGAAACGGTAGTCAAAGACCGCTAATAACGCCCGGTCGCCCCCTGCCAGCGGTGAAACGGTAGTCAAAGACCGCTAATAACGCCCGATCGCCCCCTTCCAGCGGTGAAACGGTAGTCAAAGACCGCTAATAACGCCCGATCGCCCCCTTCCAGCGGTGAAACGGTAGTCAAAGACCGCTAATAACGCCCGGTCGCCCCCTGCCAGCGGTGAAACGGTAGTCAAAGACCGCTATTAACGCCCGA
>NZ_JAMQKC010000058.1 GCF_028416595.1 Aquibacillus salsiterrae | reverse complement strand
AATATTAAAAATAATTGATTTCAACTTTCCCGTCGGGTATAATGAAACTATGTTTATAAGGGAAACGATTACCAAAAATAAAGCGACAAATAAATCATATAAAAAGCACGTTCTGGTTGAATCTTATCGCACAGAAAAAGGACCTCGCCAACGGGTCGTTATGCAACTCGGTACACTAACCCTTCCGAAATCTGAGTGGAAAAAACTTGCTGCCGCATTGGAAGGCCGTCTGGCCGGTCAAGTTACTATGTTTGAAGATGAGAAGCAAATTGCTGAGGTTGCTGAAACAGCAATGTCCAATTACTCGTTTAACCAGAAAAAAGCGGATGCCAAAGTGGAACGCCAAGCAAAGGCTACTTTTACTTCTGTCGACTTGAATTCTATAAGTACAGCTGAGTCACGTTCACTTGGTCCGGAATTGGTTGGCCATGCAACTTGGCAACAGCTTGAATTCGATCGGTTACTGGGTAACTGTGGTTTTACGCCAGCTGAACAGGCATTGGCTGAGGCTGTTGTCGTGGGGCGCCTTGTGGCGCCATCTAGCGATTTGGCATCCTGGCGCTGGCTGCGGGAAAGAACGGCACTTGTTGAGATGCTCTCCGTCGACCTTTCTGAAATTGGCAAGGATGCAATTTACGAGATTGCCGATCGGTTGCTTGCAAATAAAACCGACATCGAGCACGCTCTTCGCACAAAGGAAGCCGATTTATTTTCGCGTCCAAATCAGGTTTTTCTATATGATTTAACCAATACATACTTTGAAGGTAGTGCCACAAAAAATGAGCTTGCTCATCGGGGAAAGTCCAAAGAGAAACGAATGGATTGTCCACTTGTCACGCTTGCTTTGGTAGTCGATGATGCCGGGTTCCCCATTTTTAGCCAAATTTACGAAGGAAACAAATCCGAACCGGAAACACTTGAAGATATACTCAAGCGTTTGGAAAAAGATGCATCCTTCGAATTGACGGACACTCGTCCCATGATCGCAATGGATCGCGGGATTGCCACCAAAGACAATCTGGTACTAATCAAGGAAATGGGGTTCCCGTATATAGTCGTAGAACGGAGAGCGGTTGAAAAGGAATATGTCGATGAATTCAAAAATGCGAAGAACACATTTAAAAAAATCTCTCCTGGCAAAGACGGGAATAGATCAAAAACATCAGAATCGGTTTACGTCAAAAAGATTCCGATGGAAAACAGCACCCGCGTCCTCTGTCTGAGTGAAGGGCGTGAGAAAAAGGAAATGGCCATGGATGGCCTGAAAGAGCAACGTTTCCTGGATGACTTAAACAGTCTTGCCAATTCGGTTAAAAAAGGGAATGTCCGTCTAGTAGAAAAAGTGGGAATTCGAGTAGGAAGACTGCGAGAACGTTATCCGTCCATTGCCGGGCATTACGATATTCACTTGAATTTAAGTGAAGATGA
>NZ_JAMQKC010000057.1 GCF_028416595.1 Aquibacillus salsiterrae | reverse complement strand
AGACTTCCCATCATTTTAAATGAGTAAGATCCCTCAGAGACGATGAGGTTGATAGGTCCGAGGTGGAAGCATGGCAACATGTGCAGCTGACGGATACTAATCGATCGAGGACTTAACTAAAAATAAGCCCGCGTAGCTGGACTGAATTAGGAAGTGAAGGCGACCGGTTAAATCCGCCGGGATAAGCAAGACCGCGGAAAGGGTGTGAATTTCTACCCTTGGAGAGGTATTGCTTATAACGAGAGGATTTGGGAGCCGGAACTAGACTGAAAAAGTGAAGGCGACTGTTAAATGTCTTGTACCAACTTCTTATCTAGTTTTCAAGGTATTACAAGAAATATATTGATATTAACTAAAAAATACTTGCATTTTATAATTAATATCAATATAATATATTTTGTCCTTGAAAATAATATGTCTGGTGGCTATAGCAAAGAGGTCACACCTGTTCCCATGCCGAACACAGTAGTTAAGCTCTTTTGCGCCGATGGTAGTTGGGACTTTGTCCCTGTGAGAGTAGGACGTCGCCAGGCTTTATATATGTATGGAGGATTAGCTCAGCTGGGAGAGCACCTGCCTTACAAGCAGGGGGTCGCAGGTTCGAGCCCTGCATCCTCCACCATATGCCGGCCTAGCTCAATTGGTAGAGCAACTGACTTGTAATCAGTAGGTTGGGGGTTCAAGTCCTCTGGCCGGCACCACTTTAGGTAATTGTGAGCCATTAGCTCAGTCGGTAGAGCATCTGACTTTTAATCAGAGGGTCGAAGGTTCGAATCCTTCATGGCTCATCCGGGTTTTTTCACTTAGAAAAAATTCATTATGCGGGTGTGGCGGAATTGGCAGACGCGCTAGACTTAGGATCTAGTGTCTTATGACGTGGGGGTTCAAGTCCCTCCACCCGCATTGCGCGGAAGTAGTTCAGTGGTAGAACACCACCTTGCCAAGGTGGGGGTCGCGGGTTCGAATCCCGTCTTCCGCTCCATAGATACATTATATGCCATGCCGGGGTGGTGGAATTGGCAGACACACAGGACTTAAAATCCTGCGGTAGGTGACTATCGTGCCGGTTCAAGTCCGGCCCTCGGCACCAAATGTTTTTTTGAAAGTGAAACATTTAAAGCGCCCGTAGCTCAATTGGATAGAGCGTTTGACTACGGATCAAAAGGTTAGGGGTTCGACTCCTCTCGGGCGCGCCATTTTTACGGGAAGTAGCTCAGCTTGGTAGAGCACTTGGTTTGGGACCAAGGGGTCGCAGGTTCAAATCCTGTCTTCCCGACCATTTAAATAGTCCATTATGGGGCCTTAGCTCAGCTGGGAGAGCGCCTGCTTTGCACGCAGGAGGTCAGCGGTTCGATCCCGCTAGGCTCCACCATTAATTGATCTTTGAAAACTGAACAAAACAACCAGTATGTTAAAAGAAAAAGTGTAGGCGACTGTTTAATAGCGTACGGATAGATAAGACAGCATGTAGCACTTTGAACTTCAAGTGCGAAATGATGGATTAACTATACGCTAGCTATTGGGAGCCGAAGCTAGATTAG
>NZ_JAMQKC010000056.1 GCF_028416595.1 Aquibacillus salsiterrae | reverse complement strand
CCTAGATTTCGAAAGCAATAACTTTAAAAAAAATAAAAAAGCACTCCAACCTTTGGTATAATAGGGTTTGCGACAACCAAAAAATCCAAAGAGAGGAGCACCATTTGGTGAATAATTATAACACATTTCAAACGAGTATTGGGAGTATTTCTATCGAACCAACGTTGGAACATGCAACTTCGTACGGAGGTATTGTACCTCTTCTTGACTACCTTGAAAAAATCAAAATAAAAAGACTCTTAGAGGCAAGCCTTTCGTTGAAAAAACAAAATGGAACCTTCCCGTTATCTGATGTATCCTTAGCGCTTATTTTAGGACGATTACTTGGGTTAGAGCGCATCTCTCACTTTGAAGATATTGAAGAAGAAACTCTGTTAAAACGGTTCTTCAAGTGGGGAAAATTACCGGACTATACGACCTATTATAATGACCTGAAGCGATTTAAATCGGAGGAGGATTTAACGGGCTTTGAAGTCACCAATCAAGCTTTAACCGAGCGTGTTTTGGTCGATCAAGATCGAGCTATTCTTGACTTCGATTCCACCGTAAATACCGTTTACGGGAATCAACAGGGAGCTGAGGTTGGTTACAATTCACACAATCCAGGGAAAAAGAGCCTCCATCCTCTTTTGGTATTCGAAGGAATAAGTCGCTTATGTTTGTTTGCGGAGTTACGAAACGGCAAAGCTTACACCTCAGATGGTATGGTTGAAGCTGCTATCGAAGCGTTAAAACACATTCCACCACATGCATCGATTATGGCCCGATTTGATAAGGGATTTCCAAATGACAGACACTTGAGTTTTTTCGAAGAATACCGTGATCCCGATACCGGAATTTCAAAGGAAATTCTTTACGTAGGCAAGTTGAAGCTATATAAATCCCTAGTGAAAAAAGGTTTAGAAAAGAATTGGTGCCGCGTATATGAAGGTACGAAAATTATTGAGTGGACAGAGATTGATCACCGTGCCCAAACTTGGTCAAGATCGCGCCGTGTCATTCTTATAAGAATGGCAGAAGCATCCGATTTTGAAGAGCCATACCTAAGCGAAGAGTTCCTTTGGGAGTACCAAGCGATAGTTACCAACATGACAGACTCTGGGGATGAAATATGGCGATTTTACAATCATCGCGCATGCATGGAAAACTACATAAAAGAGGCGAAAAATGGATTCGGAGCTGACCAAGTTTCTGGAGAAGAATTTTATGCGAACTTCGCTGATTTATGGTTGAAAATGATTGCTTATAATATCCACATTTTGTTTTGTAAAGAGGTCTGTGTACAAGCGTATTCGTCTTTTACTATTTCGCGATTTAGGCGAACGTTTTGGGAAATTCCAGCCATTTTAGTGACACATGCCAGGCAATGGAAACTAAAAATGAGCAACACATTTACTCGGTTTGATAGTTGGCTGAAAATGCTACAGCGTATTCATCAACTAGAATGATAATTTACAAGTTAAATATTTCCATTAGGGCCTCTTAAATGGGGAGGGGGGAGTTATGGGCTTTTGCGTAAAATAATCAAGTAAGGTTGATTTAAGATTCCCATAAATGTACATAATAACCAAAAATCTTAAAAACAAGCCTGTTGATAAGTTTATTTATCCACAGGCTCGAAATTCAGGATAA
>NZ_JAMQKC010000055.1 GCF_028416595.1 Aquibacillus salsiterrae | reverse complement strand
ATTATTTATATTTTAAACTCTATTCATTAACACTAGCGACCAAATTTTCTGGTACTGTTCCGACTAACAACTACCGTACTTACGCTTGGTGGCCTTGTCCTGAAGGGACGAAAAAAAGCATTTCCATCCCTTCAGGACAAGGTAAGGTGTTCAAATAATTATCCTGTAAGTATCCTTGGGTCTTAAATTGAAACGAACTTCATGAACAATCACATACCATTGACTATCTAACTCAAGTCTACAAGGAATGTTGGTTACCCCGATGACTAAATCAAAGATTTCTCCACAGTGAAGGCTATAGGTGCGACCATTTAACTCAACCATCCAGTTCTCCAAATCGTCATCATAAATCATTTCTATACCTATCTTCTTCATGCCCTTTACCACTCATTCATCACACGTTCCACGTGCGATCTCCCGACAATTTTGTTGCCTTGAAGACGAGCATCCATTAAACTTAAACTACAAAGAGAATTAATCTTCCGAGGGATGCCCTTACTGAATTGGTAAATGGCTTGAGTGGCTTCTTCGGAAAAAATCTCATGTGGCGTTTCGACCGCTTTTAGTTGATGTTGAATATACGCCGCCGTCTCTTCTTCGGTCAAGGCAACCATCTGATATCGCATTTGGATTCGCTGTTCAATGGCTTCCAAATGCTTGATCTTTAGTTGATTTCTCAGACTCTGTTGGCCCACAATAATCAGAGATAGGGGAGACATAGAGTCTTCTTTGAAATTCAAAACAAAACGGAGTTCCTGTAACATCGATTCTGAGAAGTGATGTGCCTCGTCCAAAATAATGACGGGGATCTTTTTTTCATTTTCGTAAATATCAAGCATAAGTGCTTGGTATTGTCGCTTAGCTTCAGGAGCCCGATGGGCTGGTTGAATACCAAAACATTGGAGAACTTCCCGATAAAACAGTTTTGGAGTCAGCCCTGAATCACAAATATATAAATAGCGATAATGAACCGGATCAAGCTGTTGCACAAGCCCTCGCACAGCGGTCGATTTCCCCATCCCAGCTTCCCCTGTTAAAAGACAAAACTGACGGTTTTGAACGGCATATTCTAGTCGCGCCGCAGCCTCCTTATAGCTTGATGAATCAAACAATTGATGAGGTGCTATCTCACGGGTAAAGGGAACCCCTTTCATTTCGAAGAAATCAATCATGATCAGCACCCCCAGTTGTCTGTCTTTCTTTTAGGCTTGCAAAACTTGTCGTCCCTAGTGCTTGACGCTTTTCTTTCTCCTGCTGTTTCTTGATCTGCTCTAAATAACTAGAAACTGGGGTAGGAGGTGTTTCTTCGTGATCATTCATCGACAACTTTGAATGACTCTGATTACGGAGTTCCGCTGGCTTGGCATCTGGAAATCGTTCGTCCTCTTTCCATATCTGAATATAAGACAAGTCATAGGGATTATAACGGATCTGAATTTTTTTACCACGCAAGAAGGAATCGACGTCATAGGTATTGCCTTCGACTTCAATCACTGACGTTTTCCGCACAGTACGTGTTTCTTCCCATAGGAAGATCTCTTTGAGTGCCTCAGCTGGCAAATGTCGCTTAGGTTCCTCGCACGCATCGTACCGTTTCTTTGGTGTTTGTCCTGTGCCTCGATGGATACGATTATCATAGGCTTCAAGCCATGAAGCAAAGTAGTCATTCAGTTGCTTTAATGTCTCCATTTTCTGCTGATTGATCAATAGGTAAGCTTCACCAGTAAAACTCGAATCAACAAATTGGAAGAATTTCTCAATTTTACCCTTCGACTCTGGCGAATACGGTTTTGCGTGAATAAGCTTCGTATTCATTCGAGCGCAGATGATTTTGAATTGGGTGGCACTATACACAGAGCCATTATCACAAAAAAAGACATCTGGTGCACCATATTTTAATACAGCCTTTTGCATACACCTTTCAAGTCTCGGATAACGCTCTTCAAAAAAGAACTCGGCATGCATAATGCGCCTACTATGATCATCGATTATAGCGATTAAATA
>NZ_JAMQKC010000054.1 GCF_028416595.1 Aquibacillus salsiterrae | reverse complement strand
AGCTGCCAAGGTAAATTTTCCGGTTCAACTAATTGATTAAATTGCTCTATCATTCTTTCATTGTAGTTTTTTGTGTCCAAGTCGATTGGGAATACACCAGATGCCTCCCCGACACCGAGCACCTTTTACCAATAGTGAAATTTGTCTCGTACTCATAAAATCCATTCGAATATCTTCGGTACAAGTCATCAATGAGTTCTTGGACTTTTGGATTGTTTGGATACCACTTCTTCATTAGATCTAAAACGACCTTTTGCCATGCTTTCCTTAGATATTCATAAGGAATATATCCAGTTTTTAGGTAAATTCATCCGAACTTTGCATAGTATCAAGGATTTTTCCTTTTGTTTTGCATACTCTTCCGTAAAAAATTAAAATAGCCCTCAATGAGGGCTATTTCTTTATCTACGTTTATTTTTTTTTATAAAAGATTCCACTAAATCATGGTTCTTCTTACGTTCTTCCTCAGTTTCATCAGGAGCACTGGCAAATATACCATTGGTTGATTCTTCAGCCAAATCATGTAATTGATTTTGCCTATTAGTAATAAGGTTTTTGTTCTTAATCATCTTAATTTCACACTCCTTTATACAAGTATAACTGAATTAATCGTTGAGAAGCAACTGTATCTAAAATCATTCGTTGATTACCAATAAATACAGCCCCCAAACTCTCGTAATATTTTATTAATGTTTCATCAAGTTTTATGTGAATGCAAACAAATCCTCCATATCCTTTTTCAAAACTTTTGCTACACGTATAAGTCAATAAAACTGGAGCTACTCTAAACTCCCCGTTATGGCCTCTGTTATGGGGAGCAGATTCTATATACCTTACCAATATATAACCTTCCCCATCATCAACCTCTGTAAATGAAATCAGCCCTTGAATATCATTATCTCCGCTAATTATCAATTTATATACATGATGTTCAGGATATGATATTTCTTCTTTCCAATCGAAAGTCCAACGTTTAGGATTTATATAAGCTAAATCTCTTAAAAAAAGACGCTGGACAGCACCAGGATAAACTTCGTTATTTTGTTTATTTACCACATTAAACTTCAACTCTAACACCACCATCATTTTCTCTTTGTTTTTTCTTTCACGGCAGTGAACTTCATGGCTTAGAAATTCATGAATGAACTCATGATACATCCATCCTTTTGCTTCGGCTTCCCTCAGTAGGTTAGGGAGTTCTTTAGCTGTCTCTGCTAGTCTTAAAGTCCGGCATTACTTTTCGAAATTTAGCTTGTTGAATGTTATCAGAATAAGCCCCATTCAGCTTTAGGTGATAATATAAGCCCAGCCAATAAAGTTCCGCCATGCTTGATTTTTCGGATCAATAAGTTGTCTGCAAAGTTCTCGAAAGGAGGTAATTTCAGGGCGAGTAAAATATAAATAATGCATCCTAAAATAGACTCTCGGATCCGCTGGGGGACGCCCACCTTTCTTAAAAAGGGGTTTGATCTTTTCTAATACAATGGAATCATCTACATGATCGATATAATCTATGAGTTCAACATCAAAGCTGAGTGTGTTATAATAGTGGAAAGGAACTAGTTCCAATTGTAATTCCATGAAAATGCACCTCGCAAATTGGTATTTTTGGTTTGTTTAGCCACTTCCATTTTACCATATTTCGCTAAGGTGCATTTTTATTTTTTTATAGAATTATAGGGCTCTTTGAACACGCTCTTTAAATAAAAACGGTAGTTGTGCCTCACTGTTTTAAGCTCGAGGCACAACTACCGTTTTTATTTATGGCTCTTTTCGAACCGGAAATTGATCTTCTATATCAACCATTTCATAGAAAACAAACCCTTATTTCAAATTTTCTACGGCCGCACGTTCAATAGCTAGGCCTTTGGTATATCGTTCCATAAATTGGGCAAAACCATCTACATCTTTCGGATTAGGGGAGATCGTTTCACCTGCTTCATCACCGAATATTTTCTCATTTAAATACTCATCTAAAATTTCACCATCTTGTTTGTTCATCATATAAGATGCAAGCAAGGCAA
>NZ_JAMQKC010000053.1 GCF_028416595.1 Aquibacillus salsiterrae | reverse complement strand
AAGGTAACTATTCAGGTACTCAGAAAAAACGCATGGCAAAAAGGGGTGCGGAGCACCCCTGAAAAATAATTGTAATTAGAGAGGTAAGAAAGGCTTTCCCTCTAGTGCTGCTTCGATCCCCTTCATGACGGAGAGGGAGTGCTTCTTGATTGTGGAGATGAACCCACGAATCCGACAGAATGTCTTTGCCCCTTGTTCACTACGAAAAGTACCTGATATTTTTTGCTGCACTTTCGTCATGCGGACATCTCGTTCAGCCTTGTTGTTATCGAAGGGGATTCGGAAATCGCACATAAACGACAGGACTTCTAGGCGATGTGTCTGTAAGCGATCTAATAGGTTTTTGGCTTTACTTTGTTTCACTCTCCCTCTCTTTTTAGGGGTCACCTGCTCAGGAGGATTCAGTCCCGCCTCTTCGACAAGTCCAACTTTAATGATCTGATCATATCGCCTAGAAAACACGGCGATCTCATCAGCATCTAATGTTTCCGTAGTCCCTCTTTTGTTGTCAACGGATTGTTTAATCTCCAGTATGAGGTCGATCATCTCTTTAGCCCATTTCTGGTTCCCTTGTTCATAGACAAATGTTAATTCACGCAAATGGTGCGCATTGCATAGAGCGTGATGACAGGAATAGCCCCAATACGGCTTCCAAGCATCATGGACGGCGGTACCAGAGAATGTAGGCAGAATGGATGCTTCATCCATTCCAATCCTCCCTCGTTTCTCATGTACCGTGTAATGTGTATACTGGTCGGTGCTGGCGACATGGAGCCAATGATTCTTTCCTTTAACCCGCATGCTTGTCTCATCAAAATGGACGACATCGTTCTCTTCGATACGTTCGATGATGTCAGCTTCGATGGTTTCCAACTGATTATAAAGGTGATGGTTGGCACTGACACAAGTCGCCTGCCCGAGCCCATGACCAAACATGTCATGGAAGAGTTCTTGAATGCGGTCATAGGGAAGAAGCTGATACTGATTAAGATAAATCGTCATGGATTTGACGCGGGCTCCATACTGAACGGGGGCAGTAACTTCTTCAGGAAAGGATGCTTTATTTACACTACCACAAGCAGAACAACACTTGATTTCGGCTTGATGTTCTGTGACTTCCATCTTCAACGGAGGAATGTCCCAAACTTGTCGTCGCTCGCTGCGTATGACGGGAGAATCCATAAGACCCTGACCACAGGTACACGTATTTAGTTGGTGTACCACCACATGGTCAGGCTTATCTGTCATGGAAAGAGTATGGCCAGGATGACCTTTCTGTCCGCCAACGGACCGTTTTCCTTTTTCGCGCAGGCTTTTAGGATTTGGTTTTTTAAACCCATCAGAGGAAGGGGGCTTACTGGAATTGCGACTGTTTTTATTCAGTTGGTCTTCAAGCGTCTTGACGCGTGCTTCCAGCCTTTGAACGTTTTCCTCTAAATGGGCAATTAGTGCGACGATACTCTCTGGATCTTCTTGGCAGGCTTTTAAGATTTGTTCACGTTTCATGACTTAGCTCCTCTTTGAATTTAAGGGTCAGGGGGTATAGATAAATGTTTTTGATCGGCACGTGTAATGTACTATAGGTATCGTTTCGACTCCGCCCTTGTGTTTGACCTACGTGTATCCAGTTGGCCGCTCGGTAACACGTGCCTTGAAAACGATTTTGTTCAACAAATGTTTCAAGCAAATAGATAGGGTGCCCATATTTTTGTAGCCAGTCATCACTTAGTCGTTTAGCTATGTTGGCGAGTGAATGACTGGCTAAATGAGGGACCCTGACCCAAGGCAAGATTAAAAATCTCATATTGTTGGTCATAAGATGTAATCCCTTTTGGCGCGTTGTAGAATCCCACCCGATCCATTCATCACGTGGAGCAATTCTCCATGCGGCTGATCCAAAAAGGAGACAGGCGAGTGGGCGTTGTTGGTTATCGTACACCATGTATTTCATGTTCTCGCCTACCGTCCCGTTGAAACCGAGGTAATGGTACTCCTCTAGCAGATGTTTAAATAATCTTGAGGATTCGGCGCTTTGGATGGCTTCAACCCGAAGGGGAACCAGTTCTCTTAATGAACAGATAATTTCAGTTGTAGAATGGGCGACGGGCGTACGCTTCTTAATTACGTTCCCCACGCCAACCGTGCGCGCTGCTGGCAACCGAAGGTAACCAAGCCGTTCTAATTTAAGAAGCATCGTACGACAAGCCATGTCTTTGAGTTGCCCCTTTGCATTAACCCAGTTCCATTTGGTACAAATCTCACGTGAGAGTCGAGTTCGGTGCCAATCAGGGTGATCACTGATAAGGGTGTCAATCCAACGGATATCTTCTGAGGTAAGGTTTCGTCCTTGTATTTTCATGGGTTAAGTATACAAAAAAATTCCCACTGAGTCCAGTGGGAATTTTAGAAATATATTGGGTACCTGAATAGTTACAAAA
>NZ_JAMQKC010000052.1 GCF_028416595.1 Aquibacillus salsiterrae | reverse complement strand
CTGAGCTATATTTTGATGAATGGTATGACTGGGCGATACGTTCTCAACTGGAGCCTATGATTAAGCTCGCAAAGTCTCTTAAGAAGCACAAGAGAGGTATCTTAAGGTGGTTTGTCACCAAAATGACCAATGGCTTGCTTGAAGGTATAAATGGTTTAGTTCAAGCTGCCAAAAGAAAAGCCCGTGGCTATCGCACTGTAGACAACTTCATTGCCATGATATATGCCACTGTTAACAAACTGGATTTAATTTTTGAATACTAAATATGGATAGGGTCGATCCTTTATTGCCTTTTGGGTGTCGTAATAAAAAAGAACGCGTATCAGTATGGAGCCATGTGTCGCTCACAACCGAACCCGTTCCCTTGTCCACTATATAATATTCTCCACCACGATCGGAATTATACATGTATCAGGTGGTGGATGTAGAGTGAGCAATTGAACCTGTTCCCTTGTCCGGTTTTTTATGAATTTATAGGGTATTTTTAGATTTACACACTGTATTGTTTCAAATATTCTCATAAAACTTGTAAAGTGAAAAATAAGGATTGCTAGATATAAAAATATGCTCTAGTAAATTGATTTTTCAACATTAAATAGCGGGGAGCCAGGCAAGTAATATGAATTTTGAAACTAAAATGTTTGCTGAATTAGAAGATTCAGCAGAAGATCTTAAAATTTCTATGATTATAGATGTTGTAAATGAATTTTTGGATGAAATTTAAAATATTAAAAGAAGTAGAACAAAAGATTGTAATAAAAAATTTTTTGACAAATTGTATTATGGGTTGAACTTGCATAAAAATATATCCCTTAAGTTAATAGTACCACTGGTCTTTAAATCTATAATATTAGAATTTGGTTGGAATTTATGGCTAATAATGGTATTATTTTTATAAAGAAAAAATATTTATAGGTAAATTAATGGGTTATACTTTATATCATGGAAATACAAAACAAGCTATAGAAGATATGGTAGAGAATAATAGTTTACTAGAAAAATATAAATCATCAGGAGACAAGCATTATTTAGGTGATGGTTTTTATTTTTATAACGATTTAAAGCAAGCAGAGCATTGGGCTAAAATGAAGGTCACGAGGAACCAAAAGTATAAAGGGCAAAAATGGGCTGTGTTAGAATGCATTGTAGAATATGAGGAGGAGAATTGTTTAGATCTTGATCAAAGGGAGGAACAAGAATTCTTCTTTTATGAGATGCGTAGGTTAGATAAACAAATTAAGGAAAAAGAATTAGATATAGACGAATATTGTGACGCATACTTTTGTAATCACCTTGGAGGTAGGTTGGATTTAGTTATATTATCAAAGACTTTTGTTTATAAAGACAAACATAAGATCTTTCCTCCACTATTCTCAAATGTAAGATCTGAACCATATTCTAAAACAAGACATTTTAGAACTGAAAAACAATATGTTTTAAGAGATAAGAGTATTGTATCTAACTTAAGAATGCTTCATAATTCTGACTTAAAAGAGGTGAAGTGAAAATGAGTAATGTTAATAAATGGTTTGAAAAAATGAATAATTACTACAAGGATGTAGACAGTATTAAGCTAAAAGATGATTTGGAAACAGCAGGCTTTATAAGCAGTAGATACCAAGAAGAGGCTATAGCTGCTTTTCAAGAAGTTGCATGTTCAATAGAAACTGAAGATGAAGATTTAATAGATATGGAAGATAAACCTGTTGCTATAAAAGTGTAATTTTAATATCTTATATAGTATAAATGTTGTTCTTTTTCCCCATCATGTAAATATACATGAATTAGGAGGGGAATTAATCAATGTTTGCTAAAAATAAAGACAATAAAAAGTTGAAAAAGTGGAAAAATAAAATGGATAGTTATTATAAACAAATAGAAAAAAAAGATTTTAAAGATGATTTAAAAAAAGCGGGATATAAATTTAAAGAATGATTTTATTGTTGAGCACAGGATTTGTGCTTTTTTATTTGGTCAGAAATTTAATTACGATTAATTAGAGATGATAAGATTTAACATAAATAGGTTATAATTTAATGTAATTTGAATTAATTAACCAGCAGGCGTTTCAAGGTACCGTAAACGTATCACCATAATCATAAAGATAATAAGGAAATCACCACTATAATATATTCCATTACACCTAACTTAGGTGTTAGTTTAGGAAAAAATGCTAACATTTTGCTAACGCAATCCAGTGAAAAACGGTAAATTACCGTTAAAGATGTTACAGTAAGAAATTAACAAAACCTTGATATACCGCACTTTTCGCACACACCGTGTAAGATATTACACACTCTCACCTAAGGGGCGGCATGATGTGATGACCGCTCAATCCCTTGAAATATAAGGACTTCCGCATGATTTGCTGCTAACAAAATGCTAACATTAGGTATATAGAAGAGGCTTCTCATTAGTTGATTAAACTTTTGAGAAGCCTTTTCTTTTGCTAGTGTTAGAGGTAATCTTTAATTTATATTGTGATGTCTTGACTAAAAGATATCATCACTATTTTATTATTTGCAAAGTAATATTTAAGTGATAAAGGGTTTAAATATTATATGGATACTTATGTAAATCATTTTCGGTGTTTGTCAATATAGTTGTCGCATTTAATTACTTTAGTATTTTGATAGATTTGATGAATCCCCGAGTTCAGTCAAAGCTACCGCGCTGCGCTTGCTGACCTGGTGGTTTGAATCGAAAGGAAAA
>NZ_JAMQKC010000051.1 GCF_028416595.1 Aquibacillus salsiterrae | reverse complement strand
CGTAGCTAGACTGAATAAGGAAGCGCAATGGGCTTGGTAGCCTCTGCTAAACAAAACTATGTCTTGTACCAACTTCTTATCTAGTCTTGAAGGTACATAGGTAATGTTTTACCTTGAACTTCATAAAAGATCTGGTGGCTATAGCGAAGAGGTCACACCTGTTCCCATGCCGAACACAGTAGTTAAGCTCTTTTGCGCCGATGGTAGTTGGGACTTTGTCCCTGTGAGAGTAGGACGTCGCCAGGCTAAAAATCCCCCCCTGCGGAAAGTGTCTTTCCCAGGGAGGGATTTTTTTGAGTTTTTCAAAAGGCTATCATTTTCAACTTTAGGTGGGTACCACTTTTGTTGGTATGCGAGTATAGTCCATGTGTTCTGTATTATTTTTTGACAAACATTTGGACCCACTGGTTTCCGTTTTGCTCAAATCCGACTCCAATGTGAGTGAATTTTTCTGATAAAATATTAGCGCGGTGGCCTTCACTGTTCATCCAAGCATTTACAACCTCTTCCGGAGAAGTTTGTCCAGCAGCAAGATTTTCTCCTGCAGATTTATATGTGATGCCAAAATCTCTCATCATGTCAAAAGGTGAACCATATGTTGGACTGGTATGGGAAAAATATCCTTTATTTGCCATGTCCTCTGCCTTAGCATCAGCTACAGTATTTAAATCAGTGTATGCTTTTAACGGAGAAAGACCTTGTTTAACTCTTTCTGCATTTGTTAACTCAACAACCTTTTGAACAAAATCATTGTTACGTTGATCTGTTTCGTTATTATTTTGCTGTTGTGTTTGTGCTTGTTGTTGAGTGTTATTTTCAGGTGCTTGTTGTGGAACTTGTTGCGTTTTCTCTTGATTGTTTTGTTCGATGCCTCGTTTAACGCTTGAATCACCGTTAGTATTTGGTCTTTGTCCCTGTTCGATAGCGAAATACCTTTTTGCTTGCCCGTCATAGTTATCCTGAATTACTCTAAATTCATATTTTGCATTTTGAGTTTTTATTGGTTGGGTCTGTGGGTAATTTTCACTTGTCGCATCAGTATTTAAACTAGAGATAGAATCATCTTTAAGGGATTGGTCATTTGTATTACATGCTACAAGTAGCAATAAAAAAATAGTTGCAATATAAACTAGTTTCTTCTTCAATTTTTTTTAACTCCTTTCCTATTTGCTTATATTTTTTCTAATTTAGTGAAAAATACTGGTGGAAAATAAATCTAAGGTGGTAATTATTGTATGGAGTTGATAACTGAAAATAAAGAAGAGGAATTATTAAATGCATTGGAGAATGCTAAGGAATCACTTCTTGTAGTGACCCCTTTTGTGACCATAGATGGAATTAAACCTTTTTTACTAATAAAAAAAGAAAAAGACATAGAAATAACTTTTATCACACGAGAACCTGGTGTTGATTGGGTAACAGGTGCGACTGAATATGAAGCAATAAGTAAACTGAGTGCAGAAGGTTGTAAGGTTCTAGTTCTTGAGTATCTTCAGTCCAATTTGTTTCTATTCGATAATAAAACTCTGTATGTTGGTGATTATTTTGCCGCTAAGAACGGTTTTGGACTACCAATAAATGAAGATCAAGGTATATTAACCAAATCACAAATTGATGAACAACAAGCGAAACGACTCCAGCATTATTACACAGATAATCCCCAAATAAAGTCGATATCTTCTTATCGAGGGGCTGAGAAAAATTTAACAAAATTAAGAGAAAAATATGATGATCTTGGAAAAGTTATAGAGGATATTACATTTTCGTTTTTAAAACCGCAAGAACAAAACTTAATTGAAAATTCCTTTTTGAAACGTTTGTCTGAAGAAAGGATTATTAATCAATACCAAGTATTTGAAGTAGATGACTTGAAGGATACTTATTTAATAGATGCCAAGTATGTGATCAAACTTTTAGAGCCAGATGAAGGTAATAAAGACCATGCTATTTTTACTTTTACAAATGAGATTGCTAAAAAAATTTCAAGTCGAGAAATACATGGGTTAGTCCTGTTTCTTGATAGCGATAGAGAATACATTTGTTTACCAGGGCCGTTTATTAAGGACAAAGTAATGAAAAAGTCATACCAAACCGTTACTAGTAATTGGCAATTACAAATATACCGAGAGGATAAAGAATTGATTCTCTTCTTGGTTAATGGACCAAAAAATTTCTGTAAGCTGCCAATTGGTCAATATGAAGGTGGGCTACATTTTCGGTTGAAAGGAATTAAATTGTAATAGATGAGAATATTCTCTATGTATGACGCTAATTTCCTGCATGAGGATTGTGGTTAAAGTCATTTGATATCGTTTTAACTTCTGCGAATTTTAGTTCAGTGTTTATTAAAAAACATTTGACCTTTATATGCATTTCATGGTATATTGTTTTAGTTGTCTCGGATCTAAGGTGGAATGATTTTGAAACCAAAATTAACAATTGACTTAATTAGTAGGAAAGTGTTATATTAATTAAGCTCGCTTTTATGGACAAGAACTAAAAGTTAGAAAGTTGTTGACTTCCGCGAAATATAGTGATATGATAGTATATGTCGCTGAGAGATGAAGCGATAACGTAAATACATTGATCTTTGAAAACTGAACAAAACAACCAGTATGTTAAAAGAAAAAGT
Source organism: Aquibacillus salsiterrae (assembly GCF_028416595.1). Classification (GTDB taxonomy): domain Bacteria; phylum Bacillota; class Bacilli; order Bacillales; family Amphibacillaceae; genus Aquibacillus_A; species Aquibacillus_A salsiterrae. The sequence continues at coordinate 195 of NZ_JAMQKC010000051.1, read as the reverse complement.
ATAGGCGACTGTTTAATAGCGTACGGATAGATAAGACAGCATGTAGCACTTTGAACTTCAAGTGCGAGATGATGGATTAACTATACGCTAGCTATTGGGAGCCGAAGCTAGATTAGAAATACAATTGCTAGTCAAGTTTATGAGTAAATCAACTCATTCATTTATTGGAGAGTTTGATCTTGGCTCAGGACGAAC
>NZ_JAMQKC010000050.1 GCF_028416595.1 Aquibacillus salsiterrae | reverse complement strand
TGTAATTGTCAACTGAAAATTCCCCCACATAGTCATTTAAAATTCCCCCACCTATAATTTTAATATTGGATAGGGGAATGGGAGTTATCAAAACGGTGTGATGCCTAGCTCTTGCTCTAATTCTGACTTTTCCTTCTGTAATTTTTTAACCTGTTTCATTAAACTTGTTAATACGCACTATTTTTGTCTGGTCATCAATTCCTCTTTCATAAGCTGTACCATTCCACCTGTAATCATAAAGGAATGTATAAACTTCGGTGTCACTTGCAGTATAAGACCCACCTTGTTTAATGCCTTTTATTTTACCTTCAATTAGCCATTCTTTACAATTTGCTTGTCACATTTAAGTCCATGTGAATGCAATAGATTTGTAATCTCATGAACAGTCATTTGTTCCATATTATTACTCCTCATTCTATATTGAAACCTGAATTAGTCTACACTAACTGCTGATCTTCAAGCCACTTTTTGGTTTCTTTCATACGGTAGGAATTGCCATTCATATTTACGATATAAGCCTGATGTGTCAAACGATCAATCATTGCTGCAGTCATTACTGGATCCTGGAAAATCTCACCCCAGCGCTCAAAAGATAGGTTTGTTGTAATAATCGTTGACTTCTGGGCAGCTCTTAATGATAAGTGGGTAAACAGTAGTTCAGCTCCTTCTTTATCAAAAGAAATATATCCCATTTCATCTGCTATGACGAGATCGTATTTTTCAAAGCGGTTTTGAAAAGCCCGCAAGGTCTTCTCTGACCTACACTCTTTTATTCGATTGATGAGTAATGGCACGGTTGTAAACCAAACTTTATAGCCTTCCATACATGCCTTAATTCCCAACCCTATACTCATATGAGATTTACCAGTTCCTGGATTCCCTGCTAAAATTACATTCCTACCTTCCTCAATAAAATCAAGTGTTTTTAAACGCTTTAATTTTTTTTGTGCATCCGGAGGTAATTCTCCTATCACCAAATCTTCTAAATAACGTTTGTAAGGAAATTCAGCCCGCCGGATTCGATTATATCTTGCATTTTCGTCTCTGGTATCCATTTCCCTTTGTAGGAGTAATGCTAAAAATTCTTCATAACTTGCGTCTCTTTCAGTGGCTTCTTTCACCTCTTCCTTAAAATGGTGGTTAATCGTGGACAACTTTAATGCTTTACTAAACTGCGATACTTCCTCATCCCAATTCCTCTTACTCATGCGATTTCCCCCTTTTCCCCTAATGAATTGGTCTGAAACAACTCGTCGTAGGCTCGTAAATGTTCTCGGGCATAAGTGGAAATATCGCTTTTATCCTGGTGAAAAGAGGATGAATTTAACTCCTCTTGATTTCTAGCGCATAATACCTTAATTTTATCTGTCGTGACGTGAGATGGATGAATGTTATGCAGCTCATTTATGCTTTGTTCCACCTCTTTCAAATTATCGTTTTCTTGTAGATAGTGAATTAGCTCTATAAATCCTTTCTCGTTATTGATATAATAACTGTCATAAATATTTTTTATTTTTTTATCTGCCTGTTGTAATGCCACGCTACTGGCTAATGCACCAGGCTTTTTCTTTAAGGTGTTTAAATAATGATCCAGTTGTATCCTCCATTCGTGGCCTCCTGTTAATCGGTGGTGCTCTGCAATCTTTTCCCCATTGCTAAAGCATTGAATTCTATTAGAATAGATTTTTGTCATGATCACCTCGTTAACTAGATGATCTGGTACAGAATAATGGTTTTGATCAATCACAATCGTAGAATACTTATCTACGCGCACATTCTCTATCCGTGCTGCATCAAACTGTGGCAGATTTGGAAGAAGGTGGGCTTTTTCCTGTTCAAATAATTCTTCTGCTGAATGATCTTTCCCTGTTTGTAACTTTTGATTGAGCTTTTCACAGATTTCTAATAGATATTGATTTGCCTCCTCAAGTGTTTCAAATGAATCTTTAAACGCAAAAGCCTTTCGGCGTATCACTTCAACACTACGTTCCACATGTCCTTTTTCATTTCCGCGTCTTACATTACAAAAACGGTAATTAAAGGTGTAGTAGATTGATAGTTTCAGTAGTCCTTCTGTCGGTTCCTTCTCTGTTCCTACAAAGCGTTTGACTGCTACTTTCATATTGTCGTATACCATTGTCTTATAGACGCCACCTACCTTTTCAAAGAATAAAGCGTGAGCTTCTTGAAAGCATTCAGTCTTTTGTTTGGTAAACAAGTATGCCATTCGATAGTTCCCGAATGCAGAGGTAAATACCGCCATTTGAAGCACTCGTCGTTTACCGTTAATCGTAATTTTCACTTCCCCCCAATCAAATTCACATATATCACCAGGTAGATAAGAGCCCTTTATGTATGCTTCTTTAGGCTTCTTATCTAGTTCGCGGATAGTACGGAGGACTGTACTATAACTAATAGTAAAACCTTCCTCTTCTAATACTTGATGAATATCTATAGGCTTCTTCTGTTGTTTTCTTAATCCGGTTCTCCTTTTCTCCTCATTTTCGACTACCAGTTCCTGTACTCTTTGTTCTATTTCTTTTGTTAAAACCCGTTTTGGTCTAGTTCCAACACGATATCTCGGCGCGTCCACAATCGTTTGAATTAATTCACCTGCGTTAACAATGTCATGCCTATTTAATTCATTCCTTTGCGATTCATATTCCTTAATATATTTACTTACCGTTTTACGGTCGATTCCTACTTTCTTGGCAATTTCTCTCTGTGACCGGCCCTCCCTTAGGTACATAATTAGGACCTCTTGTTTATTTTTCAAGTTAATCATCGCTCCAGTCTCCCCACTAGAAATCAATTAATTTATTTCTACTGGGCTATTATAACCTACTGGGGGAGTTTTCAATGACTTTTGTGGCCCACTTTTAGATTACTATATACA
>NZ_JAMQKC010000004.1:150737-283794 GCF_028416595.1 Aquibacillus salsiterrae | reverse complement strand
CCCAGATAGTTTGTCTTTCTAGCGCTTCGTACAAATCCTGTTCATTAACAATGCTGCCACGAGCGGTGTTAATCAAAATTGCTGACTCCTTCATTAGTGTCAATTCTCTTCGTGTGATTAAATGGTGTGTTTCTTTCGTGTAAGGAACCATCACGCAAACGAAATCAGACTCTATTAATAAATCATCAAGTGATCGGTACTCAACGTCTAGTTCCGCTTCGACGTCTGGGGCAGATTGTCTATTATGATAAATTATCTTCATACTAAACCCACGGGCCCGTCGTGCAACCGCTTGACCAATCCTGCCCATTCCAATAATCCCTAGTGTTGCACCATAAACATCTTGTCCGGCAAGTTATCTGACTATGCCCGAAGAGGAGCATTGTTACCTTTAAATGATTTTGCTGCCGTTTCGTTAATATTTTTCCCGATTTTCGTTGAACCAGTAAAACTAATTCCTTTAATGTCCGGGTGATTAACTAATCACGAAAGATGCTAAGGCGATACCTGTTAATTTTTTTCGATCCTTGATTATTGCTTTACATTCTGCAATAAAAGCCTTGAAGCTTCGCGTGATCAGTAACAGGATAATCATAAAAACCAACGACCAGACAATCCGGTGGGCTAATACCGCACCTGCTGCAACCCCGTTAATTGCTTTCCAAAAAATAGGCAGGAATCCCCATAAAAGATATGCAGAAGTTGCATAGGCGATGCCTGATTTAAACTCATTATTCATATATAAGACCTCAGCTTTTCTAAAAAATGACGATGGTTATTAATCCTTCGTACCTGTAGCACATCGCCTTAAACATAAGAACAAGTGTAGAGGTCGCTCCAAAAATTTGCAATAGATTAGCTTGGAAAACGATTATGTAAAAAGTGGAATTATAAAAAGAAGAGAGACATCCTCAGAACTTTAATTTGGAGAAAAGGCATCCCGAAAATGGAATACCTTATCCTCTAGTCTCCGTGGATTTCTTTACGTACTTGTTCAATATCGGTCGTGCTAAATTTTTTCGTGTTGTGCCCGCCAGTAGTTCGAGCAATATACGCTTTTGCTTCATTGTAAGACATGCCTGAGTTATCATTAGCATATTTGATATCATCAATAACCGTACCTGTTTTTGTAACCTTTTTGTCCATTCACCGAACCCTCCTTTTTCTAAGGTGAGAAGTACATCCGCTTCCTAGCCCATCGGATTAATTAGTAGCAAAGACCCTCTTTTCTTATAGCATTAATCATGTCTAATTAAATACCCGTACCAGCTTCTGGAAATAATTTTTTACAAAATGACAAAATGGTAATTAAGTTATTGCAATACCGGGTAATGTAGAGAGTATGTTATAGTAATGGTACGACACCTTTTTGGGTAGGTAGGGGGCATATCGAGTGATTTTGATCCCATATTTATTGGGCTTCCTTTTATTTTTTAATATATTATTGGCAGTAGTAATCGTTTTTTTAGAACGGAAAAATGCTACAGCAACATGGGCCTGGCTTCTCGTTTTATTTTTCATTCCGGTCGCAGGGTTTATCTTATATTTAATATTTGGCAGAAAATTAAGTAATAAAACAATTTTCACCTGGGACACGAAAAGTCGTCTTGGTGTAAAAAAGGCCGTTCAGCAACAGTTACGGTCGATTGAAAATGGAACCTTTGAACTAAAGCAAACGAATTTAATGCAGTATAAAGATTTATTTTACTTACATTTACGCAATGATGATGCTATCTTTACGCAAGACAATACCGTCGAGCTTTTTACAGATGGGGAGAAGAAGTTTCACGCGCTCCTTCACGATATTGGTCAGGCGAAAGACCACATCCACCTACTGTATTACATCATTCGCAATGATCAGCTCGGTAATTTAGTTGCTGACACACTGATAAAAAAAGCCAAAGAAGGGGTAAAGGTTCGTGTTTTATATGATGACATGGGCTCAAGAACGTTAAGTCGAAGGTTTATTCAAAGGCTCCGCGCGTCTGGTGCAGAAATCGAAGCTTTTTTCCCACCGTTAATTCCAAAAGTCAATTTAAAAATAAATCATCGAAACCATCGTAAATTAGCGATCATTGACGGAAAAATTGGATACATTGGCGGCTTTAATATTGGTGATGAATACTTAGGCTTTAACAAACGATTCGGTTATTGGCGGGATTCCCATTTGAAGATAGTTGGTGGAGCTGTTAAACATATGCAAACAAGGTTTATACTGGATTGGAATCAAGCGTCAAGACACGATATCCATTATGATGAACGCTACTACGCATCAGAGCCTGCTGGTGACATGGGTATTCAAATTGTGTCTAGTGGCCCAGATTCTGACTGGGAACAAATTAAGAATGGCTATATGAAGATGATTATGGAAGCAAAAGAATATGTTTATATCCAAACACCGTATTTTATCCCTGACGACAGTTTAGCCGATGCCTTAAAAATTGCGGTATTGTCGGGTGTTGATGTACGTATTATGATCCCAAATAAACCCGACCATCCGTTCGTGTATTGGGCAACACTATCCTATATTGGGGAATTACTAAAAGCAGGTGCGACCATCTATATTTATCAGAACGGATTTTTGCATGCAAAGTCGATTGTTGTTGATGGGAAAATTGCCTCGGTAGGAACAGCCAACATCGATGTTCGAAGCTTTCGCTTGAATTTCGAGGTGAATGCTTTTTTGTATGATGAGGAGCTTGCAGCAAGATTAGTTAAAGCATATGAAAAGGATATGAAGGTATCCTCTCAATTAACGTTAGCACTATACTTAAAACGACCACACTGGGTTCGATTTAAAGAATCAATCTCAAGATTAATTTCACCGATATTATAGAAAGCGAGGGATAGTATGAAGGCGAAACCATGTATTGCATCCTTAACAGTGAAACATTCGCACGTATTTCCACCGGATACGAATATGCATGGAACATTGTTTGGTGGGAAGCTAATGTCCCACATTGACGATGTCGCTGCCATTGCGGCAACAAGGCATGCAAGACGCCAAGTCGTAACTGCATCGACGGATTCGGTTGATTTCTTACATCCGGTCAAAGAAGGCGATGTTATTATTTTAGAAGCGTTCGTCACATGGACAAATCGGTCATCGATGGAGGTGTTCGTCAAAGTAATCACCGAACAATTAATAACAGGTGAACGAAAAGTTTGTGCAACGTCGTTTATTACGATGGTTGCATTAGATGAAGAATACCGGCCGACGGATGTTCCTGGTGTATATCCGGAATCCGAAGAAGAAAAGTGGCTCCATGAAGATGCTGCTCGCCGAGCGGAAATCAGGCAAGAGCGGCGCAAACGTTCTAAGGAACTTGCCCGAACATTTGGAACTGATTTCCCGTGGAAAGAAGCTAGCAGACTTGATTAGTATGTAAGATAGTAGTTTAAGGTAGGTCGTACTAGGGGCGACCCGCGTTTTTTAAAAGAAAAGAAAGTATAAAAAGATCAAAGAGCTGTCTAGGTCCGGGTGCCTAGCCCGCCTGAGGTCATAAGACAAGCCCTTCTGTGGCGTCTTATGCCTGCCTTAGTCTAGCAAGGCGCTTTCGCTTTTCTTATTTTAAATTGGCTAATTGTTTATTTAGGTTAGAAATTCTTCTAAGGTGGCTAAGCCCAAATCGGTCCACCCTGAGTCGGAATATGTGCACGATTCGGACAGGGAAAGCCCAAATCGGGTCACCTAAGTCCGAATACTCCGGGAAATTACCGCAGGGCAGCGCAGGCGCCTATACTTTTCTAATGATTGTTTCAAACAGGTGATTCAGTGCGTTTAATGAATCGGTTTGTAGTGCATTATTTTTGGTTAGTTCTGCCGTGCGAAATTGCTCGTAATAACGGACAATTTCGGCCTTTTGTCTAATCGTTAAAATGTTCAAATCAACAACAGGTGCCCCTGTCAGGTCATTAGGTTCAAATTTCTTAAGCCCCCGACCGTATTCGCGGTGTTGACGGGATAGTAATTGTTGACAAATATCGGTCAGAAAATAGGCCATTAGCACGTCGATATCTTGTTCGTAGTCAGCATGAAGATAAATGCCGTGAAACGCAGTTAGGTTGCGCACCATCGCTTCATTTCGAATGAACCGAACTTTATTTCGACTAAATACGTTGACAAGAATTGGGGCAGGTACCCGCTTCTCCATTTTATACCAGTATTTTCGTTGCTTCGTTAAAAAGCCTTGATCAACACCACAGGCTTCTCCGTGCCGAATGTAACGACTAATTGCGTCACTCTCGACTGGGGTTTTTTGGACATTCAATAAATGAACAGGTCCACCGTCCTCAACTAATGACAGGTAGTCCTGTTCCAGAAAGAAATGGCTACTGATTTGCCTTGATTTCGTAACGCACGGCACAACGAACTGATCAGTAATTCCCCACTCTTTCAGTTCTGTTTTTGTAAGGCAGAAGAAATCATTTGCACCAGTTGCAATGCCGCGATTCACCTTGCCAAATGTAGACAGGGGTAAGACATGCTGATAGATGTCAGTTGTATCCTCTTGGTAATAGGTTTTCCATTTTGTTGCTGGGTCAATTGCTCGATAATCAACAACTGTGCCAAGTGCCTTTTGTTGGTGGAATTTTTTAACATAAGTGGTAACCTGCTCGAGACCTTTTAGCTCTTCAAGTTGAAGGAACTCTAGCTTGTCCGTTTTGGTTTGGTTATCAAAAAATAGTAAGGATGATGTAGTTAACGCGTCCTCAAACCATGGTAGTTTCACATTACCAACAACGACGAGGTGCAAATTGTTATGGTTTAGAAGGTATTCTTTGATCCTAGCGCCGTAATCAGCATTGAGAAAGTCGGACGGAATAATAAACGCAGCACGGCCAGTTTCACTTAATTGATGGATTGCTTTTAAAAGGAAAAAAGCAAACAAATTGGTCGAACCAGATAACTTAATCCCAAGTTACTCGGCAAATTGCTTGATATAGCTAGCTTTGTCCTCATATTTTCGAAAAGTGACGTAAGGTGGGTTACAGATAATTGCATCAAATTTGTCATCCCAGTCACTTGTTAAGTAATCTTGTTCGATAAGGTGCATGTTTGGTCGATGATGAAATAGTGCTTTTGTTTTGATGAGCATATTCGGATCTATGTCAAACCCATAAACGGGAAGTTGTGCTGGCAGAGGAGCAATCAAACTACCTAAACCAATCGACGGGTCTAGCACAGTTTTTACGTCGGTGTCTTGTAAAATCCAGTTAGCAAAAAGATCGGAAACAATTGCTGGTGTAAAAAATTGACCGAATTTTTTGCGGTGTGATAAAGCTGTATTCGTTATGTATTCAGATTGGGCGAGTTCAAGTTGCTGATAATCCAAGCTTTCACCTGCTTTCCTTTTATGTATTATCATTCAATTGTTGAGTAGTTTGGTAGTTTACATTGAATTTCACCTCCCAAAGAGTCCAAGCCAAGGGGCGCTCGGTTGTCATATGGTCGGCAACCAAGTATAGTTGAAAAAACATCGTTGTACAAAAAGAAAAGCCGCATCAAAGCGGCGTTGATTGATCAAATATAAGAATGCTAGAGACTGGGTAGGTACACATAAATCAAATATTATCTCCTTCTTGATGGGAAACCCAGTTTTTCGACCACGACTTAATTTCAGATATAACTGGTTCCATCGCCCTGCCTTTTTCTGTTAGCGCGTATTCTATTCGAACGGGGAACTCGGAATAAACCTTTCGTTCGACAATATCTTCTTGTTCAAGCATCTTTAGCCGTTCAGATAGAAGTCGTCCACTAACAGGAAGTTCTGACTCCATTTCCGAAAAACGCTTCGATCCTTCGAGTAATTCAAATAAAATTAATCCAACCCATCTTTTACTAAAAAGCTGCATTGCCTTTTCAAACCGCGGACATAACTGTTTCATCACCATTCACCCCGTATTTCTACTATAAATGATTTCTATCTATTTATCTAGAGACACTTTCGCCTTATGAGTTACTAGGAAAGGAATTGAAACGCTAACCTTACTAATATATACTAACTTACTAAAAGTAACTATTTTAAATAATAACATAAAAGTGAGGAATGGTAAATATGGCCCATCAATTATTAACATTTTTTTCCACTACATGAAATTAGTATCACAGACACGGAGCATAAGCGAGGAAAATTTGCCAGATTGGAATAGAGGAGGAAGGTCCGATATAATAGTAGATAGTATGCATCGTGAAAGGTGAATCGAATGAGTATCTTATCTGTTGAAAATTTATATAAATCTTATGGTGACAAAGTATTGTTTCAGTCCATTTCCTTTTCAATTGAGGCAAGGGAACGGATTGGTTTAATTGGTGTCAATGGTACGGGAAAGTCAACCCTTCTAAAAGTGTTGGCGGGCATTGAATCAAAGGAAGCAGGCGAGATGAAGCATGCAAATGATTTTCGTGTCCAATACCTCAGTCAAGAGCCAGTGCTTGATCTGAATTTAACCGTTTTAGAACAGATTTATTATGGCGAATCTGACGTGATGAAGGTCATGCGTAGCTATGAAAAGACACTGCTTGAGCTTGGTCAAGATCCTGAAAATGAAAAACTGCAAGACCGTCTCATTAACGTTCAACAGCAAATGGACCAATACGGGGCGTGGGATGCGAATACAACAGCTAAAATGATTTTGACAAAGCTTGGCATTACGGCGTTTGACAAGAAAATACAAGACTTGTCTGGTGGTCAAAAGAAGCGAGTGGCGATCGCTAGTGCGCTGATTCAACCAGCCGATTTATTGATTTTAGACGAGCCGACGAACCATTTGGATAATCCTACGATTGAGTGGTTGGAAGGGTATTTACCTCAATACAAGGGTGCAATTATTTTGGTGACACACGATCGTTACTTCTTAAATCGAATTACCAATCATATCTATGAATTGGATAAAGGTAATCTTTATATTTATGAAGGAAACTATCAGACTTTTTTAACAAAAAAGGCAGAGCGCGAGGAGCAAGAGCTTCTAAGTGAACAGAAGCATAAGAATACGCTTCGCCGTGAGCTTGAGTGGTTACAGCGAGGGGCGAAAGCAAGAACGACGAAGCAAAAAGCTAGAATTCAGCGGGTCGAAGAAATGAAAGAGAAGAACTTTGATACATCGGGACAAAGCCTTGATTTCCAAGTTGGTTCAACTAGATTGGGTAAAAAGGTAATGGAAGTTGACGGAATTAGTAAGGCGTTTGCGGGTGAAACGGTCGTCGATAACTTTAATCTTTTGATTACGCCAAATGACAGGCTTGGGATTATTGGACCAAATGGTAGCGGGAAAACAACACTACTAAATATGTTGGCAGGAAAAATTGAGCCAGACAAAGGCACGATTGACGTTGGTCCAACAGTAAAAATTGGTTACTACACACAGGACCACTCGGAAATGGATGAAAACTTACGCGTGATCGAATATGTCAGGGAAGAAGCGGAGGTAATCCATACAATCGACGGGGATACAATTACGGCTGAACAAATGCTTGAGCGTTTTTTATTTCCGAGATCGCAGCAATGGACGTATATCCGCAAGCTTTCAGGGGGAGAGCGCCGTAGATTATATCTTTTACGCGTGTTGATGGGTGAGCCAAACGTCTTGTTTTTGGATGAACCTACCAATGACCTTGATACACAGACGTTAGGTGTATTAGAGGATTATCTGGATGTCTTTCCTGGAGTGGTAATTACGGTATCGCATGATCGTTATTTTTTAGACCGTGTTGTCGAACAGTTAATTGTTTTTCGAGGCAAAGGAAAAACAGACTTATTTTACGGGAATTACTCAGAGCTTCTTGAAAAGACTACAGCAGATAAGAAGTTAGAGCAAGACAAGGTAACCAAGGGAAAACCTGAGCAGCGTCAAACCCAACGAAAGAAAAAGCTCTCCTATAAGGACCAACAGGAATGGGATCAAATAGAAGATACCATTACTGAGCTAGAGCTTGCCATTGAGGAAGCGAAGGATAAGATAGTCGAAGCGGGTAGTGATTTAGAGAAGGTACAAAAACATTTTCAAAAACAACAAGAATTAGAAGCGGAATTAGAGGCAAAAATGGAAAGATGGGAAGAGCTTTCCATACTCGTGGAAGAAATCGAAAACCAGTAGAAGTTAGAGACCATGGGAATGGAAGTTTTAACCAAGACTATGCAATAATAAACACGTAACGATTGCACATAATTGGAGGGATTGTAATGGCAGATAAAAAGCTGCAAGAAAAGTATGCAGAGTTGGCATTGCGCACAGGTGTCAATCTGCAAAAGGGACAGACGTTGGTAATTAACTCCTCGATTGAAGGGGTTGATTTTACGCGCATCGTAGTGAAGAAGGCTTATGAACTTGGCGCGAAAAATGTACATATTAACTGGTCCGATGATGAAATAACGTTATTGAAGTATGAAAATGCACCGGAGGAAGTGCTCACCAATATTCCGCAGTGGCAAGTGGATATGCATTTGCATTACGCAAAAGAGGGTGCAGCTTTACTTGCAATTCGCTCAACAAACCCAGATTTACTTCAAGATGTAGATCCTGCTAAGGTTGCGAAGGCTTCAAAAGCTGGTGCTGTGGCAATGAAGGAGTTTAGACAGTATACAATGAATGACCGGATCGCTTGGTCAATCATTTCTATTCCAACAGGTGACTGGGCACAGAAGATATTTCCAGATAAGTCTAAAGAAGATGCAGTCGAAAGCCTTTGGCAACAAATTTTCAAAATTGTTCGTGTTGATAAGGATGACCCTGTTGCGGCATGGGATGAGCACAATGCAACACTTAGAAAAGCACGTGAATTTTTAAATAAAAAGCAGTATCAAAAGCTTATCTTTAAGTCGGAAGGAACAGATATTGCGTTTGAATTACCTAAGGGACATATTTGGAAAGGTGGTTCAGCTAAACAAGCGATCGATGGATATCCATTTAACCCGAATATGCCGACAGAAGAAGTGTTTACCGTTCCACATAAATATGGTGTCAATGGTACGGTTTCAAGTACGAAGCCACTAAACTATGGTGGAAATGTGATTGACAACTTTAGTCTTACATTTAAAGAAGGTAAAGTAGTCGATTTCAAAGCGGAACAAGGGTATGACACATTAAAGCATTTATTGGAAACAGATGAAGGCTCAAGCCGTCTTGGCGAGCTCGCGCTTGTGCCGCATGAGTCACCAATTTCACAATCGGGGCTTATTTTTTATAACACATTATTTGATGAGAATGCTTCATGTCATATCGCTTTGGGTAAAGCCTATCCAACGAACCTTGAAGGTGGTTCAGATATGAATGAGGAAGAGCTAGATAAAAATGGTGTGAACGACAGCCTATCGCACGTCGACTTTATGATTGGTTCTGCTGATTTAAATATTGACGGTGTAACTGCCGATGGAGAAACAGAAGCTGTTTTCCGTGATGGAACATGGGCACTTGATTTTAACTCGTAAAAAAGTGCTGTTGCGGTAGGTGAGGCGATTAAGAGAATAAAAGATGAAAAGGAATAGCCTTTGTGTTGTATTGACTTCTGCGAAATAGCTATTGTAACGCCGGTGGCTATTCCTTTTCACTTGAATCCTGGTTCTATAGCATTAACTCGGAAGGGTGGAGCAGGCTTAATCTTACTTACATCCATCCATTTTTGACAAGCACGGCGCGGATTGCTGTATAGTCATAATCTTCCGGCAGCATGTCTTTTAGTGGCTTTAGTTTGGGCTCATCTAATTGTTGTCGTGCTTCTAATATGACAGGCTCTTGGTTATCATCAAACAACCTTGTCCAATCCAATTCCATTCCATGTTTATAAGCCTGAAACAGGTGATTGGATACCGTTTGGTCTGTTAACCCTCTCAAACTAGCAATCGCCTCGATTGATTTTCCCTCATCAAACAGGTTATAGGTCAATAAGTAACTTGGCTCCTCGCTCTTTTTCCTCATGATTGGTTCAGACGGACTTGGTGAACTAGTTTCTTCTTTTTTGTTTGCAGCTTTATCAGGATTCATTTCGACCCAATTGCTAATTGCATCAAGAAACGGTGGGCCATATTGTTCGAATTTCTTTTCGCCAACCCCTTTCACTTTTAGCATTTGGTCTTTGGTTGTTGGCAAGTATCGGCACATTTCCTTCAGTGTTGCATCAGAATATAAGACGTACGGCGGAACCTTGGCAGCTGTTGCCAACTCTTTTCGAAGCATACGGAGGTCTTCGAATAATTCCTGATGGTAATTACTTGTGTCAGCAGGACCTATCGAGCCTGTTTGCATCCATACTTGTTTGGTACCTTTTAAGACTGCTTCTGCGTTTTTCGTTAATTTTAAAATAGGGAAACGCTGTTCACCAGCTGATAAAATATCTTCTGCGACTAAGAAATGAATAAAATTGGTGATGGCTTTCTCTGTGTAGGAAGACATTAAGCCATAGGTTGAAAGATTGTCTAGACGAAACGATTTGATCTTCTGGTCTCGAGACCCCTTTAACACTTTAGCTACCATTCCTGCACCAAAGCGCTCGTCCATTCTTTTAACACAGGAAAGAACCATTTGTGCTTCACGCGTCATGTCCTTTTTTTCTAAATCACTGGCACAGTTTGTGCAACGATGACAGTCCTCAGTCACAGAAAAATCGTTGAAATAATGTAAAATAAATGTTTGTAAGCAGCTGTGCGTGTGGCAATAGTTAATCATTGCTTGCAGCTTTTTGTATTCTTTTATTTTTTTATCCTCATCAGCTAATGACTGTTCGATCAAAAATTTCTGCAATTGAACGTCTTGTCCCGAAAATAACAGGATGCAATCACTTGGTTCTCCGTCACGTCCGGCACGACCAGCTTCCTGATAATACGATTCAATGTTCATTGGCATGGCGTAGTGAATGACGTAGCGGACGTTTGATTTGTCGATGCCCATTCCAAATGCATTGGTCGCAACCATAATCGTGTACTCATCTTGAATAAAACCGTTTTGTGCTTTTTTTCGCTCATCCTCAGATAGACCAGCGTGGTATTTAGCCACTGAATGTCCTTTACTACGGAGGTAATTGTACAGTTGGTCCACTTGTTTCCTTGTTGAGGCATAAATAATTCCGGATTCTTGGTTTCTCGACTGTGCATAATCGAGGATAAATGCTTGTTTATCCCGACCTTTTATTAGTTGAAATGCTAAGTTATCACGAGCAAAGCCGGTATTTGTCACCTGTTGGTCATCGATCTGTAAAAGCCTTTGGATATCACGAATTACTTCGTCGGTTGCTGTCGCTGTTAAGGCAACAACGACTGGTATGTTTGGAATTTTCTCCAAAGCAGACACAATCGACCGGTAGCTCGGACGAAAGTCATGGCCCCATTGGGAAATACAATGGGCTTCATCAAACGCGACTAATGAGATCTCAATACTTCGTAACGTTTCAATAAATGACTGTATTTCAAAGCGTTCTGGTGCAACATAGACAAACTGGTAGCGTCCATCACGTAATGCTTTTAGCCTTTCATATTGCTCGTCGGAAGATACCGAGCTATTAATGTATGTTGCTGAAACGCCAAGCGATGTAAGCGCATCTACTTGGTCCTTCATTAGGGAAATTAAAGGGGAAATGATGACAGCTGTACCACTTAGCGTTAAACCAGGGATTTGGTAACAGATTGATTTCCCGCCACCGGTAGGCATGATCGCTAGTGCGTTTTTTTGTACTAATAAATGTTGGATGACAGCTTTTTGACCAGGACGAAACGTGTCATAGCCGTAATATTCGGTTAGTAATTGCTCTGCTTTTTCTATCATCAGAACCATCCTTCTACTTGAAAATAAATTTAAGACAGGTAAACGACCCAATTGCACCGCCAATCATTGCAGGAAGAGACGGATCGTTAGAGGTATTACTATGATTAAGTAAATAAACAATCATCAAAAAGATAATGCTAAATAGGCAAAGGTTGCATGTTAAACAATGCTTCATGTTTTACTAATGATTTTATCGGGTAATAATGGAAGAAAACTAGCTTGCTGCCTGCATTAAAGGTGGCTTAACTATTTTACTTCCGATTAAGTCCACGGTGTTGGACGTTCTTAAGATTTAGTCCGACTTCTACAATTATAATGGAAAAAGTCATGCTTGAGAATGATAAAGCCCAATTTGCTACAAACAGTGAGAAAGTCAGGGCCTAGGGACACCATCCCCGTGGTCCTTGATGAAAGGGGGAGAGGTATGATTGATTCGATATCATTAGAACTGATGTTGATTGGCTTGTTTGGTGTAGGATCGCAGTGGTTAGCATGGAGGTTTAGGCTTCCTGCGATTGTAGTCATGTCAATCGTTGGCTTACTAGCAGGTCCACTACTCGGCATCATTGATCCAGAGAAGAGTTTTGGAGATTTGTATCATCCAATTGTATCGATTGCAGTTGCAATTATCTTATTCGAAGGCAGCTTAAATTTAGATTTTAAAGAAGTACGTGGTTTAGGTCGACCAGTTTTTCGTATCGTCACATGGGGAGCGTTAGTCAGTTGGATTCTCGGGTCGCTTACCGCCCACTATATTGCAGGGCTCTCTTGGGCAGTTGCCTTTGTAATTGGTGGAATTTTCATAGTTACTGGACCAACTGTCATTCTTCCTTTATTACGACAATCGAAATTGAAGCCTCGTCCAGCCAAAATTCTGAAGTGGGAAGGTATTATTGTTGATCCATTTGGTGCTTTGTTAGCCGTATTTGCCTTTGAAATCATTGTCTTTTTTACCGGTGACGAAAAGGATTTGACGGCATTACTTTTTTTCTTTTTGGCATCGATTCTTGCTGTATTAATCGGGATAATATCTGGAAAAGGGATTGGCTGGATGTTTGAAGCAGGTTACATACCTGAGTTTTTGAAATCACCAACTGTATTTATTGCTGTTGTTGCTTGTTTCACCATTGCCGAGGAGGTTGCTGATGAAACAGGGCTACTTGCTGTAACGGCGATGGGAATGGTCCTTGCCAATATGGACATTTCCTCGATTAAGGATATGAGGCATTTCAAGGAAAATATCTCGATTTTACTTGTATCGACGATTTTTGTTATGTTGACGGCCTCGTTATCGGTGGATACGTTGATTGATGTATTTAATCTGAGAATTATCGGTTATGTTCTGTTAATGTTATTTCTCGTTCGTCCACTATCGATTTTCCTGTCGACAATTGGCACAGATTTATCCATTCGAGAGAAAATTCTCGTTGGCTGGATAGCACCAAGGGGGATTGTTGCACTTACGGTCGCTAGTTATTTTGCTTCCATTTTATTTGAAAAAGGCTTTGAAGATGCTGCAATTGTAACATCGTTAACGTTTGCCCTTGTCTTTTTTACCGTTTGTGCCCACGGATTTACCATGAGCTGGTTAGCAAAAAAATTAAACCTATCGGCAGAAGGTCAACCAGGAACGTTGTTAGTAGGAAGCAATAGCTTTTCCGTTGCATTAGCTAACATATTTAGGGAATTGGACATACCAACAATCATCACCGATTCTTCCTGGGAAAAGCTTCTTAAAGCGCGGAAAGCTGGAGTTCCTTTTCACTATGGTGAAATTTTGTCAGAACAAACGGAGTACAGGTTGGACATGACCCCGTATGATTACTTGATTAGTTCAGCAGAATTCGACTCGTATAATACGCTCGTTTGTACAACATTTATCCCAACGTTTGGCAGAAACAATGTCTTTCAAGTGGATATCGATAGCTCAACGGGTGAAAACGTTGATAACATGGTAAAAACAATTGGAGGCAGAACACTATTTTCAAGTGAAATTTCTTTGGAGGAGCTTATTTACCGGGTTGAAGGTGGGTGTGTTTTTCGAAAAACGACGATTACTGATCACTATTCATATGATCAATATTTAGCAGGCCGTGACGAGCATACGGTACAGTTGTTCGTCTTAAAACGATCGAAACAGTTGGAGTTTTTCGCTAATGATACCGAGATTAATGTCGAATCAGGCGATATAGTTGTCAGTCTTACACCACCAAGTAAGGAATATAATAAAATCCAGGCAAAACTCGATAGTATCAGGAATAATTAGTGTTAAGACAAGCCTCGTAATGGCAAAGACCGCGATTACGAGGCTTGTCTTATGCCTGCCTTAGTCTAAGCAAGGCGCTTTCGCTTTTTTATGTCTAGCTCCGGGCGCCTGGGCTTTTCTTATTTTAAATTGGCTAATTGTTTATTTAGGTTAGATAATTCTTCTTCTAAGGCGGCTAGTTGCTTTTCGGCATTTGTTGTGTTGCCCCCAACAGAATCGAGTTTTTCGAGATCTGATTGGATTCTTATATAATCTGATTTAACTTCATTGATCTTGTCTTCAATTTCTTTTCTATTCAACAGGTTCCACTCCTTTTGTTAAAGCTATTTTCGAGAGGTTTGTTGCTTTAAAATGCATAATCCTAGATACGTGCTCGATTCGGACAGGGAAAGCGTAAATCTGGTCAGATGAGTCCGAATACGTGCTCGATTCGGACAGGGAAAGCCCAAATCGGGCCAAGTGAGTCCGAATACGTGCTCAATTCGGACAGGGAAAGCGCAAATTGGGTCAAGTGAGTCCGAATACGTGCTCGATTCGGACAGGGAAAGCGCAAATCGGGTCAGATGAGTCCGAATACGTGCTCGATTCGGACAGGGAAAGCCCAAATCGGGCCAAGTGAGTCCGAATACGTGCTCAATTCGGACAGGGAAAGCCCAAATCGGGTCAAGTGAGTCCGAATACGTGCTCGATTCGGACAGGGAAAGCGCAAATCGGGTCAGATGAGTCCGAATACGTGCTCATTCGGACAGGGAAAGCCCAAATCGGGTCGAGTGAGTCCGAATACGTGCTCGATTCGGACAGGGAAAGCCCAAATTGGGTCACATAAGTCCGAATACTCCGGGAATTTACCGCGAAGCAGCTCCGGCGCAAGCTTCAGCGCCTATATAATTCGGTACTAGTATAAACTAATAACACATGAAAATGCTAACGTCTGAACTCAAGTCAACAGTAGTCGTTTTAGTTTTCGAATAAATCAGACAATTTAAAAATAAACTGGATTATGGTTTAAAAAGGAAAATTTGGAGGAATAGATATGAAACAAGAGGATATGGGACTATTTGTAAATGTAGACAAACCATTCTAGCTCAAAACGGATATATCATTCTATATTCTAATTAATCAAGGTTATCGATGGTTGTAAAAAAGCGGTTACTTTTTGTAACATTATAGTAATCTCTACAGATTTGAGGTTTTCATCCTGGCGAAGGAGGAAGCAGAAGTTGAAATTTTTTTCAGGTTTAGACAAGGTTATTATGAAGATTGAAGAATTTATCTTAAGTTACTCCATCATTATAATAGCAATCATGGTTGTAGGTAATGTGATACTACGAGAAATTTTTAATTCAAGTGCTCTTTATTTTAACCTTGAAGTTAGCAAGTTTGCGATTGTAATAGCGACATTTATGGGAATCGCTTATACTGCACGAAAAGGGCGACACATTAGTATGTCAGCCTTCTACGATTTTCTCCCATTTAAAGGTAGAAAGTTTATGATGATTTTAATAAACTTTGTTACTGCAATTGTCATGTTTGTGCTAGCAAAATTTTCATTCACCCTAGTACAAGCGGAATATGAAAGTGGAACAGTAACATCTGCCTTAGAAATCCCTCAATATGTATTGGCTGTGTTTATTCCAATCGGTTTTTTTATGGCTGGTATTCAGTTTTTACGTAATACCTGGATCAATATTAAAGTGAAAGATAAGGTGTACATTGGTATTGATGCAGAGGATTACAACGATAAGGAAAAACTTGACCTAGAAGATCAACAAATCCAAGTGTGAAAAATCATCGTAAATAAGAAAGGAATCAATTATGTTAACAACATTAATATCGATTATGGTTGTTTTACTATTGCTTAATTTCCCGATGATGATTCCGTTAATTGTTGCACCAGTAGCGGTAGTATTAATTTTCTATCCGAGACTAGGGCCGGATTTACTCATGGACCAGTTATTAACTGGGATTGAGTCTCCAGTGCTACTAGCAGTACCGCTATTTATCTTTGCTGCAGACATTATGACATCCGGAAAAACCTCAAATAGATTGTTAGATTTCATCGGAGCATTTGTTGGTCACCTTCGTGGTGGATATGCTGTAACAACTTCAGCGGCGTGTACGTTATTCGGTGCGATCTCGGGGTCAACTCAAGCAACAGTAGTAGCAATCGGTAGACCAATGCGTGAACGACTGTTAAAGGTTGGTTATAAAGATTCAAGCGCTATTGCTTTAATCATTAATTCTAGTGATGTAGCGTTACTCGTTCCACCAAGTATCGGAATGATTATTTATGCTTTAGCAGCAGGACAAAACGTGTCTGTTAGTAAATTATTTATTGCAGGGATTATCCCAGGAATTATTGTCTTTCTAAGTTTTGCCATATTTAGTTACTTTTATGCAAAGGTTAAGAATATTCCATTGGCGGAAAAGGTGAACTGGAAAGATCGCTTTTTCTTTACGAGAAAGGCTTTATTGCCGTTAGGATTTCCGGTTGTTATTATCGGAGGAATCTACTCGGGATTATTTTCACCAACAGAAGCAGCCGGTGTCTCTGTCCTATATGCCTTTATTTTGGAAGTATTTATTTTTCGATCTGTTCATATTAAAGAATTACCGAAAATTGCTTTATCGACAGGGTTAGTTACGTCGGCAGTCTTTGTGCTTGTCGCAGGAGGTCAGGTGTTTACTTGGGTGCTCGGCTATGCGATGATTCCACAGCAAATTACCGAAGCAGTGCTCGGTAATGACCCAAGTGCTGTTTATGTGCTATTGATGGTTAGTTTATTTTTCTTCATTGGCTGTATGTTTGTTGACCCAATTGTTGTTATCTTAATATTAACACCAATCTTTGTTCCAGCCGCACAAGCAGCAGGTGTTGATTTGATTCACCTCGGTGTAATTATTACTTTCCAAGCAGCACTAGGCTCTGCAACACCACCATTTGGGGTGGATATTTTTACAGCGAGTGCCGTATTCAATAAATCGTACTTGGATGTAATAAAAGGTACACCACCATATATAGCAATATTAATTGGAATTGGGTTCTTACTCGTTTTCTTCCCACAATTATCACTAATGCTATTGTAATCAGGTGTTAGAAAACGTACGTAAGCATTTTAAAAAGGATTCCAATTTTAACAATGGTATCCTTCATCCATAAATTTTTAAAAAATAATTAGGGGGTTTTTAACATTTTTAACAAGAAAAAATTACTTATGTTGATTTTTGTATTGGTAATGGGTCTTTTCCTAGCTGCATGTGGTGGCGGGGAAGACACGGGTTCGGCTGATAACGGCGGTTCTGACGATGGTGGAGAAACTACTAATGATTCAAACGATTCAGGTAGTGGCGATGCTGCTGATGAACCAGAATTTGAAAAACAAACATGGAGATTCATTACAGAAGAATTAGATGGCCAAGTGCAATATGAGTATGCAGAAGAATTTGCAAATCGCATCAGTGAGAAAACGGGTGGTGCAGTAACGATTCAGCCGTACGAATACGGTGGATTAGGTAGTGAGGTTGACCAAGTGAAACAACTACAAGACGGTGCTGTTGAGCTTGCTGTCATGTCACCTGGTTTCACTGGTGGAATGGTTAAAGAGGGACAGTTATTTGCCTTACACTATTTGTTCCCGTCTGATCAAAGGAAAACACAAGACATTTTAAATACAAGTGAAGCGTTAAATACTGACTTAAAAGAAAGATATGAAGAGTATAGTATCTCCCCGTTAGCTTACTGGACAGAAGGTGCGATGGCGTGGACTAGTAATGTTGGAATTGAAGAGCCTAAAGATTTTGATGGATTAAAAATGAGAGTACAAGAATCACCACTAATGATGGAGTCGTATAAAGCATACGGTGCTGCACCGCAAGCATTAAGTTGGAGTGAGTTATACACAGGGTTAGAACGTGGAACAGTTGAAGGTCAAGAAAACCCAATTTTCTTTATCTATGATGCTTCCTTCAACGAAGTACAAGACACAATGACAATCTCTAATCATAACAATTATGTAGCGATGACAACTGCTAATACGGAATGGTTCAACAGTCTTCCTGCCAATTTGAAGACAGTCGTGACCGAAACAATTACCGAGATGCAGGACTGGGTATTTAATAAACAAGAAGAACTAAATTCTAGTTTCCTTGAAGAAATTAAAAATGACACAGAATACCCAACGGAAATTATTGAATTAACAGAAGAACAACGTAATGCATTTAAAGAAAAAGCATTACCAGTCCGTGACTTCTACCGTGAAAATGTATCTACTGTAGATGGAGCGATCCTAGATAAGCTTATTGAAGAGATAAAAACAGCAGAATAATAGGTTTTAAGTGTAGAAAAAACCCTTAGGAATCCTAAGGGTTCAGTTCTAGGAGAGAAAACAGTAAATAACACACCAAATAGGAGTACAAATCGCATAGCGTTTTGTACTCCTATTTTTATTGATATAACAACATTTATTAGTTTTTAACACCTGAATTCACATTACAAATAGCAACCTTTTTAACAAAGGTACATAGATTTATGTACAGCTTGAAATTAAGGTGCTAAAACGAGTGGTAAATGCCATGTTACTTTAAACGTCATTTATGATGCTAATAGTGAGTTGGTCCTGTTTATAAATGCCTTTTGGGATTTTATGTTAAAATATAGATAGAGAAACAGAACGAGCTTGTTCAACTAACTAGCAGGTTAGTGTAATAAAGAAATGCTAAAGGATGATTATGTATGAATAATAGTGTACAACAATTTTGGAATGATTTTTGTGTAGCAAAATATAAGGAAGACATTGAATATAAAGAGGCTTTTCAATTTGGAACTTCTGCTAATCGCTAACGGGTGGCTTATGTTAAACAAGGTCAATTGTTTTTTATTTTATTATTTAATAGCCATTAGAAGGATAGATTTCATCTGTTAGTAATCATTAATTGTTATAATGAAGGCAGAAAATTAAAGAAAGGAATGATACGATTGGCTATGGAGGAATCAAAAGCAAAAGTTGGAATTAATCCTGAATTCTTACCTTTTTTAAAAGGGGCACATGTAAATTCAGTTGATGAAGATGTTAATATATCACTGGCCATGTATTTGTTTACTGCAAGAAAAGTAACACTTGCACGAGCAGCTGAGCTAAGTGGTAAAAGCATATCAGATTTTATTCAAATTTTAATTGATCATAATATTCATTGGGCTGAGTACACAGAAGAGCATAAAAAGCAAGACGATGAAACGATTGAGTTTATACTAAAAGAAGATGGTAAACAAGATGAAAGCAATATGTAATACTAGTCCTATTATTGGGTTATCTATCATTGGTCGTCTTGATCTACTGTGGGAACTGTTT
The DNA here is from genome assembly GCF_028416595.1 of Aquibacillus salsiterrae. Classification (GTDB taxonomy): domain Bacteria; phylum Bacillota; class Bacilli; order Bacillales; family Amphibacillaceae; genus Aquibacillus_A; species Aquibacillus_A salsiterrae. The sequence continues at coordinate 264,423 of NZ_JAMQKC010000004.1, read as the reverse complement.
GATATCTATATACCACAAGAAGTATATAATGAAATTGTGAATGAAGGTAGTGAACAAGCAATCGGGAAACAAGAGTTAAGAAATGCTGTGGCTAAAGGGTTTATCAAAGTCCATGAAGTAAAAGATCAAGGATTTATAGTAAAATCCTATGGGCGTTTGCATAAAGGAGAGCTAGAAGTTATTGTCGGAGCTAAGGAACTTGATGCGAGTATTGTTATTATTGATGAAAAGTCTGCAAGGAATTTTGCTGAAACATTAATGCTGAAACCAATAGGTCTTCTAGGTATTTTAAAACTTGCAAAACAAAAAGAAATAATTAATGAAATTAAACCACTGATACAATTGCTAATTTTAAAAAAATTTCGGATATCCAAAAAGCTAATTAGCCAGTTACTAAAGGAAGTTGGAGAGAATTAAATGGTCCACACAGAATACCATATCATCGGCATGTAATTTACTGGTGAAATTTAAATAACCATTAACCATGGTCCAGCTAATAATAACTGGGCTTATTTTGTTGTAAAATATGAATTCAGGAAGCTTTGTTTGTGAACTATTACACTTAAAGTAACGGGTGGCTTATGTTTAACAAGAAAATAAATAATACGATAAAAACGCCCAGAATTTTTCTGAGCGTTTTTGTTTGCTGTTTGTGCTGCGAAATACAGTTCGGAATGTATGCTAATCATTGTGTTATTTCTAATGTTATTAGCATTTTTCTCTCCCGAAACTGAACCCGTTATAGGAATCCTAAGGGTTTTTTCAGTGTTAAATGTTACTATCATGCTTCAGCTTTTCGATTTTTTTTCCATTCGAAGTAAAAATGAGCAATAATTGTTTTAATTACCGCATATGTTGGAATGATAAACAGTAATCCCAAGATTCCTGCTAAACTGCCTGCCCCTAGAATTAAGGTAATAATGGTTAAAGGGTGTAAGCTTAACGCTTTCCCCATAATGTTAGGCGAAATAATATTTCCTTCTAACTGTTGGGCGATGACCATGATTATGATTACGTAGACAACCATAATTGGGTCTTGAAAGACAGCGACAATGATAGCCGGTATAACAGAAAGGAAGGGACCGATAAATGGAATCACATTCATAATCATTCCAAAAATGGCAAGTGTTAATGAGAAATTGAGGCCGATAATCAAATACCCAATAAACAAGGCAATCCCAACAAAGAAGCTAACGATTAGCTGGCCTTGAATAAACGCTGCCAATGTATGACTAATTTCACCTAGTAATCTTCGCAAACTTTCCGCTTTCTTCTTGCTAAAGAACTGCGTAATAAATGGAATGAATTTTCGATCATCTTTTAACATGAAAAACAAGAAAAAGGGAATTAATACAATTGAAAATATCACATTAAATACGTTAGCGATAAAGCCGAACAAGAAAGTTGAAAATCCTTCAACATTTTGCTGTAAATTGGATGTAAAGTTTTGAATCATATCCTCGACTTGATTCGGAATTAATGCTTGATTTTGTTGCCAATAGAGGATAACGTTTTCCGCTGATTCTATCATCAAAGGAACGTTGTCAATAATTCGTGCAAATTGTTGTTCAACAATTGGAGCGATGTAGGTACTGACAAAGTATCCAACAGCAATAAGTAGTAGAAAGACAATAAAAATGCTAAGTATCTTTGGAACTTTAAATGTTTCTAACATTCTAACAACTGGCCGTGTGATGTAATACAAGACACCAGCACCTACAAATGGAACAGCAATTGCTCCTAAATAGGCAAGAATCGGTCCGAAAACAAAATCAGCAAAGGATACTAGTAAAATCAATAGAAAAACAAGAATAGTAACGATAAGCACTTGAAACCATTTCTTTTCGAGCATAACACCACACCTTTAATAGACTTCATACCTCTCATTAGTATAGCATACCCAGCATTGATAGAATTAAACTATTATGCATATATTTTGCAAAAATATTAATTTCATAGAAACAAGAGAAAAGTACTTCAGAGTCTATTAGATAATCAGTCTTAGTTGTGATAAAATTTTTAGCATAATGTGGATAAATAAAGGAGGAAATTAATTGAACTGGAAGGATACATATCAAAAGTGGGCAAATTTTTCTGAACTAGATGTAAACTTATCTGAGCAGCTAAAGCAAATGGTTCATTCTGAAAAAGAACTTGAGGATGCTTTTTATAAACAATTGAGCTTTGGAACTGGTGGAATGAGGGGGATTCTTGGTCCTGGTACGAACCGAATGAATGTTTATACCGTAAGAAAAGCTGTTGAAGGATTAGCCAATTATTTGGAAGGAAATGTAGCTGGCTATCAAAGCCGTGGTGTTGCTGTATCGTATGATTCTAGGTATATGTCGAAAGAATTTGCAATCGAGACTGCCAAGGTATTAGCCGCGCATAACATTAAGACATACATTGTGGAAACGCTTAGACCAACGCCACTTTTGTCCTTTGCCGTTAGACATCTAGGTGCAGCGGCAGGGGTGATGATTACAGCCAGTCATAATCCACCAGAATATAACGGTTTTAAAGTATATAATGAAGATGGCGGTCAGCTCCCTCTTGCACAAGCAGAAGCGGTTATTTCCAAGGTGAATGCGGTTTCCAATGAGCTGACTGTAGCGGTTGAAAATCAAACACAAATTGAAAAAAGTGGTTTGCTTGAATGGGTTGGTGAGGAAGTCGATAATGCCTACCTTGATAAGCTGAAAACAATTTCAGTCCGAAAAGCAGATGGGCAAATAAAGTCTGATTTGAACATTGTTTTCACCCCATTACACGGAACGGCCTATCACTTAGTCATGTTAGGGTTAAAGCAATTAGGCTTTACAAGCGTTCACGTGGTGGAAGAACAAGCCGTGCCAGACCCTGAATTTTCAACGGTTACATCACCGAATCCCGAGGAGCATCAAGCGTTCACAATGGCCATTGAAAAAGGACTTAAGACGGATGCTGATATTTTATTCGGAACAGACCCAGACGCTGACCGGTTAGGTGTTGCTGTCAAAGATGGTAAAGGTTCGTATCAAGTGTTAAGTGGGAATCAACTGGGTACATTAATGTTTGATTATTTGATGCGCCATACACCTGTTGAAAAACGGAATAACGGCCGATTAATTAAAACGATTGTTACTTCGGAAATGGGCCGGGCGGTTGCGAGCCACTACGGAGTGGAGACGATTGATACATTAACGGGCTTTAAGTTTATCGGGGAAAAAATCAAGCAATTTGAAACGACGGATGAACTTTTCTTATTTGGCTATGAAGAAAGTTACGGATATTTAATCGGTGATTTTGTAAGAGATAAGGATGCGGTTCAAGCAGCCATGGTTGCGTGTGAAATGGCCCAATATTGGAAAAAACAAGGCAAGACGCTGCTCGATGCTCTCGAAACGCTGTATGAAGAACATGGCTTTTTTATTGAGCAAATGGATTCTTTAACGTTAAAAGGGAAGGATGGCGCTGAGCAAATTCAAGCAATTATGAAGGATATTCGCGCCAATCCTATCAAGCAATTTGGTGAGCTAAACGTTGTTGCGGTCGAGGATTACAAAACGAGTGAGCGTACAGTCATTGCAACAAGTGAAGTTGAAGCGATCGAGTTACCGAAAGAAAATGTATTAAAATTCATTTTAGAGAAAAATAGCTGGGTGTGCTTGCGACCGTCTGGAACCGAGCCGAAAATAAAAAGTTATTATGGTGTTTGTAGTCAGTCAAAAGAAGAAAGCCAAGCATTAGTAAAGCAACTCACAGGTACGATGCAAAGCCGAATTAACTCAAGTCACTAATCCGATTGTGTAATTGTTTATTCAAACTTTGCTGTGGGGTAAGTAAATGATATCTTAAGAGAAAAATCCGAGAGCGGTCTAGCAGGGCGCGACTTGCGCTTTTGTTAGTATAAGCAAATTGGGGCGGGGGACACTAGGTTTGTCTTACTCTGATAGTCGATTAGGTAAAAGGTCTCCCTATAAATTAATTGACAAATAACACTGGAATTATTATGATAAGTATATAAGAAAAGGGGAGTAGCTGGACAATATAAGTCGTCATTTCGAGAGTAATCTCCGGCTTAATTGGCAACTCAAACGTTGTTAGCGAGACCTTTACCACCAGCGGTAAAGGTCTATTTTTATGGTCTTTTACCAAAGGTGAAAGACCATATTTTTATTGCAGTTAAACTTGGTCTAGTTTTTATAAATTTTTATGAACAGAGGAGTGAAGGATAGTATGGATGTACAAATTTTGTTCGAATATGGGTGGGTACTGCTCGTCTTAATCGCATTAGAAGGGCTTTTGTCTGCAGATAATGCACTTGTATTAGCAATTATGGCAAAGCATCTGCCGGAAGAACAGCAAAAGAAAGCATTAAATATGGGATTACTAATGGCGTTTGTCTTCCGGGTCGGTTCGTTATTTATCATTTCGTTTTTATACCAAGTCTGGCAAGTACAGGCAATAGGTGCAGCCTACTTAATTTTTATCGCTTTAAAGCATTTAATGAAGTCAGACCACGAAGAGAAAGAAGTAAAGAATAAAAGTTACCGCGCCACGATTGCTTCGATTGCATTTGCCGATATTGCGTTTGCTGTTGATTCCATTTTAGCTGCAGTAGCATTAGTGATTGCATTGCCAGAGACAGGTTTAGGTCAAATTGGTGGCATGGATGCAGCTAAATTTGTTGTCATAGTATTAGCAGGTATTGCAGGGTTACTAGTTATCCGATTCGCTGCTGCACTTTTTGTCAAATTGTTGAAAGAGCGCCCAAGCCTTGAAAAAGCTGCATTCGTTATTGTTGGTTGGGTTGGGGTTAAATTAACGGTGAATGTGCTAGCGCATAAAGATATTGGTATTCTGCCCTATGAATTCGCCCATTCTGTCTGGTGGAAGCTGTTTTTCTACGGCGTATTAATCGCAATCGTTTTGGTTGGCTGGTTTACTTCCGGTGGCAAAAAAGGAGACCAGGCTGATGGCCAAGTAGAAGAACTGACTAAAGTGTTAAAGGATAATAAAGGGGAAAATAATTAAAAATTTTAACATAAAGTGGTTTCCAATACTGGACTACTAATAAATAATGAAAATAGCATGGATGATTACTCAATCAAATCCATGCGAGTCCAAGTTGAAGGTTAGAAAAAGGAGATGTCAAACATGGTTAGTCAAAGTTTATTGGAAAAGTATGCGCAATTAGCAATTAAGACAGGAGTCAATTTGCAAAAAGGCCAAGGCTTGATCTTGAACACACCAGTTGAAGCTGCCGAATTTGCCCGGCTCGTTGTAAAAGAAGCATATGCTGCCGGCGCGAAGAATGTCCATGTTGAATGGAATGATGGAACAATGACATATCAAAAGATGAAACATGCTGCAATGGATGTGCTAGAAAATTTTCCGGAATGGCGGGTGCAAGGCTTAGAGGATATGGTGAAAGACGGGTATAGTCTCCTTACGATTTACGGGGAAGACCCTGATTTGTTAAAAGGGGTAGAACAAGAACGTATTTCAGCAGTGAATAAGGCGAGTGCAGCAGCATTAAGTGAATACCGCGACTACATAATGAATGATAAAATCACCTGGTCGATTGTTGGTTATCCGGTAAAAGCATGGGCAGAAAAGGTTTTCCCAGACCTTCTGGGCGAAGAGGCAAAGGAGAAGTTATGGCAGGAAATATTCCGGATTTGTCGTGTCGATCAAGAAAACCCTGTCGAAGCGTGGAAACAACATAACGAGACATTGCGACAAGCACGTAACTATTTAAATAAAAAGCAATATAAATCGCTTATTTATCAAGCGGAAGGAACAGATTTGACAATCGATCTGGTTGAAGGCCATATTTGGCACGGTGGCTCAACAACATCCGTTGCGGGAACAGAGTTTAACCCAAACATGCCTACAGAAGAAGTATTTACGATGCCTGATAAATATGGGGTAAACGGAACTGTAACAAGTACAAAACCGTTAAGCTATGGTGGGAATTTAATTGAAAATTTCACCTTAACGTTTAAAGATGGAAAAGTAGTTGATTTTTCTGCTGAAAAAGGGGCAGAAGCGTTACAGAACATGCTCGATACCGATGAAGATGGGGCAAGAAGATTAGGTGAAGTTGCACTAGTACCACATCAGTCACCAATTTCTCAGTCCAATATTATTTTCTTTAACACACTTTTTGATGAAAATGCATCGTGCCACTTAGCATTAGGCAAGGCATATCCGACCAATATTGCGAATGGTCCTGAAATGAATAAAACAGAAATGGATAAGCATGGTGTTAACGACAGTTTAATTCATGAAGATTTTATGATTGGCTCAGCAATGTTAACGATTGATGGAATTACGAAGGATGGGAAAAAAGAGGAAATTTTTCGAGATGGAAACTGGGCAATAACATTTGAATAAGCGTAAAACTTGGGGGGCAGTGATTAAATCATGCCCCCCTTTAGTTTTTTTTGGAGCTGTCTAGCTTAACGTATGCTAAGCCCGCCTTGCGCTTTTGTTATGTTTCACTTAAGAACTGTTTTACTACAGATAAGTCTTGTGTGTCTCTTGCTTCCTCGTAACTTGAGAAGGGGCAGCCTTGGTCTTTCACCCGTGCAACAACATTGTTTACGGTAAATGCTGTGGGTGTTAAGTTGCTCGTTACTTCTTCCCAAAAAAGTGGTGTCGAGACAGTAGCTTCTTTTGTCTTTCTTGGTGAATAAGGGGCAATCAATGTTTTGTCTTTGCCATGCTGAATATAATCGATGTACAACCGGTTATTTCGATTCTTTTTAAGACGCTCTGTTGTAAAAAGGTCAGGATGCTGCTTCTCAAGTAAAAAGGCTATGCTTTGTGTAAATGCGGCCGTTTCCTCGTAAGTCATACTTTGCTTTTGAATCGGGACGTAAACCTGCATCCCTTTGTTGCCGGAAGTTTTAACGAACGATTTTAGCTTAAATTGATCTAGCATGGTTTTTAATAACGTTGCTGCATAGACAGCGACATCAAAGTCATCAATGCTTGCCGGGTCTAAATCAAACACAATTTCGTTTGGGATAGATTCACCCATGAGTTGGAAGGGAACGTGATATTCGATTGCACCATGGTTAGCAAGCCAAACGAGGGCATCTATACTTCCGGCGTGCAGTAAGATTTCCTCCCCTTGCTTCATCCCCCCAACATAGTCAGGCCCGTAATCTGGTAGATGCTTCTGGTAAAAAAATTCACCATTGACCCCGTCAGGACAACGAATCACAGTCAGCGCCTTATTCCGTGTAAAAGGAACCATGTACGGAGCAATTTGCCTAATGTACCGTAGCAAATCTCCTTTTGTCGTACCTGATTCTGGCCAAAAAATTTTTGCTTGCTTTGTTAACGTAATCGTTGCTGGAAATTGGGATAAACTATCCTTTACTAGTTTCACCGTACATGCTTCTGGTTCAAGGTCGAAACGGAATTGTTTAAATTGTGGTTCACGGAACTCCCCTTCACTAAATCCTAAACAATGGATATCAACACAAATGGCTGGGGGAAGGTGGATGGTGTTGCCGGATTTTATTCCTTTTGTATGGAGTAATTGTTTTATTGTTGTAAGCGCTTCTCCTTCTAAACCATGTTTAAATTTGCCAACGGTGACAAGCTTATCCTTGCCGTAAACAGCTACAGAGAAATACCCATTTTCCTGGTGATAGCTTGTTAAAATACCACTTATGACACGCCAATTTTTTATTTTAAACCAATCGCCATGTGTTTTGCCTTCCGTGTAGTTACTGTCTAACCTTTTCGCAACTATCCCCTCACCGAGATGATCAAAAAGTGTTTGCCAAATCTCGTCTGCTTTACTATCTTCTGCGACAAATCCTAACCGGTGGTACCAACTGATGGTTAAATCTAAATGTAATGCACAAAACGTTTCTTTCAACTTGTTTTTCCGTTGTTGATACGGCAGATTCACAAGTGATTTTCCCATTATTTGAAGTATGTCAAAGCATAAAAAGTGGGCTGGCCGGCGAGTGGCGGCACGTGTAATTTTCTCAGCAGATTTAAACCGGCCACGCTGTTGCAAGTGTTCGAAATTGGCTTGAAATTTTGTATTAAGAATGACAATTTCTCCATCAAATTGAAGCGGAAGAAGCTCGATTACTTCGTCGCTTTTTTGTTGACAATAGGCAATAATCTCAGGGAAGTTATTCGTTAAATCTTTTCCGTTCCTACTTATCAATGTTATCGAGTGCTGATCCCAGTGTAAACGAGCACGAAAACCATCATATTTAACCTCGTAACACCACTCTTTTCCTTTAGGAATTGCTTCACTCGGTTTTGGTTGCATCATAAGCTAAACACCTCTCTTCTTAGTTTTCACCGCTAGTCGAGAGTTATACTCGTAGGAGCGAGTCTGCAATGTTTAGAGCAAAGGATAAAAAGTAAAAAAGCCGCCAAACTAAGCGAAAAGGAGGATAAGACGAATGCACACAATGTGGAAAGGTACGATAAGCTTCGGCTTAGTCAACATTCCAGTCAAATTGCATGCAGCAACCGAGAATAAAGATGTGAAGCTGCGTCAATTACATGATGAATGTCAATCCCCAATCAAATATGAAAAAGTTTGTCCTGTCTGTGACCGAGAAGTAAAACAAGAAGAAATTGTCCGCGCATATGAGTATGCTAAAAATAAATTTGTCGTATTATCTGATGAAGACTTGGCTGAAATCCAACAAGAACATGGGGAAAAAGCAGTGGAAATTGTTGACTTTGTTCAGTTGGAAGAAATCGATCCAATTTATTTTGAAAAAAGCTACTATATGTCACCAAATGAGGGTGGTGCGAAAGCCTATACGTTACTAAGGGAGGCCCTACAAGAAACGGGCAAGATAGGGGTAGCTCGAATGATGATTCGTTCAAAAGAACAATTAGCGGCCATTCGTGTTTATCGTAACACACTCGTTGCGGAAACAATCCACTACCCTGATGAAGTTCGCGATGTCAAAGATGTTCCGAACGTTCCAGCTGAAACAGACATTCCGGAAAAAGAGCTAGCAACGGCCAAAATGTTAATTGATCAACTATCAACTGAATTTGACCCGGAAAAGTATCAAGATCAATACCGTGTTCAATTATTAGAATTAATTGAAGCAAAGAAAAACAATGAAGAGGTAACGACGGCTAAAGATAAAACAGCTCCAACGAACGTAACAAATCTTATGGAGGCATTAGAAGCGTCTTTAGACCGCGCAAAGCAAGAAGCACCAGAAAAAGCAGCGACCAAAAAGAAAACAATCATTAAGAAAGATACGAACGATGTTGCTGAAGTGCAAGAAGAAAAGTCAACGAAAAAACTTACGAAACCAAAAAGTCCGGTTAAAAAGAAAAAAGAGACAAAAAAGAAAGCGTAACAAGTCTGTTATTATTATGGGGGCAATAAACCGTCCCCATCTACTTTTCAAGGGTGGGCAAGGCGCGACTTTCGCTTTTGTTACAAGATAAGAAACCACCTACCATCTATAATGAAAAAAGGATAGCCTTTCCGGTAAACGGTAACAAACCCCGATATACATGCCCGAGCGAGCGCATCCAACGGTTAAACGACTTTTCTTAAAAACAACCCTCTAAAACAACTCGCTGATCACGAAGAGTATACTACTGTCTAGCTTTGTGCAGTGACCTATATATTGACTGAATTTTTAAGTTTTTTTCTACATATTGATTTGAAAAATTAATTAGTTAAAAATACTAAAAAAAAGGTTTAATATTTTATCCATGTGGGTATATCGTTCACAGAATTACTTGTAAAAATAACCAATTTTTTTAAATTATATAAGCAAAATTCACTAGGTAAAATGAAACAATTTCTGTGTCTGTTTACACTTTTGATTGATTGGTTGGAACGGTTAAGTTTAAAATGAAATTGTATAGTAAGCGTTTTAATGGGATGCGTTTGCTAGAACTTAGGGGGATTATGTCATGGAAAACTTCACTTCTTTTGTGAAAAGTATTGAAGAAAAGCTAAATCGAACAGTAGACGAAAAAGAATGGGACTTTTTAGTCTGGCTCTATGAACAGCATAGAGAAGAACAGAAATTAAAAGCATAATCATAAAGGAATTTAATACATATACAAATGGCATCTGATACTATCACAAAGGCACCCTTGACTTGTGGTAGTTTTTTAGATGCCATTTTTAATAAGCATTTAATCGATGCTATCTAATTTTCCTGTTCACACTTGAACACTCCTAAGTAAAAACATTATGATAGGGTAGGTAATAGTCATAACCAATTTTTAGTAACCATCAAAATCAATTTGCTCGGGAGGTGACAATGATGGCTATTAGTTATGAAGCAGTCTTACGGAAAATGAAAAAAGAGATAGACGAGGCCCTTTCACAAGCAGGAAAAGAAGTGACGGTACGAGAGCGTGTCCGAGCAGTGAAATTGCTTTGTGATTTAGTTTTAGAGGAAGAAGGACAAGGGGTAGGGAAGACGGAATCAGAAGTAGGCAAGGACAAAATCGAATTACGTGCTATGATGGGGGACGTTGGTTTAGCAAAACCAAAATCCACAAGTAAAGACGAAGAGGCAAATGGAGATTCAATCTTTGATTTTTAATTAAATGGGGGAAGTATAATGAAATTTTTTTTGTTAGTTGCCGTTATTAACGGCTTTCTTGCTGTTGCGTTAGGTGCATTTGGGGCGCATGGGCTAGATGGGAAAATACCAGAAAAGGCGTTAAAAGCTTGGGAGAAGGCTGTTAATTACCAGATGTTTCATACGGTCGCATTATTTATCATTGGTTTATTGTTAACGAAATACCAAGGGACTAACTTTGCCACAGCTGGCTGGTTTTTCTTAGCTGGAATCATTCTGTTTTCCGGTAGTTTATATATTTATGCCCCGACAGGGATCAAAACCTTTGCGATGATTACACCGCTCGGCGGCGTGGCCTTTTTAATCGGCTGGGTTGTGTTGGGGTATGCGATAATGAAATTTATTTAAAGTAAATAAAACTAACAAAGATAATGATGATAATCGCTCGAAGTAATTGTTGGCCAAACAAGTATGTCCTGCCTCTCTTCAGCTCAACCAATGCCTCAAAGAGGAAACTTAGTGCTAAGAAAATACATGTTAACAGGGCAAGAAACAAATGTTGATAAGCGAGTGCCAAGACACCAACGAACACAGTAACGACGATCATGAATAACTGTAATTGTGCAAATTTTTTATAGGGATGTCGCATCGTCAAACCTCCTTCTTTTAGGATTAGAGGCAACCTAGAAAAGCGGAAGCGCCTTGGTCAGACCTCGAGGGGCTAGGCGCCGAAGCTAGACAGCTCTTGGATTTTTTTATACTTCTTATCTTTGATTAAAGCACGTTTAAGGATAAAAGAACCCTTGCCGCATTTACAGCAAGGGTTCACTACGAATTATCTTGGAGGGTAAGCTGCTAAGCCTGGAGCACCATAAGGATATTCGTAATTTAATTCCTCATCAAAAGTGACGTAATCTAAATAAACCATTAATAATAAGTAACGTCTTCCTGTCTCTGGATCACTCAGAATAATATGATCCCGACCAGCAGCTTCCAGTACTCCTTTAAAAATCTTTGCATTCCAACGATCGTTGTTTTCAAAGGTCATGTATACTGTTGCGACCTTGCCTTTGTTTAGACGTAGTATGTTTTCAATGTAAGATTCCTCTGTCGGCAACATACCTGGAACTTCTGAAACTGGTGCTTGAGGGGCATTTGGTACTTGTGGAAATTGCCCTCCGGCTTGATAGCCATATGGTACTTGTTGATAATATGGATTGTAACCATATCCTGGATAATAGCCTGCACCGCCAACTTGATCTACCCCTGGGACTGGATTATAGCCTGCTCCAGCAACGGGTTCTGCTCCTGGTACACCTTGAGCACCAGGGGTGTAGCCTGGATAATACCCTTGTTGTGGTTGGTTGCGATTTTCTTCATTACTCATGTTCGAAACCTCTCCTTTCATGGTTGTAAAAGCTAGTATTTTATAACTTCCACACATGGGGAATAACTTTTTACTAGACACCCTTAAAATGTAAAGCTCCCCACAGTGGCAGTTCCAGCTACTAATGGTAACTTAATATACTCTTGGACATTCTGATTCTGTTGGATTAAAGAAACAGTGAGATTTATAGCGACCAGAATTCCATTGTCCAAACCACTGGGCAGGACAGCTCCCTTCCGGCCGGAAAAACCAAAGTGAATTACTAGCAGGGTTCTGTTTCTGTCCATTAATCACCTTGCGTGCTAAGTCGATGTCTTGTTTTCTCGCACGTTGGTAAAAGTAACCTTTCTGGGTTGCTTCAAATCCGCCTGGGCTTTGAAACACCATTTCCCTGAGATTCCTAATCTTTGTGAAATCGGAGCAGTCTCCAAGAACCCTGTTCACACCAACGTTACCAACCATCAGCATGCCTAGTTCGCCATCCCCTTCAGCTTCAGCCCTCATTAGACGAGCAAGCAATTTTACATCTTCCTCCGTATGCTGTATAACGGCCATGTTGTCACCTCTCTTGGAAAGCAAGATGGAGAGCTATGTGCTAATAAGCGCACATATTCTAATACCTATAGGTATGCATCCTAATCGAAAAGATGATAAATATTATAAAATTTATTGGGAAAAGTTTGGCTAGGTAGTGTTATAGCATCAATATGGGTATTTAGATAGAAATATTCCTTGAAAGTCGAGAAAGTAATTTGAAGAAGATTCGGTTTAAGAAACACTTTGGGAAAACAAAATAGAAAAAAACCGCATGGAAGGGGCACAATCCATACGGTTAACCTATTATTTCTTATACGTGCAAAAAGGAAGGGATATTATCTTTCAAAAGGACATTTCCTACATAAAACGCACCGAATTCAGCGTAGCGAGCACTGACTTCATCAAAGCGCATTTCGTAGACTAGTTTTTTTAAATCAAGCACATCATGTGCAAACAGCGTAACGCTCCACTCCCAATCATCAAAGCCCATTGAGCCAGTAATGATTTGGCGAACTTTTCCGGCATATTTCCGTCCGGTCAACCCGTGTTCATACATTAACTTTCTACGGTCGTCCATCGGTAGCATGTACCAGTTATCGTTACCTTCGCGACGCTTGTCCATTGGGTAAAAACACATATGTTCCCACTTTGGTAACCGTGGCTTTAGTCTAGCTTTAACACTTGGGCTTTCTTCAGGATTTTCGCCTTCCTTTGCCATATACTTAGACAGCTCGACAACGGAAACGTAGGAGTATGTAGGAGCCGTGAATTCAGCTAATTTGGATTTGTTAAATTCTAATTCAATTTCAGCAAGTTCCTTCATCGTTGGGCGTAATATCATCAAAAACAAATCAGCTTTATGCCCTAAAATCGAGTAAACGGAGTGACTACCATTCCTTGCTTCTTCTACACCTTCCCACTTTTCGACTAGATCTTGAAACTCAGATATTGCTGCTTGTCTTTCTGAATCGGTTGCTTGTTTCCAAGCGGTCCAATTTATCGTGCGTAGGTCGTGTAAACAATACCAACCATCCATTGTTTCTACTGCTTCTGGCATCTTAAATTCGCTCCTTTGTGTGTCGGTTCCTATTTACGGTTGTTTTTAATATAACATATTTAGGGAAAGATAATCACAGGTGATGAAATAAAGCAGTTTATCCCTTCTACATGGCGAGAACACTAGGCCTGCCTTACTTTTCTGCTAATTATGCAAGACCTGTAAAATAGTTCAAATTATAAATTGTCAAGATTCCGACAAACTTTTTAAGACATGACTAGTTACTGGAAATCTTGTCATAACAAGGGTAACGGAAACTTGATGAAGCATCATACTTAGACGTTTTAATGTAAGTGAAAAAATGTGCAATCTATCACTTTCATTATTACACAAAAAGTCGTATCATATAGTACAGAAATGATTTGGAGGGAATAAAACATGAGCGATTTATTTGATAAATTAAAAGACCAATTAAAGGATAATGCTAGACGTATTGTATTCCCAGAAGGTTTAGATGAACGTATTTTAACAGCTGCAAGTGCATTGGGTGCAGAGGGAATTTTAGTACCTGTACTAATTGGAAAAGAAGAAGAAGTACAACAGAAAGCGCGAGAAGTTGGCGTTGATATCGTTAACACAGAAATTATCGACCCACAAAGCTACAGCGAGTTTGATGAAATGGTAACGAGCTTTGTAGAGCGTCGAAAAGGCAAGACATCTGAGGAAGACGCGCGCAAGCTTTTACTAGACGAAAATTACTTCGGGACGATGTTAGTATATATGGATAAAGCAGACGGGCTAGTAAGTGGTGCAACGCATTCTACAGCAGACACTGTACGTCCTGCATTACAAATCATTAAAACAAAGCCTGGAATGAAGAAGACTTCTGGTGTATTTATTATGGTCCGCGACGAGGAAAAGTACGTGTTTGCTGATTGTGCTATCAATATTGCTCCTAACAGTCAAGACTTAGCAGAGATCGCGCTTGCTAGTGCTGAAACAGCTAAACTGTTCGATATCGACCCTAGAGTGGCGATGCTTAGTTTTTCAACAAAAGGGTCTGCTCAATCTGAAGAAACAGAAAAGGTGTCAAACGCGGTTGCCATTGCTAAAGAAGCAAATCCAGACCTAGTCCTCGATGGAGAATTCCAGTTCGATGCGGCCTTTGTACCATCAGTTGCACAAAAGAAAGCCCCGGATTCTGTTATTCAAGGGGATGCGAATATATTTGTTTTCCCAGGACTTGAGGCAGGTAACATTGGGTATAAAATCGCCCAGCGTTTAGGGAACTTCGATGCGGTCGGTCCCATTTTACAAGGGTTAAACAAGCCGGTAAACGATCTGTCGCGTGGTTGTAACTCTGACGATGTGTTTAATCTAGCAATAATCACAGCTGCCCAATCTTTATAAGGTGACAGCTTAACAGAGCTCAGGGGGTCACCCCTTGAGCTCTTTCACTTCAGTCATAGCAGGTGAATGGAGCCAGAGAGCAAGGTGAAATGTCACTATCAAAAACATTACGCGCCATATTTACTTATTAGCAATGCGCTCGGTAAAATGAGGGTGATTGGAGGGACGTTATGATTTTAATTAAGCAAGTAATTTTACATCGATTAAACATGGAATTAAAGCAGCCGTTCACGACTAACTTGGCAAGCTTTCGTAACAAAGATTTTTTTATAATTGAAGTAGTCGATGAAAGTGGCGAGCGAGGCTTTGGGGAAACGGCTTCATTTCCTACACCTTGGTACACCGAGGAAACGGTCGAGACGAATAAACATGTACTCGAAGCGTTTCTTATCCCGCTTGTGTTAGACGTACCACTAGACCATCCAGACCAAGTCGCAGCGAAATTTGAAGTAGTGCGACGAAATAACATGGCGAAAGCAGCATTAGAAGGCGCTATTTGGGACGTTTTTGCCAAAAAACAAGGAATACCACTTGCTACAGCGCTTGGTGGTACCAAAAAAGCGGTTGATGTTGGGGTTAGTATCGGCATTCAGCCATCGATGAATGAGTTGTTCGATACCATTGCTTATCATGTGGAAGAGGGTTATAAGCGAGTGAAATTAAAAATTAAGCCGGGCTTTGATGTCGAGATGCTCGCAGCAGTTCGACGCGCGTTTCCAACTGTCCCAATTATGGCCGATGCAAATTCAGCTTACCGGTTACATGACCTGCCTCGCCTAAAAGAACTCGATGCGTTTAACCTACAAATGATTGAACAGCCACTCGGCCATGATGATTTTATCGACCATGCAACATTGCAAAGTCAGCTTGACACACCGATCTGTTTAGACGAAAGCATCCACACGTTTTCCGATGTCCGGACAGCACTCACTTTAGGGAGTTGTAGCATTATCAATATGAAAGTCGCGCGTGTTGGTGGTATTACCGAAGCAAAAAAAATCCATGACTACTGCAAAAGCAACGATGTGCCAGTATGGTGCGGTGGAATGCTTGAGGCGGGAATTGGTCGTGCTCATAGTATCGCGCTTGCGACGTTACCGCAATTTCGCTTGCCGGGCGATACGTCTGCATCAAATCGCTACTTTGATAAAGATATTATCGAACCTAAAGTTACGCTTGAGAATGGACAAGTAGTCATTCCGGACCGACCTGGGATTGGCTATGAAATTGATTGGCGGGCGCTTGAGAATTACCGAATTGAAAAAAGTGTGATTGGAAAGTCTTAAGAAGAGCAAAGGGCTATCCAGGAGTTAAGTAACTCCTGGATAGCCCCTAGCCCTTCGGGGTCATAAGTCCGAGGGCTTTTTTGTTTCGTTCGATCATTTGTATTTTGCGTTTTTCAAAATCAACCAACTCTTGACCGTGCAAACGAGCGGTATCAATAGGATAGTCTGTTAATGAGTCTAGAATGCGCTTTTTTACATCGTTGACGGACAGCTTGACACCAACTAACTGCGATAAAGATTGCATTGTATTCGGTTCAATTGTAGGATAGTTAAACACACCAGCCTCACCTCGCAACCCCTGTTCGTAAAAGGCTTGAATGACCTTTGCTCGCCAAGCGCCATCCCCTTCGACACAAAGATAGATTTGTACCGCAATTCCATTTTTGACGCGGCGTTGAGAGATTCCAGCAAATTTTTTCCCATCAATACTTAAATCATAGTCACCAGGACAGTATGAACCGACAATCTCAAATGCTTCAATCCGGTCAGTCAGGTCACGGAAAAGCTCCTGGACATAATGAACCATCGCTTCATACCCTGTTCGAATTGCTACCTTTTTCACGTCAGGTAGGATAAACGATAGATTAAGAACACCGGTATCGAGCACCACGGCAAGGCCACCGGAATTACGGACGACTGTATTATAACCGAGGGTGTGTAATAGCTTAACGGCGTCGTCAACGTAAGGAAGCTTCGCATCAGGGATTCCGAGCACGATTGTTTTGTCGTGGACCCAAAGCCGCATTGCAGGGGCAGATTGTCCTGAACCAACCGAAATAGCAAGCGCGTCGTCTGATGCAAAGGATTCCATCGCAGAAGATAGTTGGGTTGGGTCACTATCATCAATATATCGAATGTGAGATTTATTAAAAAAGTTTTTCCAATCGCTCATTGTCTGTACTCCTTCATTTTGTGGCGCTTCTCATTATACCAGAGAAGCACCTTTTCTGTGAAAAGCCATTTTTTCTCTTGCAAAACTATTATATAATGGGGGAAGAATATATTTGATAGAATAATACTTGCTAAAACATGACAGGAAGGATCATACGATGCACTATAAAGATGAGCAATTAAACGAAGAAAAAGTATTTAAAGATCCAGTCCACCGCTATGTTCATGTCAAGGACCAAGTGATATGGGACTTAATCGGTGCTCCAGAATTTCAACGTTTACGTAGAATTAAACAGCTTGGTACCTCCTATGTAACCTTCCATGGTGCAGAGCATAGTAGATTTAATCATTCTCTCGGTGTTTATGAAATTGTAAGAAGAATTATTGCCAATTTTGAGGGACGTCCTGATTGGAACCAAGAGGAACGACTGCTTTGTCTTTGTGCTGCTCTGTTGCATGATTTAGGTCATGGACCGTTTTCCCATTCGTTTGAAAAGGTGTTTAAACTAGACCATGAAGACTTCACCCGCGAGATTGTCTTAGGGGATACCCATATCAATCAAATTCTAGCGAGGGTTAGTGCCGATTTTCCGCAAAAGGTAGCGGATGTTATTAATAAAACGTATCAGGATAAATTAGTCGTTAGTCTTATTTCTAGTCAAATTGACGCCGACCGGATGGATTACTTGCAGCGTGATGCCTATTTTACTGGTGTTAGCTATGGCCATTTTGACATGGAACGGATTCTTCGCGTCATGCGACCAACGGAAGACCAAGTTGTCGTCAAAGAAAGCGGAATGCATGCTGTTGAAGACTATATTATGAGTCGTTACCAAATGTATTGGCAAGTATATTTTCACCCTGTAACGAGAAGTGCAGAGGTTATTCTATCGAAAATTTTACATCGTGCGAAATATTTATTTGATAATAACTATCAGTTTGCCTTACAGCCGACCCATTTTTTATCTTTTTTTGAAGGGGAAGTATCGTTAAGTGACTATTTAAGGCTGGATGAGCCAGTCGTGCTTTACTATTTCCAAATGTGGGCCGATGAGGAAGACCCGATTTTGAGTGATTTGTGTGAGCGATTTAGTAATCGGCACTTGTTTAAGTACATTGAGTTTAACCCTAATTTACAAATGAAAGAGTGGATGGAGCTATACCGTTTGTTCTCGGATGCTGGGATTGACCCAGAGTACTATTTGGTTATTGATTCTTCATCTGATTTGCCATATGACTTTTATCGACCCGGTGAAGAGGGAGAGCGGCTACCCATTCATTTACTAATGCCAGGTGGCGACCTACGTGAACTTTCGCGGCAGTCAGACATTGTTGAAGCGATCTCTGGAAAAAAACGGACAGACCACAAGTTATATTTTCCACTTGATTTTGTCGAGGCTTTGCCGGATGATAGTGATTTGAAAAAGAAAATGCTAACGATTTTATTTGACTAACACAATGAATAAATGATTTTTTAATTCAAAGCTTATTTTTTAACATATTGTTACTACAAGTACAGTTTATGGCTATTGAGGAGTAGTGATTCTACGAAAAAGCGATTGCGATCAAGTTAGGAATTTGTAAACAAATAAAGAGATGATTAGTTTTCAAGAGATAGGGGATGTTATTTTGTGTTAACCAATCATGCAAAAATAATGAAGTTTTTTAAAGCATCAGAAGAAGTCGTCGGGCGCAAAAAGCTGCAAAAGATGATTTACATATTGAAAAAATGTGGAGTCCCGTTTGAGGAAAAATATGAGTTTCATTTCTATGGTCCTTATTCGGAAGAGTTAACGCTTCGTGTCGAGGAACTATGCAACCTAGGTTTTATCTCTGAGGTGAAGGAAAAGGAGAAAAACTACTATCAATACCGCTATCAGGTGACAGAACAAGGAGAGGAGTTTCTGCAGCACTCGATTGTCGAATTGCCTGTAATCGATGAACGAATTAAAGTGATGAAGGAGAGAAGTTCGCGTTTTTTAGAACTCGTCTCAACGATGTTATATTTTGACCACCTCTCCAAACAAGAGGTTGAAGAAAAGGTACAGATTGTAAAAAAGAAACAAAATTATACCGAGCAAGATATGAAAGAAGCATGGGCATTTATCGAAGAATGTAAGCAGAAGCAATAGCAATAATCGAACATAAATTTTAATTAAAAACGCATGGATTAGAAATATAATCCATGCGTTTTTGCGCGCCAGCCTGCCTTAGTCTGACCAAGGCGCCTACGCTTTTCTTATTGTCTAGCTCCAGCGCCTAGCCCCTCGAGGTCTTAAGGCAAAAAATCTTTGTGTCAAAGAGCGACACATAGATTTTCTGCTTAAGCTTGTCGGGCCTGACCAAGGCGCCTACGCTTTTCTTTGTTAGTCAACCAATCGTTTACCGCCTACTCCGTAATGTTGCTTGTTTATTTCTTCAATGAATACAACTACCTTCTCGCGTGAGGCGCCGGTTGTTTCTACAACGGCATCGGTTACTTTTTCAATTAATGCCTTTTTTTGGTCATCGGTGCGACCTGGTAGCATTTCGACTGTCACATATGGCATGGCCAATTCCTCCTAATTGAAGTTTCTGCTTTATTTGCCTACAATGGTTATTATAGGGAATATATGGCGAGGATACTAGCATCAAGACTTTTTCGTCAAGGTGTAAGGAAGATAAGGAGGCGTAGTAATGACGATGGAAGATTCCTCAAATAAGAAGAAAAAAAATAATGCATTTACAATAATGAAAGATGATTCAACCGATGGCCATGGTGGCTATGGTATAGGTTCAATCAGTCTAGAAAACGTTTCGCCAGTTATCGTTGACCCAAATGAACAGAGGGCCTACATTGATATGGCTGCAATGCATGCAAGGAGCGATATAGAAAGGAGGGTCAAGTTTTTACCTGATAAGGATGCAGTGCCAAATGGAAAGCTCTATTGGATTGTGTGGGTAACAGTACACCGTAATGAAAACGGGCCGTATTATCACGGGGTAACAGGGTGTGAGCTTCGCGTCGATCGGTCGATTAAACGCGCGTACAAGTCGATGCCAGAGCATGTCAACCGATTGGATAAATCGTTAAAAGGCAAAGTCATTGTCGAGGATATGGATGAAGCATCGAAGCGATTACTTGGTGACTTTTTACGTGATTTCAATGCCGATTATTGGGAAAATTCTTCGGATGAGTTAAAAGCTGCACTACCGAAAATGTGAACAATTTGTGAACAAAGAAGGAATTTTTCGAAATATCTTGTGATTTGCTTTAGGAATTTGTACAATTACTACACATGGTTTCATACATGTGTTACTAGGACAAAGAAAAAGGTCGGAATTTATTCCGGCCTTTTTCTTTGTCTGTCACTAAAAAAGGGGAGGATTGCTAGGTTTTGTTATGCCTATCAATCACCCCCTAATAGCTTAGCGGAACCAATTTAGAATACGGTTGAAGAACGAGTCTTTTACTTTGGTTGGTTCGTTGTTAGTTGGTTGGTCAACTTTTTCATCAGATGTTTCTTTCGTATGCAAATTGCAATACTCGGTAGGTTCTGTTCCTTTTTCGAAATACATGAGGCGCTGGTTTTTACAGTATGGTGTGGCCAGTTTACCTGAAGCAGGGTCAATGTATCTTCCAACAACCCCGTCAGGTACCTTAAATGCTTTGAATGGAATATCCTCATGTGCTTTTTCCATGTAGCTTGCCCATACTTGTTTGGCGATACCTTGTTCCTTTACTTTCGTGATTGGAATGTTTTGATCATAACCGGTCCATACGCCTGTTACTAAACTAGGGCTAAAGCCAACCATCCAACTATCCGTTTTCGTTGTTCCTGATTTGCCTGCGTAATTTTTACTCAATTGATCGGCAATCGTTGCGCCTGTTACTCGCATATAGCCGTTTAATGACTCATCGAACATCCCTGTCATCAGATTGGCCAAAATGAATGCTTTCTTCGGGTCTAACACTTGCTTTTCCTTCTTTTGTTTACGTTTATAAAGCACATTTCCCTTGGCGTCAGTCACCTTTTCAATCGTATAAGGCTCAACTTTCCTTCCACCGTTAGCGAGTGTGCTATAACCGGTGACCATCTCTCTGACGGTGACAGACGCTGTTCCGAGCGCTAGTGAAGCATAAGGATCAAGCTTACTCTTAATCCCGAATTTCCTAGCTGTTTTAACTAGTGTTTCGGGTGAGACAAATAGGTTTGTTTTAACCGCGTAAATATTATCGGATAAAGCAAGCGCCTGTGCGAGTGTGATTGGTTTGTCAGCGTAATACCCATTATAATTACTTGGCTGATAAACGGTTCCGTTTGCTAATTCAAAATTGGTTGGCTTACTCATCAGTGTTGTCGTTGCGGTAAAACCGTTCTCCAATGCTGCATAGTACAGGAATGGTTTGAACGATGAACCGGGCATACGAGCTGCTTGGGTCGAACGATTGAATTGACTTTCCTCATAATTTCTGCCACCGACCATAGACACAATCGCACCAGTCTTTGGTTCCATTGCAACTGCACCAACTTGTAGTTCGGTATCTTTTGGGAAATTAGCTTTAATACTACCTTCTAGATCCTTCTGTTTGTTTATATCTAGTGTCGTATACACTTGATACCCGCCAGACCTAATTTCTTCAATTGTCTTATTTAGAACAATCGCAAGTTCTTTAACGACAACATCTTGAAAATATGGGGCAACTGTCTTGACGGTCCGTTCTTTATCGCCAGCAAATGCAAGCTTTGTCTGTAAAGCAGCTTCTGCCTGTTCCTTAGAAATGACATCTAGTTTATATAAAGATGTTAAAATCTGTTGTTGCCTTTCTTTAGCATTGTCAAAATTACGTAACGGAGAATAATAAGTAGGTCCTTTAGGAATCCCAGTTAACATACTAGCCTCAGCAAGGGTTAACTCATCTGCTGACTTGTCAAAGTAATAACGACTAGCTGCTTCGATTCCGTAAGCCCCGTGCCCATAATAAATTGTATTCAAGTAACCTTCTAATATTTTATCCTTACTGTAAAACATCTCTAGACGTAGCGCATAGAATGCTTCTTTTAACTTACGCTTCCATGTTTTTTCATAGGAAAGGTAAAGGTTACGTGCATATTGTTGCGTGATGGTACTAGCACCTTGAACCATTGACATCGAACGGATATCCTTAATGGCTGCACCGAAGATTCGTTTAATATCAAACCCATCATGCTCATAGAAATTACGGTCTTCTGTCAGGAGTGTTGCTTCAATCAGGGTATCACTAATATCATCCAAAGGAACCCAGTACCTATTTTCAACAGAGTTTTCTTCCCCAATAACTTGACCATTAGCACTGTAATAGATTGTATTTTGACTGCTAGCTAACGAAGGTGGACCGAGACTGAAGGTATACAAATAAAGTCCTAAGACCAAAATAGCAGCGAGCAGACCGGAAGAGCAAATAACTGCAATGGACCAGCGTACATATTTATTTTCAATTTTTCCTAGTATCGCTTTTGTCTTTGTAAACATCGTTATTACTCCTAATCAAGACAATATTGATCATGCTTGTGGCAAAAAGCGCCATTACGAGGCTTGTCTTACGCTTTTCAGGGCTGAGCAAGGCGCGACTTGCGCTTTTCTTACCATTATGGGAAAGTGGATGGGGAATTAAACATAGGAAGGGGATTTTTATTCGTAATCGAAACTTTCTCGTTGTTTGAAACGGGTAATTTTGGTAAATATAGAAGTATTGAGACAGAAGCGAACACAATGTAAAGGAGTTTGGTTAGATGGATTTATGGTTTACGGAAAAACAAACAGAGCAGTTTGGGATTACTGCTAAAGTAAATAAAACATATCATACAGAAAAAACCGACTTTCAACAGCTTGTTATGATTGAAACAGCAGAGTGGGGCAATATGCTTGTTCTTGATGGTATGGTGATGACAACGGAGAAGGATGAGTTTGTTTATCATGAAATGGTTGCCCATGTTCCGCTGTTTACCCACCCTAATCCGAAGCATGTCCTCGTTGTCGGTGGTGGCGACGGTGGTGTGATTCGGGAAGTGCTCAAGCATAAGTCAGTAGAAAAGGCGACATTAGTTGAGATCGATGGAAAGGTCATCGAATACTCGAAAAAGTATTTGCCAGATATTGCCGGTGAATTGGACAACCCTCGCGTTGAGGTGAAAGTTGACGATGGATTTATGCATATCGCGAAAAGTGACAAGGCGTATGACGTGATCATGGTCGATTCAACCGAGCCAGTTGGGCCGGCGGTTAATTTGTTCTCCAAAGGCTTCTATGCAGGAATTTCTAAGGCGCTAAAAGACGATGGGATCTTTGTTGCACAAACTGATAATCCCTGGTTTAAAGCTGATTTAATTAAGCAAGTCTACAACGATGTCAAAGAGATTTTTCCTGTGACGCGGTTGTACACAGCGAATATACCAACGTACCCGAGCGGTCTATGGACATTTACCCTTGGGAGTAAAATCCATGATCCCTTAAAAGTGAAGGACGAACGGTTTACTGAAATGGAAACCAACTATTATACGAGTGAACTCCACTTTGCTTCCTTTGCACTGCCGAAGTTCGTTAAAGACTTGACAACATAAAGGTTCAGCATGGAATCAGTAAATCTGCAACTGATTGCAAGCAACTGATTGAAAGATAGAAAGGAGATGTTTGGATGCGGTTTGATGAAGGGTACTCTGGTAAAGTATTTATCATGTCTCGTCCTGATTTTGATGAGGCAAAAGCTGTCATTTACGGGATGCCGATGGACTGGACAGTAAGCTTTCGACCTGGCTCGCGGTTTGGTCCGAACCGAATTCGTGAAGCGTCACTTGGGTTAGAAGAATACAGTCCATACATGGATAGACATTTAGAGGAAGTAAACTACTTTGATGCAGGCGATATTCCGCTTCCTTTCGGTAACCCGAAGCGAAGTCTTGATACGATCCAAGATTATCTTAAACAGCTTTTAGCAAAAGGGAAGTTTCCACTTGGCCTTGGTGGTGAGCATTTAGTATCATGGCCAGTTATTCAAGCCGTGTATGAGAAATACCCCGACATGGCACTGATTCATATGGATGCCCATGCCGACCTACGCGAGGAATATGAGGGAGAACCATTGTCACACTCGACACCAGTTCGAAAAGCATGTCAGTTAATCGGACCTGAAAATGTCTATTCCTTTGGTATTCGTTCAGGGATGAGGGAAGAGTTTGCCTATGCGAAAGACAGTGGCATGTATATGGCAAGGTATGAGGTTGCAAAGCCACTCCGAGAAATATTGCCGAAGTTAAGCGGTAAGAAGGTTTATGTTACAATTGATATTGATGTATTAGACCCAGCGTACGCCCCAGGAACAGGAACAGCTGAGGCTGGTGGGATTTCTTCTAAAGAATTACTAGAAGCAATCCAGCTAATTGCCAATTCAAATGTCCATGTTGTCGGGGCAGATTTAGTCGAGGTTGCACCGATTTATGACCCAACAGAACAAACAGTTATCGCAGCAAGTAAATTTATCCGAGAAATTTTACTCGGATGGGTAAAATAAAGTAAACTTCTACACACTCATTGTCGGTTTTTTATGTTAGAATGGATTCTATTAAAAATACCATCTTAGCTCTTAATAGAAATGGTAGGGATACTAAAATGACTAGTAATCAATCCCGTTTTTCGCATTGGGAACCGTACTATATAAATGGCAAAGAGCTCCCGCTTCATCAAGTCTATCAACTAACATTTGCAACACTCGACCAGCAAAAAGCCATTGAGACAATGAGACAGTTATGCTTAACGGCAAGCACTGATGAAAACAAACGTATTGGATTAGAGTTCCTTTATTCCTATGGGTTTCTTTCGGATGTCCAAGAATTAATTGAACAAAATCTTCAGACAAAAAACCCGGTTAATCACCGGTGGGCAGCGTTTTATCAGATTATTTATGATCGTAAACGAACGAAAAATCAACCCTATGATTTCACAAAGACAAAGGCTTATTTGGAAAAAGTAAAGCGGTTGTCGTTTCACGAAGACGAGCTAAAATGTCTAAGTGATTTTATGCATATTTATGCTTACTTCGAATTGAAACAATACAATAATCTCGGGCACTATGCCGATCAATTATTTACGAGGATTTTTTATATAGAAGACCCGTTGCTAAAGGAGTTATTCTCGATTCGACTGGATGAGGTGCAAGTGATTTTTCATTGGAAACGGAATGAAATGATCATTGCCCGTAAATTTGGCTACCGGATTTTGAATACAACTGGTAGTCTACGGAAAAAAGTTGAAGTTAACAATTTAATGGCGCTCGGTTATGTCTTTGATAGCTATGACCAAGCAATGATTCATATTAATCGAGCATTAACGATTGCTAACGGGATTGAACTTATGCCAGCCATTAATGGCATTACTAATTTTACCATTCCGTTTATTTCAGCATATCATGGTGTAACAGATGGTATTACAACGACAGATAAAGCGGAACAAGCTCATCTAGCTTTGGCGCGTGGAGATAGGGAAACGTGTATTCAACTGTTAAGCGAATTCGAATCGCTTTCGCCGTTTCAACAATATTATCTCGGAAAAGCACTTGGAGACAAGGCACTATTAGAAGAATCCCGCCATCGCTTTATTAAAGAGCAAAGTGACTACTTCTATGTGAAACTGCCGATTAATGAACTTCAAAAGATGAAAGTTAACTACTACTAAACGCTTCCTTATTAGCTCAGGAAGCGTTTTTCATCGCAAGATAAGAAAGTAAAAAACGTCAGGTCTTGTCTTATGCCTGCCTTAGTCTAACAAAGGCGCTTCCGCTTTTCTTAACGCCCGATCGAGCCCTGTTAAGTGACAAACGGTAGTCAAAGACCGCTAATAACGCCCGATCGAGCCCTGTTAGCGGCCAAACGGTAGTCAAAGACCGCTAATAACGCCCGATCGAGCCCTGTTAACGGTCAAACGGTAGTCAAAGACGGCTAATGACGCCCGATTGATCCCTGTTAACGGCCAAACGGTAGTCAAAGACGGCTAATAACGCCCGATTGATCCCTGTTAGCGGCCAAACGGTAGTAAATTGTGCTCCACTTCGTAGTCTGCCTTAGTCTAACCAAGGCGCCCTTCGCTTTTCGTAACTGTACTTTCTGGTGGGGTTTTATTATACTTAGGTTCGTATCCCGAACATTGGGGGTGTTAGTTTGGAAGGTAATCAACTACCAGTAATGATAAAAATGATAACGGAAATTAGAGAATTAGGGCAATTGGCTAAGACGGTTATAGAAGAAGAGGGAATATATATTTACCGCGGCAATACATCGGTGCTAAAGTTCACGGAGCATCAAGATGGTGAGGAAGATGTTAACGCGTTGATTACAATAAAGCCAGATAAGGTAAGTATCAAGCGGACAGGTGCAGTCGATATGCATCAAGTTTTTCGCAAAAAAGAACGAACGGAAAATGTCTATCGTCATGCCTATGGAAGTATTCACATCGAAACACATACAGACGAAATTACATACCAACAACTTGAACAAGGAAAAGGAAAGTTGTTTATCAGCTATACGACAAAACTAAACGGCGAAGGAAATCGTAGACACCGTTTAACCATTACATTTAAGGAGGCAATCGTATGAATATCATGCAACAAATGCAGGATACGTTAAAAACAGAAATCAAACAAGCTGTCCTAAATGCAAACCTTGCTACAGAAGGAGAGCTACCGGACATCATTTTAGAACAACCGAAAGATAAAGCTCATGGTGATTACGCGACAAATATCGCGATGCAGCTAGCGAGAGTGGCTAAAAAAGCACCGCGTGCGATTGCTGAAGACATCATCAAGTACTTTGACCGCACCAAGGCATCGATAACTGATGTGGAGATTGCGGGACCAGGCTTTATTAATTTTTTCATGGACAATAGTTATTTAACAGACCTTATTCCAACTATATTAGCGCAAGGGGATGACTATGGTTCCTCCAATGTTGGCGGCGGTCGCCGGGTGCAAGTGGAGTTTGTCTCCGCTAATCCAACTGGTGACCTTCATCTTGGCCATGCAAGAGGTGCAGCTGTCGGGGATTCGTTATCCAATGTACTTGTAAAAGCAGGCTATCAAGTCGAACGTGAATATTATATTAATGATGCAGGAAATCAAATTAATAATTTGGCTATCTCGATTGAAGCGCGTTATATGCAAGCATTAGGTAAAGAATGGTCAATGCCAGAAGATGGCTACCACGGCCAGGACATTGTTGGTATTGGTGAAAAATTAGCGGAACAATACAAAAGTGAATGGGCTGATAAAGCGGAAGAGGAAAGGCTTGCGTTTTTCCGTGAGTACGGCTTAAAATACGAGCTCGGTAAAATCGAACAGGATTTGGCTCAGTTTCGTGTCCACTTTGATAACTGGTTCAAAGAAACATCGCTTTATGAAGAGGCTAAAATTCAGCCCGCATTAGATCAACTAAAAGACAAAGGTTACATTTACGAACAGGATGGTGCAACATGGTTCCGTTCTACTGATTTTGGTGATGATAAAGACCGTGTTTTGATTAAACAAGATGGAAGTTATACGTATTTAACACCAGATATTGCCTAT
The DNA here is from genome assembly GCF_028416595.1 of Aquibacillus salsiterrae. Lineage (GTDB taxonomy): Bacteria > Bacillota > Bacilli > Bacillales > Amphibacillaceae > Aquibacillus_A > Aquibacillus_A salsiterrae. The sequence goes on along the minus strand of NZ_JAMQKC010000004.1, from coordinate 236,801 downwards.
CACAAAAATAAGTTGGACCGAGGTTTTCAAACACTTATTAATATTTGGGGCGCAGACCATCATGGGTATATTCCGCGAATGCGTGCAGCGATTCAAGGCCTTGGATATGAAGCAGATACACTGGAGGTTGAAATTATCCAAATGGTGAATCTTTTCCAGGACGGGGAAAAGGTGAAGATGAGTAAGCGTACAGGAAAAGCTGTGACATTAAGAGAGTTAATGGAAGAAGTTGGCATTGATGCGATGCGTTACTTTTTCTCGATGCGCTCCGGCGACTCACACTTAGACTTTGACATGGACCTTGCTCGTTCCCAGTCAAACGACAATCCAGTCTATTATGTGCAATATGCCCATGCTCGTATTTGTACGATGCTAAGCCAAGCGGTGGACAAAGGCTTCCGTGTAAGTAAAGAATTTGATGGTTCCTTATTAACAAGTGAAAAAGAAGAGGATTTGTTAAAGCGTTTAGGTGAATTCACGCAAGTCGTTGCTGATGCTGCTACTAGCAGAACGCCGCATCGGGTAACCCAATATATCTTTGATTTGGCATCCAATCTTCATAGCTTCTATAACGCTGAAAAAGTTTTAGACCAGGATCATCCTGAACGAACAAAGGCAAGACTTGCATTAATGGAAGCTGTCAAACTGACACTTGCTAACGGTATGCGTCTAATTGGTGTTAGTGCACCTGAAAGTATGTAAACGATAATTCATTACCGGCTTCACCACTTAATGAACGTAGAAAAAGCATTCCAGATTTCTGGAGTGCTTTTCTATTTGTCTAGCTCAGGCTCCGAGCGCTTTTCTTATTTGAATGTTTATATTTTAATGAGGGTGGTATATATAGTTAAGATTGAATGGAACTGGGGTGGTTATCGTGAGTGATGAGTATAACGAGTTGTTGTCCAATTTCAAACAAGAGATCGAGGAAAAGCTAGAACGAGAATTAACTGAAAAAGAATTGAACTTTGTTGAATGGCTTGAAAAAAGGATAAATGAATCAACTTAGTTGAATGGATTGAAAAAAAGATAAATGAATCAACTTAGTTGAATGGCTTGAAAAAAAGATAAATGAATCAACTTAGTTGAATGGCTTGAAAAAAAGATAAATGAATCAACTTAGTTGAATGGCTTGAAAAAAATAGTTAAAAGCTTAATAGACTTTAGTCTACTTTGCCTAACTCCTCTGGCAGTAAGCCCCTGTGATCAATTTCTTCTAAAATTAAATCAATGAAGTCAGGTTCTAAATCTAGATTTAATGCTTCATAGTAACAATTAACTAACTTTTCATCGCTTAATGAATGGAGGCCCATGTCTTTCATCCCTTTTTATAGACTAAGTAACTACACTACTATTTTCCTATATCTAATAAGTGGACGCAAGTGAAATAAATCAAAAAATAGTTCTTTACTAACTTTACTGCTTCTGTTATCATTCTTGAAAAATTAGTAGTGAGGGAATTATATGATTCGACCATTAACAAAACAAGATGATAGCCAGTGCCAACAATTATTAGGTAAAGAACCTGCTGAGAATCTATTTATCATCGGTGATATCGAGGCTTTTGGGTATGAACAAGACTTTCAGAAATTGTGGGGAGAATTTAATGATGCTGGCCAATTAACGGCAGTTCTTTTAAAGTATGAGCAAAATTATATTCCGTATGCTCCCGGTCCCTTTGATGTGGAAGGCTTCGCTGAAATTATCAATAACGATCCAGATTTCCGGGCACTGTCTGGTTTGAAAAAAATTACCGATCAATTTGACGGAAGGATAGACCGTAACATTACGTCCAAGCGAGCATTCTATTATGCAAAATGCACGTCCACCAACCAGTTACCTGCTGTTGATGCCAATCAGGTGAAACAAATCAATCTAGACGATGTTGAAAGACTTGGTGAATTGTTATCGACTGTTGCAGAATTTAGCAATAGTATGTTTAACCCAGAGAGTAAGAAGCGGAGCCTAAAGAAAGGTGTATCACGAGGAGTTTACATCGAAGAAGATGGACAGATGGTTTCGACCGCATCGACGGCTGCAGAAAATAGTAAGTCTGCGATGATTGTCGCAGTTGCAACGCGTGATGGATTTAAGCAAAAAGGATATGCAACCAAATGTCTGACAACGCTTTGTCGAGATGTCCTGCAGGAAGGAAAGGAACTCTGCTTGTTTTACGACAACCCAGCCGCTGGGGCAATCTATAAAAGACTCGGGTTTCAGGATATTGGGACATGGACAATGACTACGTGTGAGTAATATTTAGAATCGTTTCATAATTAATAACCGCAACATTCAGGTAACATTCTTTTCGAACAGGGAAAGTCAGAACAGACAAGCGTTCTGACAACTTTCCTGTTCCAACAAAGAATTAACAGATAGCATCTAAAAAATCCGTTGCAAAAATGGCGCAACCGCTTGGAAGGCTTTAAATCCAAGATATACACCTACAATCCCCGTTACCCCGGCTAGGGCCGGGGGTGCCGGGATTGGCAGTTTAAACATCGCGAATAGAAAACCGACTACTACACCTGTCAGTAGTGCGAGTATTACTTCTTTCACTAGGTAAACCTCCTATAATAGTGGTCGAAATAACCTTGCAATGACACCTGAAATTTTCGTGTGCAATGCTTGGTCTTTCATCCATTGTGGTGTGAAAATATCACTTTTTTCAATATCATCAAAATACGCAGAGCGAACCGATTGTATGAACGTATCGTCGTTAACAATGATTGGATTTATTTCTTTATTCAAAAAAACACTTCGACGATCAAAATTAGCCGTTCCAATGTCACATAGCTTCTGATCGATAATCATCACCTTGGCATGATAAAATCCGAGGTCATACAAATGGATGCTTGCCCCTTGTTGGTACAATGCTTTTAAAAAAGGAAAAGCTGCGGGGCGAACTAATGGATGGTCAGCTTTTTTCGGAATCATAATCGTTACAGTAATGCCTCGCTCGAGCGCCTTTACTAATGCAGCAAACATGCGCTTACTCGGAATAAAATAAGGTGTTCCAATTAATATTTCAGACTGTGCATCGTGAATCCAATCAACAAAAGTATCCTCGAGCTGCCCACCGTCTGTAACGACTAATTCCATCGAGCCATTTCTTGCTGCCGGCCAGTTTTCTCCATTATTGGCTGGTGTCACTTTCTTTCCTGTTTTCGCACATTCCCAGTCATAGTTGAATACCTCAATTAGATTTAAGACGATATCACCAGTTAGTTTTAAGTGATAGTCACGCCACGGTCCAAGTTTGGGATCTTCACCAAGGTACTCTTTGCCTAAATTATACCCACCAACATAACCGGTTCGATTGTCAATAATCGCAACCTTTCGATGATTCCGCCTGTTAAGGTGATAAAAAAAGTATGGAAAACGCGGACGATTACTGCGCAAAAACTGAACGCCGTGATCCTGTAAATCTTCAATAATGGAACGTTTCAAGGAATAACTTCCAATAAAATCGACCATCAAGCGCACCTTTACCCCTGTTTGTGCTTTCTGTTTAAGTATGTCATACATTTTTTTCGATATATCGTCATTACGTACGATGAAAAACATGATGTCGATGCTTGATTTTGCTCGCTTCATGTCGTCAAACATAACTTTAAATAATTCGTCTCCAGTTTTAAAGAGCTGATACTCCCCTTGTGTACGTTTAAAATTAAATGGTGGAGGATTATTTTGATACACACGTTTCCCTAACTCGAAATCGATAACTAAGAGAACTATAAACAATGCAACAATCGCAAGTGATATCAGTACCAAAAAAATGCTCCTTTCCTACTTTAATAGCATTACGTTTCCCTTTGTCAGCAAAAACATGAATAAAAAAATATTGACTGAATGTTCATTCATAAATTAAAGTATACTTAAGATCAGCAGCTAATAAGCTAGAAGAAAAGCTAAAAGACAGTAGTTAACATGTTAATAAAAGGAGGAGAAGAATGAATCCATGGTTAATCATGAACTGGTTATTATTTATTGTTGTGACGAGCTACGGTGTGTATTTATTTCTTCAAGTCGTTAAAACAAGACTCGCTTACATCCGACTTGGCAAGAAAGTGGAATATGATCACCAGGTGAAACAAGGGGTTAAGAAGGTACTCATCAATGTTTTCGGACAAAAGAAATTGCTGAAAGATAAGAAATCTGGTGCAATTCACGTAATGATGTTTTATGGATTTATCCTCGTTCAATTCGGAGCTATTGATTTTATTGTAAAAGGATTGGTGCCAGGCTCCCATTTACCTCTTGGCATTCTTTATCCAGGCTTCACTTTTTTTCAAGAAATCGTCACAGCCATGATCATCGTTGCTGTTATATGGGCGTTTTACCGGCGCTATATCGAAAAGCTGCCACGATTAAAACGTGGATTTAAAGCAGGTTTAGTCCTTATTTTTATTGCTACATTAATGGTATCTGTCCTATTCGGTAATGCAATGGAAATCATTTGGCGTGGCAATGAACTGGCATGGTCAGAGCCAATTGCTTCAATAATTGCAAGCGCTTTCTCGCCTTTACCTAAAGTTGCTGCTGCTAGTTTATTTTTCGTTGCTTGGTGGCTCCATTTACTCACACTGTTAACCTTTCTCGTTTATGTTCCTCAGTCAAAGCATGCCCATTTACTTGCTGCCCCAGCCAACGTATTTTTAAACCGTCAAACGGCACCAGGAAAATTAGCAAAGATAAATTTTGACGTCGATGAAGACGATGCAGATATTTCATTTGGTGTAGGAAAAATAGAAGATTTTAACCAGAAACAAATGCTTGATTTTTACGCATGTGTCGAGTGTGGCCGCTGCACGAGTGTCTGTCCGGCATCAACAACAGGAAAGATTTTGTCACCAATGGACCTTATTGTAAAAATGCGTGATCATCTTACATTAACAGGGGCAGCTGTTACCGGCAAATCGCCTTGGGTACCAAAGCAAGCTTTTGCCCATACCAAAGGAAATCAATTAGCGGAAATGACAAGCATATCTAGTGGTGTACAGCAAGAGGCTGCTGCAACAGCAACTACCTATTCATCAAGCTTAATTGGCGATGTCATCACCGAAGAAGAAATATGGGCATGTACAACTTGTCGAAATTGTGAAGATCAATGCCCGGTAATGAATGAGCACGTTGACAAAATTATTGATTTGCGCCGCTATTTAGTGTTGACTGAAGGGAGAATGGACCAAGATGCACAGCGAGCAATGATGAATATCGAACGTCAAGGAAATCCGTTTGGACTATCGAAGCGTGACAAGGAAAATTGGCGCGAGTTAGACCCAAGTGTTCCTATTCCAACGGTGAAGGAGTTGAAAAAAAGAGAGCAATCATTCGAGTACTTATTTTGGGTAAGCTCGATGGGTGCTTATGATAATCGTAGTCAGAAAATAGCCATGGCGTTTGCAAAGCTAATGAATGAGGCTGGCGTTTCCTTTGCGATTCTGGGCAATAAGGAAAATAATTCTGGTGACACAGCTCGCCGGCTCGGCAATGAATTTTTGTTCCAAGAGCTGCTTGGAAAAAATATTAAAGAGTTTGAGAAACACGGTGTAACCAAAATTGTTACGATTGATCCGCACGCATACAATATTTTTAAAAATGAATACCCTGACTTTGGCTTCAAGGCAGAAGTATATCATCATACCGAAATCTTGTATGATCTCGTAAACGAAGGTAGGTTGAAGCCGACTGTGCCGATAAACCAAACGCTCACCTATCATGACTCCTGTTATCTTGGTCGTTACAATGATGTTTACGACCCACCGCGCGCTATTTTAACTAGTATCCCAGGGCTCGAACTCGTGGAAATGAAACGAAGTAGGGAAAATGCGATGTGTTGTGGTGCTGGTGGTGGCATGATGTGGACGGAAGAAACAACAGGAACACGGGTTAATGTCGAGCGGACCGAGCAAGCGATAAAGGTTAATCCTACGATGATCTCATCTGCTTGTCCATTTTGCCTAACCATGCTTAGTGACGGCACGAAAGCAAAGCAAGTCGACCAAACGATCAGTACGATGGATGTAGCAGAGATTTTGGCTATGTCAGTTTTCGGTCATGAGGCATAAACGTCTAAAAGAGAGTCTGATTGGGCAGACTCTCTTTCGTTTGGTAAGATAATAAGTAAAATAACAAAAATATTATTGCTTTCAGGTGCGTTCTTTGGTTGAATGCGATAACATAGAAAAGACATAGCATACATATAAGATTATAATAGGATAAGAGGTGTTTGAAAGTGCAAAAGCTAGTATTTTTCGTAGGTGTTGCAGGAACAGGGAAGACAACCGTTGCACGTGAGGTGGCACTGAGGCGGCCGTGTGCGTTTATTGACCGGGATACGGTTGGTGGAAGATTCGTTGAGAGTATTTTAGAAATGAATAACATGGATAAAAATGACCGTGATTCCGACTTTTATAAGAAAAACTTACGAGATTTGGAATATGACACGGCAAAGGATATTTGTATTGAAAATCTGTCTGTTGGACAAGATGTGTTCATGATATCCCCGTTTACAGCGGAACTTAAAAACGAAGATTGGATCAAGCAAGTGATTGCAGATAGCAATCGCACCGAAAAAGAAGTCGATGTGAAAGTAGTTGTCGTTACACTGGATGATATGGATACGCAACGTGAACGCATTGAAGAAAGAGGTACGGTTCGTGACTCTTGGAAATTGAATAACTGGGATTCGTATGAGACGCGGGTCGATTTCGTACCAACGATTAACTGGGATATTCCACAAGATAACGTTCTTATTTTTGACAATACCGGCGATTTAACGGAAGAAAAGGTTGATCGTCTCATGCAGTTTATTAACCGTTGAGTGGCAAGTACTCTCACTCTTTTCCAAAACCGTTAGAATAGGGTTAAGCGTGAGGCTTTTTGGCTATGATAGAATCGTACTCATCCATTGCATTTTGATTTTGATAACAATATAATGTATGGTAGGCTTTATACGGTAGTTTTGCCTAATTTTAACACGGAAATTGAGAGAGTTAAGCTCTAACTATATAAAATGCGTAAATTATACATATGAGGGAGTGCTGGACCGTGAGCTTAAAAGATTATAGCCAAGAAGAGATTAAGTACATCTCGATGATTGAAATGGCTAACTTCATGTTGATTGAAAAAAATAAAGCAACGGACTTTCGAGAAATGTTCGATGAAATTGCAAAGTTAAAAGGATTCTCAGAAGAAGAGAAAATTGATAATCTGGCCCAATTTTACACGGACTTAAATACGGACGGACGTTTTTTAACGCTTGGTTCTAATATTTGGGGACTAAAGCGTTGGTACCCTGTCGAGCAAATTGAGGAAGAAATCACGTCTACACCGAAGAAAAAGAAAAAGAAAAAGGCAGCAAAGCGTAGTGTGGTAGACGACTTTATTGAAGAAGATGACCTGGATGAGGAAGAGCTTGACGATGCCTTTGAGGACGATGATTTTGACGACTACGAAGAAGATGTTGCTACAGACGATGATGAGGCAGATATTGAGGAAGACGATATTGAAGAAGATGCTGATGATTTTGATGAGGCGGACTCGGAAGATTTTGATGAAATAGATGACGAAGGACTCGAGGGAGATGAGTTTGATGAAGAAGATGCCGAAGAAGAGGAAAAATAAATAGTCTTGACTTTGGTCAGGCAAATAAGTAAAATGTGTTTTGGGCACTATAATGACCAATTGACATTTCGGCGTTCCCTTTAACTAGGGGACGCTTTTTGTTTGTTTCCATGAAATACAAGCTTTTATTTAGTGGTGGTGAGGCGTGCTTTTTGTCGGTTTGTTGATTATAGTTATACAGTTGTCAAAAAATAGCGCATGAGAACTACAGGCTTTAAACCATACTAATTATACTATTTCACATAGAAAGAGGGATGAAGGGTGACAAAGTACATTTTTGTAACTGGTGGTGTTGTTTCTTCGATTGGGAAAGGAATAACTGCTGCATCATTAGGTCGTTTATTAAAAAATCGAGGGTTAAAGGTGACGATTCAAAAATTCGACCCTTATATTAACGTTGACCCAGGTACAATGAGCCCTTATCAGCATGGAGAAGTTTTCGTAACAGAAGACGGAGCTGAAACAGACTTAGACTTAGGGCACTATGAAAGATTTATCGATATTAATTTGAACAAATATAGCAATATTACAACCGGAAAAATTTATTCAACGGTTATTCGAAAAGAACGTCGTGGTGATTATCTTGGTGGAACGGTGCAGGTTATCCCTCATATAACGAATGAAATTAAAGATAAAGTTTTTCAAGCGGGTAAGCAGACGAATGCAGATGTTGTCATTACCGAAATTGGTGGAACAGTTGGGGATATTGAGTCTCTTCCATTCTTAGAGGCGATTCGCCAAATTAAAAGTGATATTGGTAAAGATAATGTGATGTATATTCACTGTACATTAGTACCTTACATTAAAGCAGCTGGTGAATTAAAAACAAAACCGACACAACACAGTGTAAAAGAGTTGCGCTCGCTTGGGATTCAACCAGATGTGATCGTGCTTCGTACGGAAATGGCGATAAGTCAAGATATGAAAGAGAAGATTGCCCTCTTCTGTGATATCGATGAAAAAGCAGTCATTGAATGTCGTGATGCTGATACACTTTATCACATTCCGTTATCGTTACAAGAGCAGCATTTGGATCAAATTACGTGTGAGCATTTTGGTTTAGATTGTGGTTCTGCAGATATGACAGAATGGGTCGACTTAGCTAATCGTGTTAAAAATCTATCTAAATTAACGACAATTGGACTTGTTGGAAAGTATGTTGAGCTCCCAGATGCCTATTTGTCTGTTGTGGAAGCATTAAAACATGCGGGCTTTGCTTACGATTCCGATATAGAGATTCGTTGGATTAATGCCGAAGAATTAAATGCTGACAATGTTGTGGATGTCCTAGCAGATGTCGATGGTATTCTAGTACCAGGTGGTTTCGGCGATCGTGGCATTGAAGGTAAAATTGAAGCGATTCGTTTTGCAAGAGAAATGAACGTCCCATTCCTCGGCATTTGTTTAGGAATGCAGCTTGCAACTGTCGAATTTGCCCGTAACGTTGTTGGATTAGATGGTGCCCATTCTGCAGAAATTGACCCATCAACCCCTTACCCGATTATCGACTTACTACCTGAGCAAAAGGATATCTCTGACCTAGGTGGTACACTGCGATTAGGTGTGTATCCATGCCGTTTGGTCGATGGTACAAAAACGAAAGAAGCTTATGGCGATGAAGATGTTATTTACGAGCGTCACCGCCATCGTTTTGAATTTAACAATCAATTTAGGGATCAAATGGAAGAAAGTGGCTTTGTCTTCTCTGGGACAAGTCCTGACGGAAGATTAATTGAAACGATTGAAATACAAGATCATCCGTGGTTTGTAGCATCACAGTTTCACCCAGAGTTTAAATCAAGACCAAACCGCCCACAACGCTTATTCTACGGCTTTGTTGGTGCATCATTAGAAAAACGAGCAACAAAAATAAAAGCATAATTTTTTCGTGTGAAAAAAGTCACAAGGTCGCTACACTGCCGCCTTGTGATTTTTTTGTTGAAAAATCGAAGAGCTGTCTAGCTCCGGGCGCCTACCCCCTCCCGAGTCGTAAGTCAATCCTCTACATGGCAAAGACCGCCATTTCGCGGATGCTTTTTGCCTGCTGATTGAGCCCTGTTAACGGTCAAACGGTAGTCAAAGAACGCTATTAACGCCCGATTTAGCCCTGCCAGCGGTCAAACGGTAGTCAAAGAACGCTATTAACGCCCGGTTGAGCCCTGCCAGCGGTCAAACGGTAGTCAAAGAACGCTATTAACGCCCGATTGAGCCCTTCCGGCGGTCAAACGGTAGTCAAAGAACGCTATTAACGCCCGATTGAGCCCTTCCGGCGGTCAAACGGTAGTCAAAGAACGCTATTAACGCCCGATTGAGCCCTCCCAGCGGCCAAACGGTAGTCAAAGAACGCTATTAACGCCCGACCTGAGTCCTTCCAGCGGTTAAACGGTAGTCAAAGAACGCTATTAACGCCCGACTGAGTCCTTCCAGCGGTTAAACGGTAGTTAAAGAACGCTATTAACGCCCGACTGAGTCCTTCCAGCGGTTAAACGGTAGTTAAAGAACGCTATTAACGCCCGATTGAGCCCTTCCGGCGGTCAAACGGTAGTCAAAGAACGCTATTAACGCCCGATTGAGACCTTCCAGCGGTTAAACGGTAGTTAAAGAACGCTATTAACGCCCGACTGAGTCCTTCCAGCGGTTAAACGGTAGTTAAAGAACGCTATTAACGCCCGACCTGAGTCCTTCCGGCGGTTAAACGGTAGTCAATTGTGCTCCACTTCGTCGCCTGCCTTAGTCTTCCTAGGCGACTTGAACTGTTCTTGTCTAGCCCCGGCGCCTAGTCCGCCTGAGCTCTTAAGAACCAACTTTGTGGCAAAGGGCACCATATAGATCGTTTTCTTAAGCTTGTTGTTGCTATTCCCAAAAAAATAGGTTTTGTTTCAAAAATACTAGGGAATTTAAGACATAATTATCTTTTTTTGTAAAAAAAGCAGGAATATGGATAGTATCTCTAGAAAATTAACTTCTAGCAAAGGGGAATGGGGAATGCTGGTACTTACTATAACTGAACTACATTTGGGAAGGGTTGAGCACTTATATGAATAAAACAGTCATGATTGTCGATGACCAGCTTGGTATTCGCTTACTATTGGAAGAAATCGTGAAAAGCGATGGGCATGAGGTTGTAAGCCTAGAGAACGCTAAAGAAGCACTTGATACATTACAAACAACAAATCCGGACTTGTTAATCGTTGATTTCAAATTACCGATCATGGATGGTCATGCGTTAATCGCAAAGTTAGAGGAACAAGGGAAATATATACCTACAATCCTGATGAGTGGCCTGGCCGATGAAGCTGCCAAAAAAGTAGAAGGAAGTAAAATAGTAAAAGAAGTATTTGCTAAGCCCTTTAACATAGAAGATGCACGTCGAACGATCAATCGCTTGTTACAAGAATAAATGTTCGGTTTTTTTACATAATGATTCGTATATAGTAAATTGCAAGTTCAGAACTGAACATACCTGTCAGTCCTGGACTTTTTTAATGGGAAAAATAACCATAAATATAATGATTTGAGAAATAATGGAATAATGCAAAATTTTTTCAAATTTGAAAACGCTTCCCTGAGATTGACTTGTTGCACCTTGCACAATCTTTCGGTATTCTTATAGTGTACCTAAAAGAGAGCAATTTATTATTTGGTAATAGGACAAGCTAAAATAATCACTTGAAGGAGGAAATATCATGCCATTAGTTTCAATGAAAGAAATGCTTGAAAAAGCAAATGCTAACAGCTATGCAGTAGGTCAATTCAACATTAATAACTTAGAATACATTCAAGCAATCTTGCAAGCGGCTGAAGACGAAAAGTCTCCAGTTATCCTTGGTGTATCTGAAGGTGCTGGAAAATATATGGGTGGATTTGGTGTTGTAGTAGCAATGGTTAAAGCTACAATGGAAGCACAAGGAACAACTGTACCGGTTGCTATTCACTTAGACCATGGTTCAAGCTTCGAGGCTTGTGCAAAAGCAATCCATGCAGGTTTCACATCTGTAATGATCGATGCTTCCCATGATCCATTTGAAGAAAACATTGCAACAACTTCTAAAGTAGTAGAATTGGCTCACATCCACGGAGTTTCTGTTGAAGCAGAACTTGGAACAGTTGGTGGCCAAGAAGATGACGTATCTGGAAGCATCATCTATGCTGACACACAAGAGTGTAAAGAACTTGTTGAACGTACAGGTATTGATTGCCTAGCTCCAGCACTTGGTTCTGTCCATGGTCCATACAAAGGTGAACCAAACCTTGGTTTTAAAGAAATGGAAGAAATCAACACTGTTGCTGGTGTACCTCTAGTACTTCACGGTGGAACAGGTATTCCAACAAAAGATATCCAAAAGGCAATTTCTTATGGAACTTCAAAGATTAACGTAAATACTGAAAACCAAATTCAACAAACAAAAGTAGTTCGTGAAGTGTTAGCAGCAAATCCTGACATGATTGATCCACGTAAATACTTAGGCCCTAGTCGTGATGCAATTAGAGAAACAGTAATTAGCAAGATGAGAGAATTCGGATCTTCTAACAAAGCGTAATCAAAATCACTATACATTCCTAATAGAACTGAAAAAGAAAACTGCCTCTTCCCGGCAGTTTTTTTGTTTTGCTTGGGATTGCTCTAGGTCAGTTGAGTCCGAATACAGCCTCAGGTTCGGACATGGAGAGGCGCTGGACAATGAAATGAGTCCGAATCCTGGCCTAATTCGGACAAAAAAAGGCGCCAGGCAGTGAGCCGAGTCCGAATACTTAAACTTAGGTTTCATCTCTAGCCAATTCGGGAACGAACTTTAAGTATAATAAATTTTGAAGCAAACATAGGAACACGCTAACGCATAATCGAAGTGAAAATCTCTATAAGCTATTAAATTAAATTGGCCGAGACTAGGATAAAACGTTATAATAAAACTATTGTGATTGATAGGTCTATTAAAACTATTTGTACATATGCGTGCGTTAGCTAATAAGATCATCAAAAAAATTTACAATGATTCTCATCTCTTATGTGAGTAGTGGTTGACAGACTTTTTCGATACTTTGTGAAAAGAAAATGTTGTATGGTTTTGGTAAATTTGTACAAACTATGAATACTAACAAGAATAACTATTCCAAAACTAAGTGGGATGAATCTTGTCTACCTGTAGGACGATGCCAAAGTATGTTTATAAGCAAATAAGAGAGGGCGAAAAGATGAGGGAATCTACTCATCTTCCGTACAACCTTTAAAGTGAGGAGCGAGGAGTTCCATATGCAAAAAATACTTGTAGAAGGTGGCAATCCTCTAAACGGCAAAGTGAGAGTTAGTGGAGCTAAAAATAGTGCCGTGGCATTATTACCGGCAGCTATTTTGGCGGATTCTAAAGTGATTATTGAAGGATTGCCTCAAATTTCAGACGTAGATACGTTGAGTCATTTGTTGGAAGAAATTGGTGGGCGTTGTGAGTGGCGTGGCCAAACGATTCATATCGACCCAAGTCAGATGGCGGCTATGCCACTACCGAATGGTCGAGTGAAAAAATTGCGTGCGTCCTATTACTTTATGGGCGCGATGCTTGGTCGATTTAAACAAGCAGTGATTGGCTTACCTGGTGGCTGCCATTTGGGGCCACGTCCGATTGACCAGCATATTAAAGGCTTTGAGGCATTAGGTGCAAAGATTACTAATGAACAAGGAGCCATTTATTTACGTGCCGATGAATTGCGCGGGGCGCGGATTTACTTGGATGTTGTTAGTGTCGGTGCAACGATTAATATTATGCTAGCAGCTGTAAAGGCAAAAGGAAAAACAATCATCGAAAATGCAGCGAAAGAGCCAGAAATTATTGATGTTGCAACACTATTAACAAGCATGGGTGCTAAGATAAAAGGTGCAGGAACCGATGTCATCCGAATCGAAGGAGTAGAAACACTTACAGGCTGCATGCATACGATTATCCCAGACCGAATTGAAGCAGGTACCTATACGATAATGGCTGCTGCCCAAGGGGAAAAAGTGTTAATCGATAATGTTATTCCACAGCACTTAGAATCGCTTTTAGCAAAGCTTCGCGAAATGGGTGTGTCGATTGAAGCTGGTGATGAGCAGCTACTTATACAGCCAGGGAAAAACCTGAAAAGCGTGGATATCAAGACGCTCGTTTATCCAGGATTTCCGACTGATTTGCAACAGCCGTTTACATCGTTATTGACACGAGCAACAGGAACAGGTGTCGTATCCGATACGATTTATCAGGCTCGCTTTAAACACATTGATGAGTTGCGCCGAATGAATGCGCAAATCAAAGTAGAGGGTGGATCAGCGATTATTTCAGGACCAGTGCAATTAGAAGGGGCGAAAGTAAAGGCTAGTGACCTCAGGGCAGGTGCTGCATTAATTGTCGCCGGCTTAATGGCAGATGGTGTTACCGAAATAACTGGCTTGGAACATATCGATCGTGGGTATGAGCAGTTAACAGAAAAATTAACGAATCTAGGTGCGAAAATCTGGCGAGAAGAAATGACAGAACAAGAGATTGAACAATTCCAAAATTCTTGAAATGGCTACGTGTTAGTGTAAACGAATCAAAGGAAGCCTGAAAAATCGGCTTCCTTTTCAAGTAAAACGTGCATTTATTTAATCGATAATAAAATTGATGGGCTGTTTAGCTTCACTATTTTACTTCTAAAACTCCAACATTCTTCTGTTCCCGAGCGAAAATACCGGATAGTGTGTAAATAACGGTTGAATAATCCTTGTGAAAAAGGTACGATGGAAGAGATTTAAAAAAATGCAATTAGAGAGTAACATAAAGTAACTAATTGCGGATAGGATAACAATACTTCGATTATAGCGCAATGCTTTCCTTCAAAACGCTTCTTGGAGTGGAAACGATAACTTCGGTCAAGTTCACTGTAAGATTACTTCAGCATAGCAAGTTGTTGTTTCAATCTTTTCCAAAAAGACTTCATTTCAGGAATTGCATGTAACCCAAATAAAAGTGAAAAATTCCCTAATGTATCCGAGTATCAATCATTCTAGTATTCTTTAATGTGAATGCAAGCTTAAAAGTACTTCCATGTGTCTTCTTCAATTGCATGAAGTACAAGGAAAATCCTTGTTGCTTGTTGTAAATGACATCGGAAGAGAAATCCGTTTTGAACAACCTCTTTTAGAAAAATTTAATAGGTGTGGTGAATGAATATGGCTGAAATTACTATTTCAGATTTAGAGTCAATGACTCTAAAAGACCTCTATGCGAAAGCGAGAGAATTTAAAGTATCATATTATGCAAAATTAACGAAAAAAGAATTAATTTTTTCCATTTTAAAAGCACAAGCGGAAAAAGATGGCTTCCTATTTATGGATGGTATTTTAGAAATTATCCCATCGGAAGGCTTTGGCTTTTTACGTCCGATTAATTACTCGCCGAGTGCAGAAGATATTTATATTTCTGCATCGCAAATTAGACGTTTTGATTTACGTAATGGGGACAAGGTTTCAGGTAAAGTACGTCCGCCGAAAGAGAATGAGCGTTACTATGGTTTGCTCCACGTTGACGCGGTAAATGGGGAAAACCCTGAAATTGCTAAAGAACGTGTCCATTTTCCTGCCTTAACGCCTCTATACCCTGACCGTTTAATAAAACTAGAAACACAACCGAAAGAGCTATCCACTAGAATTATGGATTTACTAACACCAGTTGGTTATGGCCAGCGTGGTCTAATTGTTGCGCCGCCTAAAGCAGGTAAGACAATGCTTTTAAAAGAAATCGCTAATAGCATTTCTGTTAATCACCCGAATACGAAGTTGATCATTCTGTTAGTAGACGAGCGTCCTGAGGAAGTAACCGATATTGAGCGTTCTGTCCACCCTGATGTTGATGTCGTTAGTTCTACCTTTGACGAAGTGCCAGAGAATCATATTAAAGTATCTGAACTCGTACTAGAGCGTGCGATGCGTCTCGTTGAACATAAAAAAGATGTCGTTGTGTTAATGGATAGTATTACACGTCTAGCGAGAGCATATAACCTAGTTATTCCTCCAAGTGGAAGAACGTTGTCTGGTGGTATTGACCCAGCAGCTTTCCACCGTCCTAAGCGGTTCTTCGGTGCTGCTCGAAACATTGAGGAAGGCGGTAGCTTTACAATTTTGGCAACGGCGCTTGTTGAAACAGGTTCGCGGATGGATGACGTTATCTATGAAGAATTTAAAGGTACAGGTAATATGGAGCTGCACCTTGATCGTAATTTAGCGCAACGTAGAATTTTCCCTGCTATCGATATTTTAAAATCGAGCACACGAAAAGAAGAACTACTATTGCCTAAAATGCATTTGGATAAAATGTGGGCAATCCGTAAAACGATGCAGGACTCACCTGATTTCTTGGAGCGCTTCTTAAGACGTTTACGTGCATCGAAAAATAACGAAGAATTTTTCCAACAAATGGATGAAGAAATGAAGCGCAAAGGAACAACACGAAAAGTTAGTAAGTCTTAGGAAATAATTTAATCAAACAAGCTCTTGCAATCAAATTTTTACACTGTTATAATCTTACCTGTGTGAGTTTTATCGAAACTAATCGAGGTGCTTTTTCGAAGTACCTTTGATTGAGGCTTAATAAAGCTCTTGACATTCTCTAAAAATAACTCTGTTTCCTAAGGATTCAGGGCAGAAGGAGTGGAAAGACATGAGAGAAGGAATTCATCCGGAATACAGAAAAGTTGTATTTCTTGATACAAGCTCTGACTACAAATTCCTAAGCGGTTCAACAAAGTCTTCTAGCGAGACTATTGAATGGGAAGATGGCAACACGTACCCATTAATCCGTGTGGAAATTAGCTCAGCGTCTCACCCGTTCTACACTGGTAAGCAAAAAGCTGACAAAGCTGGTGGCCGTGTAGACCGATTTAAGAAAAAATACAACCTTAGCTAATATAAGGAAGTGGAATGGGCTTGCCAGATGCGACGGGCGTAAGCAAGCCACCATTAAGTCCTTGGTCTTTGGGACTTATGGGGGATTGCTTATGACCCGAGCATCTAGCCCATGCAACTGGACTGATAGAAAGCGGAGGCGACTGGTCAGGTCCGACTGGATAAGCGAGTCCGCGGAAGTGTCGTGAACTTCGACACTGAAGAGGAATCGCTTATACACGAGGACCTAGGAGCCAAAGCTGGACTAAAAGGAAGTGGAATGGGCTTGCCTACTCCGCGCAGTCACTATTAGCTAATGAGAATAAGAGGAAAAACAGGCAAATTGTCTAACAACTTTTGCCTGTTTTTTTACTTTTTAGAAGATACGAAAGCATAAAAAATCCAAGAGCTGTCTAGTGCAGGGCGCCTGTCCCCAACCGGAACCCAAATCTGTCGATAAGAGGTATCATCATCGACAGAATGACTGAACCGGAACTCAAATCTGTCGATAAAGGGCATCATCATCGACAGAATGACTGAACCGGAACCCAAATCTGTCGATAAGAGGTATCATCATCGACAGAATGACTGAACCGAAACCCAAATCTGTCGATAAAGGGCATCATCATCGACAGAATGACTGAACCGAAACCCAAATCTGTCGATAAGAGGTATCATCATCGACAGAATGACTGAACCGAAACCCAAATCTGTCGATAAGAGGTATCATCATCGACAGAATGACTGAACCGGAACCCAAATCTGTCGATAAGAGGTATCATCATCGACAGAATGACTGAACCGGAACTCAAATCTGTCGATAAAGGGCATCATCATCGACAGAATGACTGAACCGAAACCCAAATCTGTCAGGCTGGGCAAGGCGCGACTTGCGCTTTTCTTACTATATTTCCATAAATTAAGATCTTTATATATAGCCTTTTGCTGAACTGAAAATAAAACCGTTTATAATAAAACTAGAACAAATGGAAGGGAGAGGCCCGTACGTGCATGTAATGAAACACAGTGGATGGGTAGAGCTTATTTGTGGGAGCATGTTCTCAGGTAAATCTGAGGAATTAATTAGACGAGTACGTCGTGCTACATATGGCAATCTAACAGTCCGGGTATTCAAACCTGCCATTGATAGCAGATATTCAGAGGATTCCGTCGTTTCACATAACGGAACGTCAATTATCGCAAAACCGGTAGATTGTTCTGACGAAATTATAAGGAATATGGACGAAGATGTTGACGTAGTCGGAATCGATGAAGTCCAATTCTTTGATGATAAAATTGTTGATGTCATTGAACAGCTTGCCAACAATGGCCATCGTGTCATTGTTGCCGGATTAGATACGGATTTTCGCGGAGAGCCATTTGGCCCGGTTCCACGTATTATGGCATTGAGTGAATCTGTTACCAAACTAAATGCTATTTGCCCGATTTGTGGTTCACCTGCAAGTAGAACCCAACGTTTAATAAACGACCGACCCGCTTCCTATGATGACCCAATTATATTGGTCGGTGCGTCAGAATCTTACGAACCAAGATGCCGTCATCATCACGATGTTCCTAATAAGCCAGGACTTGAGTTGAAAGTGAAAAGCTCTTCTGATATATAAATTAAAGCAAAGCACTTGTGATAGGTGCTTTGCTTTTTGTTTGGCATGTAAAGGACTCCTGTTCTCTTTGATTGATTTAAATAGTAAAAAAAAACAATATTATGGTAAAAAATTTTTCTATTTTAAACTACTGGAATTCTATAAGATGGGTATATGAGAAAAAATCACAAAGAATGAAGAAAAGGGGGATTTTTCATGGACATTCACGGTGGTTTAACAGGCGGCTTATTTCGAATTTGCGAGTGGATTTATCGATTTGCTTGCCTTAATTTATTATGGCTGCTATTCACTTTAGTTGGATTTATCTTATTTGGATTTGGACCATCCACTTTAGCTATGTTTTCCATAATGAAAAAGTGGATGAAAGGAGAGGATGATTTTCCGTTATTTCAGACATTTGTTAGGTATTATAAGTCAGACTTTAAGCAAGCAAGTCTAATTTGGTTCGTACTTATTGTAATTGGAGCCTTTATTGTTGTTGACTTAAGTCTTCTTCAATATTTTGAAGGGCCTTTCCGCTATATCATATTAGGAAGTTTTGCAACTGTTTTAATTTTGTACGTGGTCACCACGCTTTATCTTTTTCCAATTGTTGTTCAGTATAAAAATTCAACGTTTCAACATTTTAAATCTGCTATAATTATCGGTATTTCATTTCCTGTGAAGACGCTGATTATGTGTATGGGTGTAAGCTCAGTACTCTTTCTGTGCTTTATCTTTCCTGCCATTACATTCTTTTTCTTAGGAAGTGGTCTATGTTTTGTAACAACATTCTTTTCACAGCACTTATTTACAACAATTCAAAATAAACAGGTTGCTATGGCAGATTAAACATTTTAATGCAAACGTTATCAGTAGGCGTTGTTATTGAACTGTTGCAAATTATTAATTATTTATTACTAAATGGGGTGAGACAGATGAAGGAAAATATGGACATACAACCGGCTAAAAAGAGAATAACAAAAGTAAAATTGAAAAAGAAAAACAGTATTGAGAGGAATGAAAGTATAGCGGGTGCATTGTTTGTTTTACCTATGTTAATTGGTGTTTCTGTTATTGTACTAATGCCAATTATAGCGACCTTCATTTTGGCGTTTGCAGATTGGAAGTTCGTTGCAGGCTGGGACCAATTAAAGTGGGTGGGATTTCAAAACTTTAAAGATTTGTTGGGAGATAAAGTATTTGTAAAATCTGTTATTAATAACGCAATTTTTATCCTTACTGTACCGATTACGATGGTGGTTGCAATAGTTTTAGCTGTTATTATTGATAAGTATGTATACATGAAGGATTACTTCAAAGTGGCGTTTTTTATGCCATATATTTCAAGTGTTGTAGCGATCGCGGTCGTGTGGCAAGTATTATTCCATCCATCACAGGGACCGATTAACCAAGTGTTGATGTCCCTTGGAATTGAGAATCCGCCAACTTGGATTGCTGACCCTAACTTTGCGTTAATCTCAGTAATGTTAATTCATATTTGGATTTCGATAGGATTCAGTTTAATCATTTATATTGCAGGACTCCAATCAATTCCGAAAGAACTATATGAAGCCGCAGAGATGGATGGAGCAAATGCATGGTATAAATTTAGGAACATTACGTTACCATTAGTTTCTCCAACATCGTTTTTCTTATTAGTAACGGGGATAATTGCTACTTTTAAAGTGTTTGATCTAATCGCTGTTTTAACGGCAGGTGGTCCGATGCATTCAACGACCATGCTCGTGTGGCACTTATATAAAACTGCATTTATCAACTTAGAGATTGGCTATGCTTCAGCTATAGCAGTAATATTATTCTTATTTGTTTTCCTAATTACCATTTTACAGTGGATAGGACAGAAAAAATGGGTGAATTATTAAGGGGAGGACAGGCAAATGAACAAAACAAAGATTGATTTTAAAAAACTAATAATAACAATTATTACATTCTTTTGTAGTATTGCATTTTTACTACCGTTTATCTGGATGCTCTCTACTTCGTTTAAAATTGAAGCAGATGTATTTAACTTTCCAATTCAATGGCTTCCTGAAAGGTGGAATGCGGCGAGCAACTATAAGGAAGTTTGGTTTGGTGATTATCCTTTTTATCTATACTATTGGAATTCAATCAAAGTAGCAGTTTTAACGACATTAGTCTCCTGTACAGTGTCTTCATTAGCGGCATATGGTTTTTCTAAAGTGCGATTTCCGGCGGGAAAGTGGTTATTCTTTATTGTGCTTGCAACGTATATGGTTCCACCTCAAGCAAGTTTAGTACCGCAGTTTCTCTTGTTTAGAAGCATGGGTTTATTTGATAGTCACTTAGGATTAATTTTGCTAGGAAGTTTTAGTGTGTTAGGAACATTTATGTTACGTCAGTTCTTTATGGGGATTCATACTGACTTAATCGAGGCAGCAAAGATAGACGGTGCAGGACACTGGAAAATATTTTGGATTATTGCATTACCAATCGTGCGGCCGGCAGTAGCTACTTATGCAATTCTAAGATTTATTTGGACTTGGAATGATTATCAAAACCCATTGATCTTCTTAAGAACGGATAGTCTGTATACAATTCAATTAGCGATGCAAAAGTTTACAACCATTAATGGTGAGTTTTATACTTTAATGATGGCTGCAGCAGTTTCAGCGATACTACCTTTACTGATTGTGTTTATAATCGGACAGAAGCAGGTTATTGAAGGTATTGCACTTGGTGGTGTGAAAGGATAAGTTTATAAAACTAGAAAGGAGAGGACAAGATTTTGTCCCTCTCCGATGTCAATTTTTTTACAACATAGGTAAAAAAAGTTTTATTCGAAGTAGTTTTTCGTTTGTTACAATTATTTTGTAAGGGTTTACATTAAGCGTTGACTATAATATTATAATAGGAGGTTTTTTAATGTTGAAAAAGAAGTATTGGTTAGCTGTACTAGCTGTGTTTCTCATGATCGGTATTCTAGTAGGATGTAATTCTGAGGGGGATGACACTGCATCAAGCGCAGAATCAGATGATACGAGCACTGAGCAGATTAATCAAGAGGATACAGGTCAAGACCAAGCGGATCAAGAAGAGGAAGTTACAATTAAGTTCTATACATTTGGTAACGAAGCTGATTATAATTGGTCAGAGACGATAGGAGCTTTTGAAGAGTCGAATCCAAATATTAATGTAGACTTAATTGTTTTAAGTGAAAAAGGTGATACACAAGAAGCAATGCAAAAACTAGACTTAGCTGCAGCTTCTGGTGAAAAGATGGATGTATTGATGTTTAGTGATCCAGCTGGTTATGCAGAACGTGTAAGTTTAGGAATGGTGGCGCCAATTGACGAATTTATTGATGCGGAAGGATACAAGGTTGAAGAAGAATATAAAGTAAATACGATACTTAATGGTCAATACTATGCGCTTCCAGGTAAGTTTAACCCGTGGTATGTGTTAGTGAACAAGGATCAATTAGCTGAAGCTAATCTTGAAGTTCCAACGGAATGGACTTGGGAAGAATTTATGGATTATGCGAAACAGCTAACAACTGACGAGCGTTATGGCACATACTTCCACGGACCACAAGGCGGCGGCTGGATGGAGTATTTAAAGTTAGCACTATCTAGTAAGAATGAAAACTCTGGATTTATAAAAGCAGATGGTACACAAAACTTTGGTGATCCAATGTTCCGTAAAACATTAGAAATGCGTCTGCAAATGGAAAAAGAAGACCAATCAGCAACACCATATACAGATATCTTGTCGCAAAAGCTACATTATCGTACACAATTCTTTAACCAGGATGCAAGTCTTGTATTAATTGGTAGCTGGATGAACACACAATTAGGTGGAACTGATCAATTCCCGTTAAATTTTGAGGTTGGTATTGCACCTTATCCAACAAACGAGGGTAGTGGAGAAAGTGGATATACTCCTGTGACTACAGACTATATGTCTGTTGCTTCTAATTCAGAAAATAAAGAGGCTGCTTACAAGTTTATTCGTTGGTACACTACTGAGGGACAAATCGTTCAAGGTAAAAATATTCCATCGTGGAATGGTGTGAGTGAAGATGATTTTGCTAGTATTGTAGATACAATTTTGTCAGATACAAACAACCCAGAAAAAGTGGATAAAGATTCCTTAATTAATGTATTGAAAAATTCTAAAGCATCAAAATTAATTCCGCCAGTTGCAGGTCAAGCTGAAATTTATGAAGTTGTTCAAGCGGAATATGAAAAGTTAATCTATGGTGAACAAGATATTGATACGACAATTGAGAATCTTGAAAAACAAGCTGCAGAAATATTAGAAAGTAATTAAGCTTATTTAGGGTTAGTAAGGTATCGGTTTTGAGCCAATTAAAATCGATGCCTTCTAGCTGTTTATAAGAGTATTAGAAAAATTAGATTAATCACTTCCAAGCATCAGTGTAATGTATAGGTGCTGATGGAATTTCGTTTCTATAAACTGTTGTTGATAGTAGGGAGAAATTTTATGGGCATCAAGGCAATGTTAACATCACCAACCTTTCGAAATAAAGTTATCATTTCTACTGTCATATGTATTATTTTGCCAGTAATTTTAACTCTGTCTATTTATAACTATTTGACAAGAGATGCAATTAAAGAGCAAGCGATACAAAATGCAAATAATGAACTTGAACTAACGGAGAAGTATGTCTCCAAACTTTTGGATGATATGTTATACGTGTTGAATTTTGTTCAATTGGATACAAAATTAAATTCCATTCTGAAATCTAAAGCACAAGAAGATGATAATGAAGAAGAAAATTACGAACAGTTTTTAGAAAATCAAACAGTCATGGACACGATTAGTGATATTACACTTTTAGGGAAAAAATCACAGGTAACGATACTGCTGAAAAATGGTAAATACTATACGAATTACTCGGTGTCTGAATATGATCCTCTCTTAATTTATGAGGAGGATTGGTTTGAACAACTAAAGACGTTGCACGGTTATGAATCATTTTGGATAGAGACAAATCCGACTGTTTTTCAATCAGAAAAAACATATAATCCCTATCAAATATCAATTGCCAGACCTTTGCGTGATCAAAGGTCAGCTATCTATGGATATGTAATTGTGACGATTTTTGAAAACAAACTTAGTGAAGTATTTGAAAACCGAGAGGCAAATGAAGAGATTATGCTTGTTAACGGGGATGGGGTTATTTTATCACATAAGAATAATAATCAAATTGGCCAAAAGTTTGCTTATTGGGAACAAAATCAGAAAAAAAACATTTCAAATATCATACGCTTTATAGATCAAGACTACTTGATAACGACTAAAGAACTTATTTATAATAACTGGCAACTAGTTTCTGTGGTCCCTTATAAACAAGCTGTTTCGACGATTAATTCCATTTTTAGTAGAGTGTTTTTTTTGTTACTAATTTCATTTACTATTTTCTTTGTCATATTAGCTTATTTAATTAACCGGATAACTAAACCTCTTGTCCATTTAGGAGGAGTGGTGGAAAAGGTTCAAAAAGGTAATCTAGCAGTTCGATCGCGGCTCCATAGTAGTGATGAATTAGGGCGATTCTCTAAATCTTTTGATCATATGTTGGATAGAATTAATGAAATGATAAAAGAGGTCCAAGAGACGCAATCAAGGAAGAGAAAAGCTGAACTAGCGATGTTGCAAGCGCAAATAAATCCGCATTTTTTATTTAACGTATTAAATTCCATTCGAATAAAGGTTTTTAGAAATGGTGATAAAGAAAGTGCAAAAATGATAAGTTCGCTTTCTAAACTATTAAGAATGACAATAGAATCTGATAAAGGAAATATTACGTTTGCTGAAGAAGTTGATATTGTTACAGACTATATTTTTCTTATGAATATGAGACAAAAGGAATCTGTTACCTTTGTGAAGAATATATCAGATGAATGCTATAATCAAATGATTCCGCGCTTTGTCTTACAACCAATTATTGAAAATTCTTTGATTCACGGTTTTAACCAAAGTAAAGGAATAATTAAGCTAAATGCACTTATGACAAAAGATAACTTTATTGTGGAAATTGAGGATAATGGTATAGGGATGGATTCAAAAAAATTGGAGACTCTTCAAAGTAATCTTGGTAATCAAAATCATCTTAATATAAAAGGCCAATCTATTGGTAAGACAGGTTTTTCTAGTATCGGCTTATCTAATGTTTACGAGCGATTAGTGATGACATTTGGTAATAAATTTCAAATAAAAGTTGAGAGTTATGTGGAAAAAGGAACTAGAGTCACGTTAATGATTCCAATGGAGAGGGGCGATGAGGATGTATAAGGTGATGCTAGTTGATGACGATTATCCTGCGTTAGAGTTTCTGTCCGAGATGATTGAATGGGAAAAACTTGATTTAGAATTGCACAGTATGCATGAGAATGGTTCTAGCGCTTTAGCTTATGCCATTAATGATATGCCTGATATTTTGATAACCGATATAGGAATGCCAAAAATGAATGGATTAGAGCTTACTGAAAAAATGAAGGAAAAAAAATCGGACCTTCAAGTCGCAATTTTGTCGTGCCACAGTGAATTTGAATACGCCCAAAAAGCGTTACAACTAAACGTTCAAGACTACTTATTAAAAGAAACATTAGACCCTGAGGCGTTATCACGACTTCTTTTGAAAATTAAACAAGAGATAGAAATGGATTATCAACGAAGCATTAATGAAGTCAAGTTACAAAGTGAAGTAGAAAAAAATAGAAACTTAGCAAAAGAGAAATTTTGTCGCGAGCTAATCAATCAGTCTCCAAATCGTAAGCGGGAATGGTATCTTTATGACAATTATTCAGGCTTTAAACTTGAGAGGAGACCTTATATTCCAATTTTATGCTTCATAGAAAATTATAAAGAGCATAAGGAGCTATACTCGTCTGAGGATTTATTCAATTTTGCAATGGAGAATGTCATTGAAGAAGTATTAATGAATAGTTATACAGATGCAATTCACTTTCGATTTGAAAATAACAAGTTAATCATCTTATCTTCTTACCAAGAATCCTTAAAGACCGATAATTTTGGTCAAACAAAAGAGACATTAATAAAAATACAAGAAGCATTTAAAAATTATTTGGATGTGAATATTTCTATTTTAATTGGCAAAAACGTACAACCAGACCAGCTTCAATCAGAAATAAAGAATTTGCTAGATAGTAAGGTGCAGCGTTTTTATATGGATGCTGGTTTAATCACAAGGCGAATCGATATTACAAACACTTCCAACAAGGATTTGTTCTCCTATTATGATGAGGCAATTATTGAATTAAGAAATCTTATATTTAATAAAGAGGCTAATAAAATTCAACCATTTGTCAATAAATGGTTAACCTTTATCCAGGAAATTTGCTTTGAACCCGAAATTGTTAAGGAGTGGGTTTTGAAATTATTATTAGAACTAAAATTAAAGCTTAAAGCGCTACAATACTTCCAATCCAGTTTCAACGTAGAAATTCTTCACCAAGAAATCCTGTATATTGAAAATATCCACGACTTAAGAAAGTGGCTTACTAATTGTTTAGAGGCGGCTTTAAAGCTTGCTACGGAGGCTATCTACAGTTCCAATCATAAGGAAATATTAGAAGCTTGTATTTATGTTTCGATGAACATTGAAACGAAAATTTGTCTAGATGATGTTGCCAGTCACTTGTATTTAAATCCTAGTTATTTCAGTAGACTATTCAAAAAGGAAGTTGGCAAAACATTTGTTGATTATGTAAAGACAATTAAAATGGAACGAGCTAAGGAATTGCTAGACCAGACATCTGACTCTGTCGGTAAAATCTGTGAACGTTTAGGTTACGATAATCAGAGTTATTTTATAAAACTTTTTAAAAATTATGTAGGTATTACCCCGGTAGAATACCGAGGAAGTAACAAAAAACAAGAAGTTCTCTAGATACTATAGTAATAAAAGGAGAGCATGATGGATCGAAGACACATAAAAAAGTCATTAGCAATAGAAGTTAACCAAACCTATTCACTACTTTTTTCTAGTAAGAAGGAACAACTAGCTGCATTTAAAAATATGAAAACTAATCCAAATTTAAAAACAATGATTGAAGAAATAGTGAATGAAGCAGAAAGTATACTGCAGGAACCTGTACAAGAAATCACCTATAATGCTTTTAAAAGGTTCTTTGAGGATGGTTCGCGTTTAGACTATGAGAAGGTTTATTTTGCAAAAAGACACAGACTAACAACATTTGCGCTAGCAAACTTGCTTTATCCAGAGAATAAGAAGTACCTTGATGCTTTACAAGAGATTATTTGGGGTATATGTAATGAGTATTCTTGGTGTTTGCCCGCACATATAAATAACGGACCAGAAACATCTCTTGATGATAAATTTTCATTAGAGGAGAAGCAATTAGAATATACTGTTGATTTATTTGCTGCAGAAACGTCATTTGCGTTAAGTGAGATTTTGAAGTTGACAAAGGATAATCTTGACCCACTTATATGTGAACGGATACGACAAGAGATTTACCGTCGGGTTGTTTGGCCCTATAGTAGGCAACATTATCATTGGGAATCGGCTACACATAACTGGGCAGCTGTGTGTGCGGGTTCAATAGGATCCACTGCATTGCACCTTTTTAATGATGAAGAGGAACTTTCAGTTATCTTAGAGCGAGTCATAGAATCAATGAAATATTATATAAGTGGTTTCAATTCGGACGGAACATGTATGGAAGGCTATGGATATTGGGAATATGGGTTTGGTTTTTATGTCTATTTTTCCGATTTATTGAAAAAACGAACTGCAGGAAAGATAGATTTATTTGATAATAAAAAAGTAAGAGAAATCGCCTTGTTCCAGCAAAAGACTTTCCTGGATAAAAACAAAGTAGTCAATTTCTCTGATTCTGCATCCACCGCGTCCGTGTTTTTAGGATTAAGTCATTACCTATCTAAGCTTTATCATGGATTCACTATTCCAGAAAAAAATTTACGAGCGCATTTTACAGATGATCATTGTGGTAGGTGGGCACCAGCAATCAGAAATATCATTTGGTTTGATGATAGGGCGATTGGGAAACCATGGAGTGATGCTACCTATTATATGGAAGACTCTCAGTGGTTCATTTCTAGGCACTCCACAAATAAGGGAAGGTTTGCTTTAGCAGCAAAGGGTGGTCATAATGCTGAACCCCATAACCATAATGATGTTGGACATTTTATATTATATGGAAATGAAAAAACGTATCTGAAGGACTTAGGGCGAGGCGAGTATAATGCAGACTATTTTGGAAATGAAAGATATTCTTTCTTGTGTAACAGTTCACAAGGTCATTCTGTTCCGATTGTGAATAACCAATTTCAATTGGATGGAGAAAGAAGAGCTGCAACTGTTACTGAAATAATTACGGGTTCAGGTGTTGAGAAACTGGAGATGGAATTATCTGGTGTCTATGATGTGGAAAGTTTACGCCAATTAACAAGGTCATTTACTTGGAGAAAAACGGCTAACCCTAGTCTTGTTTTGGGAGATCTCTATGAGTTCTCAAAGAGTCCGGAGGCAATTGTTGAACGTTTTATCCTTCCAATGTTTTCTATCTCAGAAAGTGCCGATGGTATTCTTGTTGATAATACATTATCTATAATATTTGATAAATCTCAGTTAGATTTAAATATAGAGGAAATTAAGTTCAGCAATCACGAAGGGCATGAGGAAACAAACATGGCGTTAGATTTTAATGTTAAAAATCTTAAGAAAAAGCAGATGATCCAAATTATCTTTCAGTTTTAGTGTTTAAATCTTATCATTTGAGTCATTTACAGGAGAGTGTAAGTAATAGAAGGGAAGATAGGAACTAATGAAAAAAGTCCGTATCGGAATTATTGGGGTAGGAAACATGGGAACTGGACATGCAACTTACTTGCAAAAAGGTGATATTAATGGGGCAGTATTAACAGCTCTTCTAGATAATAATCAGGAGAGAGCGGAGTTGCTAAAGGAGAAAGTAAGTAGTGATGTGCAGGTGTTTACAGACGAAGATGCTTTTTTTGAATCAGGCATAGTTGACGCGGTCTTAATTGCTACACCACACTATGAGCATTCTCACTTAGCAATTAAAGCATTTGAACATGGTCTTCATGTTCTTTGTGAGAAGCCAGCAGGCGTGTATACCAAGCAAGTTCGCAAGATGAATGAAGCCGCAGAAAAAAGCGACAAGGTCTTCTCCATGATGTATAACCAACGAACAAATCCCTTGTATCAAAAGTTACGTGACCTAATCCAAACTGGGGATCTTGGTGAAATACGGAGAATTAATTGGCTTATTACGAATTGGTACCGCTCTCAAAGTTATTATGATTCAGGTGGTTGGCGTGCAACGTGGGCAGGAGAAGGTGGCGGTGTGCTCATTAATCAAAGTCCACACCAATTAGATCTGTGGCAGTGGTTAACGGGCATGATGCCAACCAGAATGCGTGCCTTCTGTCACTTTGGAAAATATCGAGACATTGAAGTAGAGGATGATGTAACGGCCTATGCGGAGTATGAAAATGGTGCAACAGCTGTGTTTATCACAACTACCGGAGAAGCACCAGGAACAAACCGATTAGAAATATCCGGTGACCGGGGTAAAGTTGTAGTGGAAAATGGGGAATTAAATTTTTGGCGACTTCGTGTTCCGGAACCAGAGTTCAATCGTAATTTTAAAGGTGGCTTCGGAGCACCGGAATGCTGGAAAGTTGAAGTACCAATCGAGGGCAAGGAAACTGCCCATGCTGGAATTACGCAGAACTTTGTTGATGCAATATTGCATGGTACGCGACTATTGACTCCGGGTGAAGAAGGGATTAAAGGACTGACACTATCCAATGCAATGCAGCTTTCTACTTGGCTAGACGATTGGGTCGAGCTCCCGATTGATGAAGAGCTGTATTACAAGTACCTACAAGGAAAAATTGCTAATTCTACAGAAAAAAAAGAAGTGAAGAGCGTCTCATTAGATGTGGATGGAACGTATTGACTTTAGCTCGGAGTCGGAGAAGTTTGAATTTTAAAAACTAGATGTGAAAGGGTGGAAATGAAGATGAAATTTTCCTTATTTACTGTAATGACACCAGATACAACACCAGAACAAATTGTCAGTTATCTAAAAGAAACAGGCTATGATGGTGTAGAGTGGAGATTTAAAGCGACCCCAGATAAGTTAAGAAAAGAAGACCCAAGTTTTTGGGGGAATAACCTGTGCACAATTTCGCCTGATATAACGGACCAAGAAATAGATGATCTACTACTGACTACTAAAAATAACGGAATAGAGGTAGTCAGTGTTACGCCTTATTTAACTGCAGGAGACTTAGAAGCAGCGGAAAGGGTATTAGAAGTTGCTCAAAGATTTGGTGCATCAACTATCCGTG
Organism: Aquibacillus salsiterrae; assembly: GCF_028416595.1. GTDB lineage: Bacteria > Bacillota > Bacilli > Bacillales > Amphibacillaceae > Aquibacillus_A > Aquibacillus_A salsiterrae. Next base: position 207,278 of record NZ_JAMQKC010000004.1, on the reverse strand, counting down.
TCGGTGTGCCAAGATATGACCGAACAGAAAATTATAATGATTTATTTAAAGGTGCGGTTACTTATTTGAAAAAAGCGGAGCAATTATGTAAAAAATACAATGTCAAAGGGTTAGTGGAAACCCACCATGTAACAATAGCACCAAGTGCCAGCCTAGCTTATCGGTTAGTTAGTCATTGTAATCCAAACCATATCGGCGTTCTATATGATCCAGGTAATATGGTTCATGAAGGCTATGAAAATTATCGTATGGGATTGGAATTGTTAGGGGATTACCTTGCCCATGTTCATGTCAAAAATGCGTTTTGGCAAAAGAAAGAGGAGCATGCAGATGGAACTGTCGATTGGTCAGTAGAATGGGCACCGGTTGAAAAAGGGATTGTTGACTGGAAGCAAGTTTTTACGGACTTAAAAGCAGTTGGCTATGATGGCTATGTTGGTATGGAAGACTTTAGTCTTGCTTATGGAACAAAAGAGTCTATCAAACATAATATTGATACAGTAAAAGCGATACTAGCTGGACTCGGTGTAGGAGAAGGTGTCTAAATTTTTGGTGAAGTCATTTGAGTAAGAGGGTGGAAAACTAACCATGGCAAATAATAAAGAGCGAGATTATTGGCTTGATTCCATGTTAAAAATAGCGAATCCTATCCTGTTCCATTTAAAGGATAGATCCTTAAAAAAAGAAATGTCCATCGAGATGAGAGAGGGTACTAATCGTGAGCAATTTTCCCATCTGGAAGGATTGGCACGATTACTAGTTGGCGTGGCACCATGGCTTGAACAAGTGTGTGAAACTAGTGAGGAAGAAGCACTCCGAGTTAAGTATGCGGAATTAGCAAGAGAAGCAATCGATGCTGGAACTGACCCACAGTCACCGGATTATATGAACTTCTCCGATGATATTCAACCGATCGTGGATACCGCTTTCCTTGCACACGCGTTGTTAAGAGCCCCGATCGAATTATGGGAAAAGCTTGATGCTAGGGTGAAATGTAATGTGATAGTTGCGTTTAAATCTACGAGGACAAAAAAACCAGTCTTTTCTAATTGGTTGTTGTTCTCTGCAATTATTGAAGCTTTTTTATACAAGGCAGGAGAAGAAGATTGGGATCCGATGCGGATAGATTATGCTTTTAAGCAATTTGAACAATGGTATGTAGGTGATGGTGTTTACAGTGATGGTCCAGAATATCACCATGACTACTACAATAGTTTTGTCATTCATCCGATGCTTGTTGATTTAGTAGAAACTGTTGGACATGAGTACCGTGATTGGGAAGGGATAAAGGGATCGATTGTAAAAAGGTCACAGCGATTTGCGGCGATTCAGGAGCGAACGATTTCACCAGAGGGAACTTTTCCCCCTGTCGGTAGGTCGTTAGCTTATCGTTGTGGTGTATTTCAAAGTCTAGCTCAGCATGCACTTCGTGGAGATTTACCGAGTGGGCTTCCCCCGGCACAAGTGAGAAGTGCTTTAAGTGCTGTCATGAAGCGAACATTAGAAGCTCCTGGAACATTTACCGAATCAGGGTGGTTAACCATTGGATTTTGCGGACATCAGCCAGGAATTGGCGAAGTTTACATATCGACAGGTAGTGTTTATTTATGTGCTGCAGCCTTCCTACCTCTAGGCTTGCCAGCGTCAGACCCATTTTGGACTGATCCCCCAATGGAATGGACCGCAAAACGAGCTTGGTCAGGACAAGAAATCCCACTCGACCATGCGCATTAGTGGACCAGTTTCCTTGTCCCAGATTTAAAGAAAGGGTGAGATGATGGTAAAGGGTTTATATATCATGAATCAAGATCCATTTGAGTTAGTGTACCAAGAAGAAGTAAGAAAAGAGATTGATAGTTTAGTAGATATTTATGCACTACCACTGACGAATCAACAAGTGCTACAAGACTTATCAATCTTGGAAGATGTTGAAGTCATTTTCTCTGGTTGGGGAGGCCCTAGACTAGATGAACAATTCCTTAATGCTGCCCCTAATCTGAAAGCATTTTTTTACGCGGCAGGCTCGGTAAAGAATATTGCCACCGATGCATCTTGGGATAGAGGAATAACGATTACGAATGCGGTGCAAGCAAATGCTGTTCCCGTAGCAGAATTTACATTATCACAAATTTTATTTTGCTTAAAAAACGGCTGGTGCTTCACACGGGACGTTAGAAAAACAAAACAATTCCCCGCTAAGCCGTTTCATGTTCCCGGGGCTTTCGGGAGCACTGTCGGGGTTATTTCTTTAAGTACTGTTGGTCGGTTAGTCTGCGAAATGCTTAAGCCATTTGACATTAATGTTGTGGCTTATGATCCATTTGTTGAAAAAGAGGATGCTCGCAATTTAGGTGTTGAGCTATGTAGCTTAGATAAAATTTTTCAGCGAGCGAATATTGTATCCTTGCATGCACCATTACTGGAAGAGACAAAGGGAATGATTGGAAAAGAGCATCTGACTCAAATGCTGCCTAATGCGAGTTTTATCAATACCGCAAGAGGTGCAATTGTTAGAGAATCAGAGCTGATCGAGGTGTTACAGGAAAGACCAGATATAACGGCAGTTCTAGATGTAACATTCCCAGAACCACCCGAGAGAGGCTCGGCGTTGTACATACTTGATAATGTCGTGTTAACACCGCACTTAGCAGGAAGTGAAGGCAAGGAATGTGGAAGAATGGGTTACTATATGTTAGACGAATTGAAGCGGTACTTGAACGGAGAGCCGTTACAATGGGAAGTAAGTAGGGAAAAGTTTGAGATTTTGGCATAAGGAAAAAAGGGAGTTGTCACGAAGGTGATAGCTTCCTTTTTTACCCCGCATTAACTGTAAGTATCCCCCGCTGATTGAAGTTGCACTTTATGAAAAGTGGTAAGGTGAACCTTAACTCAGTATACAATCAGTTAAAAAAAGTGTAAAAAAAACAACAAATAAGGTAAATAAAAGGGCATAGAAAGATGATACAAATATGAAATAATGTAAGCGTTAACAATTAGTGGTTTAGTAACTACTTACCAGTTTTAAAATAGGAAGGAGTGAAGAAGTATTTATTTTGTGTAAATCATATTAGTAAAACATCAGACTAAAAATTTCAAAGAAAACACACCAGATATTATCACAAAGATACCTGCGCATTAAATAACTAAACATGGAAAGGAAGGTCATATTTCATGGCAAAAGGTAAAATAGGGATTAGGAAAGTTTTCAGTTTCGTTATAATTGTTCTTGCGTTATTTGTCGCAGCGGCTGTCATACAAGTAAACAAATCTAAAGCAGAAGAAATTACTAAGACAATTACCATTGATGGTAATGATGTAGATGAATATAACCGATTTAAAGGCTTTGGAGTTGTATCAGGGAATAACACATCCCGATTATTAATGGATTATAAAGAGGAAAATCCTAAGCAATACTGGAAAATCATGAATCAATTATTCAATAAGGAGACAGGAGCTGGACTAGCTCACGTAAAAGTAGAGTTAGGAGCGGATATTAATTCCTCATCGGGAACGGAGCCGGCAACAAAGCGTTATGCGGACGAACCAGCCAACGTTCTTCGTGGTGCTGGATTTCAATTCGCGGCTGACGCAAAATCAATTAATCCAGATATTACAACTGAAATCCTTCGTTGGGGTGAACCACGTTGGTCGTGGAATGGGGTAGACAATGGCAGTTACGAAAACCGCTATCAATGGTATAAGCAGACGATTGATGCTGTGTATGAAGAGTATGGATTTAAGTTAGATTATGTAGGTATTTCTCAAAATGAACGAGCCATAAATGGTAATGGAAGAGTTGATGTAGAATGGCTAAAATACTTTACTTCAAAAATCAAAGAAGAACCTAATTATGAAGAAGACTATCAACATATTAAAATAGTTGCAGCTGATGGCTATCGTGATACGTCATCAATTAGTCGTGTATTACTTGATAACCCAGATTTACGAGATGAAATTGATGTTATTAGTGCTCACTATGATTTAGATGGCTCCCCAGAGCTCGAAAAATTACAAGAAACATTAATATCAGAAGGTAAACAACCAAAAGAGGTATGGGTATCTGAAGGTATTGCACCAATGATTAATGCTCGTTACCGTGAGAATATGGAACCATCTTATAATGGTATTGGTGGAAATGCAGGGATAGTAGATGTGGTTTCGAGAATCATTTCTGTTTATTCATGGACAGGAACAAGTGAAACTCCTTTAAATGCTGTGTCCTTTGATTTCCAACCTTCTGTTGCAGCATTCTACCAGGGGGCGCAATATAATCCAAAACAATTAATCAGTGCATTTGACCCTTGGTCTGGCTTTTATGAAGTGGATGGTGGATTGCAAGGAGTTCGTCATTTCATGAATTTTGTGGGGCAAGATGATCGTTCTACTCCTGAAAATGAACGTTGGATGTATGTGAAAGGCGCTACTTTTAGTGATGGAAAAGAGGGAGACGGCGGTGTTAGCGTTAACACGGGTACACAAAGTTATATGACACTAAAAGACCCGGAGACAGACGACTATACAACTATTTTTACTAATAATACGAATCAAACACGTAAGTATACGATTAAAGCCCAAAACTTAAGTGGGAAAGAAAATACTGACGTTTTTGTTTGGGAAACTCGAGGCGCTGATGATGGACATAATTACGATGAAAATTGGTTCAAAAATGTTGAAGTTATTATTCCTGATAATGGTGAATATGGAGTCGAAGTCGGTCCTTATTCTATCGTTACGATTTCTACGTTGGATAAGGAATCAGAAGTGGAAGATTTTGAATATGAATCACAACCTGTTAATTTAAACAAAGACACAATTATGGAACTTCCATATACTGATGATTTTGAATACGATGAATATCCTTTAGATGAAAAAGGTAGAGATTATGTGGAACGGCGGGGTGGTACACCACGCTATACGACAGACCAAATCGGTGCTTTTGAAGTTGTAACAGAAGCAACCAAGCAGGCGTCTCCTGGCAGTGCGGATCGTGCTCCTTTAGATATTCCGAATGCAAAAGAACATGGCAACATGCTTCAACAGAAAATCACACCAGATATTATTGGCGCAGATTGGGCTGTTTGGGGTGGAAGTGATGGTTCAACAGCAGACGTAAATCCAAATACCATTCTTGGTGATTTCCGTTGGGTAAACTATAAAGTATCATACGACTTCTTACTTGATACGCATAATGATGAGGCGGAAGGACGAGAAAACTATGCCTTAATCGGGGTACGTCAAGTCAAATCGGCTTGGGCTGATTCTACTGCACCGTACAATGCCAAAATTTTTAAAGATGGCCGCTATGAAATTCTTGAGTTTGACGAAATAAAGCAAAGTGGAACGATTGAAGACTTTGACAACAAAGTTTGGCACAATTTTGCATTTGAAGCAAAAGAAAATGTATTTACGCTTTATATAGATGGAGAAGAAATTGCTTCTTACACAGATGAAAATACGTCTGTGATGGCTGGAAGAGTTGCAATTGGGTCTGGTTATTATGAAACACTTATTGATAACTTACGTGTTGATCCAATCGAAGGTTATTCTTATGAATCTGTTAAGTTTGATAATGCTCAAGGTCGGAAGTATGATTCACAAGAAGAAGCATACAACAATGATGACAAGTGGAATCCAATCGGCTATGTAGGTGAATGGGAATTCTTGCAATCAGGGTATGGACACTATAATCGTACACGTATGATTGCTGAAACAGATTATCCGGTTTGGAATGGGTACACTGTTACTCATAAGGATTCAACAAATGTAAAGGGAACACTAAACAAAGTTTATTATGACGGTGACTGGTCATCTAACAGTAGTAACAGTTGGGGAAATAATGGAGAAGCATTTGAAATTACATTTAAGGGCAATGCCATCAGATTATATGGTGAGGCTAATGCAAATAATGGTACAGCGGATATATATTTAGATGGTGAATTGGTTGGAGAAGCAAACTATCTAAATAATAGTAGTAAGGAACGCATGGTTTGGTCTACTGAAGGGTTAGTGGAAACAGAACATACGTTAAGAGTAGTCTCTAAAGATAGCTGGACTAGTTTCACGAAAGCAGAAATAGAGACGACGGACCCTGTACCTGTTGTCTCAGTTCAACAGTTAGCAGCAAATCAATTTATTAGAATAGCAAATGAGTCAGAAATAGGAACGGAAGAAAACACTGTTTATGCTTATCGAGAAAATGGAAACGTTTGGGGCGCAAATAGTACCAATGCCTGGGCAAGCTTTGATGACAATCCGTATATTTTAGTCAACTTTACTGGTACAGGAATTGATTATCTAGCTGGTACTGGAGAAGAAACAACATATAAAGTTGAACTTGATGGAGAATATGTTGGGGATTATGATGTAAATGATGATGGTATAAGGTATTCTGTTAGAAACCTTGAAGAAGGACCACATACGTTAAAGGTTTCTCTTGGTGACAATGAAAGATTAGAAACCTTTATGGATTACCGGGGAGTCAATATCTACAGTACGCCTGAACCTAGTGACAGCTATTTTATTTTTGATTTCAAAGGTTCCGGGTTTAACCTGTTCGGTGCAACTACCGATGCCTTAATCGACGTTTATATCGATGGTGAATTAGTAGAAGATGATTATCGTATTAATAGTACAGGGGATAGAGAGACGTCCTACTTTATTCGAGGCCTTCATGATAAGAAACATGCAGCAAAAATTTATATTCAAGCAGGAGATTTTGTTTTTGATGGTTTGGATATAATTAACGGTGAAAATAAATTCGAAGCAGGTAAGACTGAACTAAGCAGTCGATAGATGACAACGTGGAAAAGAACGATAAAGGCTACGTGGATAAAGCTAAAGAACGTTCCGTTAAGCACTACGGCATGCCAACCATGTATAAAGTAAAGAACCAGACCATCATGCATCATTGATATTTGTAGGTGTTGCCCGAACTATCATGGGGAAATTTTTAAGGGATTGATTCAAATAACAAACCATAGTAAAAAAGTAAAGTATCTAATTCTAGATACTTTACTTTTTTTTGTGAAAATAAAAAGGGCGAGTACGGACTTCAGATTACACCATTCCATAAAGTGTTGTATTTAAATGGAAGAACTTATGATTGAAGTCTAGAAACCATAGGCTCCCTCTGCATACTTAACACTCCTAACAATACTTGGTCTTAGTGTTGGCTTAATATCATCTAAAATTACTAAATCAACTTGTTTTTGGAAAAGATCTTCTAGATTTATTTTAAGTCCATATAGTTTTCAAACGACAAAGCTTTCTCTTCAAATTCTACGAGGAGATCAATATCGCTTGATTACGTTTGTTCTTCACGGGTATAAGAGCCAAATAATGCAATGCGCTTTACTCCGTATTTACCTCTCCAAACGTCTAAGTTTTTAGATAGTTCATTAAGAATTTTTTTTGCGATAACATATAATCACCGCCATTTTGAATTTATTTTATTGAATTATATAACATATTTGAAATTAAGAGACAAATTCATTGTCCAAGTGGATATGCACAAGATAATGGGGCGAGGGACTTGTGCAATAAATGCTTAACAATCCTTACGACAACCTTGCCATTTTCTTATATCCTCTACTTAAATATTATATTTATAGAACGGTTTCAACATTATAAAATAGAGTTAAATCTTATACGGAGACACATGCAGCTCATGTAAAAAGTCATGGGGTCTGTCTCTATTTATATAGTTTAAGAAAAGAGGGATTATCTTGTTAAAACAGTTAGCTAAATTCAACTACACACCACCAGCAAATGGCTATCCGGAATGGAATAATAATCCGGAAATTTTTCAACTAAATCGACGAGTGGCACATGCAACACTAATGCCTTATCAATCAGTCGAAGAGGCATTAGAAGGTAATCGAACCGCATCCCCCTATTACAAATCTTTAAACGGCCAGTGGAAGTTTGCTTTTGCTGAAAATCCGGACAAACGTATTTCGAATTTTTATCAACAAGCATTTGATACGAGTGGATGGGAGGAAATAAAGGTTCCTGCCCATTGGCAACTGCAAGGCTATGATTATCCTCAGTACACGAACGTTACTTATCCGTGGGAAGGAAATGAAGACATTCAAGCACCGTTTGCGCCAACCAAATACAACCCTGTTGGTCAATACGTAACATCGTTCACTGTACCTGAGGCGTGGAACGGTAATCCGGTCTATCTTCATTTTGAAGGAGTGGAATCGGCATTTTACGTTTGGGTAAATGGTGATTTGGTTGGTTACAGTGAAGATACATTCACACCAGCAGAATTTGATTTAACGCCGTACTTACAAGCGGGCGAAAATAAGCTTGCTGTCGAAGTGTATCGTTGGAGTGATGCAAGTTGGCTAGAGGACCAGGATTTTTGGCGGATGAGTGGTATTTTTAGGTCAGTTTATTTGTATTCCACACCAGAAGTTCATCTTAATGACTTTTTCGTAAAAACAATTCTAGACGAGGAGTACAAAGATGCGAGACTCGAACTAGAGGCTAATCTAACAAACTATTTTGAACAGGAAAAAGCGGTAAAACTCGAGGCGCAGCTTTATGACAAGCAAGGGGAAAAAGTACTTGCACAACCAATTGTTGAGCAAATCAATATAGGTAATAAGCCAGAATTTAAAGTAAGTACTTCGGTGATTGTTGAAAATCCATTGAAGTGGAGCGCTGAAAATCCTCATTTGTACACGTTAGTTCTTGAGTTGCAAGATGAGTTTGGACATACGTTGGAAGTGGAAAGCTGTCGGGTAGGGTTTCGTGCCTTCGAGCTTAAAGATGGCCTAATGAAAATAAATGGGGAGCGCATTGTTTTCAAAGGGGTGAACCGTCATGAGTTTGCCGCAGATAAAGGAAGAGCAGTGACTTACGAAGATATGATTCATGATATCAAGTTGATGAAGCAACATAATATTAATGCGGTTCGGACCTCACATTATCCGAACAATCCTATTTGGTATGACCTTTGTGATGCTTACGGGTTGTACGTGATTGATGAAACAAACTTAGAAACACACGGTTCCTGGCAGTATGGGCAAAAGGGTGAAGGGAATGCACTGCCTGGAAGTAAGCCGGAATGGACCGAAAACGTGCTTGATCGTTGTCATTCGATGTTTCAGCGCGATAAAAACCATCCATCAATTGTGATATGGTCGTTAGGTAATGAATCGTTTGGTGGCGGTAATTTCTTGAAAATGCATGACTTTTTTAAAGAAAATGACCCGACAAGGATTGTCCATTATGAAGGGATTTTCCATTACCGAGAAACCGAAGCAGCGTCTGATATCGAGAGCACGATGTACGTTAGCCCTGATGGGATTGAGCGGTATGCGCGTGAAGCTGAAAAGGTTGAAGGGTATCATAAGCCATACATTCTATGTGAATACAGTCATGCGATGGGCAATTCACTGGGTAACTTTTATAAATACACCGAGCTTTTTGACAAGTATCCCATTTTACAGGGTGGCTTTATTTGGGATTGGAAAGACCAGTCACTATCGACAGAAACCGAGGATGGCACAAAATTTTTGGCGTATGGTGGTGACTTTGGTGAATCACCGCATGATGGTAATTTTTCTGGAAATGGGTTAGTTTTTGGTGACGGGACTATTTCACCTAAAATTCATGAGGTGAAGCGTTGCTATCAAAATGTTGATTTTGTTGCGGTTGATTTACAAGCGAAAAAAATAGAAGTGAAAAATAAGTTTTTGTTTACTAATTTACAAGAATATCAATTAGAGTGGACGGTGACTAAAAATGGTACCCCGGTTCAGTCGGGTTCAAAGTCAATCAGTGTAGACCCCGGTAATTCTGCTCAAGTGAAATTAGATTATCCGTTGCCGACCATTTCGGATGGTGAATATATTCTGACAGTTGGGTTTGTGACAACAGAAGATAGTTTATGGGCAGAAAAAGGGCATGAGGTTGCGTTTGAGCAATTCGTTTTACCAGTAAAAGTAACTTCGCAACAAGTTGCATCAAGTGTTATGCAATTGACGGTGGAAAATAACGAAAATCTCTTAACGGTAGAAGGGGAGAATTTTGCGGTAAGCTTTCAGACCGAAACTGGAGATCTAGCAACCTATCAAATTTCTGGAGTAGAATTGCTCCGTAGTCCACTAGTACCAAACTTTTGGCGGGCAATGACCGATAATGATCGCGGTAACAAGTTAAACGAACGAAGTGCCACTTGGAGGGAAGCTTGTGATAATCGCGTCCTAACATCTTTCTTGTATAAACAATTAGCGGAAAGTGTTGTCGTTACTGTTAGTTACCGGTTGTCGACAACAAATCAGTCACATTGTGCTATTCAATACACAATTACAGGGGATGGCCGGGTTAAAGTTGACCAACAGCTCCTTCCTGGTAGCAACTTACCAGAGATTCCAGAGGTCGGGATGTTATTCACGATGAACCAGGCATTTGATACCGTTACTTGGTACGGAAAAGGACCACACGAGTCATATTGGGATAAACAAAAAGGGGCAAAACTTGGTTTATACGAGGGGAAAGTAGCCGATCAATACGTGCCCTATTTACGACCACAGGAATGCGGCAATAAAGTCGATGTCCGTTTTGCGATGATTACGAACGAGCAGGGCTATGGATTGAAAATTTCTGGACTTCCAACTGTCGAAGTGAATGCGTTGCCGTGGACACCGAAAGAGCTCGAGGCACATGATCATAGTTATAAGCTGCCTGCGCAAGACAAGACTGTCGTGCGCATCAATGAAAAGCAAATGGGCGTTGGTGGTGATGATAGTTGGGGTCAAAAGACGCATCCCGACTTCACCTTGTTTGCAAACAGAAACTATCAGCATTCCTTTATTATCGAAGGATTAAAAGGGAAATAATCAATTAAATCCTCGGCCGATTGTGTGCCGAGGATTTTTCTTATGCCTGCCTTAGTCTGACGAAGGCGCTTTCGCTTTTCTTATGTCTAGCTCCAGCGCCTAGCCCTTCGAGTCGTAAGTCAATCCTCTACATGGCAAAGACCGCCATTACGCGGCTTGTCTTACGTTTTTCAGGGCTAACCAAGGCGCTTTCGCTTTTCTATGTCTAGCTCCAGCGCCTAGCCCTTCGAGTCGTAAGTCAATCCTCTACATGGCAAAGACCGCCATTACGCGGCTTGTCTTACGCTTTTCAGGGCTAACCAAGGCGCTTTCGCTTTTCTTAATTAAACGTGAGGGAGTAGATGATTTCGGATAGGTTTGTTGCGCTTTTGATTAGTTTATCCTGTTCAACGACAGTGCTTGCCTTTACTCCTCCATACCCAACTGTTAGTTCGTACAGATTATCGGGCATTGCAATTACTTTTACAAATCCAGTTGGTTTCTCATTGAATTTTGTTAAAAGTAATGGGTTTTTGTCCTTTTCCTTCGCTTTTTGATAAATTTCATCGGTTTCCTTTAAGTCACGGTCATAAAACAATACAATTGTATTTTCGCCCGTCTTTAAGACGATGTTGTTTTTTGCAGTTTCAACTTCCTCTATGGTTGGTGGTAAATAATAGGATATTTCATCACGCGTAATAGTAGGTTCTATGTCACTGGGTTTTTCTGTTACAATCTGTTCAACTGCTTGGATCGTTTCTTCCTCTGAAGGTGAGGAACACGCCATGATTGTGATGGATGCAGTAATCACTAACACATACATAAGTAACTTGTACATTGTATCCCCCCTGCTCAGTGGAAATGAATTTTTCAAGTCAAATACTACTATCATTTGATAAAAAACTCATTTATTGGTAATGTTATATGGTCATTCATTCATATAATATACCTTTATAGCTATGTTGTAAAATGTCGATTCTTGCTCTATTATACTAGTCATCTAGTAAAAGATCGAACATTATAACAAGTGAGGAGAGACTCATGAGACACTATTTTGCCATAATAACAAGTTATCTGACAGTTCTTGCACTTATCATTGGAAACTTGGTTGTATTGACAAAGGCAGGAGATGCCTGTGGTACGGATTGGCCAACATGCAATGGGCAATTGATCCCTGATTTTAGCAATTACAAAATTGCGATTGAATATTCTCACCGTATCTTTACCGGCTCACTAGGCTTTGTTTTACTAGTTAATGCTGTGATCGCTTGGAAAAGAAAGTACGTTGGTGAAACGGAAGTCAAACTGTTTACGATTCTTTCCCTCCTCCTCCTTCTTGTCCAATCAGGCGTTGGTGGATTAAACGTATTACTCGGGACACCACCAGGGTTTACCACAATTGACGTAACTGTTAGCCTATTATTGCTTTCAAGCACCGTCATTTTGGCCGTTGTATTATCTCGGACAGAGGTAAATCGATTAGGGAATGACGAAAAGAGTAAAGTAGGTAGATATCAACAACTATTCAAGCCGCTGATGTTCGGTTTCTCTCTTTATTTTCTAGAGGTACTAATTGGAGCATTTTTTAAACATAGTGGTGCAAGTAAAATGGTCAACTTTATCACGACAGATGAAACGTTAATCAATTCTTTAACACTATCAGAAACACTATATTCAGTACATGGGATTGCTAACACGATCATTCTTGTTTCATCAGGCTATGGGTTATTTCTAGCATGGAAGCACGAAGTCTTAGTAAAACAAGCAGTTATCTTTTTTCTGTTCATTTTGTTAAATGGTGTCACAGGCTTTATGACGCAATTATCCGGACTGTATGAAATAGTTTCTTCCCTTCACATGATTGTTGTCATCTTAACCGTGTTCCAAGGTTCGTATTTGGTTGCAACCGCCTACTTTAGTCCTTATTTCGTAAAAAAAACAAGGTAAATTTTTACTTAAACATTAAGCTAAATTTACAAAAATGTTACATTAGTCCTAATTACAAGGACAATATGGTAGGATGATTTAGGATGATTAAGTAAAAACAAGCATAAAGTTGGTGATTTTCTAAGATGTATCGAACACAAGTAAAAAGAATACTAGTTAGCATGTTTGTTTTTTTAACCTTTGCAATAGGTGTGCATGCCGAACCCGAATCTGTTAATCTATCAACTATTTACCACGTCACCGTTAATGACAAACATATTGGTACAATAAGTGATAAAAAACTTGTTGAACAAACAATGGATGAGATAATAAGGAAGCAAAAAGAAACAGACCAACAGCTAGTTCCGTTAACAACGGTTGAATGGGAACCGGAAAAAACGTTCCGTGCAGAAACAGACGATAGCAATACATTAGCAATTCTATCTGATAATTTAGAAGTTGGTGTTGAAGCAGTTGAGCTAAGCTTTGGAAATGAACGATTATATGTTAGTTCCAACGATGATGCACAAGAGGTATTGGATTCTCTGAAAAATAAATACCGTCCATCTGAGCAAACATCGAAGGTTGATGTTCAGTTCTCAGTCAAACCTGAACTGACCGAGACAGCTGTGAAACCGTCAGAAGTGTTAACTGCCCAAGAAGCAATCAGGTATCTAACGAAAGGTACGCTAACAGATTCGTTTTATCAAGTAAAGGCTGGTGATGTGTTAGGGGAAATTGCAGCGAGCAACGACCTTTCCATCGATGAGCTTAAGCGAATCAATCCGGACCTTAACGAAGACAAGTTATTACAAGTAGGTCAAAAAATTAATGTGACAAAATACCGTCCATTGGTTGATGTAATCGTCAAAGAAGAAGTAACGGCCAGTGAAAAAATCCCTTTCAAAGTAGAAGTGGAAAAGAATAAAGAAATGTACAAAGGTCAAACCAAAATTAAGCAAAAGGGAATGAATGGAGAGAAGAAGGTAACAACTGTCGTTACTAAGCGAAATAATAACCTAGAAAGTGAAAAGGTTATCGACGAGGAAGTTATTAAAGAGCCGACCAAACAAGTTGTCGTCAAAGGAACAAAAGTAGTGCCGTATAGAGGAACTGGTGATTTCATATGGCCGACTGTTGGTGGTGTTGTCACTAGTCCGATGGGCCAAAGATGGGGTACCATTCACAAAGGTACAGATATTGCAGGCGTGTCCGATCGTACGATAAGAGCGGTTGATAATGGGACAGTTTCCTTTGCCGGATATAGCGGTAGCTACGGTAACAAAGTGGTCATTAATCATAACAATGGTTTCAAAACCGTATATGCCCACATGCAGTCGCTTAATGTCAGTGCTGGACAGACAGTTGCTAAAGGGACTAAAATAGGTGTAATGGGCACTACAGGAGATTCTACTGGCGTTCATTTGCATATTGAGCTTTACAAAAATGGGAAAGTGAAAGATCTGCAAGACTATGCAAGACAATAGTAGAAAAAAGAGGGGAACATACAATTGGTAAGAGAACAACCATTAACGATTAAGTATATAGTGGGCTTGATGTACATTTTGATATTTTTTCTTGCGAGTTTTATAACTAGTATGTGGTCGACAACATCATTCAAAGATATGGTCATTGTCACTGCTACTGTCACCATTTACTGGTATATCTCACTATTGATAACAAAGCCGTTTAAAAGTTTACATGATTTTCGTATTTTAAGTATAAAGACCGTCGTTAGTCTACTCGTTATTTTAGTTGTCATAATCATTCAGCAATTTATTTTCATTAATATTCCGTTTAGCAGTAGTTTCGTTTTTTTCGGAATTAGCTTAGTCCTGCTGCTGCTGTTTCATTGGATTGTGAATGTAGTGGTAACAAAGTGAAAAAAGCGCATCTTTAAAAAGATGCGCTTTTCTTATTTTCTCCTTATGCTTGAGCGTCTTTGGCCAAATGTGCGGTCGATTATGATGGCTAAAACAGCAATGGCAATCAAAATAATCATATCTCTAAGTATGTGTGAGTACGTCATTTGGTTACGAATGATATAAGATTTAATTTCTGGCCATGTATAAGTGTTGTAGTTGATGAAAGAGATGTCACTCTCATTCAATTTTTTGTCATTGGAAACAAGAATGTCATAGTTTACTAAGTAATCGTTATTATAAAAAGGGATATTCCCATAGGTGATACTAATGATTAATGGAATGATCAAAACCAGGATGAAGCAGATAATAAGCGGGTTTAATCTAACCTTTCTTCGCCTTCCCCTCACTACTGTCACCTCCATAGTTAATGTTATTCATATACTTTACTGAAATATTCATAAGAATTTAACGGACTTTAACTGGAAAGAGTTACCACCCAATTGTAGATAATTTTGGAATAGTTATTGCTTTCATTTATATATATGATAATATATTCATATAAACACAAAAGTTATTCTGTTTAATGAATTGTAAAACAATATAAATATTTAAAAGAAGGTGAAATGAACATGGGTGCTGCTCGAAAAATTAAGCAGGAGTATTTATTAGAAGGCCTTGATTGTGCTAATTGTGCCGCTAAAATTGAAAATGGCGTGTCTAAGGTCAAGGGTGTTGACAATTGTTCCGTTAACTTTGCTACTAAAACAATATCGTTTGATGTGGAGGAGCAACAACACAGCGAAGTATCCGGCAATGCGAAGAAAGTAATCACTAAACTTGAACCTGGCATTGATGTCAGGGATAAAAACCAAGCGAGTAAATCAAAGGTTTTTTTATTAGAAGGTTTAGACTGCGCCAATTGTGCAGCTAAGGTTGAGAAGCATGTTGGTAAAATGGATGGTGTAGCTAGTTCAAACGTTGACTTTGTCTCGAAAAAGTTAACAGTCGAATTAAATACTGCGGACGATTTGTCAGAAACGATCAAACAAACGGTCACTCGTCTAGAACCACACATTCATCCAAAAGAAATGGGTGCTAACCAAAGTCGTGGACACGATCATGACGATGGGCACGGACATGATCACAGCCACGAAGGTGGAATTAAGCCACTAATTACGAGATTAGTTATTGGTTCAATTATTTCGATTATTCCATTCTTAGGTGACTTTATACCAGGCGTAGAAATTGCGTTATTTGCCATTGGTTACCTAATTATAGGTGGGGACATCGTTTGGAGAGCTATTAGGAACATCTCAAGAGGCCAAGTGTTCGATGAGCACTTTTTAATGAGTATTGCAACGATTGGTGCCTTTTTGATTGGGGAATATCCTGAAGGTATTGCCGTCATGTTGTTCTTCCAAGTTGGTGAACTATTCCAAAGTATTGCGGTCAATCGTTCTCGTAATTCGATTAGTGAATTGATGGACATCCGACCTGATTATGCAAACTTGCAAGTCGATGGGGAAACGAAGACAGTAAGCCCTGAAGAGGTAAAGGTTGGCGATTATATTGTTGTTAAACCAGGGGAGAAGGTACCGTTAGACGGTAAGGTAGTCAAAGGGAATTCGTTAGTCGATACGTCTGCTCTAACAGGTGAATCACTCCCACGCGATGTCGAAGCGGGTAGTGACGTATTATCAGGCTTTATTAATAAAAATGGTGTGATAACAGTTGAAGTTACAAAGCCTTTCGCTGATTCGACTGTCAGTAAAATATTAGAACTTGTTCAAAATGCAAGTGGACGAAAAGCACCTACTGAAAAATTCATTACTAAGTTCGCTAGATATTATACACCTGTAGTAGTAATCATTGCGGCGTTAGTCGCTCTTATTCCACCACTTGTCGTTCCGGGTGCAACATTTTCTGAATGGATATATCGTGCATTAATCTTCTTAGTTATTTCTTGTCCTTGTGCATTAGTAGTTTCAATTCCACTTGGATTTTTTGGCGGAATTGGTGGTGCAGCGAAGCAAGGGATCCTTGTTAAAGGTGCAAACTATCTAGAAGCGTTGAATAGTGTGAAATACGCTGTTTTTGATAAAACAGGGACACTAACAAAAGGTGTTTTTCAAGTAACACATGTTGAGCCATCTAGTAATGTGACAAAAGACGAACTATTAGAATATGCAGCATATGCTGAAGTCCACTCCAATCACCCGATTGCAACGTCGATTTTAAACGCATATGAAAAACAAGTAAATGAAGCGCACGTTTTAAATTATAATGAGGTTTCTGGTCACGGTATAGAAGTAGAAGTAAATGGGAAACAAATCCTTGCTGGTAATAGTAAGTTAATGGTTAAAGAGAATATCGAGGATGTGACACCTAGTAAAGTAGGTACTGTTGTCCATGTAGCGGTTGACCACGTCTATGCCGGTCATATAATTATTTCCGATGAAATAAAAGACGATGCAATCAAAGCGATTAAGGAATTAAAAGCATTAGGTATTAAGAAAACAGTCATGCTAACGGGAGATTCCAAGGCTGTTGCTACAGAAGTAAGTGAAGCATTACAATTAGATGAATTTTATGCAGAGCTTCTACCACACGAAAAAGTCGAAATGATGGAAAAAATTGATGAACAAAAGTTAGCTGGTGAGAAGTCCATCTTTGTTGGTGATGGAATTAACGATACACCAGTACTTGCCAGAGCAGATATCGGGGTTGCAATGGGTGGATTAGGTTCAGATGCAGCCATTGAAGCCGCTGATGTTGTCATTATGACGGATGAGCCATCTCGTCTAGCTGATGGGATTAGAAAAGCACGATACACAAGAAAGATTGTTTGGCAAAATATATCCCTAGCACTAGGTATTAAAGCTATTGTTCTATTACTAGGTGTACTAGGCTTAGCAACGATGTGGGAAGCAATTATCTCAGATGTTGGGGTAACCTTGTTAGCCGTATTGAACTCAATGAGAGTTTTACGCAATAAATAGTTGTTTTGTTTTGCTAATATGCTAGATAAATAGGAACGAATACAGCCCCCGAATTAATTTTGGGGGCTGTCTCTATTAAAAGTTAACAAATCCTTAAGGTTAAGCAGGGAATCTTTGTGACAAAGATTTTCTGCTTAAGCTTGCCTTAGACTAACGCGCGACTTGCGCTTTTGTTACAAGGTAAGAAAGTGAGATGTCTAGCTCCGGCACAGAATCGAGGTTGAATTCGGACAGAAAAGAGTGAATCCGAGTAGATTGAGTCCGAATTGAGGGTGAATTCGGACAGAAAAGAGTGAATCCGAGTAGGTTGAGTCCGAATTGAGTGTGAATTCGGACAGAAAAGAGTGAATTCCCGCTTCACCAGCCATTACGAGGCTTGTCTTACGCTTTTCAGGGGTGGGCAAGGCGCGCCTTGCGTTTTTCTTATTTCATTAAGCAAAATTTTCCTGATTTAGGTAGATAGTTGAACTAATAATATAAAGGATTTAAAATGTAGAGAGCTAACATAATAGGATAAAACTTAGATACATAGTAGGGGGATAAACATGGTTAACGGAATTAAGCTTGTCGCAATTACTTTCATACTTTTCACCACATTTATGAGTACAGTTAATGCACATTCCGTATTAGAAGAGGCAAATCCAGCTGAAGGTGAAACAATGGAAGGTCCACTTTCAACGATTGAACTATCGTTTAATACGAAGCTTGAAAACGGCAGTACCATCTATTTAGTTAATGACGAATCGGAGGAAATAGAAGCCGCTTCGATAAATTTAGAGGATAACGTGTTAACAGGGGTTTTCGATGATTTAAAGTCGGGTAACTATACTGTTATGTGGAGAATTATCGGAACAGATGGTCATTTAATCGAAAATGATTACTCATTTACGATAAATAATGCTGATGAAGATAGATCTGAATTAGAAGGCGATGATCAAGTAATGCAATCGGATGCCAGTGATTCAACGGATGAAATAGATAACCAAGACCTAAGCCAGGGAGAAACAGAAAAAGAAACCCTGCCCGAACAGAAAACCAGTGCTGAAGAAAAGGACGAAGACACTGTAACCAGTTCCATACCAATTACAACAATTGCTATCGTAATTTTAGTTGGCTTACTGAGTTCATTACTATTCATATTAAAGAAGAAAAAATAAAAAATTTGTAATGAACATTTCGAAATTTTTAGTATAGTATTGCATAATAAGGAGGATTTTTTAAAAATGAATAGAAAACGAGATGGTCAGTCCTTGTTTGTCCTTGCATCCCTATTGTTTGGGATAAAAACATATATGATGTACCGGTTTATGTTTGGTTTACAACTAGATAATGGGTTGGAAGAAATATTATTGTTCATAAATCCACTTGTCTCTGCGTATCTAGTCTTTTCTTTAAGTGTCTTATTTGAAGCTAAAAAGCGTCAAATGGCACTGATTCGATATGCTACCATTATTGGAACGCTTATTCTTTACTTTAATCTTGTGTTTTATCGGTCCTTTACCGATTTTATTACCATCCCGCAGTTATTCCAGTTAAGCAATATGGGTGATTTGGGGTCAAGTATCTTGTCATTGATGAAGCCGTATGATTTGTTGTTAATCCTAGATGTTGGCCTCATTTGGTTTTTAAGCAGAAATGAAAAGATGGCAGTTAGCTTTAACAAGAAAGAAAAGACAACAGCGATTGCAGTTGCAATCATGCTCCTCTTTGGTAATTTAATTTTGGCTGAAATCGAACGACCGCAGCTATTTACTCGTGGATTTGACCGTCAATATATTATCAAAAATGTTGGCCTATTTAACTACCATATCTATGATGTAATCGTCAATTCGAAGGTAAGCTCACAGCGAGTGTTTGCTGATAAAAGTGAACTGAGCGACATTAAAGATTATGTCGAGACGATTCGAACGGATGAAAAAACAGACATGCTTGGTGCTGCTAAAGGTAAAAATGTCATTTTTATCTCATCGGAATCCATGCAAAACTTTGTCATTAATAGAGAGGTAAATGGACAAGAGATCACACCATTTTTAAATAGTTTAGTGGAAGATGAGGATACCTTTTATTTTGAAAACTTTTACCAACAAACGATGCAAGGAAGAACATCTGATTCAGAATTCCTAGTCGAAAATTCTCTCTATCCGCTGCCACGAGGCGCTGTTTTCTTTACCAATGGACAAAATAAATATAATGCCATGCCTCAATTATTAAAGGACCAGGGTTATTATACATCTGTATTCCATGCCAACAACAAAAGTTTTTGGAACAGAAATCAAATGTATGACAACATCGGCTATGATTATTTTTACGGACAAGATTCCTATCAAATCACCGAGCAAAATTCGGTTGGCTGGGGTCTAAAGGATAAAGCCTTTTTCAAGCAGTCGATCAAATATTTGCAATCGTTGGATCAACCGTTCTATACTAAATTTATTTCATTGACCAATCACTTCCCGTTTGAATTAGGAGAAGAAGACCGATCGATTGAGCCGTATGATTCTGGCTCAAAAACGTTAAATAATTATTTTCCAACCGTGCGCTATGCGGATGAGGCATTTGAGCAATTTTTCAACCAGTTAAAGGACGCTGGCTTGTACGAGGACTCGATTATTGTCATTATGGGTGACCACTATGGTATTAGTGAAAATCATTATAATGCATTAAGTGGCTATTTAGGTAAGGATGAAATTACACCGTACGATGATATAAATCTCCAACGTGTTCCGTTATTTATCCATATTCCAGGGAGTGGAAAAGGTAAAGTAATGTCTGAGGTTGCTGGACAAATTGACGTAAAACCAACACTGCTTAACTTGTTAGGTGTTGAAAATAGAAATGATATTTATTTTGGCAACGATTTGTTTGCAAAAGATCGCAAAGGATATGTAGCGCTTCGTAATGGTGATTTCGTCAGCGATGATTATATTTCCACAGCTGGTATTTGTTATGATAGAGAATCTGGTGAGCCATTAAGTGATGGTAGTGGCATTGGTGATTCACGAGAAAATCCGTGTCAGCCAATCCAAGAAAAAGTAAAAAAAGAACTAAGTTATTCTGACAGTATTATTTACGGAGATTTATTCCGTTTTACCAATTTTGAGGAATAACGATTAATGGGACCTATTTCAGTATGCAAACTATGCTGTTGAATAGGTCTTTTTTGTTTGTGAAGAATCGTGATAGAGCATGTAATAAAGCAAAAACCCGTTTCAAATTGCTCGGAAAAGGTTATTATATAGGTAAAGGAGGTCGAATTTTATGGCTAGTGAAAAAAATATCAACCAAGAAGAAGAGGACCATAGTGGTGGTATATTTGGACCGAATACAGAATTAATATTTTCGATACTGTCTGGGGCCTTGTTGGGGCTTGGATTTATTCTTAGTATAATAGATGGAATGCCAGATTGGCTTAGTTTCGCCCTATACATAGGAGCATACTTTTTTGGTGGTTACTATACGGCCAAAGAAGCAATTGTCACAGTGGCAAAAGGAGGATTTGAAATTGATTTCTTAATGCTACTTGCGGCGATTGGTGCTGCTGTGTTAGGAGAATGGGCGGAAGGTGCCCTGTTATTGTTCCTGTTCAGCTTAGGGCATGCTTTAGAACATTTTGCTATGAATAAAGCTCGTAAATCAATTGCCGCCCTATCTGATATGGCACCAAAGACGGCGATTATTCGTAAAGGAGATCAACAACAAGAGATTCCAGTTGAGGATTTAAAAATAGGTGACATTGTCATAGTAAAGCCAAACAGCAAAATCTCAGCAGATGGTGTTGTCGTAAAAGGGAATAGTAGTGTCAATCAGGCACCAATTACTGGGGAAAGTGTACCAGTCGATAAGCGACCAATTGACGACCCGACAATCGATTTTCAAAAGGAGAGCAATTTACCGTCGTCAGAAAATCGAGTTTTTTCTGGTACGATTAACGGTGCCAATGTGCTTGAGGTTAAAGTGATCAAGGAAGCTAAAGATTCTACCTTGTCGCGCCTAATTAAGCTCGTCAATGAAACGGAAGCACAAAAATCACCTACCCAGCTATTTACCGATAAATTCGAAAAATATTTTGTTCCGTCGGTACTAGTATTAGTCGTCTTGTTATTGTTTGCCTTTTTAGTCATTGATGAACAGTTTAGTGATAGTTTTTATCGAGCGATGGCTGTATTAGTTGCTGCAAGTCCGTGTGCGCTTGCTATATCGACGCCAAGTGCTGTGCTTAGTGGGGTGGCAAGAGCAGCCAGGGCTGGTGTACTCGTTAAAGGCGGTAGTCCACTCGAAGATTTAGGCGGACTGACAGCTCTTGCATTCGATAAAACAGGGACACTAACCAAAGGGGAACCAAAATTAACCGATGTAGTGCCGTATGGGAAAACGAATAATGAGGAATTACTAGCTGCAGCCTTTGCTGTTGAAAATTTAAGTGATCACCCATTAGCAAAAGCTGTCGTGACCGGTGCGAAAGAAAAACTAGGTGATCAGAAAGTGGAAGAAGCTCACACATTGGAATCGGTAACGGGCCGAGGTGTTAAAGCGAGTTGGCAAGGGGAAGAAGTAGTCATCGGTAACAAAGGACTATTTGAAGAGGAATTGTCCATTTCGCTACCTGAGGAGATCGTATCGACAGTTAATCAGTTGGAGCATGACGGGAACACAACGATGATTGTTCGAAAAGGTGATACCTTTTTAGGGACAATTGCACTGATGGATACACCTAGAGAAGAAGCAAAAAGTATCATCACGCGGTTGAAAGAAATCGGCATTAAGCGAATGATCATGCTTACTGGTGACAATCAACGGGTTGCTGACAGTGTTGCTAAGTCAATCGGGATAACTGATGCATGGGGTGGCTTGTTGCCAGAAGATAAGGTTGACGCAATCGACAAATTAAAGCAACAAGAAAGTAAAGTGGCGATGGTCGGTGATGGGGTTAATGATGCCCCAGCAATGACGAAGAGTACGGTTGGGATAGCAATGGGGGCTGCAGGTTCCGATGTGGCACTCGAAACGGCCGATATTGCTCTTATGAAAGACAATTTAAATGATTTACCGTTTGCAATCGCTCTAAGTAGGAAAAGTAAAAGTATTATTAAGCAAAATTTATGGTTTAGTTTAGGAGTCACTGCTGTACTTATTCCTGCAACTATCTTTAGTCTTGCTGGAATTGGTCTCGCCGTCCTCATTCATGAAGGCTCCACACTTATTGTTGTCTTTAACGCATTACGGTTATTAGCGTATAAATAAACATGAAACGAAAACCCTTTGAATCGAATAATTCAAAGGGTTTTTTGAAAAGCTATTAATAAAGCAACAACAAATTTGACTCAAATGTGACAATTGGGTGAATATAATTTGACAATTTTGTGAATGTGTAAGATAATATCAATAAAGAGGGTGATAAGATGGAAATTTTAAATGCCGTGAAATTAATTGGTGGAACGGTGCTAACGATTGGAATTGCTCTATTTATGGTTGGTATATTTGCAAACGGTTACAGTTTGATGATTGCACTAGGAACTGGTACAGTGATTGGAGCTGTTTTTATTTTCTTAATGGGTGTATTCTTAGTAGCATCCGAAGAAATGTTACGAAAAACTCATGAAGGTAATAAGAAAATTCTGTCCTAATAGTTACACAAAAAAGTTGATTAAATAAAGTGAAGGCAGAAACGTTACATCTCAACGTTTCTGCCTTCTTTTAATAGATAAGACAGTATAAAAAGATCCAAGATCTGTCTAGCTCCGGGCGCCTACCCGTAAGTCAACCCTCTACATGGCAAAGACCGCCATTACGAGGCTTGTCTTACGCTTTTCAGGGGTGGCAAAAGTGCATTCCTGGGTTTTGTAGGGGATCTTAGATTCAGGATACCTTTTTGACTACCGACCTACCCCTGCTAGCGTTGAAACGGTAGTCAAAGACCGCTATTAACGCCCGACCGAGCCGTTCCAGCGTTGAAACGGTAGTCAAAGACCGATATTAACGCCCGACCGAGCCGTTCCAGCGTTCAAACGGTAGTCAAAGACCGCTATTAACGCCCGACCGAGCCGTTCCAGCGTTGAAACGGTAGTCAAAGACCGCTATTAACGCCCGACCGAGCCGTTCCAGCGTTGAAACGGTAGTCAAAGACCGCTATTAACGCCCGACCGAGCCATTCCAGCGTTGAAACGGTAGTCAAAGACCGCTATTAACGCCCGACCGAGCCGTTCCAGCGTTGAAACGGTAGTCAATTGTGCTCCATTTCGTAGCCCGCCTCGAGGTCTTAGGCTGGACAAGGCGCGACTAGCGCTTTTCTTTTCTAGTAACCCCAAATCAATGTTAACAAGGAGCCGAAAATTGTAACTAAAGCGATAAATACGCCGTAATAGACGGTTGTATAAATCGACCATTTATCTTTAGATTCACCGGCGTGCATGAAGACTACGAGCTGGACACCGGCCTGGACAAATGCTGTCACTAGTAGAATGGTCATTGCTACTTGATAAGACATGTCAACAAAATAAACAGCAAGAGCAATAACGGTAAGAAGTAACGAAAAGAAATAGCCCATTACTTGTTTTGCAGGGAATAATTCTCTCACGATTATATCATTCCTTTCAAGTAGACGAAGCTAAAGATGAATATCCAAACTACATCTAGAAAATGCCAGTATAACGAAAATATAAACGACTTATTCGCTGTTTCAGGTGTTAATCCGCGTGTAATTAACTGATAAATAATAAAGCTTCCCCAAAATAAACCAAAAGTAACGTGGGCCCCGTGTGTACCTAGCAGTGTGAAAAGGGCTGATGAAAACCCACTCGTTTGAAGGGTCAATCCTTCGTCAATATATTGGGTAAATTCATATATCTCTACCCCGACAAATCCTAGGCCAAGTAGTAAGGTAACGATGAAGAAATTAATCGTCGCCGTTTTACGGCCAAGTCGCATCGCGTGCACGCCAAGTCCAATCGTAAAACTACTTGTCAGTAGCAGGAATGTTTGGATCATGAGCGTATCAATGACAAATACCTCACCGTCTGATGGACCGGACCCAGTGCCGTTTCGTAACAGAAAATAACTTGCGAAAAGCGTTGCGAAAAGCGCAATTTCAGCACCTAAGAAAATCCAAAATCCTAAGATGTTTAATCTATTTTGCTCGGTACTATATTCGAGAGGCTGTGAGTGATCTACTTTCACTTTTTAGCACCTCCTAATTTTTCCTCTGTTTTTGTAATTTCTTCAACAGAAATGTGGTGTCCATGGTCTTGCTCCAAGGAACGGTGGGCCATGCAGGAGAAAATCCCAATAGCTGCAATAATTGCTACTACCCACATACTAAATACTAAAGCAAATCCTAGGAGGAAGAAGAAACAACACATAATAAACGGAACACCACTATTATTTGGCATGTGAATTTCTTTATAGTTCCCTTTAAATAACTTGTGACCTTTTTTCTTTGCGTCCCAGAACGCTTCTAATGACTGTACTTCCGGTGTAATAGCAAAGTTATAATCAGGCACAGGACTATGTGTTGCCCATTCTAATGACCGTGCATTCCATGGATCTGAGCTAATATCCCTTGATGCATAACGCGTACTATAATAGATATTGTAAACAATTAAGATGAACCCGATAGCAAGCATCGATGCACCGATAAATGAAATCATGTTCCATATTCCAAAGCCAGTTGACTCAGAATAGGTGTACATTCGGCGTGCCTGTCCATCTAAACCGGAAATAAACATCGGGAAGAAGGCAAGACAGACACCAACCGCAATCGCCCAAAACGATGCTTTTCCTAATTTCTCATTTAACATAAAACCAAACATTTTTGGCCACCAATAGAATAAACCAGCAATCATCGCAAAGACAACGCCCGGAATAATCACTAAGTGGAAGTGTGCAACTAAGAACATCGTATTATGGTATTGATAATCGGCGCTAGCCATTGCGAGCATTACTCCCGTTACACCACCAATGGTGAAAATAGGAATGAACCCAACCGAATAGAGCATCGCAGTTGTAAATTCAATTTTTCCTTTCCAAAGGGTTAGTAACCAGTTAAATATTTTAACCCCAGTTGGCACGGCAATCGCCATTGTCGAAATGGAAAAAATGCTATTGACGAGTGCGCCTTGTCCCATCGTAAAGAAATGGTGAACCCAGACAAGGAAAGAAAGAGCTGAGATCGCAACAATCGAGATGACCATCGACTTATAACCATACAAGTTACGTCTCGCAAAGGTTGGGATAATCTCACTGTAAATACCAAAGGCCGGTAAAATAAGAATATATACTTCCGGATGGCCCCAAACCCAGAAGAAGTTGGCCCAAAGCATATCCATTCCACCATTATCGATAGAAAAGAAGTGGGTACCGAATAAACGGTCCATTGTCCCCATGGCAAGCGCAACGGTGAGGACAGGGAAAGCAAAAACGATAATCAGATTCGTAATTAGCGCTGACCAAGTAAACATTGGCATTTTCATTAATGTCATACCAGGTGCACGCATTTTTAAAATAGTAACAATAAAGTTAATCCCGGTAATTAATGTACCAAGACCAGCAATTTGAATCGATAGCATGTAATAATTAGTTCCGACAGAAGGACTAAACTCATTTCCTGCTAGTGGGAAATAAGACGTCCAGCCTGAGTCTGGTGAACCACCGATAACGAATGAAATGTTAAATAGCATTGCTCCCATAAAATATAGCCAAAAGCTAAGTGCATTTAAACGTGGGAATGCAACGTCACGTGCACCAATTTGTAGTGGAGTGACAAAGTTCATTAAAGCCATAACAAACGCCATTGCCATAAACAAAATCATAACAACGCCGTGAGTGGTGAACACCTCATTGTATTCTTGTGCATTTAAAAAAGTGTTATCTGGTATAGCGGTTTGAGCACGCATCATTAATGCATCAACACCGCCACGGAATAGCATTAATAAAGCAGAGATTAAATACATAATACCTATTCGTTTATGGTCAACCGTTGTTAACCATTCACGCCACAGGTAGCCCCACTTTTTGAAATAGGTAATACCGACAAGGATTGCAAGCATTGTTAATCCAATGGCAACCATTGAAGCATAGATGGTAAAAGTAGGATTTGGCACGGCAAATCTATCAAAGAATTCCATGTTGTTGTGACTCCTTTCTGAATGAAATGTATGAATCGTTAATCAATTTTCCATTGAATCTTCCATGGAATCGTTCATCTCTTGTTCTGTATTTTCCGTCCCATCCGATTCTTTTGCCCCATGATGTGTCGTTGGTGGTGGGGAAAATTCTAAATGTGTTCCGGTATATGTTTCTTGGCCTAAGCGACCTGGTTCTAGAAGCTGATTAAACTTATCTTCAGTCAAAGGTTCAGCTGTTGCTTGGATCTCTTCTATCCATGTTTGATAGTCAGCGGGTGGTAATGCTGTCACATTAAACGTTTGTTCAGCAAACCCTTCCCCTGTGAAACTAGCATTACGTCCCATATATTCCCCTGGTTCTGTTGCAGCGAGATTTAGCGTATTAACCATGTTAGCCATTGCGTACTTTTGCCCGGCAAGTTGCGGAACCCAGAAGCTTGCAATTGGCCCATAAGCATATAGTTTAAATTCGATTGGCCGGTCAGTTGGGATGAAAACATAGTTAACAGTCTCAATGTTTTCTTCAGGATAACTAAAATGCCATTTCCAGTTGGAGGAGGCGGCATAAATAACTAATGGCTCATCGTTTTCATATCCTTTTGGTTTACCTTCCACCTCATAGGTGCTCTTCACGGTAATTACCGAAAGAAAAATTACGATAATAATTGGAATACCAACACAAATTATCTCGACCCATTTATTTCCTTTAATGTAGGGTGGCTCGTAATCATCCGCTTGATTTCTTGCGCGATATTTCACAAGCATAACGATCAAAAGAATAAAAACAACGATAACAATAATTAACATCGTCCAAATCGATGTCATAATAACATCTGCTGTTGTTTCAGCCTGAGGTCCTTTCGGGTCCAGAACGGTTAATGATTGGCATCCAGTCAAAAATATAAGGAAAGCAAATATAGAACTAAATAAAATAAGTTTTTTCGTCACAGAGTATAGCTCCTTTCTCTAGCTGTATAGGTGTAATTTTTATCACAGAAACAATCTCTAAAATATAGTACTAGTCAAATCAATAAATAACAAGATAAATAAAATTATGTCACATATTGTTCATCTAATAGTTACGGATTTATGACAATTAGCATTTGGTGAATTTTTTATAGTTTACACGAAAGATTGCTTTATTATTAAAAATAGCCAAGAAAACCGAAGACCTCGAGGCGGGACAGGCGACAGATCTTGGATTTTTTTAAACATTAAAAAAGTCCGAGCTAACTGTTAGCTCGGACAACGCTGTTCTAGAAAGATTAAGTAAGTATCGGGATTAGGAGATGTTTACTGATCCTTGCCGGGTGAGGTCAGCAAAAACGACTATTAATGAATTTGGACAAATTCTACATACATGACAATCGTAAATAAACCTAAGCCAACATATTGAAAGAATTGAACTGGCCTTAGTTTTGAATACGATTTTAATAGTAGCTCTAGCACACTTACATAGCCGAGTGTTCCAATCGAGATGCCAATAAAGGTTGCTCGAACGTGACTGTCTTGGAAAAATGGTTGCTGTCCAAGTACTAACGCAAGAAAAAAGAAAATGATTAATAGAAAGGAGAAAGATGTAAAAGAGATCGTCGAATAAAGCACACTACCTGCACTAACTAAAGACAGGAATAGGGCAAGCCCTTCAGGAATTTGATGGATAATAAACGAAAAGACTAATTCATTCGACAGCTTTGAATAAATCGAATTGGAACTAATCGCAATTCCAGATGGGAGGTTGTGAATGGCAACAGCAATGACTAAAAAAATCGTACTGTAAGAAATTGCTTTATGCTTTGGTTGTCTTTCCTTGATTGCATCTGTAAACAAGTGAATTTGATGCATTAAAACAATACCAATTAATACACTTATGGCAACCCCAATCCAATCAAAGGAGCGAGACGATTCCGGAATAATCTCAAATAGGATTAAGCCAAGTAAAAGCGAGCCCGCATAAACATAAATTTTATTTACTTGCCGAATCAGTTTATTAATTACTGCGCCAAGTAACCCTCCGAAAATAAGTCCAGTGAATGCTAGTAGACTTATGTAAACCATCGTTTCTAATTCCATTCATACCACTCCTTTAGGTTGTTTAGTTCAGTACGGATTTCTGAGTCTCTTTGACAAAGCATATCATCAGATAGTTGATTTTATGATTGTTGTCCACATTAAATTGTACTTGCCAATGGTAATATATATGATAATATATTCATATAATATTTTTTGTTAGGAGGGATTGCTTTGGGACACGGACACGATCATGGCCATGATCATACCCATGGCGCTAATAAAAAGGCATTATTAATTAGTTTTATCATCACAACCGTGTATATGATTGTAGAAGTAATTGGTGGGTTCATCACGAACAGCCTTGCTTTACTTTCAGATGCTGGGCACATGTTAAGTGATTCAGTATCCTTAGGGATTGGTCTTGCGGCATTTATTTTAGGTGAGAAAGTTGCCAACTACAGTAAAACTTATGGATATAAACGCTTTGAAATACTTGCAGCGATGTTAAATGGGGCAACCTTAATTTTAATAGCGCTCTATATTTTTTACGAAGCGTATCAACGGTTTACTGATCCGCCAGAAGTTGCTTCCTTTGGTATGTTAATTGTTGGTACGATCGGGCTTTTTGTCAATATTTTGGTAGCGTGGATTCTTTTGCGCCAAGGTGATACCAATGAAAACCTAAATTTACGAGCGGCATTTTTACATGTCATCGGCGATATGCTCGGCTCGGTTGGGGCAATCATTGCGGCTCTATTGATTATGTTCTTTGGCTGGGGCTGGGCAGATCCACTTGCAAGTGTGATTGTTGCTGTACTCGTCTTGATTAGTGGCTTTAGAGTAACGAAAGATTCGATTCACGTATTGATGGAGGGTGCACCACGAAACATTGATATGGAGGATATCATTGATACGTTAAAAAATATCCCTGGAATTAAAGGTATCCATGATTTGCACGTATGGAGTATTACAAGTGGACAGCATGCATTATCATGCCATGCTGTTGTAGGAGAAAACCTAACGTTTACCGAAAATCAAAAGTTACTTCGGGCTGTTGAGTATGAATTAGGACATAAAGGAATTAACCATGTTACCGTCCAGCTTGAAAGCAGTGACCACCCACATGAAGATTCCGTCATGTGCCAGGTGAAAGAACAAGAAGGACACAATCACAATCACCATCATCATCATTAAGGGAAAGCTTAGGGGCGGTTCACTTTGACTTTTTTAGTCGGGGTGAGCCGTCTTTTATTTTTGAAAGGCGAAAATCCTGCCTTAGGTGGTGTAGGGGTTAGCCAGAACCTTTTAATGGGGCGTGACTGGCGTTTTTGTTCAAAAGCTGTTTTCGTATAGTTTGTTGCTTTTGACTGCGCATTAGATGGATAATGCGCACTAACCTCTGAAAAAAGATCCAGTGTTAATCAACCGCTCCGGAAATACACTTCGCGCACCTTAGGTGGCTGATGAGCCTCCTCGAGCTGAAGCTCTGCGTGGTCTCACCGATGCCATTCCTCCAGCAGGAGTCTGCGTGTATTTTCTACGCTTTATTAGTGTTTATATTCTCTTTTGTAAAATCCCGTGCGTTCGCGCAGATAATGGGTGCCCATTATCAACAGAATTGAGGGCAAATTAACAAAAAGTGTCGATGATGCACCTGATTATCAACAGAATTGAGTTCAAATTAATAAAATCTGTCGATGAGGCACCTGATTATCGACAGAATTGAGTGCAAATTAATAAAATCTGTCGATGAGGCACCTGATTATCGACAGAATTGAGTGCAGATTAACAAAAAGTGTCGATGATGCACCTGATTATCAACAAAATTGAGTGCAAATTAACAAAAAGTGTCGATGATGCTCACCGCCCACCCGATTGTCTAACCTTCAGCACCTAGCCCCTCGGGGTCATAAGACAAGCCGTGACGTGGCCAGCGACCGCCACGTCACGGCTTGTCTTATGCCTGCCTTAGTCTTACAAGGCGCGACTTGCGCTTTTCTTATAAGTTTCCCTTGTTCAATTTTTTTGCCTGTCTATTGTTTATGTTTGAAGTGGGCAAAAAGGTTGCTATAGACCCAACCACCCCTCATCTGGTACTATATTTTTACTGTTTAAAAATGGAGGGGAAAGTAGTTGGAAGAGCAAAAGTATCGCAACCTTAAATTAGGAGAACGTGGAGCAATAATTAGTATTACTGCTTACGTCATTCTTTCTATTTTCAAGCTAGTAATTGGTTACTTGACTAACTCAGCAGCACTCCAAGCGGATGGTTTAAATAACACGACAGACATTATTGCATCGATAGCCGTGCTAATTGGGCTAAGGCTGTCGCAGAAACCACCTGACCATAATCATGGTTATGGACATTGGAAAAGCGAAACCATTGCATCGATGGTAGCCTCATTTATTATGATGGCTGTAGGGCTGCAGGTGTTAATCGAAGGTTTTGTGACAATCTTTGAAGGAAGAAGTGATACACCTGATAGTACGGCTGCCTACGTAGGGATTTTTGCCGCAGTGGTCATGTACTTTGTCTATCTTTATAACAAACGGTTAGCCGAAAAGATAAATAGTAAAGCAGTGATGGCGGCAGCTAAGGACAACATTTCTGATGCGTGGGTTAGTATCGGTACGACAGTAGGAATTTTGGGATCGCAATTTGGTATGCCTTGGCTTGATACGGTTACCGCTATTCTAGTAGGTTTCTTAATTTGTAAAACAGCCTGGGACATTTTCAGTCAAGCATCGCACGAACTATCTGACGGTTTTGATATAGAGAAAATCCGGCTTTATCGCCAGGTAATTATGGCATTAGAAGGGGTTGTTGACATTAAAGAAATAAAGGGTAGAAACTACGGGAATAACGAAATCATTGATGTAGTTATTCAAGTTAACTCTTCCTTGAATATAAACGAAGCCCATGATATTGCGACGAAAGTAGAAACCGTTATGGTCAATGATTATCAGGTATATGATGTTCACGTTCATGTGGAGCCAAACTAATAAACATGTCTTATTCTGCATCAGAGAGATTGACTCAGATGAAGGTGAACAATCTTGTTCGTTAAATCAAATTCGAAATGATGTGGTCTCATGAAATTTCCTTATCAAGCTAAACGGGTTTATACGATTGCGCTACCAGCAATTGGAGAATCCTATTTACAAAGTTTACTCGGTATTGTTGATTCTTTCTTTATTGCACAGTTAGGCTTGTTAGCGATTAACGCTGTAGGTGTAACAAACATATACAGCATGACGTACATTGGTGTGTTTACGGCTTTATCTGCAACGATTTCTGTTTATTTATCACGAGCTTATGGTGCAAAGGACACGGACAGGAGTAAATCAGTCGTGTTTCATGGCCTACTGATTTCGATACTAGTAGGTTTATTGTTTTCCGTTGTGTCTGTTATTTTTGCTGACCCGCTTTTAAATTTAGTCGGTGCTAATACAGAATTGAAGGCCGAGGCAAACCTTTATTTTAAAATTGTCCTTGGTTTAATGCCTTTTGTTGCTTTATTTACTGCTCAATCTGCTACGTTTCGGGCGATAGGGGATACACGAACACCTCTTCGCGTTGGTATCGAAATGAATGTTGTTCATGTTGTGCTTGACTATTTGTTAATTTTCGGAATTGGCTCAATCGAGGGATTAGGACTTACTGGTGCTGCAGTTGCGATGATTTTGGCAAGAATTTATGGATTTGTTCGTCTTTCCATCAAAGCCCAGCGCATTCCGGCTATCGCGATAGGTCGAGATAACTTTCATTTAAGAAAAGTATTAGCGGTGAGCATGACAAAATTTGCCGTTCCAGCAACACTCGAACGGCTAGCGATGCGCTTAGGGCAAGTTATCTACTTTGGGTTGATTGTAAGAATGGGAACGGAAGCCTATGCAGCCCACAATATTGCCGGTACCTTAACCACGTTAGCCTATACGATAGGTGGAGGGTTTGCGATTGCTGCAAATACACTGATTGGTCAGGCAATTGGTGAACAAGATATAAATGAGGTAAAGGAATACAGGAAATGGAGTTATTTGCAAGCGGCTCTTTCGATGACAGTCGTCACTGTGTTGTTAGCCGTCTTTAGCCCGTTCATTGGACAATTATTTACGAGTGATCAGACGGTTATTAAGTTACTAACGATTATTTTAGCTATTGATATGTTCAGTCAGCCTTTTCTAGCATCTGTTTTAGTCGATACATCTGCCGTTCAAGCTGGCGGAAACAGTACATTTCCAATGATCGTAACGATGATTGGTATTTGGGTAATAAGAACGCTTGGAGTATATATATTTGCTTGGAAATTAGGCTTTGGGATTCCTGCAGTCTGGATATCGATTGCGGCTGACAACGCACTAAGGGCAGGATTATTTGTCTGGTACCGGAAAAAACAAACAGTTATTAAAGAGTTGGCCTAGAGAGTAGGAGTCAAGGGGATAGTTCACACGGCACATTTTAGGCCGAAGTGACCATCTCTTTTTTTGTAAATTATAACGTAGGTGAGGTGAATTTTTTCAGCCAGAACAGCTGCCAGAAAGAATCATAAGAGTACGCAGTTATATAGTGTTAAACATGGATAAAACGGTAATACTTAGAATAGCCATGTTTAATAGGAGGCACGATACTTCATGAAATACATAGCTGCGATTATGATTGTTGCTCTTAGTGTATTAGCTCTTGATGTTTTTTCAAAGGAGACCGAACAGCCAACCGCCCCGCTCGGTGTCGAACAAATAGACACAACTGATCAGGAAATCAAGCTAATCAATCAACCAAAGCCACGTCGGTTTGACCAATTAGGACAATCAACTGGTGATGTGGAAACAGATAAGCAGGTCATATTAGAAGCGGCTAACCGGGTCCCGAGTGTAAAGGCTACATCTGTTGAAATTAAAGGGTTAACAGCAACAATCACTGCCGAAATTACCGAACCAATGAATGCCGAGGAAGCACAAGCATGGGAAGACAATATTAAATCAGCCATTGAAGGTGCCATTCAAAAATATGAAATCAACGTCATCATTAAATAATTAATTCCTGTCGACGAAGCATTTTGACTGGAATATTCTCCTATACTATAATTAGACTGTTAAGGAGAAAGAGGTGGAGTACGTGCTCGATAGATTAGAAACGTTAGAAACTCGTTATGAAAAATTAAATGAATTGTTAAGTGATCCAGAAGTAATTAATGATACAAAGAAACTACGAGAGTATTCAAAAGAACAATCAGACCTGCAAGACGTCGTGCAAGCATACAGAGAGTATAAAGATGTAACATCAGAGTTAACAGATGCCAAAGAAATGCTTGAGGATAACTTAGACGATGACATGTACGACATGGTGAAAGCAGAAATTAGTGAACTGTCTAAATCGAAAGAAGAATTAGAAGCAAAACTTAAGGTTCTCTTATTACCAAAAGACCCGAACGATGATAAAAACGTTATTATGGAAATCCGTGGCGCTGCAGGTGGCGATGAGGCTGCTTTATTTGCTGGTGACCTTTTTAGAATGTATTCGCGCTTTGCAGAGACGCAAGGCTGGAAGATTGATGTGATGGATTCTAGTTCAACAGGTGTAGGTGGCTATAAAGAGATTATCTTTATGATCAATGGCCAAGGCGCTTATTCCAAACTAAAATTTGAAAATGGCGCCCATCGTGTTCAGCGTGTTCCAGAAACAGAATCCGGTGGTCGAATCCATACGTCGACGGCAACGGTTGTTGTTATGCCAGAAGCGGAAGAAGTAGAAGTGGATATTCATGAAAAAGATATCCGGGTTGATACGTTTGCATCAAGTGGTCCTGGTGGGCAAAGTGTTAATACGACGATGTCTGCTGTCCGTTTGACGCACGTTCCAACTGGAATTGTTGTTTCGATGCAGGATGAAAAGTCACAAATTAAGAATAAAGAAAAAGCAATGAAGATTTTGCGTGCTCGGATTTACGATAAGTTTCAACAAGAAGCCCGAGCAGAACACGATCAAGCAAGAAAGTCTGCAGTTGGTACTGGTGACCGTTCGGAGCGGATCAGGACCTATAATTTCCCGCAAAACCGTGTCACTGACCACCGGATCGGTCTAACGATTCAAAAGCTTGATCAAATATTACAAGGGAAGTTTGATGAGATCGTTGATGCACTACTAATGGAAGAACAAGCAAATAAATTAGAGCAAATTGGTGAATAAGCTATGGACACAATGAAAATTCACGAAGCCCTCCGCTGGGCTTCTCTTTTTTTACAAAAGCATAACCGGGAAGAGCGGGTTGGAGAAATTTTACTACTACACCATCTTGGGATGTCTAAAGTTGAGTTTCTTAGCTCGTTACGTGAGCAGGTGCCACAGGTAAAGCTAAAGGCGTTTTGTGCAGATGTCAGGCGTCATGCGGAAACGGGGGTACCTGTCCAGCATTTAACCGGCGTCGAATCGTTTTATGGTCGAACGTTTCACGTCAATGGTGATGTGCTTATACCGAGGCCAGAAACGGAAGAACTAATTGTTGGTGTACTCGAGTATGTGGAGAAAATCGATTGGCATGGCCAAAAGACGCACCAATTGGTAGATGTTGGGACAGGTAGTGGCATTATTGCAATTACGTTAAAGCTTGAAAGACAAGCAAGTTTGGACGTTTCAGCATGCGATATTTCAGATGACGCCCTAGCTGTTGCAACGGCTAACGCGCTTGCCCTTGGTGCACAGGTAGATTTTTTACAAGGGAATTTCCTAAAGCCATTACTAGATAAAGGAAAAAAGGTTGATATCATTGCCTCAAATCCACCTTATATCCCGTATGCGGAAAAAGCAACCCTTAGTGATACCGTGAAAAATTATGACCCGGCACTCGCTTTATATGCAGAAGATGATGGGTTAGCCGCATATAAAAAAATTATCGCCCAGGCTGTTGATGTTCTGCGTGTCCCTGGTTTAATTGCCTTTGAAATCGGGCACGAGCAGGGCAATGCGGTAAGGGAGATAATCCTCCAGTCGTTTCCACACAGTAACGTTGAGGTTAGGAAAGATATCAATGGGAAGGACCGGATGGTTTTTGCGGTAATAGATAGTAGAAAATGACTAAGGTTGCACCAAACCTGCAAAAATAAAAAAAATATCACGCAAAACCCCCGCCAAATCAACCATTCAACCGAATAATGTAAAAAAATTTAAAAAAATAATAGATTACAAGTTTAAAAGATAGATTCCTGTCCATACTGTGAGTAACAGTAATTAAGGGGGCAGGAATCATGAAGAAAAATATTGTTGCATTTATCGTATTTCTTATTATTTTTGCAAGCATACCAGCGAAAGGATTTAGCGCAGGTGCTGCTGATCAAGACAATAATTTAGATTCAAACATCGAAACAGGTCAGGAATTTCAAGTTATCCCAGATGAAGCGATTCGTCTCCGCATTCTAGCAAATAGTGATAGTGATGATGACCAGACGTTGAAGCGTCAAGTTCGTGACGAAGTGAATAAGGAAATTACCAAATGGGTAAAAGAAATTGACAATATCGAGGAAGCAAGACAAATAATAGAAGAAAGAATAAGTGATGTTGAAGTAATTGTAGGAGAAGTTTTGAAGGAAAAAGGCATTGATCAAAGTTATCAAGTAGAGTATGGCAAAAACATTAAGTTCCCAACGAAAGTGTATGACACGTACGTTTATCCAGCCGGGGAATATGAGGCGATTCTAATAACACTAGGTGATGGTAAAGGTGCAAATTGGTGGTGTGTCTTATTCCCGCCACTCTGTTTCTTAGACTTTTCTAACGGTACAACCGTTGCCGATGATGACAAGCAAGAAGGGCAAGAGGCCAACGAAACGAAGGAAGTTGCTAATCAAGCGGACGACGAAAAAGAAGTTAAGTTTAAGTTTTTCTTTATGAAATGGTTTAGCTAATCTATCATATATTACTCTTTCTCTCATAAACTAGTATAAAACTAGTAGATGGAGGAGAGATTAGGATGAATTTTGTAGCAACGGAAACACTAAATTTGACGGCACTCGAAACCTTTTTTGAAAAGCAATGGGAAACAATCGAGGACAAAGCAACATTACATCAAGATGGATTTTTTGTTGAAGAAGATGGGGAATATAAGGCGTATTTTTCCTTATCGCCTGTCGATAATGGTGGCTACTGGCTAAAGAGCTTATACATGAAAGAAGGCGCACCAACAACATATCCACTGGCAATCATTGAATCATCAATTGCACTAGCACGTGAGAAAGGCGGCAAGGAGTTGTATGTGTTCAGTCATCAGTCAGCCTTAAACTCCTTGCTATCGTTACTGCAATTTAAACAACAAGAAGAACCATCCTTCGCCGGCGATAGTATCTATGCGAACGGAACTTGGTGGAAAGTAATACTCCATCAATCAACCCATCAATCAACAAAAGTTGTGGATAACCAATGATTTCATTCACATTTGTGGATAAATCTTGTGAACAACTTGTACACAGCCTGTGAATAACCTGTGGATGAACGTGGAAATGATGTGAATAAATATAGAAAAGCGCAGGCGCCTGATCAGACCTTTCTACTAAAAAGAATCTTTATTATTTGATACCTTTCCGCTAATGTGCTAAACATAAAGAGAGTAGGTGAAACTCTTTGCTATAGAAAGCAAAGAGTTTTTGCCGTTGCAATACATAGAATAAAGTTGTGGATTACTCTGTCAACTGGGGATAAAATATCGATAATGGATGATAGAATGAGTAGAAAATATAGGTTTTGGAAAGCAAAAGGAGAGCAACAATGGAAACGAAATGGTGGAAAATAGATGAGAATCAACTAGATAAGAAGGAAGCGGCATTAAACCAAGCAGCAAATCTGTTACATAACGAAGAAGTCGTCGCCTTTCCTACCGAGACAGTTTACGGGCTTGGTGCTGACGCAACGAAGGAAGCTGCCGTAGCCAAAATATTTGTGGCGAAAGGGCGACAAAAGGATAATCCACTGATCGTTCACGTCGCATCGATCGAGCAAATCAATGATTACGTGACCGAAATTCCAGAGGTGGCAAAGCGGCTGCTTGCCGCATTTGCACCTGGGCCAATCACGGTAATTTTACCAAGTAACGGTACGATTGCAGCAAATGTGACAGCAGGGTTATCCACCGTTGCATTCCGAATCCCAGACCATCCTGTTGCAAAACAGTTACTAACAGTCAGTCAACTACCGCTAGCAGCTCCAAGTGCGAATAAGTCAGGAAAGCCTAGTCCGACAAAGGCCGAACACGTTATCCACGACTTAGACGGGAAAATTGCAGGCGTGGTCGACGGAGGGGCGACAGGGGTCGGCCTCGAATCAACCGTGGTCGATTGTACATCAGAGCTTCCCGTTATCCTAAGGCCTGGTGGAATTACGCTTGAGCAGTTACGAACAGTTGTGGATAACATCATCGTCGACCAAGCGTTAGTCAAGCAAGTCGATCAACCGAAAGCGCCGGGGATGAAATACAATCATTACGAACCGGATGCACCACTATGGCTTGTCGCTGGAGATACTACCTTTTTTCAAGCACAAATTAATCAGCTTGAACAAGCAGGGCAAAAGGTCGGGGTCATGTGTAGCACAGAGTTATCCACACAACTAACAGCTCGTCTCCTTATTCCGTGTGGATCAAAAGAAATGCTTGCAGAAGTTGCTGTTAACCTGTACGACACGCTTCGTTTTTTTAACAAGGAAAAAGTCGACGTTATTCTCTGTGAGATGTTTCCGGAGGTCGGTGTTGGCCAAGCGATTATGAACCGGTTAGAAAAAGCTGCAACCAAAGTTGTTCATCAACAAAATTAACATAAACCGCCAATCCCAAACATATAGTGGAGTAGCATGTCCAGAGAGGGGATGGCGGGATGCCTGTGGTAAACCTAGGGGAGATTATTTCCTTATTTTTTGTGGCAACAGCCTTAGGGATGGATGCATTTTCTGTTGGTTTGGGGATGGGAATGCAAGCGTTAAGGCTTAAAAGAATTTTTTTCGTTGGGGTGACGGTTGGTATGTTCCATATTGCCATGCCGTTTATTGGCATTTTACTTGGTCAGTTTATCTCGACGAAATTAGAAGGATTTGCTGTAGTGGCTGGGGGGCTATTGTTGTTTGGTCTCGGTGCGTACATGCTACTAAATTCTTTTAATCAAGACGATGAGCCTGCAATAAGCCCAGTTGGCTTCGGACTAATAGCATTTGCACTTAGCGTTAGTTTAGATAGTTTTTCAGTAGGACTAAGTCTAGGTATGTCCGGAGTGAAAATCTTTTTGGCTCTCGTATTGTTTGGCGTTGTTAGTATGGTGTTAACGTGGGCTGGTCTTTTACTTGGGCGTAAAGCGAAGGGGCTGCTCGGTATATATAGTGAGCTATTAGGTGGGAGTATTTTGTGTGCATTTGGTTTAAATATCCTGTTTGGTTGAAAAGGGTACGAGCTCAGAAATGCGATAAGAAAAGCGCCCTGCGCTAGACAGCTTTTAGATCTTTTATACTCTTATCTTTTAAAAAATAGAGGGACTGTCATTTACTAAGTCAAATTAGTAAATAGGCAATCCCTCTATTTTGTCGATAAATGTCTGTTATGGTATAGTTTTTTTAAAGCGTAAGTAAATTTCTTGGTTGATTGATCATTCGTGTAATCTCAATAAACAAGGTTCCGTTCGGGTTATTTTTGGAATAGTATATAGAGTTAAACGTGAATAGAAATGGCAAAAGATGGGGGTATAAACGATGAAAGTATTGTTTGTTTGTACGGGAAACACGTGCAGAAGTCCGATGGCGGAAGCTTTACTGAGCAAAATCTCATCTTGTGATGTTAAGTCAGCAGGGATTTATGCAGGATATGGGACTCCTGTTTCACAAGGGACCGCCGAAGTTTTACGCGACTTGGGAATTTCACTGAACCATCAGTCAAAACCGGTTACCCCAGAGTTACTTGATTGGGCAGATTTAATTTTAACGATGACAACACAGCACAAGCAGGCGTTGGCACTACAGTTTCCGACGGTCCACGATAAATTGTTTACCTTAAAAGAATATGTTCTTCAAGATAATGATGAAACTTGGGAACAATTAAAAGAGGCCTATTTTCAGCTAGAGCAAAAGCGGGCAGCATTTATTGCAGAACGTGGCAGGGAACTTAGCCCAGGTGAAATGGACCGGGCGTTATATGATTATTTACAAAAAGAATTAGCGGAAATTCAAGTGCTAGAAGCAAAACTACCGAACTATGACATATCTGACCCATTTGGTGGCAACAAAGCAACTTACCAAAAAACTTTGGCAGAAATGGAAAAGTATATTGAACTACTAGCAAAAAAGATAGACAATAGAGAGTGACAACAAATTCGGTGGACTGTTTCGTGACCCGCGTGGCGAAAGAGCTTCTCTTGCCTTTTGTCCCGGGAGTCCTTTAGAGTAGGTATGCCCGATGTAAGTTTGTTAGGATCGATGCCTATTTACTCTTAAAATTGCATAAAATTTTTATCTTTTAAAAAAGGAGTTGTATGAGATGAAAGTAATTCTTGCATCAGATCACGGTGGAGTAGAGCTTCGCAAGGAAATTGGTGAACTATTAAAAGAAATGGATATTGAATTTGAAGATATTGGCTGTGACTGTGAGGGGTCTGTTGATTATCCTGACTATGGTATTCCTGCTGCTGAGCGAGTGGCGAGTGGGGAATTCGATAAAGGTATTTTAATTTGTGGAACTGGAATTGGTATGTCGATTGCAGCGAATAAAGTCAAAGGCATTCGCTGTGCACTTGTCCATGATGTTTTTAGTGCAAAAGCGACTCGTCAACACAATGACTCCAATGTAATTGCAATGGGTGCGCGCGTCATTGGTCCTGGTCTTGCTTTAGAGATTGTCAAAACATGGTTAACAACCGAATTTGAAGCGGGTCGTCACGCAAAGAGAATTGGCAAATTGGCAGATTACGAAAATAACGGATAACGGGATTTTGGAAAGGAAGGTTTATGTGGAGCAGCTAAAGCAACAAATGAAAGCAATCGTCGATGAATGGATAGCATCAGGTTATCTTACGCAAGACACATTATTTGTGATTGGTTGTTCTACGAGTGAAGTTGCAGGAGAACACATTGGCACATCCGGTAGCGAAAAGATCGCAGCAGAAATCTATATGGAACTCACTCGTTTAAAGCAAGAAACAGGTGCAAAGCTGGCATTTCAATGCTGTGAACATTTAAATCGTGCATTAGTGGTAGAACAAGAGACGATGAGGAAGTATAATGGAGAACAGGTGAGTGTGATCCCGGTACAAAAGGCAGGTGGCTCCATGGCCGCTTATGCCTATAAACAGATGGACAAGCCAGTAGTCATCGAAGAAATTCGAGCTGACGCCGGAATGGATATCGGTGAAACGATGATTGGGATGCATTTGAAGCGTGTCGCTGTACCGCTTAGATTGAAAGAAAGATATGTTGGACGTGCTCGTGTCACTGCGGCTAGAACCCGTCCAAAGCTTATCGGTGGTGAAAGAGCTGTCTATCCACATGTTGAAAGTAGCAACAACTGCGACTAGTTAACCGTAAAAAAAGAATGATGAGGGGGCAATACGATGTTAGAAAACGTAAAACAATTTGATGCAGAATTATTTGAAGCAATGGAAAAGGAAAGAAAACGTCAAAATGACAAAATTGAGCTTATCGCCTCAGAGAACTTTGTTTCTCAAGCGGTTATGGAAGCACAAGGCTCTGTGTTAACGAACAAGTATGCAGAAGGTTATCCAGGTCGCCGTTATTATGGAGGCTGTGAATATGTCGATATCGTTGAAAATTTAGCTCGTGACCGTGCTAAGCAGCTATTTGGTGCTGAGCATGTCAATGTTCAACCACACTCTGGTGCACAAGCGAACATGGCTGTTTATTTTACTATCCTAGAAACTGGTGACACAGTGCTTGGAATGAATTTAAGTCATGGTGGCCACTTAACCCATGGTAGTCCAGTCAACTTTAGCGGAAAGCACTATAACTTTGTGGAGTACGGTGTCGACAAAGATACAGAGCAGATTGATTATGATGCCTTATTGGAAAAAGCAAAAGAAGTGAAGCCAAAGCTAATTGTTGCTGGTGCTAGTGCGTATCCACGTCAAATCGACTTCAAGCGATTCCGTGAAATCGCAGACGAGGTCGGTGCGTACTTGATGGTTGATATGGCCCACATTGCAGGGTTAGTTGCTACTGGACTTCACCCAGACCCAGTCCCACATTCCCATTTTGTAACGACGACAACACACAAAACATTACGTGGGCCTCGTGGTGGGATGATTTTGTGTAAAGAAGAATTTGCGAAACAAATTGATAAATCTGTGTTCCCTGGAATCCAAGGTGGTCCTTTAATGCATGTTATTGCAGCAAAGGCGGTAGCATTTAAAGAAGCACTACAAGACGATTTCAAAACATATGGTGAAAATATTATCGCAAATGCAAAGCGCTTTGGTGAATCGCTTCAGGCAGAAGGAATTCGGACCGTCTCTGGTGGAACAGATAATCATTTATTGTTATTAGACGTTCGTGGCTTAGGGTTAACCGGTAAAGATGCGGAAAAGGCATTAGATGATATCGGTATTACGACTAATAAAAATGCGATTCCGTTTGATCCGGAAAGCCCATTCGTTACAAGTGGTGTCCGTGTCGGTACCGCTGCTGTCACATCACGCGGCTTTGGTGTTGCAGAAATGGAAGAAGTAGCCTCGATTATCGCGTTCACGTTGAAAAATCATACAGATGAAGCGAAACTGAAGGAAGCTTCCGCACGTGTCGAAGCGTTAACGAATAAATTCCCGCTATATCAATAAGATGATAGGCATCCCTTGCTGTTTGATGTGCAGTGAGGGATGTTTTTTGGTGTTGAACAAGTGGCGGGGAAAGGAAGTTGATGTTAAGCGTTCGGGATACAGGATAGAAATGAATAGAGAATAAGCAAATCATGCTTTACCCACCTATTTTTTTTAGTTCACGCTTGAAAGCCATTCGTTTTTTCGCTACACTTTTAAAGATGCAGAAAATAGGTCAAAATAAAAGAAGTTATTATCTAACAATAGGAGTGATCGAACGATGGCTAATGTTTATGTATTGGATCATCCATTAATTCAACATAAGTTAACGTACATACGTAATAAAGATACAGGTACAAAGGAATTCAGAGAGTTAGTTGATGAAGTTGCAGCATTAATGGCATTTGAAATTACGCGTGACATGCCGCTTGAGGAAATCGAAATTGAAACACCAGTGACAACAGCTAAAACAAAGATTTTAAGTGGGAAAAAAATCGGCTTAATTCCGATTTTACGTGCTGGTTTAGGGATGGTTGATGGTATTCTCCGTTTAATTCCTGCCGCAAAAGTTGGACATGTTGGTTTATACCGTGACCCGGAGACACTAAAACCAGTGGAGTACTACATCAAGCTTCCATCCGATATTAACGAGCGTGAATTGATTGTCATTGACCCGATGCTTGCTACTGGTGGTTCAGCGAACGATGCGATCCACTCATTGAAAAAGCGTGGGGCAAATAATATTAAATTAATGTGCCTGATTGCTGCACCAGAAGGGGTCGAGCTCGTAAAGAAGGAGCATCCGGATGTTGATATTTATTTAGCGGCACTCGATGAAAAGTTAAATGATCATGGATACATTGTGCCAGGTCTTGGTGATGCCGGAGATCGCCTATTTGGAACAAAGTAGAAACTATTATTGCTCGTGTGACTGGCTAAAGGATTTAAAAGTCGTCCTCAGCCCGGGAACAAACATACTTTTTAAAAAACGATGGAGTGAATAGCGATGGGTAAAATAAAAGTGATGACGATATTTGGTACGAGACCAGAGGCAATCAAGATGGCTCCGCTCGTGTTAGAGTTGAAAAAGCGAACAGACCAGTTTGAGCCAATCGTTACTGTGACTGCCCAGCATCGTGAAATGCTTGATCAGGTATTAGATATATTCGGAATAACGCCTGATTATGATTTAAACATAATGAAGTCGCGGCAGACGCTTGCTGAGATTACAACGAGAGCGTTAGAGGGACTTGATCAGGTAATGAAGGAAACGAAGCCTGATATCGTGCTCGTTCATGGGGACACGACAACGACATTTGCTGCATCACTTGCGGCTTATTATAATCAAATTGCGGTTGGTCATGTTGAGGCAGGGCTTAGGACGTGGAATAAATATTCGCCGTATCCTGAAGAGATGAACCGGCAATTGACTGGTGTGATGGCTGATTTGCATTTTTCACCGACGGAGCAATCGAAGCAAAATCTGTTGAAGGAAAACAAGTCTTTGGAACATATTTATGTTACTGGCAACACGGCAATTGATGCGTTAAAAACAACAGTGAGTGACGACTATTCGAGTCCTATTCTCGACAGTCTCGGGGACAAGCGGTTGGTGCTAATGACGGCCCATCGTCGGGAAAATTTAGGGCAAAATATGGAGCAAATGTTTCGGGCGATCAAGCGTATTGTGTTGGCGCATGATGATGTGAAGGTCATTTATCCTGTTCACTTGAACCCGGTTGTGCAGGAAACAGCTAATCAAATTTTAGGTAATGATGAACGGATTCAGTTAATCGAGCCACTAAGTGTCGTTGATTTTCATAATTTTGCTGCAC
This sequence comes from Aquibacillus salsiterrae, assembly GCF_028416595.1. GTDB lineage: Bacteria > Bacillota > Bacilli > Bacillales > Amphibacillaceae > Aquibacillus_A > Aquibacillus_A salsiterrae. Next base: position 162,904 of record NZ_JAMQKC010000004.1, on the reverse strand, counting down.
GGGCCCATTTAATTTTAACGGACTCAGGCGGTGTGCAGGAGGAGGCTCCATCGCTAGGTGTCCCCGTCCTTGTGTTGCGTGACACGACAGAGCGCCCAGAAGGAATCGAGGCAGGCACGCTTAAGCTTGCTGGCACAGACGAAGATACTATTTTTAATTTAGCGAACGAACTGCTGTCGAGTGTCGCCGCTCATGAAAAAATGGCGAAAGCATCGAACCCTTATGGCGACGGACAAGCTTCAGCAAGAATTTGTGACGCAATTGTCGAGTTTTTTAATTAGTTGCGTGAGCGCTGCCTGCGGGTGGCGCTTTTTTTCTTTTTTGCTTTGTGGATGGTGAAGGAGCGATGAATGAATCCCGAGAGCCGGTTATGAGGCCTGGAACGGTAGTCAAAGGAAGTGAATGGCCCCCGAGAGCCGGTTGAGAGGCCTGGACCGGTAGTCAAAGGAAGTGAATGGCCCCCGAGAGCCGGTTATGAGGCCTGGAACGGTAGTCAAAGGAAGTGAATGGCCCCCGAGAGCCGGTTATGAGGCCTGGACCGGTAGTCAAAGGAAGTGAATGGCCCCCGAGAGCCGGTTATGAGGCCTGGACCGGTAGTCAAAGGAAGTGAATGAATCCCGAGAGCCGGTTGAGAGGCCTGGACCGGTAGTCGAAGGAAGTGAATGGCCCCCGAGAGCCGGTTATGAGGCCTGGACCGGTAGTCAAAGGAAGTGAATGAATCCCGAGAGCCGGTTGAGAGGCCTGGACCGGTAGTCAAAGGAAGTGAATGAATCCCGAGAGCCGGTTGAGAGGCCTGGACCGGTAGTCAAAGGAAGTGAATGAATCCCGAGAGCCGGTTATGAGGCCTGGAACTGTAGTCAAAGGAAGTGAATGGCCCCCGAGAGCCGGTTATGAGGCCTGGACCGGTAGTCAAAGGAAGTGAATGGCCCCCGAGAGCCGGTTATGAGGCCTGGACCGGTAGTCAAAGGAAGTGAATGGCCCCCGAGAGCCGGTTATGAGGCCTGGAACGGTAGTCAAAGGAAGTGAATATTATTTAATCACATAATTTGATGATTTACCGTGGCCGATGTAGGTATAGTTTTTGGCAAGCACCCTCTGGATTGTTTTAATAGAAACTTGATTATCACACCATGCATTTATAGCGCGCGTAGTTATCTTTTCGTTTGGGAAAAGCGTTGAGAATTCGTTTATAGTTCTAAGAATGGTATGATCAACTGATTCTTCTATGTTACAAGAATTACATAGTATGTTTCTATGCTTCAATGAAGTAACGATACTTCCACAATTCATACAGCATAGCCCCTTCGCCAACTCATCAAAACTATACTTTGGTAATCGTCTATACGGGTTTTCATTCACATGAAGTGAAACTAACTGCTTGGCTAATTTATCGCTCAGTTTACCAGTTTGGACAGACATGCGGTCAAGTACACGATTAATTTGAGCAGGAAAAATAATAGCTGCATGTTGTGGTGCATGATAAAGAAGAAATTCAGGATTAACAAAGATGAGGTGGTAATTAATTGCGAAACTGAAGCCCAAGTCATGCAATAATCTTCTGAACAATGATTCACTCCTATTAATCTGCAGTAGGGGGTTGCTAATCTCTGTTCGATTCCCGGTGAGCCATCGATTGTTTTCGTAAATAAAATCCCCTTCAAAATTTTTAATTTCAAAAAGATGGATAGTGTCAGAAGCGATGAAGAGAGAATCTATTTGGACCAAGCTGTTATTCACGTCAAGTAATAGATCATTAATGATGTGATACTTATTAACTAAAGGTTCAAACAATTGGTCGAATCGGCACTCCCCTTTATATCCCTTTTTTTGATTAAAAAAAGTACTAGCATCTTTTTCGCTAAGCGACATCCTAGTATTCAAGCTTTCTAACAGAATTAATTCGAGTGGTATTGTGCGAGCTTTTAGTAACATTACTCTTCATCCTTTTTAAAAATAATATACACAGCTCAAAAGGATAAAGTAAACGAATGAAAATCGAATAATTGTTAAGTGTAAAACAGTGGAAAATAGATTTTTCGCTAGCTAAAGCATAAAAATAGCCCCTCTAGATAAGCGGTTCTTCAAATTTTCCCACAATTTTGGATTTTACATAAATAAACCAATAAGCCGCCATACTACGGACAAAATGAGGAGGAGAGAAGATAGATGAAATTCCGGTTATGCATCGTCATCCCACTACTAATGGCAAGCCTTCTTCCCCCTAATCAAATCCATGCCAGAGACAAAGAGCAAGCGATTATCTTAGAGGTTGAGGGAGACCCTCAAGTTCGTAAACAATATATAGAAGATTATTATCCATTCATTGACGTTGTCGAAGTATATGATACGTTGCTGAACGGACTGGCATTAAAAGGGTCGGCGAAGAATCTGGTTGACATGGGTGCGCTAGACTTTGTCAAACAATCGTATCCAGTCCGTACATATGAGGCAAACGTTAGTCCATCTTCCTTAAAATCATTTAATGAAAATGAAGTAAACAAAAGCGTCCCTTTTTTAAAAGGAGATATGACCCAGGAAATAAAGACTAGACGGACTGGTGCAGATGTCAAAGTCGGCGTAATTGATACAGGCATCGATTATACCCACCCAGATTTAAAAAATAGCTTTAAAGGCGGCTACGATTTGGTTGACTTAGATGATGATCCAATGGAAACGCAACCTGACCAAGGGATGCCGACGCTGCACGGAACACATGTATCAGGCATTATAGCTGGTAATGGAAACATGCAAGGAGTTGCGAAAGAAGCAGATCTCTATGGCTACCGGGCGCTTGGACCTGGTGGTAGAGGGACGTCAATCCAAGTGATTGCTGCGATCGAAAAGGCAGTGAAAGACGGCATGGATATCATCAATATGTCGCTCGGTAATACAATCAATGGTCCTGATTGGCCAACAAGTATTGCGGTAAGTCGTGCGATTGAGCTTGGTACGTCAGTCGTCATCGCAAATGGAAATGCAGGGCCCGCCAATTGGACAGTTGGTTCGCCAGCAACAGCACCGACAGCGATTTCGGTTGGTGCATCGACCCCGCCACTCAAAACACCGTATCTCTATGACTCTTTCGCAGGTAAAGTCATGGAACTTGCACCTTTCATGGGCGCAAAACCGTGGGCATTTGAACGGAAGTACCCGATTGTTTACGCAGGACTAGGTACGGAAGAAATCCCGAACGTCCGTGGGAAAATTGTAGTGATGAAGCGCGGCGTCATTCCATTTGCGGAAAAAGCGAGAGCAGCAGAGGCAGCTGGTGCAGAAGGTGTGATTATTTTTAACAATGAAAAAGGTTTAGTTCAAGGCTCTGTTGCTGATGATAAAGGTGAAATTGGCATTCCAGTTGCATCGATTTCCGAGGCGGACGGAAAATGGCTCGTTGAACAAGCGGAAAAAGGTACGTACTGGATTAACACCAACTATCAACAAACCCAAGATGACATTGCGTCATTTAGCTCTCGCGGCCCTGTTACTGCCAACTGGGACATTAAACCGGAAATTGTTGCGCCAGGTGCAGCGATCAATAGTACTGTCCCGGGCGGCTATATGGAATTGCAAGGGACAAGTATGGCAGCACCGCACGTTGCGGGAGGACTAGCATTAGTGAAGCAAGCCCATCCAGACTGGACACCTGCAAAGCTAAAAGGTGCTTTGCTGACGACCGCTCTTCCACTAAAAAATGGGGATGAGTATTATGAACCAATTGAGCAAGGCATGGGACGGATGCGGATTGAAAAAGCAATTGATACACCAGTGATTATCTACAACTCGCTTTTGTCGTTCGGTAAAATAACGAACCTATCTGAAACGAAAACAGTAACGATGACGGTTGAAAATGTCTCAAATAAGACACAATCGTTTCGGTTTGACATTCCGAAAAAACAAGCCGGACTAAGCTTTCAGCTGCCACAAGCGTTTACGGTTGGACCGAATGAAAAAAAGCAAATTCCAATCACACTGAAAGTAAATGATGCCTTTCTTAATGAGGGGATCCATCAAGGTTGGCTGACCTTAGCGGGCGACAATGATACCTATCAATTACCATATATGTTTATTAATCAAGAAGCTGATTATCCGAAAGTAATGGGTGTTGAATTTGCCCTGAAGCTGTTCTCAGACGATGAGTATCGCTATCGTCTCTATCTTCCGGAAAAAGTAGAGCAAGTAACTGTCGATCTTTATGATCCAAACCAAATGTCGTTTGACCGGACACTGCTTGAATTAGACGAACCGGGACAAGGGGTGATTGAAGGAGCTTTAGCAAAACGCGAAATAGGCAAAAGAGGCTTATATTTAGCGAATGTACGCGTAACAACAAATGAAGGCGATTCGTTTGACTACCAGATGGAATTGACGATTCAATAAAGAAAAGCGCAGGGCGCCTGGAGCTAGACAGCTCTTGGATCTTTTTCTTATCGTTTAAAAGAAGCGTCTGCCTGATTTGGGCAGACGCTTTCCGTGCTGCGTGGGAGATTTAAATGTAATAGCACATAAACAGAAGATGGACATAAAACACGATTTTTTTCTAGATTAAATGAATCAATAAAACAAATTTCCACAATTTTTACCAAGCGTGTTCACAAAAATGTCGAATTTAACACAATTTTTTTAGTTTAAACAAAGCTAAGGGTGGAGTCAGACAAGCGCTTTATATATAATAAAACATGCTAGAGAAAGGTTAAATCGATTGGAATTTATTGAAAATAAGTTTCACCTTCAAACCGATTGACATTGACCAACCGCTATTGTATGCTAATCAAGTGTGGAATGATAGGGGTTTCAGTGTGATCACCTATTTTCTACAAAACCACTTTTTATCGTGCTAGTTCTTCTGTTAAAACTCGGGAGCCGGTACATATGGAACGATCCATTTAGTCAGAAAATATACGGGAGACAAGTAATATGGAAGCTTATGACAATATGATAACCCGTCAGAGAAAATGGATGTTCTATCTTCTTGCGTTATTAGTACTTGGAGCGGGAATTACACCGTATCCTCGTATTTTCCTCGGACTCCTCCTTGGAGCTGTGTTGAGCTTTTACAACCTTTGGCTTATGCAAAGGAAAATCAAGCAATTTGGACAAGCAGCTGCTACCAATCAACCTGTGCGGGGGATTGGGACATTTACACGTATGGCATCTGCTGCCCTAGCCGTATTAATCGCCCTTCGGTTTGAGGATTATTTCCATGTAATTGCTGTTCTCATTGGATTAATGACAGCTTACCTTGTCATTATGATAGATTATCTACTATCTAAATCTAGAAACTAGAGTTGGGAAGAGAGGTGAAGAAAAATGGAAGAAGAAGTAAAACCCTTAGCTCTTGATGTGTTTGGGATACCATGGTTGGACTTTAATCTGTCAAATGTATTGATGATTGCAGTTTCATCAACAATCGTGTTCATTTTAGGGGTTGCCGCATCAAGAAGTCTTCAAATGAAACCAACTGGATTACAAAACTTTATGGAATGGGTAGTTGATTTCGTAAAGGGGATAATCGGAGATACGATGGACTGGAAGACAGGTAAAGTATTTTTGCCATTGGGTCTAACGTTGATTACGTATATTTTTGTGAGCAATATGTTAGGTGTTGCTTTTATGTACGTAGGCCCTGAACACAGTTTATGGTGGAAATCACCGACATCAGATCCTGGTATTACTTTAACGTTGTCTGCAATGGTTATCGTACTTACTCATTATTATGGAATTAAAGTTAAAGGTGCTAAGGAATATAGCAAAGACTACTTTCGCCCTTTACCGTTCTTATTCCCAATAAAGTTACTAGAGGAATTCTCCAACACGTTGACACTAGGTCTTCGTCTGTTTGGTAACATTTATGCAGGGGAAGTTTTACTAACAATGCTTGCTGGGTTAACTGCATCAGGTGTGCTTGGATTCCTGGGTGGTGCAATCCCGATGCTTGCATGGCAAGGGTTTAGTGTGTTTGTAGGTGCAATCCAAGCATTTATCTTTACTATGTTAACAATGGTGTACATGTCTCACAAAGTGAGCAGTGACCATTAATTAATAGGAAACTTCTGTTAGCCTGAGGTTTCGCCCCGCTCTTAGGGTGTCAGACAACTAAGTTTCAAGATGACATTTTTAAGCGGAAAAACAAACTAATTTATATATATTTTGAGGAGGATTTTTATTATGGGAGCTTTAGCAGCTGCAATAGCAGTAGGATTAGCGGCACTTGGTGCTGGTATTGGTAACGGATTGATTGTAAGTCGTACAGTAGAAGGTATTGCGCGTCAACCAGAATTACGTAGTGCACTTCAAACGACAATGTTTATCGGTGTAGGTCTAGTTGAGGCGATGCCGATTATCGCGGTAGTTATCGCATTAATCGTTATGGGTGGCTAAGTAACAGAGCTAAGTGTTAAATGGCGAAGTTCAATTTTTTGAACTTTCGCCATTGCTTTATGCAATTTTGAACTTAAACGTTTTCGATATACAGGTTAGATGTTATATAAACGGTTATTTTACCTGAAAGGAGTGAGCACTGTGCTACCATTTGTCGGTACATTTACGATTTATGCTGGTGTTTTGGGTGGTCTATTACCAGGAGATATGTTAACGCAATTGTTCTTCTTCGTCGTTTTATTGTTCCTTTTACGTAAATACGCTTGGGGACCTTTAATGAACGTCATGAAGGAACGTGAAGACCACATTGCAAACGAAATAGATATTGCTGAAAAAAATCGTGAGCAGGCGGAAAAAGCATCTAAAGAAGCCGCTGATGAATTAAAGAAAACTCGTCAAGAAGCGCAACACTTGATTGATGAAGCGAAAAAGGCGGGACAAAAGCAGGAACAAGATATTATTGCAGCAGCACGCGAGGCATCAGAGCGTATTAAACAAGCTGCTCAAGAAGAAATCCAGCAAGAAAAAGAGAAGGCGATCAAAGCTCTACAAGATCAAGTGGCGACACTTTCTGTACAGATTGCAACGAAAGTAATTGAGAAAGAAATTAATGCACAAGATCAAGAGAAGTTGATCAACGAGTACATTAAAGAGGTAGGAGAAGAGCGATGAGTACAGTAACGGTATCAAAACGCTACGCCGAAGCTCTTTTTCAACTAGCACAAGAAAAATCAATCGTCGAGCAATTAGAAGCTGAGCTTCAAATTGTTAAAGAAGTTTTTGAAAATAATGAAGCATTTAATAAATTCCTAGAGCATCCACGAGTGAGTACAGATAAGAAAAAACAACTAATTGATAAAGCATTTGACGGATTTGTTAAAGAAATAATCAATACATTGAAAATTCTTGTTGACCGACACAACGAAGACGCTATCCCTCAGATAGTTGACCACTTTGCAACACTCGTGAATGAATCAAAGGGAATCGCAGAAGCAACAGTCTACTCTGTACGTGAACTTTCAGATAACGAGAAAAAAGAGTTAGTCGAAGTGTTCAAGCAGAAGTTGAACCTTAACAACCTAAACGTCACAAATGTTGTCGAACCTAGTATTTTAGGTGGAGTTCGAGTGAAGATAGGCAATACTATTTATGATGGAACGTTGAAAGGTCGACTTGCACGTATCGAACGGAATATAGTTTCTGCAAATAAATGATGATAGGGGTGAAATGGCATGAGCATTAAAGCTGAAGAGATCAGTGCGCTGATAAAACAGCAAATCGAAAATTATGATGCTGACATCGAAGTGAATGATGTTGGTACTGTTATAGAAATTGGTGACGGTATTGCCCGTGCTCATGGTCTAGACAACGTAATGTCTGGCGAGCTTTTAGAATTTTCTAATGGCGTTATGGGAATGGCGCAAAACCTTGAAGAGAGTAACGTAGGTATTGTAATCCTCGGCCCTTATACGGACATCCGCGAAGGCGATGAAGTTCGTCGTACTGGCCGTATTATGGAAGTGCCTGTTGGTGAGGAACTACTAGGACGCGTTGTTAACCCACTTGGACAACCTATCGATGGGAAAGGTCCAATCGAAACAACGAAAGCTCGTCCAATCGAATCACCAGCACCAGGTGTTATGGATCGTAAATCTGTTCATGAACCACTTCAAACTGGGATCAAAGCGATTGACGCACTAGTTCCAATTGGTCGTGGACAACGTGAATTAATCATTGGTGACCGTCAAACAGGTAAAACAACTGTTGCAATTGATGCTATTTTAAATCAAGCGGACCAAGATATGATTTGTATCTATGTAGCGATTGGCCAAAAAGAATCAACCGTTCGTGGTACAGTTGAAACGCTTCGTCGTTACGGTGCGTTAGACTACACAATCGTTGTATCAGCAGGTGCATCAGACCCAGCTCCGTTATTATACCTAGCTCCATATACTGGAGTATCAATGGGTGAAGAGTTCATGTACAACGGTAAGCACGTACTAGTAGTATATGATGACTTATCAAAACAAGCAGCAGCATATCGTGAGCTATCTCTACTATTAAAACGCCCACCAGGTCGTGAAGCATTCCCAGGGGATGTATTCTACCTACACTCTCGTTTACTCGAGCGTGCGGCAAAGCTTAGTGATGCAAAGGGTGGCGGTTCTTTAACAGCACTTCCATTCGTTGAAACACAAGCTGGGGATATCTCTGCCTATATTCCAACAAACGTAATCTCCATCACAGATGGACAAATTTTCTTACAGTCAGACCTATTCTTCTCAGGTGTAAGACCTGCGATTAACCCTGGTCTTTCCGTATCACGTGTTGGTGGCTCTGCCCAAATCAAAGCGATGAAAAAAGTTGCTGGTACACTACGTCTAGACCTTGCATCTTATCGTGAATTGGAATCATTCGCACAGTTCGGTTCAGACTTAGATAAAGCGACACAAGCAAAACTTAACCGTGGTGCTCGTACGGTTGAAGTATTAAAGCAAGGCTTGCACAAGCCACTTGTTGTAGAAAAGCAAGTAATGATTATTTATGCACTTGTTAATGGATATTTAGACGATATTCCTGTAGCAGACATTACACGCTTCGAAGCTGAATTCCACGCTTTTATGGATAGCAACAAAGCAGATCTATTGAAATCGATCCGTGAAACAGGAAATCTTGCAGAAGCATCTGATATGAACAGTGCGGTAGAAGAGTTTAAGAAAACATTTGTTATTTCTGAATAAGAAATAGTAATGGTTGGTCCGGTGTGAAGAGGCTATATGAGACTCTTCACGCTAGACTACTTAGAGCCCATCTATCGTAAACCTTTTTAGGAAAGGGCGGTGAACATACGTGGCGTCATTAAGAGACATAAAAACACGAATTAATTCCACTCAAAAAACGAAACAAATTACAAAGGCGATGCAAATGGTTTCTGCGTCAAAGCTAAACCGCGCCGAACAAAACGCAAAGTCTTTCGTACCATACAGTGAGAAAATTCAAGAAGTTGTTGCAGGTATCGCAGGCAGTGGCGAGGTAGTCGACCACCCGATGCTACAAGCAAGAGAAGTGAAGAAAACAGCATACTTCGTAATTACTTCTGACCGTGGACTTGCTGGTGCTTATAACAGTAGTATCCTCCGTACCGTGTATCGCACGATTCAACAGCGGCACAAATCAGAGGATGAATATACCGTTATTGCATTAGGTAGAGTTGGTCGTGACTTTTTCAAAAAGCGCGGAATTTCAGTGTCTAACGAAGTAACAGGCTTGGCTGACCAACCTAATTTTGCTGATATTAAAGACCTTACTTCTGAAACAGTTCAGCTATATATTGATGAAGAGATTGATGAATTAATTCTTTTCTATAGTCATTTTATAAGTGCTATATCTCAAGAAGTAACACAGAAAAAACTGTTACCACTTACCGATATCGGACAAGGTAAGAAAAAGAATTCGAGCACCTATGAATATGAGCCTGGCCAAGAAGAAATTCTTAACGTGTTATTACCACAGTATGCGGAAAGCTTAATATATGGTGCCATTTTAGACAGTAAAGCAAGTGAACACGCTTCACGTATGACAGCAATGCAAAGTGCTACGGATAATGCAACAGACTTGATCAGTGATCTATCTTTGCAGTATAACCGTGCTCGTCAAGCAGCAATCACGCAAGAAATCACGGAAATCGTTGGTGGAGCAGCTGCACAAAAATAAATAAAAAAAGCGGAGGCACCTTGGTTACCCCGACATGCTTAAGTTGACCATCAATGTGGTGTTTTCCACAAACAGGATTGACTTAATACCATGAGGGGGAGGCGCTGGAGCTAGATACCGGAGTACAAATCATTTGTACAGTCTGATAGTTGAAGATAGTAAGTTAGGAGGGAAAATTATGAGCAAGGGATTTGTTACACAAATCATGGGACCTGTTGTCGATGTAAAATTCGAGAGCGGACAACTCCCTGAAGTATACAACGCACTTCGAGTGGAATCGAACGATGGCGATAATCTTGTATTAGAAGTTGCCCTTCACCTTGGTGATGATTCTGTTCGTACAATCGCGATGTCATCCACGGAGGGTGTACAACGTGGTGCGAAAGTAGCTGATACAGGTGCTCCAATTTCTGTACCTGTAGGTGACATTACATTAGGTCGTGTATTTAACGTACTAGGTGAAAAAATCGACCTTGACGAAGAAATTTCTGGAGACGTTCGTCGTGATCCAATTCACCGTCAATCTCCTGCATTTGAAAACTTAGCAACAGAAACGGAAATTTTAGAAACTGGTATTAAGGTTGTTGACTTACTAGCTCCTTATATTAAGGGTGGTAAAATCGGTCTATTCGGTGGTGCCGGTGTAGGTAAAACAGTACTTATCCAGGAATTAATCAACAACATCGCACAAGAACACGGTGGTATTTCCGTATTCGCAGGTGTTGGTGAGCGTACACGTGAAGGTAACGACTTGTACTTTGAAATGAAGGACTCAGGCGTTATTTCAAAAACTGCGATGGTATTCGGTCAGATGAACGAGCCTCCAGGTGCACGTATGCGTGTAGCGTTAACTGGTCTTACAATGGCGGAGTACTTCCGTGATGAACAAGGCGCAGACGTATTATTATTCATCGATAACATTTTCCGTTTCACGCAAGCAGGTTCTGAGGTATCTGCCTTACTTGGCCGTATGCCATCTGCCGTAGGTTACCAACCAACGCTTGCAACGGAAATGGGTCAATTACAAGAACGTATTACTTCAACAACAAAAGGTTCAGTAACTTCAATTCAGGCTATCTATGTACCTGCCGATGACTATACTGACCCAGCACCAGCAACAACATTCGCTCACTTAGATGCAACAACGAACTTGGATCGTAAGCTTTCTGAGCAAGGTATCTACCCTGCCGTGGATCCATTAGCATCAACATCTCGTGCACTTGACCCTGAAATTGTTGGTGAAGAGCACTACAACGTAGCACGTGAAGTACAACAAACACTTCAACGGTACAAAGAGTTACAAGATATCATTGCTATCCTAGGTATGGATGAGCTTTCTGATGAAGACAAATTAACGGTTGCACGTGCACGCCGTATCCAGTTCTTCTTATCGCAAAACTTCCACGTAGCCGAGCAGTTTACTGGCCAACCTGGTTCTTACGTTCCAGTCCAAGAAACAGTTAAAGGCTTCCGTGAAATTCTTGACGGTAAATACGATGACCTTCCAGAAGATGCGTTCCGTCTAGTTGGACGCATTGAAGAAGTAGTAGAAAAAGCTAAGCAAATGGCATAATAAGGAAGCGTAGCGGGCTTGGTAGACGCGAAACGCATAAGTAGAGCACCGCAAGTGACCTGGTCTTGGTCACTGAAGGTGAACTGCTTATGACGCGAGCGCCTGGCCCGCGAAGCTGGACTGAATTTAGATGCGGAGACGACCGGTTAGGGGCGACTGGATAAGCAAGGTCCGCGTAAAGGCTGTGAACTATCAGCCTTGAAGAGGGAATTGCTTATCCACGATCCCCTGGGAGTCGAAGCTCGATTGAGATAGGAAGCGTAGGAGCCTTGATCAGCGCCGACAAGCACAAGACAGTTTACGTAGTGGCTTGCTCTATAGCCACGAAGTAAAATGACTTGTGACCTCGAGGGGCTAGGCTCCGAAGCTGGACTGAGATAGGAAGCGTAGGAGCCTTGATCAGCGCCGACAAGCACAAGACAGTTTACGTAGTGGCTTGCTCTATAGCCACGAAGTAAAATGACTTGTGACCTCGAGGGGCTAGGCTCCGAAGCTGGACTGA
>NZ_JAMQKC010000004.1:0-150641 GCF_028416595.1 Aquibacillus salsiterrae | reverse complement strand
CTGAATAAGGAAGCGGAATGGGCTTGTTATAGCCTAAATTCTCTATAAAAATGTCTGAGAATCTCTCATACATTTATTCAAAGCCCAAGGAGGGGTACCATTGAAAACACTAATCGTGAGTGTTGTCACTCCTGATGGCCCTGTTCTGGAAGATTCATTTGAAATGGTTAGTTGTAAGGCTGAAAACGGTGAACTGGGTATTTTACCAGGACACATTCCGCTTGTTGCACCGTTAACGATCAGTGCTGTCCGTCTAAAAGGAAACAACGATACAAAGCAAATTGCAGTAAGTGGTGGTTTCTTAGAGGTTCGTCCTGACAAAGTAACCATTCTTGCTCAATCCGCAGAACAACCCGGCGACATTGATGTTGAACGTGCCAGAAAAGCAAAAGAACGAGCGGAAAGTCGTCTTCAAGCCAAGCAGGATGACATTGATTTCAGAAGGGCAGAATACGCACTTAAACGTGCTATGAATCGTCTAGATATAGCCGAGCGTAGATAAACATTTTAAAAAAGACTTTAGTCCTTGTTGGATTGAGGTCTTTTTTAATAAAAATTTTGTCACTATTTCCCGGGAAATGACGAAGGAAGTAATCTAATTGACATCGAATAAATCAAATGAGAACCTAATAATAAAGAAAGGGTGAATCGTCATGCTATCAGGTTTAGGTCAACAAGCGATAATTGGAATGTTATCCCATATTATTTTTATTATTATTACGTGGCAAATACTACAAGTAATTAAACTTGATCCATTACTAAAAAAAGGTCGCGTATTTGAGTCACGGTTACTACTTATTTTTTTAACGATAACAATCGGAACGACAGTGAGTAACTTTTTCCTCGACTTTATTCAATGGTCACAGCAAATGACCTACTTATTTAAGTGAATTTATAAAATCTCCCCGTATAAACCTAGTAATTTGCGTTCATACTAGTTTACTAGAAAACGATGAAGTTTGAGGGGAGATTTTTTCATGAAAAAAACAAGGTTCATTCTAATCACTACATTATTGGTTTATTTAATTTTCTCTACATTTACAACGGCAGCTGCCTCGTCCAATCAGTTGCAGGAAGTAAGTGAGATGGCAAGTGCAGTAATTGAGCAGGATTTAACGGTGAATAAGTGGGAAGTTTTAGTGAAAGAAAAAGTCAGCAAAGAAACAGCTGAAAAGACGATTCAATGGGTTGAAAATAATCAGAAAGACATTACATACTCTGAAGAAGATTTAGGCAAAATAAAAAAACTAATATGGAATACCCAAAAAAGTGATGGGATTAACGAATCATTTATAGTAGTAATTCCTGTAGAGGGTAACTATGATTATCAGGTAATGTATAAACTAACAGGTAACAATTGGAATAAAGAAATGGTTAAAGCGCAACAATCAAGCATTTCTTCGACAATTGACGAATTATTCAGCGGAAATATGACAAAATTCTCTTGTTTGAATACACAGCCGGATGGTAATATAGATAGTGATGTTTTCACTAAAAAACTACTTAAAAAATGGAATGTTCAACCACTAAAACAAATACAAGAAAATGATTTTGTTGTCCTATCAGGATATACATCCCATTGGCAAACTGCCGTACCCACAGCGGACAAACCAATGAATGTACAAATTGCCGCCAGAGAAGGATTGGGCGGAAAAACAACCCTCACAATAGGAACACCTATCATAGTTACTGAATATTAATAATAGTGAAATTGGACGCAGAGGAGAATGAACCTTGGAAAAAATCATCGTCCGTGGTGGGAGGCAGTTAAAAGGCACTGTTAAAGTTGATGGTGCTAAGAATGCCGTACTGCCTGTCATCGCAGCAAGTATTATTGCAAGTGAAGGAAAAAGTGTTATTCATGAAGTTCCAGCCCTTGCTGATGTATTTACGATAAAAGAAGTTCTAACAAATATGAATGCCGATGTAAGATATGCAAACAATACAGTAACTGTCGATGCATCTAAACCACTTACCACAGAAGCTCCTTTCGAATATGTTAGAAAAATGCGTGCGTCTGTTTTAGTACTTGGACCTTTATTAGCAAGATACGGTCACGCGAAAGTTGCTATGCCTGGCGGGTGTGCAATTGGTTCACGTCCAATTGATCTACACCTTAAAGGATTTGAAGCAATGGGTGCCGATGTGCATGTAGGTAATGGCTACGTCGAGGTTTCTGCAAAAGGAAGATTAAAAGGTGCAAAAGTTTATCTGGATGTACCAAGTGTAGGTGCAACAGAAAACATTATGATGGCTGCAGCACTTGCTGAAGGAAGAACAATTATTGAGAATGGTGCAAAGGAACCTGAAATTGTTGACCTTGCAAACTTCCTTAATAAAATGGGCGCTAAGATTGTTGGTGCCGGTACAGAAACAATTAAAATCGATGGCGTTGATCAACTACACGGTGTAGAGCACACCATTATTGCAGATCGAATTGAAGCAGGAACATTTATGGTTGCTTCTGCTATCACAAAAGGGAATGTTTTAATCAAAGGTGCTGAAGTAGAGCATATGCGCTCTTTAGTGTCTAAGATGGAAGAAATGGGTGTAATCATTGAAGAAGAAGAAGACGGAATTCGAGTGATTGGTCCAGATAAACTAAAGGCAACAGACATCAAAACGTTGCCACACCCAGGTTTCCCAACTGATATGCAGTCGCAAATGATGGCATTAATGTTAAATGCTGAAGGCACAAGCGTGATCACCGAAACAGTGTTCGAGAATAGATTCATGCACGTCGAAGAATTTCGCCGCATGAATGCCAAGCTAAAAATTGAAGGACGTAGTGTGATTGTCGAAGGTCCAGTAGAACTTCAAGGAGCCGAAGTAGCAGCAACTGACTTACGAGCAGGGGCAGCATTAATTTTGGCTGGTCTAAATGCAGACGGTTATACTCGTGTAACAGAATTAAAGCACATTGATCGTGGCTATGTAAATTTAACAGAGAAACTAGCCTCATTAGGTGCTGATATTGAACGAGTGGATGACGACAAGATTGTGATTGATCTTGCCAAACGCCGTTCAGAAATTTCATAAGTATAGCTGTCCTGAGGAGGGTTGCCGTTTTGGCAATCCTCCTTTTCAGTTGTAACGAAAAGCGCATGTGCCCCGCAACATCTTCGCATCAAAAATCCTCTGTTCATAAAACGTTTCTTTCTCTCGTATGTATAAAGAAATGAATGTGAGGTGGGGTTATGTTACCGAAACGATTAGCAAAAGGTGATACGGTTGGTATTATCGCACCAGCTGGGCCGCCGGATCCTGATGAATTAAACAAGGGTATTCGCTTCCTGCAATCTCTCGGGCTAAAGGTTAAGCTTGGTCAGCATTGTAACAATGTCTATGGCTATTTGGCTGGAACGGACGAAGAAAGGCTGTATGACCTGCATGACATGTTCGCTGATCCAAATGTTCAAGCTATTATATGTGCTCGCGGTGGTTATGGAACGGGGCGGATTGCTCAACATATTAATTATGAGTTAATCGCGGACAATCCGAAAATATTTTGGGGCTATAGTGATATAACTTATTTGCACACGGCGATTAGACAGCAAACAGGATTAGTTACTTTTCATGGGCCGATGGTTAGCTCTGATATTGGCGGGGAACATTTTGATTCGTTATCAAAACGAATGTTCGAGCAAATGTTTGAACCA
Source organism: Aquibacillus salsiterrae (assembly GCF_028416595.1). GTDB lineage: Bacteria > Bacillota > Bacilli > Bacillales > Amphibacillaceae > Aquibacillus_A > Aquibacillus_A salsiterrae. Next base: position 146,982 of record NZ_JAMQKC010000004.1, on the reverse strand, counting down.
CGGCGGATTGTCTATTCGGAAAAAATTGCACCAATCGATATCATCACTCCAGGGGACGCTAGAGGTGAAATTGTCGGTGGGAATCTCACGCTACTCGTAAGCACACTTGGAACGCCATATGAACTAGGTACAGCCAATAAACTGCTTCTTTTGGAAGATATCGGTGAAGAACCGAACCGTGTTGACGCCATGCTAAACCAGTTAAGATTAGCTGGGAAATTTGACGAGGCTGCAGGTGTAATCCTCGGGAACTTTTCAGACGGAGAACCATCAGGCAAAAAACCATCATTCACACTCCAGCAAGTATTCCACCAGTATTTTTCATCCTATCCGAAGCCTGTCGTTAGTGGCCTGCAAATTGGTCACTGTTTGCCGAACATCGCTATTCCACTCGGCACAATCGCCAACCTATCGACAACAACTAAAACGTTAACGATAAATCCTGGGGTGTGGTAGTTAGAAAGGAGGTCTATTTTTAACAAAAGTGCAGGGCGCCCGGAGCAAGGGTTTTTTATACTTTTGTATGAAAAAAGACATTGTAAGCAGCGTACAAATTAATAAGTATCCGTTTGGCCGCCGGAAGGGCTCGTTCGGTCGTTAATATCGTTCATTGACTACCGTTTGGACGCTAACAGGGCTCGTTCGGTCGTTAATATCGTTCTTTGACTACCGTTTGGACGCTAACAGGGCTCGACCGGGCGTTATTAGCGGGCTTTGACTACCGTTTGGACGCTAACAGGGCTCGATCGGGCGTCATTTGCGCGCTTTGACTACCGTTTGGACGCTAACAGGGCTCGATCGGTCGTCATTTGCGCGCTTTGACTACCGTTTGGCCGCTAGCAGGGCTCGATCGGGCGTTAATATCGTTCATTGACTACCGTTTGGCCGCTAGCAGGGCTCGTTCGGTCGTCATTTGCGCGCTTTGACTACCGTTTGACCGCTAGCAGGGCTCGATCGGGCGTTATTTGCGCGCTTTGACTACCGTTTGTCACTTAACAGGGCTCGATTGGGCGTCATTTGCGGGCTTTGACTACCGTTTGACCGCTAGCAGGGCTCGTTCGGTCGTTAATATCGTTCATTGACTACCGTTTAACCGCTGGATGGGCTCGCTCGGGCGAGTATATCGATTTTTGTTACCGTTTGGCCGAAAATACAGTATACTCAAAATTAAATGCTATCCTTTTTCATCATAGATGGCTACAGACAGCCAGGGGTGTTTCTTACCTTATAAAAAAGACGTTCGTTCATCTGGGAAAAAACTAATAGAAGGCAAATTGAGCCATAAATAAAAGAGCACTACCGTGACTGGCAGTGCTCTTAGAGTAATTTATTTTAATGTAAAATGAAATGAACGTTCAATTGTTGTATTACCAAATGTGATTACGACTGTACCGACATAATCGCCAGTTTCTAATGCCTTGGTTCTAAGGTTGTAAATGTATTGATTTTCCTCTGAATCATAGCGGAACACATTATTACCTTCAGTAGTAACCGCTTGGCCGTCTTTCGTTAATTGAAGGGTTGCAGTTACATTAGACACTCCATCAATCCTAAACTTAACCGGGATTGTGCGGTTTTTCTTATAGACATTCTCTTGTTTTATTGGTTCAAGTACACCACTAAAGGCGTAGACATAATAATCCACTTCTACGGTACTTGTATTACCAGCCGCATCGGTTGCGGTTACTGTATAGGTATGTGCACCGGTTGTCGATGTGTCGAGCTTTTCATTGTAAGTAACGGTTGGATTAGTGTCCAAGTCATCGGTTACAACAGGAGTTACAGTAACATCTTGTCCAACTGAGAAATACTGGCCATCTTCTAAATTCAAGCTAACTTGTGGTGCTTTATTATCTTCAACGAACTGAACATTATCGATATAGGCACGACCGGCAAAATCACTATTTTGATCAGCGAAAATCAATAGCATATTGCGCAGCTCCGTGTCGTCACTAACACCACTCGGTAAACTATTCAAATCTAACGTCACCTCATACTGATACAACCCATCATCAGTTACTATCGCTTGATCAAGTTGCGATAAGTCGATTTCGAAAGTGTCATTTGCCTGTGCCCAATACCCTACACTAGGTGGTTGGAATGTTAGATTAATCGAGATAGAACCTTGTGATGCTCTTACTGGATCAAGATATAAATCGAATGTAACATAATCATTGTCACCACGAGTTAATCCGTCTTTCCAAAAATCAAGGCGTGGTGCAGATGCCCAGTTGTCAGTAGGCTTAACTTCAGGATAGGCAAATTCCCATGAAAGTGCGTTTGAACCGTTTGCTTCTTCGATTGTTAACGCTGTGTTAACAGCTGAATCACCAGACCAATTCCATCCTTGTCTTGTTCCACCTTCAAAGTTAGATGGGAAAGTTGCCTCTCCAATCGGATCATGGATAACAGGTAATTCTACTTCTGAACCAACAATCGTTATGTTATCTAACGAAATGGAATTAACATCTGACGGGGTACCAATGAAAAGAACGATGTTAGCTAATGTGCTGTCTTCTGCACTAGTACCAATTACCTCAAGCCCAGGTGCATCTTCTTTCGTAATCGTCATGACAGCTTTATAAGTTCCATCACTTTGCTCAACAAAATCATCCGTGGTCACTTGAACAGCCGCAGTAGGATTTGTCCACCAGGTTGCAGGTCCTTGCGGGATAGCGGCAATCGATACGGTTGTTGGTGTATCAGCAATGACATCCATTGTAAGTACTTCAGCACCTAGAATATCAATGGATTGTCCAAAGCCGTCCGCAGAGATTCGTGCATTTGCCCAAAAATTTTCTGCACTAAGATCGTTGCTTGCTGTTAATCCAGTTATGTTTAAAGCGTTATTTTCATTGGTTAGAGCAACATTTTCAATTGGATTATCACCATTTAAGCGAAACCCTTGTGTTGTTCCGTCATCAAAATTCCATACAACAGTTTCATAGCGGTCACGATCGATAGGTTGATAGGAAATACCTTTGATCCGTGCTCTGACATATTCACCAGAAATACTTAACTCTTCGGTTGACCATAATTGGTCATCACCAGGGTCAAGATTAGTCGCGTCTGATTCACCCATAATGAATGGTGTAAAAGCGGCAGACGTTTCATTTTTGTTAGTTAGTGACCAGTTTACCCAGCTAATGTTATTGTCATTTAAATAATCTAACCACGCATCAGCTTCATCTAAAAATGGACCGTTATTGCCAGATGCTTCACTTGTTCCCCATTCTGTTACAAAGACAGCTACACCATTCTCGAGGGCGTATTGAATATTGCCTTGTACGTAACCGTCATTATGTGTTCCGGTATAAAAGTGTGCGGTATAAGCGGTATTGTTGTCATCGATTGGATTATCTGCTGCCAAATCGGGGCGTTGGCTCCAGTTTGGTGTACCAACGATGACTAGATTGTCGTTACCGTTATCTCGAAGCATTTGAATAATTGGTTCAGCATATGACTTAACTGATTGCCATCCTTCAGCATCATTAGTAATGCCTGGGCCATCTGTATTGTTGCTGCTCGGCTCATTGGCTAGTTCATAAATAATGTTTGGGTCGTTCGGGTATAAAGATGAAATTTCCTTGAAAAAGTCCATTGCCCCACTATACATTTCTGCATTTGGATCGCCAGGTGCGTGGACATGCCAGTCGACAATGACATACATGTCGTTCTCTTTGGCGAGCTCAATACCATCGATTACCCTTTGTTTCATCAATTCTTGGTTAGATGCGTATCCGTCTTCACCAACATACATAGCTAGACGAACAACGTTAGCATCCCAGTCATTCGATAAAGCAGAAAATGCATTGTCATTTAAAATCTCAGGAAACCACTGCAAACCGTGTGTACTCATACCACGTAGCTGGATGGGGTTTCCGCTTGAATCACCGAGCGTTTTTTGCCCGTTTACGTCGATGATTTGTAAGGCCCCTGCATCAGATGGTTTAGTCGGAGTGTCTGTGATTAAAGAATTATAATCAGACTCCGCAGCTGTAACTGACCCAAAGGATAAGGACAAGCCGATTAATACAAGTAAACTTAAAACAGTGAAGAACTTTCCGCGTTTCAATCTTTTCATCTTTTTCTCCTCCTCCATTCTATTTCGAAAGTTTTCGTGATAAATCGCTTACATTTTATTGTTTACGAAAACTATTTCGAGATAAATATAGCAAGGCAAGGCTGTTTAGTCAATAGGTATAAAGGCGATCTTGCATAAGTGGATGGGGGTGTATTTGTCGAATAGTGTCAGATGAATGTTTTCGAAAATTTTCGTAATGTTGTTGGACACATGAGAAACTTTGGTGCAATTTAGTTAATATCCAGCCCATTTAGTAGACAAAGGCGATATAATGTAAGAAAGTTTGATTTTTTTTAATAGAGAGGCAGTAGTATGAAAATAACAATAAAAGAAATTGCGAAGCGGGCTGGAGTTTCAGTCGGAACCGTTTCGAAGGTAATCCATAATTATACGGATGTTGGCGATGCGACGAGGAAGCGAATTCTCGATGTTATGGCTGAGACAGGTTATCAGGCTAAAGTGCAACGAACGAAAAAACGGATTGGTGTTATTTATGGTGTTCGTGTTTCTTTTAACCACCCATTCTTTGTGGAAGTAATGGAAGCGTTCAGTAAGGAAGTTGGCTTATTGGGATATGATCTAGTGTTTTTTTCAAGCAAAGTAATGGGCATTAATTATGTTGCTAAATGTATCGAGGCTGAGGTAACTGGTTGTATCGTTATTGGTGGCGATGAAATTCAACAATCGATTTATCAATTGGATGAAAGTGACATTCCTTGTATCGGTATCGATATTCAATTAACTGGTAATCGGTCTGGTTATGTGATGACAAATAATATGAATATGGGGAAAAAAGTGATTGAGCATTTGTATTTGACGGGGCATCGTGACATTGGCTATATCGGTGGCCTAGTTAATACAGTTGTAGGAATGGAACGGGAAGAGGGTTTTAGAAACGGTTTAGCTGAATTCGGTTTAACGGTCAATCAAGATTGGATGATGGCTGGTGACTTTTCAGAAGAAAGTGGTTATCAAGCGATGAAACAAATTTTGGCGAACAAAGCTATTCCTTCTGCCATGTTTGTTGCCTCTGATGTGATGGCTTTTGGTGCGATTTTAGCGATTAGGGAAAATGGTTTAGCTATCCCTGAAGATTTGGCAATTGTGGGGTGTGATGACATTGAAATAAGCAAATACACCCAACCGCCATTGTCAACCATTAGACAGGAGAAGGATAAAATTGGAAGATTGGCAGCCTTTATGCTGGTTGATTTAATTAATGGGGTGCTAGAGTCTAGCTCGGTGGTAGTAGATTGTGAACTTCTTGTAAGAAAAACTTCATAGCGGACAAGTAGTCTGCATAGCTATTAAGAACAGGTTATTTATTGATAATCTGTTCTTTTATTTTGGTTCTATATTTTTTAAGTGGCGAATAGATTTGATAGTAGATTAGAAGACAATAATTCCAAAGCCTAAACCAGTAGAGAAGGAAGGAGGCCATTCATGCATAAACGGAAAAGGAAATTGACTACTAATAGCTGGAGAAGACCTAGTTTAATTTTAATAGCAAGCCTCGTGGGTGTGATACTGATCATCCCAACTGTCATTGTTGTCCCGTATATCGGTGGAGCCGACCCAGCGTCATCGGTAGAACGCGCTGAGGCAGAGGCTAAAACGGTTTCCCTTAATCCGGATGATTCGGTGTTTTCGGTAAAAGTATTTCGAACAGAAACAAACAAGGTAGAAGAGGTGCCATTGGAGGATTATGTGACAAGGGTCGTCGCATCGGAAATGCCTGCTGATTTTGAGATAGAGGCATTAAAGGCACAAGCACTTGCGGCAAGGACGTACGTTGTTAACTACCTGTTAAAGCAAGGGGAGAGTACGGTTGAGGGTGGAGCTGACGTAACTGATACGGTCCAGCACCAGGTGTACAAAAGTGAGGACGAACTGAAACGCGTGTGGGGTGCGGATTACAATTGGAAAATCAATAAAATACGAAAAGCTGTTGCTGCCACAGTCGGGGAGATTGTTACCTATGAACAAGAACCAATTACACCGGCATTTTTCTCAACGAGTAACGGCTATACTGAGGATTCGGAAGAGTATTGGTCAGACGAGTTGCCTTACTTAAGAAGTGTGGCGAGTCCGTGGGATAAGGATTCACCGAAATACATGGATCAGGCTATTTTTACTATTGAAGAAGTCGAGCAAAAGTTAGGTGTAACCATTGCAGATTCTTCACCGTTTCAAATTTCACGTACAAAAAGTAATCGGGTTGATTCTATTACTATTGGCGGCAAAGAATTTAGTGGGCGTGATGTTCGAGAGAAATTAGACTTAAAGTCAAGTGATTTCACGGTTGAACAAAAAAAGAAGCACCTTGTTTTTAAAACAAAAGGTTACGGTCATGGTGTTGGAATGAGTCAGTATGGTGCAAATGGAATGGCGAAAGAAGGGAAGAGTTACCGCGACATTGTAACTTACTACTACCAAGGTGTCACGGTTCAGAATATCGAAAAGGCTGTACCAGAGCTTCAAAACAAACAGCTTGCATCAAAAGAACAGTAGTGTTTTTTAAAAAGATAAGAAAGCATAAAAAATGCAAGAGCTGTCTAGTGCAGGGCACACTTAGCCCTCCCGAGTCATAAGTCAATCCTCTACATGGCACAGACCGCCATTACGAGGCTTGTCTTACGCTTTTCAGGGGTGGGCAAGTGTAGATTCCTGGGTTTTGTAGGGGATCTTAGATTCAGATTCAGGATACCTTTTTGATTACCAATCGAGCCCTGTTAAGTGACAAACGGTAGTCAAAGCGCGCGAATGACGCCCGATCGAGCCCTGTTAGCGTCCAAACGGTAGTCAAAGCGCGCGAATGACGCCCGATCGAGCCCTGTTAGCGTCCAAACGGTAGTCAAAGCGCGCAAATGACGCCCAATCGAGCCCTGTTAGCGTCCAAACGGTAGTCAAAGCCCGCAAATGACGCCCAATCGAGCCCTGTTAAGTGACAAACGGTAGTCAAAGCGCGCAAATGACGCCCGATCGAGCCCTGTTAAGTGACAAACGGTAGTCAAAGCGCGCAAATGACGCCCGATCGAGCCCTGTTAAGTGACAAACGGTAGTCAAAGCCCGCAAATAACGCCCGGTCGAGCCCTGTTAAGTGACAAACGGTAGTCATTTGTGCTCCACTTCGTAGCCTGCCTTAGTCTAGGCACTATGGAACACTTCTAAGAATAGACATCGCAGAAACAAGTGGTTTTCTTGTTTCGAAGGCGCGACTTGCGCTTTTCTTAGTTGTACCTGCATGCTGTGTAAATTTTTCTAGAGTCAGAATTAAATGCATACTAACATTAATTTTGGCAAGAAAATTAGCTGGTTTGCTAAGGGGCATCAATGGGCCAGAGTGGAATTCAAACTACTACATATTTGATCCACTGCAGAAATAAAGTGAGAAGCAACAAACCATATGAAGCAAGGCTTGCTGACGCAGGTAAAGCCGATGAATTCAGTTAAATGCATAATCGTGACATTTTGTCGAATAATAAATACAAAAATTTTTTTGAAACAATGTATATATCTTCCTCTTTCTGATCAGAATGGTTCCTGAGGTGATGATGAAATGAGAGAGGAAAATAAGAACGTTTCAAAAAATGGTTGGAAACGTATCTTCGGTAAAAAGTGGTTTTTCCCTGCAGCGTATTTAACGATTGCGGCATTGTTGTTGACAGGAGTGTTATGGTATCAAAATCTGGATAGCGGAAGTCCGTTAGCATCAGATTCGAATGACACAGAAATTAGTAACGACGAAATTTCTCGTGCAGACCAAAGTCAAGCTGGCAGTGGCAACGTAGACTTTGATAGCGAACGTGATACCGAACCAGTAATGGAGCAAACAGAGTCCATGTTAATGCCGGTTGCAGACGAAAATCAAGCAAAGATTGTAACAAAATTTTACGACTATGACGCAGACAGTGAAGATCAAGAAAAAGCACTTGTTCTATACAACAATAAATACTATCAATCTAAAGGGGTAGATATTGCGTCTGCGGAAGATGAAACATTTGATGTCACAGCGTCACTAAGTGGTACAGTAACAGAAGTGAAAAAGGATCCGTTATTAGGTAATGTAATTCAAATGACACATGATAACGATCTTACTACTTATTACGCAAGCTTAGAAAATGTGTTAGTTGAAACTGGTGCAGAAGTAAAACAAGGTGACACAATTGGTTCTGCGGGTCGAAATATTTACGGCCAAGCAAGCGGTGTCCACGTGCATTTTGAAGTGCGTAAAGCGGGAGTGCCTGTCAACCCTGAGGATTATTTTAACAAACCAATGACTGAAATTGAAAAACCAGACAACAGTACAGAAGAATCAAATCAATCTGACGGCTCTGAACACGATGCAGAAGGTACAACAAGCCAAGAAGATGCCACTAGTCAAGACAATGCTGTCAATTCAGAAGATGATGGCGATGACGCTGGTGATGACAAGAAAGATCCAAAAGACGACAAAAAAGATGAAGGTAAAAAGGATCAAGAAACAGAATCGTCAGCTGCGATGGCAAATGCATAAAGTATAAATCAAAAACGTATGGAGACAGAAATCTCCATACGTTTTTTTATGCATGCGTCCGTTATCTTTAAAAGTTGCCGAAGCCTGGGTTGTTGTAACCATAACCAGGGCCAATATCATCCGCATCTGGCTCTTCGTCAACTAACTCACCAGCTGCGCCTAAACCAGGTGTTCCGTATCCGCCGTAGCCTGGTGCCCCGAACCCAGCGCCGTATCCAGTGCCATGACCAGGTGTTGCTCCAAATCCTGGTGTGCCGTATCCAGTGCCGTGACCAGGTGTCGCTCCAAATCCTGGTGTGCCGTAACCAGCGCCATGACCAGGTGTCACTCCAAATCCTGGTGCGCCGTATCCGGCACCATAACCAGGTGTCGCTCCAAATCCTGGTGCGCCGTAACCAGCGCCATGACCAGGTGTTCCGTATCCTGGCGTAACTCCAGCGCCATATCCAGCACCGTATCCTGGTCCAAATCCAGCGCCATAACCCGGTGCTCCGAATCCAGCACCGTATCCCGCACCATAACCCGGTGCCCCGTATCCATATCCATATCCAGGTCCGAAGTTATCATAGTCTGGCTCTGGATCTAGTAGTTCTCCTCCTAACGCTCCGATACCCGCTCCGATTAAACCTGGTACAAGTCCTGGTCCGAAAAATCTTTGTTGGTCTGCCGGAACTCCTCTGTGCATTTGTGGTCGTTTTTGATACATGAACGATTTCTCCTTTCGATATCTCATCATTGGGTTATTCCCTACTCTCAACCTATGGATAAAAGTTTATAGACGATTGGGCTAGTGTGCTATATTTGATTATTTTAATAAAAATTTTTTAGGTGATTGCTCCTTTTGGAATACACGTTAGCAGTAAATTTGACAAAACTCGGTGATTTTTCTCAGGAAGTATGACACTACTATTGTCGATTGCAAAAAAATGTCGAACGATTCTTGTTCTGCCCGGTATTGTAATATCACAATGTTATGAAATAATGGAAGAAATAGTAGGAATGACGGGGGAGAGGTGTGCAGCATGACGATTAAAAAGTGGGGCCGGGATATGCTTGATTCATACTTATCGCAAGGTCGCTCACTTTATTTTCACGAATATATTTCCTTGGTCAGTATGAATTGTGATGAGAAAACAGTAATCGAAATGGCTAAGCGATTTTGTGATCAGACGATGATAGAAGATAACTGGATTGTCGGTATGGAGTTCTTTTATATGAATGGTAATATGCGTGAGGTGGACAAGCTGATCGAACGGAATAAGCAGTCGGGCCGTGACAGTAATCAAAGCTTTGCCACGGTCTATCAAGTGATGGTTGATTTAAAAAGAAATCTCTTATCACCGCCTACCGCCATCGAATTACTAGATTCAGTCAAAATTAATTCTCCCGCGTTATATTGTATCGTCACCCTAGCAAAAGTTTCTATTCACTATTCCACGCATCAATTTGCTGCACTAGGTTACTATATCGACAAAATCAACCAGTACTTAAATCAAATCAACAATCCCTTACTTGTTACCTTGTATAAGGTAAGGATGGACGCTTTATTGTTCATCTATTATTGGAAAAGGAACGAGCTTATCTTAGGGAGGAAGCATGCGTTTCGGGCAATTAAGCAAACGTTCCACTTACAACGAAAATTTATCGCTTTCATACATCTTTGAAGACTTTTCATCGAGTATGTACCACTTAAATGAGGCAAAAGTTATTGCCGAAAAGCTAGATGATAAGCAGCTATTAGCTGACATTGAATGGCGAAATTACCCGTTTATTTGTGCCGTTTTTGGCCATGTCAACGGTATATCCACAGAAGACCCAGCTGAACAAGCGCACATTGAAATTGTAAAAGGAAACGATCATCTTGCCCGGGCGATTTTAAATGAAATGACCATTAACACACCTTTGTTGAAATATTATTACGGTCTTGCTACGAGAGATAAAGACTTATTGATGGAATCGTGCCAGGACTTTATTGGAAAAAGAAGCGATCATTTCTTTGCCCGCTTGCCTTTACGAGCCGCGCAAGGAAGTTTTTGCTAAAGAAGGTTGTTCAAAATAGGGGAGGTTTTTCAATTGGTGAATAAATTATTGCTTCTAACAGCTGTTTCGTTCCTTGTTTTGGGTCCGTTAAATTCAATCGTCAACTTGCGCGAGCATCCTTTGGCAGCTATTGGAGATGTCACGGAACCGTTAAAAGACCCTGCCTATGAGGATGTTGGGTGACAGAGCCCGGGGATCTTAGATTCTTGACTACCGACCAAGCCCTTCTAGCGGTCAAACGGTAGTCAAAGAACGATATTAACGCCCGACCGAGCCCATCCAGCGGTCAAACGGTAGTCAAAGAACGATATTAACGCCCGACCGAGCCCATCCAGCGGTCAAACGGTAGTCAAAGAACGATATTAACGCCCGACCAAGCCCTTCTAGTGGCCAAACGGTAGTCAAAGAACAATATTAACGCCCGACCGAGCCCTTCTAGTGGCCAAACGGTAACAAAAACCGATATACAAGCCCGAGCGAGCGCATGCAGCGGCCAAACGGTAGTAAATTGTACTCCACTTCGTAGCCTGCCTTAGCCTAACCAGGCGCCTGTGCTTTTCTTGAAAAAAATAGCATATTCCTTCGTTTTTCCTAATAGACTGTTACAAACCAATCCAAGAAAGGTCTAAGGTGAGAGTGTGTGGGGCTTTTCTGCAACATTCTGCTAAACTTACAATTCTTTTATCCTACATACGACCTATACTAAAGACCACGTTTCTCATCCGCTTGTCTCGATTCACCTTGGACAGACAACTTAGGGAGGCGAGTGATGTGCACGACTACATCAAAGATAGGACAATCAAGATTGGTAAGTACATCGTGGAAACGAAAAAGACTGTCAGGGTAATTGCCAAGGAATTTGGCGTTTCCAAAAGCACTGTTCACAAAGATTTGACGGAAAGACTCCCAGAAATAAATCCTGAATTGTCGAATGAAGTAAAAGAAGTGTTGGATCACCATAAAGCAATTAGACATTTGCGTGGTGGTGAAGCAACCAAGCTAAAATACAAATCAGATGCACCTGAAGAAGTGCTAGATGTTGCGGAACCAATCAAACCGGTAAGTTAATCCCTAGATCCTCCTATAGCCTATCGATGCTTGAACACAACAAGAACGAATACTTTTTTTCTGATTATCATTAACTAATATTACTCAGTTGTGATATTATATATAACTAGAAGCATTGTGTTCAAGCACGGATACATCGCAACTAATTAGGCAGGGAGGATCAAACTCATGTTTTCTAGGGATATCGGAATCGATCTTGGAACGGCCAATGTTTTAATTCATGTAAAAGGTAAAGGAATTGTATTAAACGAACCCTCAGTTGTCGCTATGGACCGCAACACAGGCCGAGTGCTTGAAGTTGGTGACGAAGCAAGACGAATGGTCGGGCGTACACCAGGGAATATTGAAGCGATTCGTCCATTAAAAGATGGGGTAATTGCTGATTTTGACGTTACCGAAGCAATGTTAAAATATTTTATTAATAAAATCAATGTACGTGGATTCTTATCAAAGCCTAGAATGCTAATTTGTTGCCCAACAAATATTACAAAAGTTGAACAAAAAGCAATCAAGGAAGCGGCTGAGAAGTCCGGCGGTAAAAAAGTATACTTAGAAGAAGAACCAAAAGTTGCTGCGATTGGGGCAGGAATGGATATATTCCAACCAAGTGGGAACATGGTTGTCGATATCGGTGGTGGCACGACAGATGTCGCTGTGCTATCGATGGGTGACATTGTTACAGCACAGTCAATTAAGATGGCTGGTGACAAATTCGATAATGAAATTTTAAATTATGTAAAAAGAAAATATAAATTGTTAATTGGTGAGCGTACGTCCGAGGATATTAAAATCCAAATTGCAACCGTATTTCCGGGTGCACGAGATGAGGAAATTGATATCCGTGGCCGGGATATGGTCACAGGTTTGCCGCGTACAATTACGATTCGCTCTGCTGAAATTGAAGAGGCGTTACGTGAATCGGTTGCGTTAATCGTGCAAGCAGCGAAGACCGTGCTTGAACAAACACCTCCAGAATTGTCTGCCGATATTATCGACCGCGGTGTTATTCTGACTGGTGGTGGCGCGATGTTGCACGGATTAGATACGTTACTTGCAGAAGAATTAAAGGTACCAGTGTTATTAGCAGAAGAACCAATGCACTGTGTCGCAAAAGGTACGGGCATTATGCTTGAGAATATCGATAAAATTGAACGAAATAAAATTGTTTAAATACTGACTTTTTGAACCACTTCTTTGAGTATAAAAAAATCCAAGAGCTGTCTAGCTCCGGGCGCGACTTGCGCTTTTCTTAGCCTTAACGGCGAAAATTGTAGGATTTCATCAGGAATAGCCGGAAAATGTTTACCGGTTGAGAAAAGGGGAATGAACCGTGTTAAGAGGTTATTATACGGCAGCAGCAGGTATGCTTGCCCAACAAAGGCGGCAAGAGACGTTATCAAATAATATCGCAAATGCGCTGACACCGGGCTATAAAGCCGATCAGGCAACGTTAAAATCATTCCCAGAGCTACTCATCAATAAGGTGCAATCCAAACAAATTTCCTCGTCGAAAGGTGTACATATTCCAATGATGAGGAAAATCGGTTCGCTCAACACCGGTGTTTATGTCCAAGAAACCATTCCAGATTTTAGCCAAGGAGCGTTAAAAGAAACGGGAATGACGACGGATATGGCTATTGTTGGTGGCGTAATGCCAGATGATACGGGCGGTTTATTTTTCACCGTACAAAATGCGGGTGGCGACGTGCGTTATACGAGAAACGGAAATTTTACCGTCGATGGCCAAGGATTTTTGACAACCCAAGAGGGCTATTACGTGCTTGATGCACGAGGAAACCGGATTGCGACAGATGGAGAAGATTTCACCGTTACAGCAGATGGGACGGTCCAACTTGCGGGTGGGAATGTTAATGTCGGTGTTGCTTATAGTGCCAATGCCAATGATTTAGTGAAAAATGGCGAGAGCCTTTATCAGTTGGCTGAAGGTGGCGAGCTGCTAGTTGATGCGCGGGCGAACAATGCGGTCACCTTTTCGGTCAAGCAAAATTACTTGGAAAGTTCGAATGTTGACCCAAACCGAGCTATGACGGAAATGATGCAAGCTTACCGAGTATTTGAATCAAATCAGTCGGTACTAAAGGCATATGACCAAAGCATGGAAAAAGCAGTCAATGAAATCGCAAGACTAAGATAGGGAGGATGAGTCCGAATGAGTAGAATTGCAATGCAAGCAGCAGTGACGATGGGCCAGCTGCAAAATAAGCTCGACGTTATCGGCAACAATATGGCAAATGTAGATACAACAGGCTTTAAAACGCGAAATGCTGAATTCTCATCCTTGTTGGTCCAACAAATCAACAACCTATCAGCTCCTGAAAATGCACAAGGTCGCTTAACACCAGATGGTATTCGGGTTGGTGCTGGTGCGAGAATGTCTAATACGACGCTTGATTTAAAAGCTGGTGCGTTAAAAGAAACAGGTCGAGCATTAGACTTAGCGTTACTAAAAGGCAATCATTTTTTCCAAATTGCTGTAACCGAAAATGGGGAGACAGAAACAAGATACACCCGCGCGGGGAATTTTTATTTGAATCCACTTGGCAATGATCAAGTTGCCATCGCAACCGCTGATGGGTTCCCGCTATTAGGTGCAGATGGCCCGGTCGTATTAGCGGATAATATGGAAGCCATCTCGATCACAAGTACAGGGGCAATCGAAGTAACAAGGAATGGTCAAACGGCAGTCGAAGGGCAGTTGCAGGTTGTCGAGGCGGTTAGACCGCGATTACTCGAAGCAACCGGCAACAACAATTTCCGACTTTCGGAACAATCGCTACAGGCATTTGATCCAGGGGAAATTATTCCTGTAGCAGACGAGGCTGAAGTACAAATAAAAAGTGGTTCGTTAGAGAATTCTAATGTTGATGTTGCAAAACAAATGACCGATTTAGTCACAACGCAACGTGTATATCAATTGAATGCAAGGTCAATCTCCATGAATGATCAAATGATGGGTTTAATTAATCAGTTGCGCTAAATGATTATTAAAATAGTAAGGAGCGTCATCCATGTCTACATTGCAAACGAATAATGTCAATGAAAGTCCAACTAGACACGTGAAAAGGCTTCAACGACAGGAAAAAAGAATAGAACGGCTTGAGCGACATAACGAACACTCAACTGCAAGGTCGCGTCGCAGGCAACAGAAGGCAGAGGAAAAACTAGCTAATAAGCCCGTGCGTCGTATTGTCCCGATCTGGCTTCGACTTATCGTTGTATTTGTCCTATGCTATGTAGCCTTAATGATTGGGATGATGGTCGGATACGGGGGACTAGGTGGCAAGGAGCCAACCGAAGCCCTAGAATTTAGCACATGGAAACACATCATTGATCTTGTCGTTGGTGAAGGATAAAGTTATGTTTGCTAGCTTGTAGACTTCTGCGAGCTTTTTTTTTATACGATAAGAAAGTATAAAAAGATCCAAAATCTATCTAGGTTTGCTATAATGGAAACACATCAAAAGTGGAAGGAGTTATACATATGTTTGATATCCAGAAGATTAAGGAAACAATCCCGCATCGTTATCCATTTTTGTTAGTCGACGAAATCACCGAGATTGAAGACGATAAGCGTGTCGTTGGCAAGAAAAATGTTACCATTAATGAGCCATTTTTCCAAGGCCATTTCCCTGATTATCCAGTCATGCCTGGTGTATTAATCGTTGAAGCACTCGCACAGGTCGGTGCGGTTGTTATTTTGAACAAAGAAGAAAATAAAGGGAAAATCGGCTTCCTAGCTGGGATTGATAAGTGCCGCTTCAAACGCCAAGTTAAGCCTGGTGATCAGCTGAAATTAGAAGTTGAAATCGTCCGTTTAAAAGGGCCGATTGGTAAAGGTAAAGCAACAGCAACTGTCGACGGAGAACTTGCATGTGAAGCGGAAATAATGTTTGCCATTAAATAAAATGATCGATGTAGTCACCTGAGCATACAGGTGACTTGTTACTTAGTACACAAGTTCAATGTTTCACATACAGCCAGGTTTTTTTAACAGTCAAACCGATTAAAATGCCAGGGATAACACATAAAATTGGAAAGAAAATGGGTCCTATCGTGTGACCTAAGTATGTATTGGCAGAAGAATACATCAACCCCACCGTTACCGAAAACGCAGTAAACACAAAAGGTAAATAATCGTAGCGTGTTCCATTTCCCTCTGCATCACGATAGGCATCCCACATACCAAATAAGTAAATACACGGATAAAACATTAGCCACTGATAGTCAACAATAAATGCGGCTTGCTCAATTGCGCCAGTAAATGAATACAGAATGGCCAAGTTAAAATTGCTTTGCACATTAATGAGGAACTCTAGTCCTATTAGTAATGTTCCTTTAAACAATTTTCCATTTAAAATTTGTGCTAATCCTGGTAATGCAATACTCCAAAAAATAGCTTCGTGTTTTGCAGGTGGTTTCATTGGCATCCGTCTCTTCCTAAAATAATTTTAAGGTGATAGTAGTATTTGTAATACAGGTTAAAATTATGAAGAAAAATCCGGAAGTATATTATTTAATAATTGAAACACGATAATAGTTGGAAAATGACAGTTAGTTCTGATTGCTGATATTTTCCACTCCCATTCGGCGTTAACGATTTAGAATTGGATAAAACATCCTAAAATTTTTAGCTAAATAACGGGAAAGCTAAGATAGAAATTCTAAATAAGGAGGAAATACCGATGGATAAAAAATGGCTAATTAAGTTAGGCGCTCCCGCACTTGCTGTATCATTAATTACTGGTTGTGCAAGTAACGATGATGATGAACAAAACCCACCACCAGAGGAAACTCCTGCAGATGAGATTCAAGATGAAATGAATGATGTAGGAGATGACATCGATGATGCTGGTGAAGGAATCGAGGACACTGGTGATGACGTTACAGACGAAATCGACCAAGAACTTGATGAAGAGGGTATCGATGATGGCGTTGAGATGAATGACGACGCTGGTACGAACGGTGAAAATGGAGATGTTGCTCCTGGTGGCGAAGATGAAGGTGTAACAGACCAACAAAGCGATGCAACTACTAACGAAGATGCAGTCAAAAAAGACGAAGACAAAGAATAATTAACTAAAAGGGACCCAAGCTTCTGGGTTCCTTTTTGATTCGGGTGTAATTCAGACAAGGAGAGTTAAAATCCAGTGAACAGAGTCCGAATCCGGGTGCTATTCGGACAAGGAAAGTCAAAATCCGGTGAACAGAGTCCGAATCCGGGTGTGATTCGGACAGGGAAAGTTAAAATCCAGTGAACAGAGTCCGAATCCGGGTGCTATTCGGACAGGGAAAGTTAAAATCCGGTGAACAGAGTCCGAATCCGGGTGCTATTCGGACAAGGAAAGAAGAAATCCGGTGAACAGAGTCCGAATCCGGGTGTGATTCGGACAAGGAAAGTCAAAATCGGGTGAACAGAGTCCGAATCCAGGTGTGATTCGGACAAGGAAAGTCAAAATCCGGTGAACAGAGTCCGAATTCGGGTGTGATTCGGACAAGGAAAGTCAAAATCGTGTGAACAGAGTCCGAATCCGGGTGCTATTCGGACAAGGAAAGTCAAAATCCGGTGAACAGAGTCCGAATCCGGGTGCTATTCGGACAGGGAAAGTTAAAATCCGGTGAACAGAGTCCGAATCCGGGTGCTATTCGGACAAGGAAAGTCAAAATCCGGTGAACAGAGTCCGAATTCGGGTGTGATTCGGACAGGGAAAGAAGAAATCCGGTGAACAGAGTCCGAATCCGGGTGCTATTCGGACAGGGAAAGTTAAAATCCGGTGAACAGAGTCCGAATCCGGGTGCTATTCGGACAAGGAAAGTCAAAATCCGGTGAACAGAGTCTGAATTCGGGTGTGATTCGGACAGGGAAAGAAGAAATCCGGTGAACAGAGTCCGAATGCCGCCCCTGAAGCCCATGCCGTGTGCTCGTCCTCAAACACTAGCCAAGCCCCATTCCCGTGCCGCTCGTGCCCTCTCACGCAACCCGAGGCCCCACAACTAGCCAAACAACTGGTTTGTTAACTTTAAAATTTGTCACGCAGTCCCCGTGCATCAATTTCCCCATTAATTACCATAAAAAGATTTCACATTTTATTTACATTCTCTTTACATTTACTTATCATTAAGTAAGTGAAGGAGTGTTAGAATGAGAAATTACTTTTTCTTCTTTTTAATAATGATGACAATCAAAGTTATCATGCTACGAGCGACATTATTTGAAAATTATAATATAGCCATGAGTGTATGGTATGAGATTAGTATCGTCGCGCTTCTTTTTGCGGTTGTTGAACTATGGCAAAGAAGAGGCAAAGTAATTTCTTACCTCGTGATTGATATGATACTCTCAAGCGTTTTTCTCGGAATGGTCGTTTACCAGCGTTATTTTGAAACGATTCCAACTTATTTTGACTTACTGCAACTCAACCAACTTGGCTCGGTAAGTGATAGCATAGCACTACTCATTAAGCCAACTGATTTTTTGTATTTTGCTGATATTGGACTACTTATTGTAGTTGTCCTTCTGATAAAAATAAAAGGCTACCGCATGACAAAAGGTATTTCAAAACCGGTGGCAGCTTTCGTTCTGATGAACGCCCTGCTCATTTCAACGATTAACTTTACCTTTTATAGCAGTGAGCGTATCATGGACCAGACGCTTTTTTCAGAACAACACGGGATATTAAACAGTCAGATGATAAAAGCTTATGCAGAAAATAAACCAACTGCATCTTACGTTTTTGCCACAAAGGATGCAGGCGTGCAAACCGATGAAATAAGTAGAATTAAAGGAAATATCCCGGTAAAATTCACAGACCACAAGTATTTCGGTGCAGCAAAGGATAAGAACCTGATTGTCATCCAAGCCGAATCACTGCAAGACTTTGTGATTAACCTTAAAATTGACGGGCAGGAAATAACGCCGAATTTAAATAAGTGGGTCAAGGAGAGCTTTTATTTCACCAATGTATTCCAGCAAATTGGTGCGGGAAACACGTCGGATGCGGAGTTTATTATGAATACATCGATTTATCCAAAAGGTGATGTTGCTGTTTCCTCCTTAATCGATGGACAGGAAATTCCGAGTTTACCACGCATACTTGGAGAACAGGGATATCGTACGGCTACATTTCATGCTGATGATATCACCTATTGGAATCGCGACAAGTTGTATCCGGCACTCGGATTTGACGAATATTTTGCGAAAAATTATTTTGGCGATGAAGATGTTGTAGGGATTGGGCCGTCAGATGAAGTTTTTTATCAGAAGTCAATGAAGCAATTGAAAAAATTTCAACAACAAGGCCAGCCATTTTATGCACAGCTCGTGTCACTAACGAATCACACACCATTTGAAATGCCAGAAGATAAACAATACCTTGACCTCCCGGCAGAATATGAGGGTACATTAATCGGTAATTACCTACAGTCTGTTCGCTACGCCGATGAAGCGCTCGGTCAGCTGTTCCAATCATTGCAGGATGCTGGATTGTGGGACAATTCCGTTATTGCATTGTACGGTGACCACTCCGGTGTTCACGGTCGCTTGCTTCAGGACGAGGATGTGAAGCTGTTAGGTGATATGTTCGGCAGTCCTTATTCGTTAATCGACCGGTTCAATGTGCCGTTCATTGTCTATGCACCAGGTGTATCCGATAAAAATCCACAAGAAATTGAGACGACTGGTGGACAGCTCGATATGATGCCGACGATTGCAAACTTGCTTGGTGTAGAACCAAATTATGTTTACTTCGGTCAAAATCTATTACAATATGAAAATAACTTGCTTGGCATGCGGTATTATTTAGGGACTGGTAGCTTGTTTAACAACGACATTCTCTATACACCAGAGACGAGCAAGCGAACCGCACGTTTGTATAACATCGGTGATAAGGATATGGTAAGTAAAGTCGTTAACCCAGAAGACTATTTCGAGCAAAACGTCGACCAACTCCTTCAAATCTACGACTGGTCCGACGCCTACCTAAACTACCTGTTGGAAAAGTAAGCGGGGGAACGATTCTCCTTTGATGCGCGGTAAATCAGTAAGGTGAAGGGGGATAACACCCCTGTGAAACAGCGGCTAAGTGGGTGAAATCGGGGTCTCCCTCCCGTTTAAGTCCGCGCAAATAAATTGGTTAGGGCATGTGTTACGGTATCGACCGGGCGCATGCCTTTTTTTATAACAAAAACCGATATACAAGCCCGAGCGAGCGCATCCAACGGCCAAATGGTAACAAAAAACGTCTTAACAGCCAAGTTTTTTAAAAAAATGGTAATTATTCCCCATCCTTCCATCAATCCACGCTGCAAACGATTGATTATTTTGTCGAATGATGTCGTCAATTAGCTACTTCCCTTCTATAATAGAATAGTAGACTAGCTTTCTAGAAAAACATAAATAAGGGGAGAAACCATGGAAAGACGGATATTACATATGTTGACAGTCATCGTTGGGGTGTTGTTATTCGTTACACCAGTCCAAGCGGCTGGGGGAAAGCAAGTCATTCTTGATCCTGGTCATGGCGGTAAGTTCACCGGGACAGCAGGCTATTCCGGCAACAAGACAGGGTACTATGAAAAGGATGCCAATTTAGCGGTTGCACGGAAGCTTCGAGACATCCTTGTTAAACAAGGGTTTACGGTTAACATGACAAGGGAAACCGATCAGGCGTTTGCAACGACCCAATCCGCCGATTTACAAGAAAGAGTGAATAGAGCCAATCAATTGGCAGAGGGCAATCGTGAGGATAGTATTTTCATTTCGATTCACCATAATGCTCGTGAGGATTCGAGTGTGCGTGGGTATGAAACCTACTATTTTGATATCGCGAGCGGCATTAACAAGAGTTATCCACCTGACCCGGTGCAAGTGAAATTTTCACCAGAAAGTCGAAAGCTAGCGCAAACAGTCCATAGCACGATGCTTAACAATTTGCCAGTAAAAGAAGGTGTCGGGATTGTGCAGAACAACCTGTTTGTCACGAGAAATGCGCAAATGCCTTCCGTACTTGTTGAATTGGGTTATCTGTCAAACCCTGATGAGGAACGTTTGCTTAAGACAGACGCTTTTCAACAACAGGCTGCAGCAGGCTTAGCTGAAGCAATCAACAGTTATTATGCTGGGTATGATACGCGTAAAATTGCAAGCACCGGGAAAAAGTATAAAGTGGTCCATGCATCCCAAGGTGTGCTGTACAGTTCCTATGGATTAGGACAAGCCCTTGATTATGCGAAAAAATGGAAGAACACGTCTGTATATCGTATGTTATCAGGTGAGCTTGTGTGGTCAAACTATTTACCAGAAGTGTATGAGGTAAGACATGCCTCGCAAGGTAAATTATTTGACTCCTATCAGCTCAAGGACTCGCTTGCCTATGCAAAAAAATGGAAAAATACGGCTGTCATAAACGTGGAAACAGGTGAATTGATGTGGTCCAATTATCTGCCACCGGTATATGAAGTAAAACATGTAAGCCAAGGTGTCCTATATCAAACGTATACGCTCGACCAAGCAGTCGCATATGCAGTAAAATGGAAAAATACGTCTGTTTACAGCATAGATGATGGAGAACTCTTCTGGTCGAACTACATGAGTGCACCATATGAGGTTGTCCATCTGACAAAAGGTGAGTTGTTCGAGTCGTATCAGCTAGATGAAGCAGTTAACTATGCGAAAAAGTGGAGCAACACCTCTGTTATTAATGTGGAAACGGATGAAGTATTGTGGAGTAATTATCAATAGTAACAACCCGAAAGAATGTGAATCAACACTGATTTGCATTCTTTTTTTAGGAGAAAAGAAAGTATAAGAGGATCCAAGAGCTGTATAGCCCCGGGCAAGGCGCGACTTGCGCTTTTCTTAAACAAACCATCATAAATAGAAACATTTTCGTCTAACCTAGGAATATGTTCAGAATTACGATGAATTGTGATAAAATCAAATATAATATTGCATATAGTAGTGCCTGACATGAAAGAGGTATGTAGCTTGAAATCAAAATTAGGACTTGCGAGTGTACTGTTTATCGGTGCATCGCTTTTATTGAAAGTATCCGGACTGATCCGGGATATGGTAATTGCTTATTATTTTGGGGATAGTTATATCGCTGATGCCTATTTGGCCGCGTTTATTATCCCAAATATGTTTATTTTATTTATGACAACCGGAATGAAAAACGCATTCGTACCAAGTTACATAGAAGCGTTAGAAGAAAACCGCGGTAACTACCATTTTGGTCAAGTAATGAAAGGGACCAATGTGATTAGCCTCGTTGTTACTGTGCTCGGAATGGCGCTTGCACCATACTACATCCCACTTTTATACCCGGAATTTAGTGCTGCTGCAACGGAGATTGCGGTGTGGGTGTCGGTTATTTTCTTTGCAACAATTATGTTTGTTGGGATCAATGCGGTGCTTGAAGCCTATTTTGATGCGAAAAATAAATTTTCACTATCGATGGTCTCGCAAATTATCGTGATCGTAGCCTCGATTTTGGCTGCCTTTTTGTTTGCAAGACAAATTGGACCGTATTCGCTTGCGCTAGGTTATACGGTCGGTACGGTGTTATCGCTTCTATTTAAGTGGGTGCTCATTCGACCTGCCAAAGCTGTCATCGATTTAAACGGAAAGCTCGACTGGCTTGAGGTGAAACATTTTTATTTCGTCTTTATCCCTGTCGGCTTAACGGTTGCTGTTGGCCAAATTAATTTAATGGTTGGTACGATTTTTGCCAGTCAATTCCAAGAGGGTGCCGTTACATATATTAATTATGCGAAAAATTTAGTCCACATGCCCCAAGGAATCTTTGGCGTAACGATTGCAACGATTATTTTTCCAATGCTATCAAAAGCAATTGCCACCGATGACAACAAGTTATTCAAAAAAGGAATTGAACAAGGCTTAACGACGATGTATTTCATACTTTTGCCGTCAATTGTTGGTATGCTCGTACTAATGCCGAATATAATTGCCTTGCTTTATCAGCGCGGGGAATTTACGACAAGTGCGACAATGGCGACAACTCAAGTTGCTTACCTATACTTTGGGTCTGTGTTATTTTTTAGCTTAAATAATGTGATTAATAAAGGGTTTTATTCGTTAAAAAAAGGAAACCTAATTTTGATGATTAGTTTGACATCAATCTTATTAAATTTCGTCCTCAACTATATCTTTACCGCTTGGATTGGTTACCGAGGGATACCACTGGCAGCCTCTGTCAATGCATTGTTTTATGTCGGGGCCCAGCTTGTTATTTTTCTAAAACTAGTCGGTGGATTAAATTTGAAAAAAGTAACGATCGAATATATAAAAATAACCGCGGCTGTTCTCGTGATGGTTGCAGCTATTTTGCCAATCAAACCAATCATTAATGACTTGTCTAATCTCATGCAAATTGTTATTGTTGGGGTAATTGGTGCAATCGTTTATGTCGCAGGTGCGTATGTGACAAAAGTAGAAGCCTTTCAGTTTGTTTGGAAGAAATTTGTAGGTAAAAAGGGCAGGAAAAGGGAGTCAACGTCATGAACGTCAAAGAGTTGATTATTAACATGGTAAAACCAATAAATATACCTGTGACGAAACTGATTTTAAAGAAGCACTATCAAGCCAACAAACCATTGTCTGGAACGAATAATGCGATGCGGGTACTAATCCTTGCACCACATATGGATGATGAAACGATTGGCCCAGGTGGGACGGTCCGACTTCATGCAAACGAAGGTGCTGAAATTCATTGTGTTTTTATCACGGATGGTTCCAATAGTGTGTCCGATTTGCCAAAGGAAGAGCTGACCAAGGCTAGGCAACAGGAAATCGATAGCGTCAAAGATATCCTTGGCCTAACGGCGATTCATTATATGGGCTTACCGGATGGCAACGTGACAAGTAATGAGCTTTCGCAACACAAACTAAAAGACATGATTATGAAGATTAATCCAGATCTGATTTATTGTCCACTATTTGTTGACGCACACCGCGATCATACGGCGACGGCTCAACTCTTAGCGGATACACTAGAACAACTGCCTGCTGTTGACTGTGCGATTCGACAGTATGAGATAAATTGTGCGATTCCGCCCGAACAAATTAATTGCATCGTCGATATTAGTGACGTTTATAATGTGAAAGAAGCAGCGATTGAGAAGTTTGAGTCGCAAGCGATAGCGTTTGATGGTTTTTTGGCACTGAACCGAATTAAAGCAAATCTCGTGACGCAGCGGATAGTTGCGGTTGAAAGCTTTTTGGAGCATACGACAGCTAACTACAAGCAGCATGCCAAAAAAATCAACCAAGACACGTACAACTTCTCTAAGCTGTTTAAACAAATTAACCGAACCGATACGCTGCTTTGGGCAATTTATAAAAATTTGAACGTGAAACAAACGATATATCGAAAGAGTAGATAAGGAATGGTGGCAAAAATGGGAATTCGCATGTATAAAGCTGGGGATGAAGGTCAAATCCAAGCGCTTTTTACCAAAGTATTCAATAAGCAACGCTCTATGGAAGAGTGGCAGTGGAAGTATATCAATGCCCCAGGTAAAGACAACCCGTGGATTCTCGTTTTTGAAGAAAAAGAAGCAATTTTGGGACACATAGCGCTGTGGGTTTTCGAAGTGTATGTTGACGGAGAAATGAAAAAGGCGGGACTGCGCATCGATACGATGGTCGACCCAGCTGCGAGAGGAAAAGGGATTTACCGCGAATTAAACGAGGCAATGATCGAGAAGGCAAAAGCGTCTGGAATCTCGATTTTACATGGATTCCCTGCACCAAAGGCGAAAGAGCTGTTGCTTCAATACACAGATGGCGTCTACGTAACCGATATTTCTAGGTATTACATGGTGCTTGAGCCTTGGAAAATTGCAGCAACCATTACGAAAATCATCAAACCGTTTACGATTTTGGATGGACTATACCGAATGTATCGCTTGCGGAAAGTGAAGCTTCATTTACCAACCGGTTACCTGTTCGAAGCGGTCGAACAGTGTGACGCGCGTTTTGATGTGTTAGCAGATAAGACAAAGATGCTAAAACCTGTTATGATGAAGCGGGATGCGAGCTATTTAAATTGGCGCTACGTTAAGCGGCCAGGCCACAACTATACGATTTTTACATTAGTAAAAGATGAAGAGCTGCAGGGTTATATCGTCGTAAAGAAGGAAACAATGAAGAAGAAAACTGGCGAGTTATCGCTCGGCTATGTTGTCGACTGGCTTGCAATCGATGACGAAAAAAATTGGGAATATTTAATCCAAGGTGCGCTTACCTATTTAAAGGACACCGATTTAATCCAAGCGTGGAGTTTTCCGGCCAATCAGATGGTACCTAAGATGCATTATTTTGGGTTAAAAGAACGAGACCGCCCGATGCCTTTTATTGTTCACCATTTAGACACAGACGAAACAGTACTAGATGCAGCTAATTGGTGGTACACCCAAGGCGATGTAGACTCTTTTTAGCCTACATGCCTGCGGGTCTTGCCTGTCAGGTCTAGCAAGGCGCGCCTTGAGCTTTTCTTACTATTTTTGATATGGGTAAAAAAATAGATTGAAATTTTTAATTTAATTTCTTATAATTAGGCAGAATGTAAATTAGCATAGGGGCTTGTATGCATCATGCTACGTACTATTTTTTGAAACTTTTAACAAGCAAGCAACGTCTATAAAACTAGCAGGCAATGAAACAAGTTATCAGGATTTACTTTCCTAGGAGGATTCATGATGGGATTTTTGGCTTTATTATTATGCTTTATTGCATCGATTTTACTAACACCACAAATTAAAAAATTGGCGATTCGCATCGGTGCTGTTGACCAGCCGAATGCAAGAAAAGTTCATGTGAAAATCATGCCGAGATTAGGTGGTCTTGCCATCTACATAAGCTTCGTGCTTGGTATTGTTTTATTTTTACCAGGAAGCTTAGCAGAAATATGGCCAATTCTAATCGGTTCTTTCATCATTACGCTTGTCGGTGTACTTGATGATATGAAAGAACTTTCAGCTAAAACAAAGCTTGGTGGCCAGTTGTTAGCTGCTATTATTACGGTTCTTGGTGGCGTTCAAATCGATTTCGTGACACTACCATTTGTAGACCGGATTGAATTTGGCTATTTCGCGATTCCGTTAACCATTATTTGGATTGTTGCCATTACTAATGCGATTAACTTAATTGATGGTCTAGACGGGCTTGCAGCTGGAGTATCATCGATTGCTTTAATTACCATCTCAGGGATGGCGATATCGATGGGAAGTACGGTTGTCGCACTCTTAGGTCTAATTATGTTAGGTAGTACACTTGGATTTTTAATCTATAATTTCCACCCGGCGAAGATTTTCATGGGTGATACAGGCGCACTTTTCTTAGGGTATATGATTAGTACACTGTCTGTTATGGGTCTTTTCAAAAACTTAACGGTTATCTCGTTAATTGTGCCAATTATTATTTTAGGTGTACCTATTTTGGATACGGTGTTTGCGATTATTCGACGCATTATTAACCGAAAGCCATTATCGGCACCAGATAAATTACACCTGCACCACTGTTTAATTCGTCTCGGCTATACACACCGCCAAACAGTAATTGCTATTTATGCCCTTAGTGCTTTATTTAGCTTAGCTGCTGTAGTATTCACGGAGGCAACGGTGTATGGCTCGGTTATCACGCTAGTATTACTACTAATTATGATTGAACTAATTGTCGAAGTAACTGGCTTAATTAGTGACAGCTACCGCCCAATATTAAACCTAGTCAAAAGCACAAAAGTAAAGAAATAATCATCAAAGCACTTCCTTACTACTTTAGGAAGTGCTTTTATTTTTTGCAAAAAATACAAAATTATACATGGAAGCGGAGGAATCGTTCGTGCGCTTTTGTTCTTACAATAACTGCTTCCAAATTTTGAACATCATAGTTCCTTCACCATTTAGCCATATTAACGGTAAATCACAATTAAAAGTAGGGATATATATGTTTGAAATAGATGAGCTGGTGATTGCTTTCATCATCTCACTCGTTGCGACATGGATCCTGACGCCGCAAGTGAAGAAATTGGCGGTTCTGATTGGTGCGATGGATGTACCAGACCACCGAAAAATTCATACTGTTGTGACGCCGCGATTAGGCGGTCTTGCGATTTATCTCGGTGTTATCGCTGGATTCATCTATCTTCAGCCAACGTTCACATATTTTTGGCCAATCATGATCGGGACCTTCGTTATCATCATTACCGGAATACTCGATGACATCTTTCAACTAAAACCCGTTTATAAACTGGCCGGACAAGTAATTGCCAGTGGAATACTCATATATTCTGGGCTATTAATTGAAAAAATAACCATACCAATAATTGGGATTGTTCCCTTAGAATCGTTTAGCATATTAATAACTTTTTTGTGGATTATTGGCATCACAAACGCGATTAACTTAATTGACGGGCTCGATGGTTTGGCGTCTGGCGTGACAACGATCGCACTAACGAGCATTGCTGTCATGGCTTTTGTCGATGTCCGAGTGGCCGTTTTTATGTATTGTATCGTATTAATTGGCAGTAATTTTGGATTTTTATACCACAATTTTCATCCAGCGAAGATTTACATGGGAGATACGGGCTCGATGTTTCTCGGCTATTCAGTCGCGGTGATTTCAATCTTAGGACTGTTTAAAAATGTCACCCTGTTTAGCTTCATTATTCCGATTATCGTGCTCGCCGTCCCGATCTTCGACACGCTGTTCGCGATTGTTAGACGAGCCTTTAAAGGTGAAAATATTATGATGCCGGACAAGTTTCACATTCACTATCAATTGCTCGCGGCAGGCTTTAGTCACCGGATGACCGTTTTAATCATTTATGCATTTAGTACGGTGTTTGGCGTGTTAGCGATTTTATTTTCCAATGCGACGCTTAGTGCATCACTAATCATAACGCTCATTGTCCTCGTGTTATTGCATATTTTTGCCGAAATCGTTGGTGCAGTAAATGGCAAAAAACCTGTATTACGCATGCTCAGAAAAACATTAAATAAAGTGAACAAATAAAAAGCCAAGGGTGTAGGTCAAGAAAAACTACCCCTTGGCTTTTTGGTAGAGTTTTAAAAAGATTTAGAGCTGTCTAGGTTCAGTGCCTAGTCCCTCGGGGTCATAAGACAATCCCTTTGAGCGCCACGTCAGGTCTTGTCTTATGCCTGTCGGGACTAAGCAAGGCACTGGCGCTTTTCTTGTCTAACAATATCAATCCGGTTCGATAAGCTACCTATCGCCCTTGTCGAGCTGTACAAATTGTTTATCTTTATTTTCTTCCATTAAATTCACAAAGCTCTGATGATACCTTGTCGCAGGGAGAGGGCGGACTTGTAGATACACGCCTTTTGCTCTGTTTGGTGTCACGCGTTCGATAAACGTAGCAACGGATTCTTTCTTTTTAAAATAGGGGAGTTGATACACTTTAATATACTGCAAATCAGTGCGCAAATAACGGGCGTGGATATTTTCAAGCGCGACAATACTTCCGCTCGGGATTTGCTCGAATGTTTCCAATACATCTGCACGAGTTGCCCCGTATTTATCGGCCTTACTGATCGCTAAACTGTACGTATCATACAAAATCGTCATGATAAACGTACAGCCAAACAGAAGCACTACCGTATTGCGCCACCGCCGAAAGCTCTTACCATCAAGCTTGGCAATCCACCCGACAATCGCAAGCCATAACATCACAGTTGACGGACCGAGTAAGCGGAAGTTAAACGGATCGAATTGCGAGCTCCAGCGCATGTACACAATCGCGACGAAATAAATGACGCTCACGAAAAAGAATAACGCAGGAACAAGCATGCGCCTCTGTTCCACGGTAAAAAGGGCTTTAATAAATGTTGGCCGGATAAACAAGACAATCGCACCGACTAAGACAACGATACTAGCAGTGAAAAACTGTTCCTTACTGATGCTAAATAAATTAAATTCAGCAACCATCGCATCTGTTAGCATTCGCCAAAATTCACTGCTCGTCTCAGGCCGCGGAATGCGCTCCATCCCGGTAAACTGTCCTGTTTCTAGATAATTTTTCGATAAATAAACCGCGGCAAATAGAATCGGAATTATCCCGGTGACCCAGCAAACGAGCATCGCTTTCCACTCGCGTTTGAACAAATAATAAAATCCAATCAGTCCAATGATGCAAGCCCCGATCAAGCCAATGTATCTTGCCATAAATAAAAACACAGCGGCAAATAGCATCTGCACAGCAAAGATAAATCTCCTCATTGTCATGTACCGGGAAATACCGTAAACGAGCCAAATCAATCCGAAGATGAACGGCACTTCTGACCACGTATAGGCAAATATTTCCGTTGCTGTGCTGATAAAAAATACGAATGCGACGAGGCCTGCGCGGTTGCCAAACAAACGTTCAAGTAAGATCAGACAAAGTCCGAATAACAAGCTATTAACAAGTTTCGCTGCCCAAAACACATCCATACCAGAAATCGATGCAACGCCAGCAATTAATAGTGGGTATCCGACAGGCCATGTGGCAAAATAACCACTCATTTGCGGGACGAGGTCTGTCGTCGTCATCCCATTCCCGTTTAACATGTTTTGCGCAAGCTGAAGGTAATGGGCCGAGTCGGACGATAGGTACCCGTTTGTGTCATAGTAGCCTTGGACAAAAATGTAAATACTGTATCCGAAAAATAAACAAATAAGCCATGTGCGATGTAGTCGATTAATCACCGACAATCAGCCTCCAACCAACAAAGAGGACGAGGCTGCAAATAAAGCCAACGACAAGCCCGCCAGCAATTTCAAGCTTCGTATGGCCCATGCGCTCACGCAGCATAACGCGCTCCTTTTGCCCATCTGTCAGAGTATTGACAACAGTTGCTTGCTTCCCAACAGCAATCCGCAGGCCTGTCGCATCAATAATCGTAATAAATAAAAAGGCGACACCAATGCCAAACGCAGGGGAAAACCACCCCTCGCCAAACCCAATTAAAAAGACCGTCGCAGACACGGTCGATGTGTGGGTGCTCGGAAAACCACCATTTCCCATATGTAAACGAGCATCCTTGCCATGTCTAATCATGTTAATCAAAAACTTCAAACAACCAGATGCAACCCACCCAACAAACGGCGCAACAAAATATGGCATCCAAACCATCCTTTCGTAGAAGCGGAGGGACGACTCTTCCGCTTCCTAATTATTACAAAAAATTCCTAGCTTAGCGTCTTAAAGTAGCACGAGAACCGCCCCCATGCTCCCGCCGCACAAGTCGTTTTCTTGTTAATACAAAAATGATGATACCAAGTACAACACCGAACCACAGTGTCACAAACCGAATTAATAATGAAATGGTTACGGCTAAATTTGCCTCGACACCGAAGTAGATTAACAATCCGGTGATGCTTCCTTCTGCCGCACCGAGCCCACCTGGAATCATTGACACTGCCCCGGCGATTGTACCTAAGCTAAACGTCAAAATCGAAGCAACAACGGACATATCGACATCGAACGCCTGTAAGATGACAAACAAACTCAAGCACTCGAACAACCACGCAACGAAGCTAATCACAAACGCATAAACTAACTTTTTCCACTGTAAAAGCTGTAACGTGTGCTCATAAAAGTCGTGGAACATCCCCCGGAAGCGGCGTAGCTTGTTCGGGACGGTCACCCATTCAATTAGACGAAACAGCAACTTACGTCGTTGCAGCAAGATAAAAAATAAGACAATAGCAGCAGCAAGTACGACAACAGAAGTAATTCCAAGCGGATAGACCGTCATCCCGATACTAACTAAAGCAAGCATCGCGAGCACATCCGTTAGTCTGTCGTAAAAAATAACCGGAATCGACGCAGCATAGCTGACACCCGCTCTTTTTTCCAAATAATAGCCTTTTAACAGCTCGCCGGCTTTTCCTGGTGTAATCGACATCATCAAGCCGATGAAAAAAATTGCCGCATTATCGAAAAAACCAATCGTAAACCCTGACCAGCGCGAAAATACATGCCATTTCCACAAGCGAACGAGGTAACTGATAAAGGTCAAAATAAAGGCCAGGAGCAACCATTCCCCTGGCATCCGCCGAATCGTATCAAGTACTTTTTGCAAATCAGCAAACAGTAAAAATCCGGCTACGACAAGGACGCCAACGACGAGCCCTGTCAACAGCTTCGGAACTAAACGTGCACTCTCCATCACAAATCGGTCCGCTTAAAGATTTTTTCAGGGATAAGTTTAATAATCCCCATAATAATCAGCCAAAACCACGGTGTATACACGACTTCACGCCGAGCCGTAATCCCATTTGCAATGTCGCGCCCAACCGTAACAGGGTCGGCGAGTAGCGGTCCCGGCTCAACTAGACCGTACGTCATTTTCGTATCGACCATGCCAGGCTTAATCGTAATGACGTGGACACCAGCCCTGTGCAGGCGATTACGCAGCCCTTGCAAATAGACAGATAGTCCAGCTTTCGTCGAGCCGTAGATGTAATTGCTTTTCCGACCCCGGTCACCAGCGACAGACGAGACGGCACAAATAAACCCGGCACCGCGCTGCTCAAAGTAATTGGCCGCAATATTTAACATCGAAACGGCCGATGTGTAGTTGACATCAATCATGTTTCGCGCCACGGCAAAATCATGTTCGGCAAGCTTCTGGTCATCCATTGCCCCGTACATGAGCAGAACACCATCGAGCACATCAACACTACCAACAACATCGTCAAAAAATGCTTTATGCCCAGCAAAATCAAGTGCATCAAACTCCCTAACTTGCACATCGACTTGGCTACGAATGTTTATATCATTCTTTAAGTCTTCGAGCTGCGATGGATCGCGACTCGTTAAAATAAAATGTTTTCCCTTATCAGTTAATTTCCTAACTGTTGCCTGCGCAATCGTCGAATTAGCACCTAGCACAAGTATAGAGCCCATTCTCATCACTCCTTAAAATTTGTTGGGAGACGGTTATCCTGCTCCCATTTCGAGCCTCAAAGCAAGGATAGAGAACCTGTCCCCTTCCTGCCCGCAGTAGTCAGCTTATTTACTTAATCCTAATCGTCGTCCCATCGAGGAAGAGAACAAATGACCCGGGTCAACTTTCTCCTTCACGTCTAAGAAATCCTCCCATGTCGGGTACATTTCTTGGAACGCCGAGATTTCTAAGGATGAATCCTTCGCCAAATAGACGCGTCCGCCGTAATCAAGCACCAACTCATCAAGCTCCCGTAAAAACGGGAACAGACCGTCGTCCTTGATCGGGATATCGAGTGCCAACGTATAGCCTTCCACCGGGAACGACAACAAGCCGCCATTCCACGGGCCCGAGCTCTTTAACACGGCTAGGAAAGAGGAGCGCCGTGCATCACTAAGCTTCGTCAACAGCTTGCGCAACCCTTCTTTCGGGTTATTATGTTTAGGAAAAACAGCTTGATATTGGATGAAGCCGTTTTTACCATACATTTTGTTCCAATCAGTAATCGCATCGAGCGGGTGGAAAAACGACGATTGCTCGACCAACTTGTCTTCATCCTTGTACATACCGTAGTATAATTTGTTAAAAGCCGAAATGCTATAATAATTGAGTGCCATCCCTGGTGCATGAATCGGCATCTTCAGCTTAAATTTATCGGCCGGCTTTAACGGGTCAACAATCGATGCTGGCAAATCATCGACCCGAGCATGGTCACCGCGCATCAACACCGATTTACCAAGCGAGTCGCCACTTGCCAAACAGTCAATCCACGCCACCGAATATGTAAAATCAGCGTCTGCTTGAAATTTAGCAAACGCCTCATCCAAGTTCGAAGCCTTTTCATAACGAACATTAATGTAAGCCGTCTCGACTGGAATTAGCTTAAATGTAGCCCGCAAAATCAAACCAGTTAGCCCAATCCCACCGACCGTTGCCCAGAAAATATCAGCATGACGGTCACGCGTACATGTAATTATTTCACCAGAAGCGGTCAGCAAGTCAAACGATGCGACAAATTCACAAAACGTGCCATCGACATGATGGTTTTTGCCGTGGACATCATTCGCAATCGCACCACCAACGGTAACCATCTTCGTCCCCGGTGTGACCGGCAAGTAATATCCGCGTGGTAAAAATACGTCAATAATTTCGTGTAAGGTTACACCAGCTTCACACGTGAGGAAGCACGTTTGTTCATCAAAATCAATAAAATGATTCAAGCGGCTCGTCCCAATCACGCCAGCCCCGCGATTTAGCGGAGTATCCCCGTAACTACGACCGAGTCCATAAGCTATGTAACTACTATATTCCTTCGCTGTTACTATTTGCTTCAATTCATCCAAATGCTCTGGCCGAAACACATACCCAGACTGAACCGGATAATTGCCCCAACCACTAAGCCTTTCCTTTCGTGCCTTCACCATCCAACCGCATCCTTTCATAGGAAAAGAGGGAAGGCTCTCGTGCTTCAACGTAAATGAAGCACGAGAACGGTCCCCAAGCTTCCGTTATTC
Organism: Aquibacillus salsiterrae; assembly: GCF_028416595.1. Classification (GTDB taxonomy): domain Bacteria; phylum Bacillota; class Bacilli; order Bacillales; family Amphibacillaceae; genus Aquibacillus_A; species Aquibacillus_A salsiterrae. The sequence goes on along the minus strand of NZ_JAMQKC010000004.1, from coordinate 113,771 downwards.
AAATATCGCAAAAATAATGACAACGGCTACCGCATAGAGGATAACTGTCACCAATATATGTTTGTCTTCCAATAAAATCCGCTCTGGTGCGCCGCCTTTTTGCTCGACATGGATCAAATACAAATAACGAAACATGCCGTAAATAACAAATGGGATGGTCCACATTAAATGGACCGTGTTGCCAGAGGTGAATGTAAAGACCGCATAGCTGACAATCGTTGCCGCTGTCACAATACTCGTCATTTGATCGAGCAGCGTAATCGTGTAATCATTTAACACTTTCCGGTGCGAACCGGAACTTTCCTTTTCAAGCACCAACGACAGCTCATGCCTCCGCTTACCGATTGCCAAAAATAACGATAACAGCATCGCACATAGCAAAAACCACGGGGTAAACGGCACATTAATAATGACCGCACCACCAATCGCCCGAAGCACAAACCCGGCAGCAATAATCATAATATCAATAATGACAACATGCTTGAGCCAAAAGCTGTATAATAAATTCATCACAAAATAAATGAGTAACACCGTAAAATATAGCTTGTTTAAAACGAACGAACTACCGAGCGCAAGTAAAAGTAGTAGAAACCCGGCGACGATTGCTAGCTTCGGATCAAGTACCCCCGACGCCATTGGACGGTGCTTTTTCTCCGGGTGATGCCGGTCAGCCTCGCGGTCATTATAATCATTCATAATATAAATGCTACTTGCTGTGAAACAAAAACTAATAAACCCATAAATCGACAGGATAACCGCATCTAATTGAACGATGCGAAATGAAAACAACAGCGCGGCAAACACAAGCACATTCTTCGCCCATTGTTTCGGACGAAGCTGCATCCACAGTGCCGCTAGTACGGATTGTTTTGCCAAAACTATTTCCCCCAACTTAAAATCTCTAGGCTCATTATAGCACGAACAATATCCATTATTCACCAACATTGTGGCGAATCAAATCACATAAAAAATGAATGTGGTTGTAGTTTCGTCCAATCGTGTGTAAAGATACGTAGGTACGGTCAAAAACGGGAGAAAAGTACCGAAAATCTATTGCGAGGTAATTGGTAATTTTGATGAAGGGGTTAGTTAATATGTTAACCCCCGAGCGCAATGACGCTCGAGCGAGCCCAATTAACGAGCGCTCGGTAGTCAATCGAGCGCAATGCCGCCCGAGCGAGCCCAATTACCGAGCGCTCGGTAGTCACCCGAGCGCAATGACGCCCGAGCGAGCCCAATTAACGAGCGCTCGGTAGTCAATCGAGCGCAATGACCCCCGAGCGAGCCCAATCACCGAGCGCTCGGTAGTCAATCGAGCGCAATGACCCCCGAGCGAGCCCAATCGCCGAGCGCTCGGTAGTCACCCGAGCGCAATGACCCCCGAGCGAGCCCAATCGCCGAGCGCTCGGTAGTCAATCGAGCGCAATGACCTCCGAGCGAGCCCAATCACCGGGCGCTCGGTAGTCACCCGAGCGCAATGACCCCCGAAAGAGCTCAATCGCCGAGCGCTCGGTAGTCACCCGAGCGCAATGACGCCCGAGCGATCCCAATCGCCGAGCGCTCGGTAGTCAATCGAGCGCAATGCCGCCCGAGCGAGCCCAATCGCCGAGCACTCGGTAGTCAATCGAGCGCAATGCCGCCCGAGCGAGCCCAATCGCCGAGCGCTCGGTAGTCACCCGAGCGCAATGATGCCCGAGCGAGCCCAATCGCTGAGCACTCGGTAGTCACCCGAGCGCAATGACCCCCGAGCGAGCCCAATTATTATGCCAACCTTAACCTAAGCCGTGGAACGCTTCTATGAATGGACTCACAGAAACAAGTGGCATTTATTAAATAACAAGTACTTTTTTTATTTAATAAACACCCAATTTAAAAAATCTATCGACAATCTTCATTTAATTGTTGCAAGATATCGACCAAAATGTATATGCTATTATCGTGTGCAAGTAATATAGGGAAGAAAATTATCCCGATCGACCACATCGCAAAAATATCAAAGCGTAAACCATGGCGAGCGCCGCCAAGATTAACTGTGCAACCATGGCAAAGCAACAAGCCAACTGCCAGCGCCCGCATGGCCAAGCGCCCAGGACCAGATCAGGTCGCCTTGCACGACAATCATGATTTTGGAGTTGAATGTATGAATAGTCAAAGGAATTTTTACTTATTTATTATCGCAACCATTGCTGTTCTGGGATTTGGACTTATCTTACCTCCAACCGTATCAATGGTACTATCATCTGCATTCTTCGCGGCGATCACTTGGTTCAAGCCAAAGTGGATCATGCCGCTGTTGATTTTATATTTCCCAGTTCGCCCGTTTTTAGTGGAAATAAATAGCGGATTAAAGTTAGCAGGCGACCTCGCGATTCTCGTCCTTGTCATCGTCGTCCTTTACCATGCATTGAAAAAAAAGGACATCAAATCAATCTTTCAACTGGAAATCTATGAATGGGCCTACCTTGCCTTCTGTGTCGTCGGAGCCATCTCCGCACTCATCACCGGAGTCTCGCCAACGGCCATCATTTTCCAACTAAGAAAATTTCTAACGATGTACTTGCTGTTCTATGGAATAAAGCGCCTATCCTGGACCAGTCAAGACTTCACCACGATTGCAAAAGTGATCGTTGGCGTTGGTGTCGTGCTTAGCTTACACGGCTTCGTCGAAAAATTATCGCAACGTAATTGGCTGCTACCAGACGCTTGGGTCGATATGTTTGTATCACAAGCAAATGCTGACCGAATCTATGGTCTAATCGGAAACCCGAATTCGATGGGTTTATATATGATTATCGCCATTATGGTAACCTTTATGCTCCTTCGCACGACAAATGATAAGAGATGGTACATTGCCTTATCCTTATTTGTCGGAACGATGCTGCTTACGTATTCGCGCGGTACATTTCTCGGCTTCCTTATTGCTGGCGCCGTTTACCTCGCCCTATCCAAGCGCTGGATCATTCTGAAGCAGTTAGCAATAGCGACCATTGCCGGTCTCATTCTCGTTTACTTACCAATTGATTTTGCTGACCAAGCGTTAGAAAATGCCGGCGTCGAGCAAAGTGATGGGGTGAAAGGGGAATCGTCAGACGATAACGGTGGCTTAGCCGGCCGGTTCAACAATAAAGAAGAAATCGAACGGAGCTCGAACAGTGGTCGTGTCTTTTTTGTTAAAAAAGGCTTCGAGATCTTCATGGATTACCCAATCATCGGTACCGGCTTTGGTACGTTCGGTGATTCAGCAGCACTCGTATATTCTTCGCCGATTTATGAAGACTATGGCATAGCAGGTATTTATGATTATTTAGATAAAGATTTTTATTCCGATAACCAATACATTCAAATTATCGTTCAGACAGGTGCAGTCGGTGTCATTTTGTTCGCTATCTTCCTATTAAACATGGCGTACCGGATATGGCAGCTCAGACCGACCAACAAAGCGGTCGCTAATGCAACAATTGCACTGTGGTTGTTCACCAGTCTCGTTGGAGTCGTTTATAACATATGGGAGAATCAAGTGTTCCCAATGTTCGTGTTTGCTATTATTGCATGGGTGGAAACAATTAAACAAGGCAAGACCGTTTCCGTACCCGGAGATAACAACTAGAAAGGGAGATATATCTTTATGGAAAAAATTTGTGTAATAGGCCTTGGCTATATCGGTTTACCAACATCGATCATGTTTGCCAAGCACGGTTTTCAAGTACATGGAATGGACGTTAATGAAACAGTGATTGATAAATTACAAAAGCAACAGCTTCATATCGAAGAGCCAGGCTTACAAGAAGCATTAGATGAGGTCGTTGCAGCTGGAAAGCTCACGTTCTCGACAGCACCAATCGAAGCAGACGTATTCATCATTGCGGTGCCGTCACCAATTACGAAGGAGAAAACAGCGAACCTTGACTATGTCCGTGCAGGTACAGAAAGCATCGTACCGTTCGTAAAAAACGGCAACCTCGTTATTTTAGAATCAACTGTACCACCACGTACAGTCGAGGACGTGATGATGCCAGTCTTGGAAAAAACAGGCCTAGACCTGCATGAAGACATCTATATTGCCCATTCACCAGAACGCGTCATTCCGGGCAAAATTTTTCAAGAATTGGAAGAAAATGACCGAATCGTCGGTGGGATTAATCAGAAATCAAGCGAGCTAACAAGAAAGCTTTACAAGTCGTTTGTCAAAGGTGAAATCCACCTTACCGACGCAACAACGGCTGAAATGGTAAAAGTCATCGAGAATACGTACCGTGACGTCAACATTGCGTTTGCCAATGAGCTTGCAAAAATTAGTGAAAAAATTGGTGTCAACGCCTGGGAAGCGATTAAGCTTGCGAACTACCACCCGCGCGTTAATATTCACCAGCCTGGACCTGGTGTCGGTGGACATTGTATTGCGGTTGATCCGTGGTTCCTTGCCGAACTACAACCAACGATCGCGAACATGATTACCCTGGCACGGAACACAAACGACGACATGCCAGCATATACGGTTGACCGGATTGCTGCAATTGCTGAGGAACATAATCTGATCCGGCCCAAAGTAGCGTTGCTCGGTTTATCGTTCAAAGGAAATGTCGATGATATGCGAGAAAGCCCGTCCTTAACGATCATGGAGCATTTAAATAAGAAGAAGATCGATTACAACGTATTCGATCCGTACATTAAAGACATTCGCGTCCCAAACCAAGTACTTACCCTTGATGAGGTAACAAAGGATGCCGATATTATCGTAATTTTGACCGATCACAAAGTATTTAAAACGTATGAACCAAGCGACATTAAGCAAAACATGCGAGCAAACATCGTATTTGATACTAAAAACTGCATCGGCGAACAAGCATGGCGGGAAGCTGGCTTTGATTACATTCGTCTTGGCGATGCAAAAAACAGGTGAGCAGATGACACAACAAAAAGAAACGATACTAGGCGTCAACGTTTCCGATGAGACGTACACAACTATAGCGAAAAAATTATTCCTTGCTATCGAAGAGAAAAAGCAATCCTTTATCGTCGCGGTGAACCCAGAGAAGATCATCAAAGCTTCGAAGGACCCCGAGTTAAAAGAGCTTATTAATAGTGCGGATTATCAAATTCCTGATGGGGTTGGCGTCCTGATTGCTTCCAAGCTTCAGGGCGGCAACATTTCTAACCGGATTACCGGAATCGATTTAATGAATACATTAATCGGTGTCGCAGCGAAACAACAAAAGCGCATCTTCCTTTACGGGGGAAAGCCCGGTGTTGCCGAAGCTGCCAAACAAAAGCTAATACAAATGTATCCAGATTTAAAAGTCGCTGGTGTGATAGATGGTTACCAAAAGGATAACCAGTTGATCATTGACACAATAAACGCGGCAAAGGCAGATCTGCTTTTTGTTGCGATGGGAAGTCCAAGGCAAGAAGAGTGGATTCGGGCCAATCGAGATAAGTTAGATGTGTCTGTCTTCCAAGGAGTGGGCGGGTCATTTGACGTCGTCGCTGGCAACATTAAACGTGCACCAGCAAGCTTTCGTAAATTAGGCCTTGAATGGCTATACCGATTGATGATCGAACCGTGGCGGATGAAACGACAATTAGCTTTGCCGTTGTTTCTTGTTGAAGTATTCAAACAAAAGAATAAATAATTGGTCTAACGACAGTATCTAGTCATATAGTAGATAGGGTGATTCGAAAGGGTTTGGCAAAACTGGTAAAACTTGCTGATAGGAAAACACTTTCAAAGCCTTGTATTCTAGCAGATATGCTAGTAAAATAAGAATCAACCCAAGGACAACTGATTGGTCATTATTCCGGCAGTCACTGACTACATACTGTCAGTCTGTAAACTAGTAATTATTTAATATATCATTTTCATTTACAAATTACTAGAAATAGTTGACAAATCATGCCATCATTCTCTATACTAGTCATGTGCCAATAGTTTACTAGGGGAATTACTATTTTCCAAGGCTTACATATTTGGCCGAAGGAATAGTGTTATATAAATTTTACAGTTATACTAAGGGAGGATAAAGATTTATGAGTCAGAAAAAATTACGCAAAATTACAGCTACCTCTATCGCAGCAACAGCAGCGTTAGCAGCAGTAGCACCAGCAGCGGTTGCAGCTGCGGAAGATTTCAACGACCTTAAGCCAGGAGAGTCACACTACGATGCGGTTCAAGCATTAGTAGAACAAGGTGTATTCAAAGGATATCCAGACGGATCATTCAAGCCTTATCAAGAATTATCTCGTCAACATGCTGCAGTAGCATTCGCAGCTGCACTTGACTTACAAGCTGAAGATGTTGAAGGAACTCTAGCTGCTTTCACTGACGTTGATGCAAGCTCCCCATACGCTGAGCAAATTGCTGCAGTAGTAGAAGCTGGAATCTTCGTTGGTAACAATGGTGAATTCAACCCTAACGATACATTAACTCGCCAAAACATGGCAGTAACACTTGTTAATGCATTCGGACTAGAAAACACTGGTGAAGCGGTAAACGTTAACCTTGATGGTGTTTACTACAAAGATGCTGTTACAGTTCTTGCTCAAAACGGAGTAACTACAGTAACTGACTTCCGTCCAAACGATGCAGTAACACGTGGAGCATTCTCTACATTTGTTTATAGTGCACAAGCAGCTGTTGAAGCGCAGACTCCTGCGGTTGAGAGTGTAAGTGCGATTGACCGTAATGGAGTAACTGTTACATTCCCAGCAACAGAAGAAGCTCAAGAAGACTTCTCAATTGAAGTTATTGACAACAATGGTGATGTTGTTGCTGTTGATTCAGTTGATTTAGTTAAAGGTGAAACAATCGCAACATTCTACTTCAAGTCTCCACTTGGTGAAGACCCAGAAGGTACTTGGACTGTAGGTGGACTTGAAATCGATCTTGATTTCTTAGCATTGCTAGATGATGTGAACACTGCTTCTACTCAAGTTGATCTATATAATGCATTAAAAGCTGTTGGAGCTGAAAATCTAGTAGTTTCTAATGCTGATGAGTATTTTGCTGAATTTGGTACTCTAACAGACGATTTCACTTCTTTAGAAGGAGTACAAGAATTTGTTGATGGAGTAAACAAAGATGTTATTGAATTAGGGGACACTGAAACGATTATTGAAGGAATTAATGATGCTTTAGAAGCTCAGAATATGGTTCAACTTCTTTCAGCTTTAGAAGCTTCATTTGACCGTGTAAACCCTGACAATATTGATGATTATGAAGTAGCACTTGATGGAGCAGACCCTGGTGATGATGCTACAAGCCTTACAACACTAACTGGTGTTCAAGATGCTATTGATGGGGTTAACCTAACTGCTGCAACAAATCTAGTTGCCGCAGCACAAGCTGCAGATGCTGATCGTGACGATTATAATGCTGCTTTAGAAGCGGTATCATTTGTTGCTCCAGATGAAGAAGATGTAACTACAAAAGCTGATTTTGAAACTACTTTGAAAGAAGTAGACCGTGTTCTAAGAGTATTTGAGGCATCAACTGTTGCTCAGTTGTCAGTTGCTTACAATAACTTAGTATCTCTTGTAGATGATGAAGGTATCATTGGAGATGCTCCATTCTTCGATGAAGCTCGTTCTTTCTACTTAACTAAATTAGAAACAGCTGGTCTTGCTCGTACTTCTAGTGCTGTTGAAGCACAAATCGTTGCTGGTAACGCTGAAGCTCAACTTGATGCAGTTACAACATTAGATGGATTAGCTGCAGATGCAAGCACATCTACTGTATTATCTGCACTTGAAGGACTTGCAGCAGTAACTGAAGATACTGTATTTGATTTCGCTGATGTAGCAACTGATGATGATACTGTAGCTGATTACAGAGACGCAATCCTAGCTATTACTACTTATGGTGCTGGGGATAATGCTGAAGCTCCAACTCTTGCTTCAGTAACAAATGATATTGCTGATGTGGTAGGAGCAGTTGACTTAGTGAACAACCCTGCTGCAGGAACTATCTTAGCTGATATTGATGATCTTGCAACTGCTGCAGGAACTGAAACAGCAGGTACAGCAGGTACAGCAGCGCAATTCTATGATGGAGTAAATGCTGTACAAGGTCTATCAGATCTTTTCGAAAGATTTAATGTTGTTGAAGATTATCAGGCTGCATACTTTACAAACGTAGATGCTTTTGCGGGAGCAATCACGAATGAGGGAGATGCTGTAAATACGGTAGAAGAACTTAAGGCTGCTTCAACTGCAACTGAAGCTAGAGCTGCACTTACTACTTTAGCATTAAACACTTATGCTAGTGGAGTATCAGAAACAGTTAACTATATTAACCTGACATCTACTCAAAAGCTTGAATTAGCTGAAAGCATTCTTGATGTAGACTTCTCAGGCGATACTGCTGAAGAAGTTGCTGTAGCAATCTTTGATGATGCTACACCTGCTGCAGCTGGTTATGTATCTGATTATGTAGGTTTATTAGATGGTGTAAATGCTGCAGACACTATTGCTGAAATGCAATCTGCTTTAGCGGCTATTGGTTATGATGCATTTGATGATCTTACAGCTCAACGTCAAGTTGAAGTTTCAGAATCATTCCTTGCAGAATTCCCTATGAACGATGCTGATACACCAGCTCGTATTGACTACAAATCATTAGCATCTATTAAAGCTGATGTTGATGTAGCAATTGATGCAACTAATTAATATATTCTACTAATTTATAAAGGCCAATCACAATAGTGGTTGGCCTTTACTTTTAATAATTATAGGAGGTTCTATTCATGGATTTATTTCATCAAGGAACAATAGCAGAAACAGAAGAATTAGAATTGATAATATCTCCTGAGTGTCGAATTACAGTAACAGAATGCTACAATAACGAGTTAATTGTTGAAAAGATGGAAGCTATAATCACAAAGTTAGAAAGTAAAACGCAAGGCAACATAAATGATTTTGCTGAATTATCCCCTTTATTAAAACTTCTCCCACGTAAATATGAGCCAAGATTAGAATTAGAAATTCGTATGAATTCTTTAAAAAAGAAGTGGAATATAGAAAACTTTGAAAAGAAAGAAACAGTTAAGGATAAGAAAGCAATAGACTCTTATGAAAATATTTTAATTGAAAATAATCATACTGATTTTATTAACCTGGGAAAAGAAGGTAGAAAATGGGTATTAGATAGAATAAGTAAAGCAAATGATGATATTGATTTGAATATACTTTTTAAAAAAGTAGATAGTCTGATTAAAGATATAAAAGAAAAAGTCGTAATAGTACAGACCCATGTTGATATAAATGTTATTCTAAGCACTCTTAATTCACTATTTGGAGAGTCTTTTGGTATATTAAATAGTAGTATTAAAAAGGAAACTGTAAATAAAATTATCGAAATGGAGAATAAGCAATTTGAAACCCTCAATGATCTGAAAGGAACCCTTGCTAGAATATATACAACAATATTAAAAGAGAGAAATATGGCTTCTACAATTAATAAAGAAGAGTTTCGATCTTTTTCTGAAAAAGTAGAACAATTTTAAAATCAAAAACAGGAGAATCGGTACCAGGTACCTAAAAAAGACAAAATGGTGTTTTGTCTTTTAGAAGTGGACACTTGATTAGAATATAGGATCTAGTGTCAGGTACCACAAATGTAGTTGCATATGAAATTAAAGAGGGATGGATTGAATTACAGCTTGTTGAAAGCGCACCGTGGAATATTGGACGTGACAAAGACTTTATTGGGGTTGGTGCTCATCTATCTCTTTGCTGTTGCTTGTAAAAAAAGCTTTGAATTAGGCTTTGAAGGATATATGGCATTACATGCGAAGTCCAAGTTAGTAGAGCATTACCAAGAAGTTTATGGTGCAATTTTAATAGACCCTAGTACAAGTAGAATGATAATCGATCCTTATGGTGCAAGGAAATTGGTGAATCAATATTTTGATTAAGGAGGTACCTTCATGAGTGCACAAACTTTTAGTCAAGAATATCTAGAAAAAATAAAAAAGTTAGAAGAAGCCGCTGAAGGAGTATATGTAGTACCAAATTACCACCTGAAAAATCAAGATGAAATGACCAAAGAAGCAATTAGGAAATTGAAAGAAAGAAATAATATTAAAAATTAAAAGGTATGGTCACAGTGACGACTCGAATTTTGTCGAATGATAAGAAGAAAAAGCTCTGTGGAGAGAAACCTCTCTGCAGAGCTTTTTTTTTAATATATATATGTAATAGTTGGATTGTAAAATGATAGAATGAAATAGCAGCTGAATATGAGGGTGGTTGGTTGTTGTTCTTCTTTCCGTTTAGGAAAGGAGGTGATAATCATGGAAACATTTCTTGAATTTCTACGAGAAGTTCTGAAGGGAATTGTGCGTGAAGTAAGCGCTTATTTCTTTCGAAAGTACATATTAGAAAACAAGAAAACCACCCTACGCCGTCGAAAGCAAAAGGGTGGTTCTCATAAAAAATAGATAAACATAGACAACTACCACCCTTACGGTAGAAGTTGCAGGGTGAAGTGTTAGTAGCACTTCACCTTTTATTATATTCCTATTATACATAATAATATTCCTGATGAAAAGGGAAGGGAAATATTTAGGTTTTGGTTTTGGTGTCTGTAGGTATGCTCACAGTGACGTCCGAAATATGTCGAACTATCAAGGAAAGCTCTGTGGAGAGAAATCTCTGCAGGCCTTCTTTTTAAAAAAAGGAACAATTGCTCTTATAAGCATATATTATATTCATGTATAGAGCGTATGTTCTGGGTCTTGGTGTCAGGCACCACATATGTACCATTCTCTTGGCTAGGGAGTCTTGGTGTCAGCGTATAATAGGAAAACATAGGGGCCAACATAGGTGCCTGACCCTGTCGAAAGACAAATTAACAATAATTCCACCTACGTAGGAATCTGGTGTCTAGGCATCACAAATGCAGCCTTTGAACGAAATAGCTGAACGGACCATTTATTTTTTTAGAGAAATGACATATAATAGGTATAAGAGGTGATAGGTATGGCTACATCTTCTTTTGAAAAGCCGATTGAAATCCAATCAGACGAGGCTGCCAAACGTCTTGTTGACGTATTAGAGTCTCAAAGTAGCCAACCTGTTAAAAAAACAGGGGTATTGAAGAATATTGAAAGAAGCGAAGAATTATTAAAAAGACTATATTCTCATTAAGAACATTATTGGAACTAGCAGGTCTAGACAGAGTTATTCCTGCTGTTTCCGAATTTGATTGTAAGGTGAAATAGGGATGTCCAAGATTTCCTTCGCTCCAAAGCCATTGAATTTGAATATAAAAACATAGGTCGTACTTATGTATTTTTGGATGAAGACCAATTGGCGAATGATGATGTAATTGCTATACTTGGTTATTTTACCATTACAATGAAATCCATCACTTTTAACGATGCAGTATCCAAGTCGCTAAGAAAAAAAGTAACAAGCAACAAAAATGCTGATCAAGCAATAGGTTACTTAATTGGGCAATTAGGAAAAAGTGATGATTACACAGAATACATATCTGGACAAGAATTAGTTAAAAACTGTATCGAACTCATTTATGAATTGTTTGATAAGCTTGGTGGAAGGTTTGTACTTATTGAATGTGAAAACCACCCCAGCTTCATTGGGTTTTATGAACGATTTGACTTCAAGGTGATTCAGGAGGACGTGTATGTTCAACTGTATCGTGCCTTATAAAATTATATTAACCAGAACATATACATATATCCGATAAAATGCTTGGAATTATTTGATCAATAGGACTCCTTATAATATACAATGGTCCTTTTTTTCTGGTTGGGCAACACCCTTACCCAGGCGCTATGGTGTCAGACACCACATATGTACCATTCTCTTGGCTAATTTTGTGAGAGTATAAACATTTGAACACATGGGATAGAAACGAAAAAGACCTCCACCGGTTGGGTAGAAGTCTGATTCAGGGGATCATGTGGCTGGTTTTACGCTTAAAGCAACCCTTCCACTACATTTCCCTTATTACTATTATATATTTCAACTATTTAATTATTCATTTAAGTTAATATAAAAAGAGATTAACTGTAATTAAAAATTAATCTCTTCATTCAGGTTACCTGTGGCTGGTCTTAAGTATAATACTGCCCTTCCACACTAATCAAGTTTTATATAAGGCTGGATTTACACTTCAGTTACCCTTCCTTAAATTCATGATAACAAGTTCATACATTTCTGTCAAACACTAATTTACTTGTATTGTCATAAATGAATTGTCGTAGTTAATATTATAATTAGCTATATTAAAAACTCTCTTACATATTTCATTGATGTCTTGTTCAGTTAGCCAATGAAGCTCACTTTTTTTGGAAGGTCTTGGTGTCAGGCACCACAAATGGACAAATGAGTGTTTATTCCGTGTAACGTGGAAATAAAGAAAATGGGGGACTGTCATGATAAATGACAGTCCCCTTTTGCGAGTGGCAGCACAGAATCGGTACCAGGTACCTAAAAAGAAAAGCTTAGAGAAAAGGGAACTGATACGGAGGGATTCCGTCCGATGAGAAGCGCAGAGGGAACAATGAGTGTCTTCGCTAAACGATTGAAAAATGGCCGAAGTTGGAGCGAAGTAGGCCTGGAGAAGTTTAGTGATATCATGGTCGCTCTGAAAGAACTTGGACATTAAAACACTCCAGGGAAGACTAGAACAGGTCATAGAAATGGATGATAAAAAAGAGCAAGAGAAGCCACCGAAACACTTCGTAGAAAAGCTTACAAAGCATGTTGGAGAAGCAACAAGAAACAATATCGCATACCTTCAGCAAACGATTCCCAAATTAAGCATAATTCAAATTCAGTAAAAAGGACTTTATATCCCTTATAATTTTCTTTTTTCATTACGCTTAGCTTTCAGTTCACTTCCGGTGTATCGCTTCATACCTGGGTTATCTAAATACCTTGTCAATGACTCTTTTAACTCAGGATAACCTTCAATCTCTTGGGATAAATCTTCCTGTGGTAAATCATTATGTGAATCATTATTTTCAACTTCAATGGAGACTAATTTACCATCTACAACAAAGACCCCAGACTGCTTTCCATTTAATGCATTAAATAATTCTTGTTTAGCATCTTCACTTAAAGTGTTCACTTAACATCACCTCAGCTAAATTATAACAAATTTAAGTTAGTGAATTCCATTTGTTTACTAAATTAATGATAAACATTGTTTTCAAGGTTTCAGTTAAACAGCTCTATAATAAAATTTCCATCCTTCTTATTATTCTTTGAACTCGCAACTCTTTCGGGGCGTCACTGTGACCAAGAGTTAACTGTCTAGTTTCCATCCAAATCTGATAGTTAATTTTTAAAAAAGCTATTTATGTCTAAGGGGGAAGTATGCCCTTTTTTTGGCATAATATTAGCGAATATTCAGTTAATTACACTACATCAAAATAAATTTACTTTAATTTCCATTTATGGAAATTCAGGTGGACATTGCTGGGCTGAATTTTTTGTTGTTTGGGTGCTTTTTGAACAACCTCTAATATTTATTTTCACCTGGAAACAATACCGCAATAACAATTACATCATTGTCGTCTTGTTTAAAATAAAATTGAAACTTCCTTACTACAATTCGAGATATTCCTTTATATTTTCCAAATTCCTCAGTATAATTCTTCCCGATCACAGGATTTTTCAAAACATCCTCTGTTTCTAATACGACTTGGGAAATAAAATCGAGTGTTTCTACCGGCGTAAATCTTTCACTCCTAAATTCAATAAGCTTTTCCCTTACAATTGGTGTCCATGTAATATTACGAGACATTACATGAAATCCTTCTCTGAAAATGATTTTAAGAGGTCTGCGGTTGAAATTCCTAGTCCTTTTTTGTATTGTTCTTCACTTTCTTTAAACATACGTTCAAGTTGAGGATTCTTCTCAACATCTGATTTTATTGACTGTTCATCCTCTTCTTGTAAAACAAGAGTAAACTTACCCTTACCAGGAATAGAAAACTGGACAACTGAGTTATCACTATTCATTTCATTGATATACTTCATAAGCTCCTCTGAAGATTGAACTTTCCCCATACTATCACCGCCGTATAAAATAACTTATATAAACATAATACCACACACCATGAATTCAAAGAAACGGCTTAACTATTCTAATATTTCCTCTTTTGATTACGTTTATATCTTAAGAGTCGGTACCAGGTACCTAAAAAAGACAAAATGGTGTTTTGTCTTTTAGAAGTGGACACTTGATTAGAATATTAAATAAATGGGTTTCTAATCGGTAATATATTAGGTATTCCACAGAGCCATATAAGTAATGGAAGATTATTTACCTTAATAGCATTTCTTAAGCTTGTTTTACCAAAAAAGGATCATAAACAACGCATTAGTAGACTTAAATTACTATTCAAAGAATACAATAATGAGTTTTCATCTGTCACTTTTGACGACATTCTTTTTAAAATGAGCTTTCGCAATAACGGGGAACCATATTTTTAGTGCGCTATAACCAAACAGCTTAAATAGAGATCACCAGAGGATGATTTCTATTTTTTTGCGAGTGGCAGCACATGCGCTACAGGGTGTTTTTGTATCAGTAGCGATTAAACCAATCACTACTCTAAATAAACTATGTGTATCTCATCGGACAGTTGTTCAATTAACAGTAAAAAAACCGATTATCTTAAAAAATCGGTTTTTATTATGGTATTGGTTATTTATTTCTTTTTGAATTGTTCCCATACTGGTAGTGTCCAATCAGGGAGGTTACTTGATTCATAAGTAACAATACCATTATTTATTTCGAGTACCCTATCACCATCATCTTCGCTGTTATCAACTAAATTATCAATGATAGCTGCATAGTCATAAAGGTGTTGAAAAGAAGTTTTGTTTCTTCTAATGATATCTTCTGTTGGGATGTGATGACCACCATTTTTAACTCGCAGCGCAGCCCGTTCGATATTTTGGTTGACATTACTGAGTGCAACGTAGAACATGGTTACTTCATAGCCCATCTTTTTCGCTTTTTGTATTTGCCTGATGGCGTTTTTCCCGGCAAGAGTTGTCTCGATGGAAAAATCTTTTCCCTCTTTGATATACGCATGAACGGATTTAATCACTTCTTTGCCCGCTGTAACTCTTTTGGACTCCGGTCTACGAGCTGTCTGCATAATTCTCGAAAAGACGTAACTTCTGGGCAAGTAAAATACAAATAATGCATCCGAAAGTATACCCTCGGATCCACAGGAGGACGACCGCCGTCCTTATAAAGTGGTTTGCTTTTCTCTAATACAGTGGAATCGTCTACATGATCTATGTAATCTATCAGTTCAACATCAAACCCGAGTGTGTTATAATAGTGGAAAGGAATTAGTTCCAATTGAAATTCCATGAAAATGCACCTCGCAAATTGGTATTTTTGGTTGTTTAGCCACTTCCATTTTACCATATTTAGCTGAGGTGCATTTTTCTTTTTTATAAAATTATAGGGCTTTTTGAACACGCTCTTATAGTGAACTTTATTTACAATGTAATAATAATGTGGCATAATTAAGCAGGAATATATGTTCGTATATTTTAAACTGAAGGATAAATTTATGACTTATCTTAATCGCTATCTATACCACTTTACCCATATTAGTAATTTTGAATCAATTCTTAAGAATAAAGGACTCTATTCTAATAATCTAATGAAAGTACACGGACTTCATTACAAGGATATTGCTCAAAATGAAATTCAAACTCGAAGATCAGCTACTCTAATTCCTGTACCACCATTTGGTAATTTACATGACTATGTACCATTTTATTTTGGGATAATGGCTTAGATACTAGTGTCAAAATATTGGATCGTTGGTATTTTTAAAGGAGGTGCAGTAGTTGATTAAAGTGAGGAATGGTAACCTTTTAGAAGCGCGGGTGGAAGCGTTAGTGAATACGGTTAATTGTGTTGGAATAATGGGAAAAGGTATTGCTTTACAGTTTAAACAAGCATACCCGGATAATTTTAAAGAATACCTAAAAGTATGCCGTTTACAAGAAATACAAGCTGGTAAAGTTTTTACTGTTTCAACTGAATCGATGCTGAACCCTAAATATATTATCAACTTTCCAACGAAAAGGCATTGGCGACAAAAATCAAGGATGGAAGATATTGAATTAGGATTAGGTGATTTAGTCAGAGAAATTAAGCATTTGAGCTATGGTACCTGGTACCCAAAAAGGACAAAATGAGATATTTGTCTGTGTGATAAAGACAGAAGAAATTAAATAGTTTATTAATTTATAAGAAGCCTTGTGGAGAGAAAACTCTGCGAGGCTTTTCTTTAAGGTTTGGTCACAGTGACACCCCGGATTATCATTTCTTTTACTTTTTCTAACAATTGTCTAATCGGTTTGGTGTCAGGCACCACAAATGGGTACAGGTACCCAAAAAGTGAGTTAAATATGATAAGTCTAGACCGTAATTGACCGAATTTTGAAGCGCATATCTCTCACCTTTTCCTCTAGTTTAAAACGAATCTAGTTTCCATACCTTCATCAATCGTTAATTGAACCAACGAGATAAAAGACGTTGTTTGTTATATTTTTTAATCTACCGCCAAACACCAAGAAAGGAAAAATTAATATAGAACATTTGTTCTTGATTGTGATATAATCATGTTATCAAAAAGTAAAGGTTGTGGTAAAATAATGCTAACAAATATCGTATTAGAACGACCAAATGATTATCGTGTAATTGATCATGATGGCTTGTGGAAAAAGATTATTCAAGAATTATTTGAGGAGTTCATTTTGTTTTTCATCCCAGATTTAGCAGAAGAACTTGATTTTTCCAAGCGGCCTGAGTTTCTTGAACAAGAATTGTTTAAGGAGATTATTCAGGAAAAGAAAGGGAAACAAATCGCAGACCAAATTGTTAAGGTATATTCTAAGACTGGCGAAGAAAAATGGCTGATTATTCACATTGAAATTGAGGGAAGTCCAAGAGAGAATTTCTCGAAAAGAATGTTTCGATATTTCTACCATATTTATGATAAGTTCAATGTCGATGTTGTGGCAATGGCGGTATTAACGAACAATTCCAATGTTCTAACAAAGGGTGAATATCACTATGCGCTGCATGGGACGTCGTTAACGTATCAATATAATTTGTTTAAAATTAGTGACTACAGCGAAGACGAGCTACTTAATTCGGATAACCCATTTGCAATGGCGATACTAGCAGCGAAATACGTTCATGAAACAAAAGATGACGTGGAGAAACGCTATCAATTTAAGATCAAATTGATGAAAATACTGTCACAGAAAAGAAAATATCCTCACGAATATAATCGCATGTATATTTCGGTATTAATCTACTTCATTGACTACTTACTACAAATTCCACTAGAACTAACAAAAAAGCTGAGAGAACAATTAATCGAAATAAAGGAGGGAAAAGAAATGGTTTATATTAATCGCGATAGTATGCCAATTTCTTGGGGCGAGTTTGAGAGAATAGTGAAGGCTGAGGGGAGAGAGGAAGGTAAAGCTGAGGGTAAATTAGAAGGCAAAAAAGAAGGAAAGAGGATTGTTGCGAAAAAATTGCTAGAAGATGGAATGTCTTTTGAGTTTGTAGCAAAATATACGGAAATACCAATGGAAGAATTGAAAAAATTAGTTAATATACCAAATTAAGCTAGGTTTCTTGGTGTCAGGTACCACATATGGACAAATGAAGGCTTATTCCATGAAATGTGGAGAATAAAAAAATGGGGGACTCTTATTGCTCTCTCTAAAATAAATTGGGTCACATAAGTCCGAATACGTGCTCCATTCGGACAGGGAAAGCGTCAACAAATGTTTTTAACATTTAAAACTCCTTTTCTTTTTAAGCATAAGAAAAAAGTATGATAAAATAAGGAAAAATCCCAGGGCGACCAACCATTTGGGATTTTTCCTTTAATTATTTAATTCTGTAGTGGTTGTTTATGATTGTATCGGATGGTAAACAAAGGGTCTTTTTGATAGGCAAAAGTTACAATTGGCGGTTCACATTAGGCGTTGGGTATGGGACCTCGTTTATTTCTGCACCTTGTTCGTCTACTCCCTTTGTTAGGTTACCATCCAATTCAGCCATTCTTGGTAAAACAACAGTAACCTCTACCCGTCCACCTTGTGGATGGATACCTAATCCATCAAATGGGACACGAATCTCAAATTCATAACTGTTTGCATTTCCTTGTTGTGGAAATATTTTATATTCGTATGTTAATTCGTAGGTATTTTTTGAGCCAGCAACGGGAACTAGTTGAGACTTTTCCATTAATGATAGTAAAAGTAATTTCGCTGCATCACTTAGTGTTTCTGAAGGATTTCCGTTTAACGCTTGTTCTTGGATATCCTCTGTACCTTTAAGAAGAGTACTTGCTTTAAAAGGAGTAATTTCTAATCCTTGTAACTCCAATATTTTAAAAATGTCGGGGTTTGCTGTGACACCACTTGGTACATAGTACTCTTCCGTGATAGGCTCGTCCGAGTGTAAGAGTGTTTTGATTAAAACTGTATCAAAGGCATTTTTGTTGTAACGAGAAGTTCCATTAACAAAAATCATAACATCTTGTAGTTTAATATTTGGCATGTAACATCGCTCCTTGGCAATTTATTATAGGACTTGCTATGACGTGACTGAAAAGCTGGTTATTTCTTAAGGGACTTTGTAACGGAATAACATATCTAAACACTTCCCTTCTCTAAATTTTAAAACAGGGTCTTAAATGATGTTTCCTATAGTTTATATGTGTTGACCAATATGATATCTTTTGTTTTTTGAAAATTTATTTTAAAAAATTTAGCCACCTGTATAACAAGGTGGCTAAATTAATTTGACAATAATCTTATAGAAGGAGTGAAACTCAATGCGTACAGCTTATGTTCGCCGCATAACGAAGGAGTTAATTGAAAAATATAATTATCAACCGCCTATTCCAGTTGAAGATTTAATAGCAAAGTTAGGTCTTACGATAAGAGAAGTTTCTACAGAGTTAGATATTGATGCTAAATTGGATGCTAATAAAATGAGAATTACAGTCAATCGTTTTCAGACAAACCCTTTTAGACGTAGATTTTCGCTTGCTCACGAACTTGGCCACTTTGTATTAAACCACCATATCAAACCTTGGGAGTTTGAGGATCCTGAAACTGGTAAATCATTTGTTGAACCTGAAGCAGATGAATTTGCTGGTTCATTACTTTTACCACAACAGTTATTAACGGAACATATTAAAAAGGGAGTACCTCTAAATGATATTCAGACTAAATTTCAGGTCAGTAATCAAGCTTTATGGGTACGTCTAGAAATTTATCGATTAACAAAATTTTTGAGAGTTTGAATAAACTCATCTCTTTCTTCTGCTTCGTCTTGAACCATAATTTGCTTTTCCATATCAATCATAGCTTTTTTTTGTTCTCTTTTATTCATATTCTTTGCTCTAGGTAATTGGATTCCATCTATATTTACGTCCTTAGAATTAATAATAATTGTTTTATTTTTCAAGCCTTTAATAAATTCATCGATAGATATATTTAACGTATGGAGAATTTGAGCTACTTCTTCTATTGTTAATTTCCAGGGCATCATTTTACCATTAATAATTTTCTTTAAAGTTTGTATATTAATTCTTGTTTTATCACTAAGTTGATCAATAGTCATATTGAAGTCTTCTAAAGCAAATTGAATTAACATTGTGCTATCTAAACTATGTTCTTCATTCATAAAATCATCTAGTTCTTCTTCTGTACAAAAATTAGATATGGAATTGTTATTTTCCGATGTATCTATGAGAATAGCTTTCTTTTTACGGATGAAGTTTTTGGTTACCCACTTTGTAGATTGGCAGATCCACGACCGAAAGGGAACTCCTGGTTCTACTTCTTCTATCTTCTCGACTATTAAAATGATTAATTTTCCTGTGATTGCTTCAAAATCATCATTTCTTAATTTTGTATTCATTTCTACAGCAACTTCATTCGCTAAATACTTTACTTTTTTAGGTAGCCAGTTGTGTAAAAACTCTATAATAATAGGGTCATCAACTGATTCTTCCTTAAAGCATTGGTGCAAGGTAACAAAATCCATTTGTAACATTCCTTTCGCCTAACATGACCCAGGTGGTAATAGAGGATATTATACCTCTTTATGTTATATATGTGTTTAATCATAACAAATCTTTACTTTATGCCATAAAAAATTTGTTCAGGTTTTTAATCACAAAGCAACCATTGAAGAGGGTAGAGGTAAAATATCCCCCTTAAATTCCGTTATTAGAGATAGTCCCTTCTATACCCTTCATTTTTTGTTTTTTTAAAAGGTTTAAGTAAAACAGAACATTTGTAAACGAGATATTTCTTGAAATTCCAGAAACATTGTCTTATATTAAAGTTATATATTTATTTAATTTTGTTTATTTTTTGCGCGGAGCAAGCGCTCTGCAGCGGTGTAGTTATTAAACAGTGGGGTCTTTGGGACTCAACAAATAGACACTACCAGTGTGTCTAAAAAAGACGTTAAAGTCTGTCGGTTAATGCTATATAGTAAACATTCAAAAGAAATTCCTTATTTTCAAGGGATTTTCATGTATGAGAGTAATGCCCTATGGGTCAATCATTCCTTTTGGGAGAGGTGTGCCTATAGGGCTTTTTTGCGGAATCAGGTATATCCATTTATTGAATAATTTGATAGAATTAGAGCATAAAGTTTTTTATTTGCTCTATGGAGCCTGATTTTGAAGAGATAAGCCCTATTGGTGGGTGGTGTAGATTTCTAGGAGGAAGTCTGTCCACATGTCCAATAAGGGCTTTTTTGTGTGACAGATAAGATGTTAAACTTTATTACACTGTTAGAAGCTGAATAGAAAAATCAAAAGTCCATGCCTGGAGAGGAATTACATGAAATGCGGTATACCGTAGAGGAATGTGTAATGAATCATCTTTAGGTATGGACTTTTTTACATAGATGAGAGGTATAGAGAACAATTACTTGGACGCTATATCGTCCTAAGGAGTATTGCAATGGGCGGGTTGCTACGACGTTCATTATTCAACACAAAATAGGTAGCCGGATTGCAGGACGCCGTAAAGGTTCGATCGCCAAGGATGGGGCGGTTTATAAAAGTTCCTCCCTCAGATTCCAGGTGCCGGCCTTGGATTCGGAGTATTTCGCTGGATAAGTAACGACTACACGAAGGAAAGTCAGTGTAGTCAGCTCTTCTGCAAGGGAATAAGGCACAGGAGATAACGGTAAAGAATGGTTTGATCAATGGATTTAAGATCATCCGACTCTAATCGATGGAAGGACGATGGAGTATAAAACTTTAGAAGAAAAGACTCGATCAATGGAAGGAAGATCGATTGAACCTCCAAGCCAAGGAAGAAGGTAAGGAGAAAAGGGAACAGATAGATGTCAATGAGAGACGCTATCAGCTCGACCGAATGGAAGACACGGGAGCATAAATGAAATGGATGAAAAGACAGAGGGTTAATAGCTCCCCTCTATAAAAAAGAGCGGACTCAATGATGAGGTTAAATAGTTGTCCTTTGATAATTGGATAGACAAAAGATCTTTCTTTAAATACCACACCTTATGACAGGGTTGGTTAAAGAACGCTATAGCCCAAGAGTTTTGTTTTTAGATTGATAGAAAGATCATACACCAAATGATAAACGATTTTCTTTGAAAGGATGTGATAAAAGTGGGACGAAAAGGGAGAAGCAGTATGGTTCATGAGGTAAAGGTAGCCATTACAGCCGTAAATAAAATTGGTGAAAGTAAACGAGAAGCACGACTTCAGGGGAGAAAAGAAATTCATTCAATTAAGCAAGTAAAAGAGACCTTGTCGGCTGCTCAAAACTTTGTGAAATGGGTTCGACAAGAATATCAGGTTAGAAGTATTTATGCGCTGACCGAAGAACATTACCTGCAATATCTCGATGATAAGAAAGATAAGGGGCGTAGTGGAGGCCACCTGCAGAACATTGAAACGTCTTTACGGCACCTTCAAGAAGGGATGAATATCCGAAGTAACCAGCTTGGACTTGATCCAGTTCAATTCGTTCCCAAAAAGCGCGTCATCATGTGGGAGGAATTAAAGAAACCAGAGGATAGAAGTTATGCACTAGAGGAATTTGAATTGATCGCTTCGTTAGTATCGAAAGGGGTAAGAGAGGCTATTTCGCTTTGTTATCATTTAGGACTCCGTGTTCGGGAAGCGACTAATGTTCAGGTGAAACCATTTTAAATTGGATGGACATTCTATTCGATTAGATATAGAGGATGGAAACGGAATTACCAAAGGAGGTCGTTTTCGAAAAACACCTGTCCCTTTGTATTTTGAAAAAGATATTCTTCGCATGGTTGGAGGAAAGGGACCTGAAGAACGTTTGGTTTCAGTGAAAGAAGCTACGGTTCGAAAAGGGGTATATGTGGTATGTAAAAAAGCTGGAATCAACCAGAATGGTCGTGGTACCCATGGTTTCCGGCATAGTTATTGTCGGAGAAGACTTCAAGAGTTGCTGAAGGAAAAAGGGATTTATGCAGAAGGGAAAGCTATGATGGACCGTATCATGAATAATCGAGACGTGGGTAGAGATGCAGATTATGGAATACTTACTACTCAAGACCAGTCTGTATATATGCAATTAAAAGAAGTGATTGACCAGGTACACAGTGAAATTGGCCACGGGAAAGACCGTTGGGATTTAGGTGAACGTTATTTACGATAAAGAGAGAATGGAAATGTCAGTTAACATAGAAATGGAAAAGAAGTATTTTCAACAAAAGATACATGATTTAGAGGAACGAAATCGCCTTTTAGAACAACACCTTCGTTTATTGGAGGAGAAAAACAAAAAACAGCAAAAGGAGTTGGATCTTCAAAAGGATCATGTTAAACGACTGCAAGAATCTGTAGGAAGTTGGAAACGAAAGGCCAAAGAACAACCGGCACAATATAATTTATACGGGAAAGCCATGATGGAGGAAGTCATTATAAGAATTTGCTTTAAATGATATTCCTGGTGACCTTCTATATCGAGAAGATGAACGGGGGAAGTACGCCCCTTATCACTCCTTTCGTCGTTCCTAGCGTCTTGGTATGGAGGGTTTGTCAACTCCTTATCCTCCCTTCGGTCCGGTACCGTTGACAAAAAACCTTCCAATTATGGAAGGTTTTTTATAAAAATATAGAATATGTAAAATAAATACATAAAAAGGAGATAGAGAAATGAAAAAAATATTTATTATTTTAACTGTTTTTACACTAATCACTGTGGCAATTCCATCATCAGTATTTGCTAGTGGTGGAATTCAATATGGTGCAGGAGAATGGGATTTGTTATATGAAGGTGGACTTTATCTCACAACAGATTCATATGAAGAAATTCAAGTTAGTTCTGGTGGTGGAAACTTAGAAATTTGTGTGTTTGATATGAGTCCAAGTAATAATGGTAATTTTATCGTTGAAGAACAAGATCCAAGTGGAAGGGACTTCGTAGCTTATGGTTATATATATCCGGATTCTAGCGGTCAAGATTGTGTTGTATTAACGGACTTAAATTCATATGTAGATGGTGATAATAACAAAGCAGAGTTTGTTATAGGATTTGATGTAAATGGATTTAATGAAACGGTTACTGTTAGAATAAGAGATTAATTAACTTTTATTTTCTCTAAATACTATTTCAAATTTTTCTTTTTCACTGAAATTTTTCGACTGAATTATATTATGAATTGTATTTTTTATATTTTGTTTTTCTTTTAACGTTGTATTTTTAATAGATTTTATGTAGATTACTTGAGTTGGATACTTTTCAGCACGTAATAAAATAGTATTAAGCTGAAATTTAGTCCCATCTAGCTTTTTAATAATGCTTTCTCCTAAGTCTGCGGTTCTTTCGTTTAAATCATTAAAATATTTAGACGATACCTCTTTATTATTTATTACAAGAGGTTCATCTGAAGATTTTTTTTGATTAGCCATTAATGAAACGCTAAAAAATGAAATTACTGCAATAGTTATACTTAAAAAGAATATTAGAATAAAATTCTTTTTTTTCACTATGATCACCAACCTTATTTTCTAACTTTGTCCTGTTAATAAATAAATATGCGCTTTAAAGGCAAATAATGATAACAGTTATTTTAAATTACAAATAAAAGCCATAGATCATTGACGGTCTATGGCTTTTATTTTTTTACTTCAACCCCAATATCTTCCCTTCATGTGGTTTAAGACATGTGAAACGAAACGTTTTGCCTAAGCCTTATCCATATAAATACCATAACCTTTATGTCAGTAAACGTTATGGTGGATGGGTGGTTAAACTTTTGAAAAAGGATCCAGTAGATATGAGTTATGCCCCAAAAGAAAAACAAGTAACGGCAAGAGAGGAGCTACATCAGCTGCAGTGGTATTTAATGGAGGATATTCGCCGTTGGGAAACGGCAATTGTTGATACAGCCATAGATGCAGAAAAAAGTGACCAGGATAAAGCCGATTATTTAGTTGCCTTATTATGGGAAATTTTCTCAAAGGTACAGCAAACACGGTTCGATGGATGGGGGGATTCTCAATAAACTTCAAATCATAAACTACCAAAATTAATAGTGTTATAACCGTAAATCATAGCAATTTAAATACCAATATTGTGATATTATTAATAGCAGTAAAAAATAAACTAGATGTGAAGGTTTAATTTTATAAGCATATTAGGGATGATAAAGAAAATTGCCAATCCTCTCTATAAGGGTAATATAAACATCATTCTTTAAAAGATAGTTTTTTTAATATTTTAATAGAAACGTCGGATTTTCGGTGATAGAATAAGAGAAAGGAAAAAATTTGTCTAGAAATGAGAAAAACTCCCCTAGGTTTGGCGGCCATTGGGAGTTTCTCGAGCAGGAAAGGAATACACATCAAAAAGTATAACCCTTTATTAAAGGTATCTTTGTATCCTTTTTTAAATTTTCTGTTTCAAATATACCACAGGTGTAGATTCCTTTCCACTAGGGAAGGAGAAAAAATTATGGAAATTAGGAATGCTGCAAAACAAGCTCAGTATCATGCCTGGTTTCACCACAATGGAGCTGACGGTTTTATCACCATTGCAAAGAAGACCGAGCAAGGTCACTTTAGGCAATATCATTACAAACCGGAAGAACTAGCTCAGCAACTCACTAGGTGGCTAGGAGAGGATGTTTTCTTTAGTCAGAATACATTCTTTCGACCAAAGCGTGGCATAGAAAACATTCGCCAGCTACGCTCCCTATATGTAGATTTAGACTTTTATTTGTTCAATTACGACCCGTCTTGGGTTATGGGAAAGTTAGAGCACGAATTTTATGGTGAATCAATACCAGAACCGAATTTAATCATCTTTTCTGGACAAGGGATTGTTCTTATATGGTTATTAGAACCGTTACCATATAAAGCGTTGCCTTTATGGCAAGCTGTCCAAAATTATTTGTTAGCTAAGTTGCAGGACCTTGGTGGGGATCCGAAGGCAGCAGACGCTGCGAGGGTGTTTCGTATTGCAGGATCTACGAACTCAAAAAACGGTGCTGAAGTGTACGCAGAGTATCGTCACGATTATCGTTATGAGTTACGTCAGATTCAAAGTGATTACCTTCCAGAACTAAATGACGAAATAAACCCGCCCAAAAAGAAACGTACGGGGCGAAAAAATAAAGTTGCACAACTGTTTACCACCTATAAGTTGCATTATGCTAGATTACTTGATTTAGTAAAATTAGTGGAATTACGAGATTTTGAGGTTACTGGAGAACGAGAGTTGATATGTTTTTTGTATCGCTATTGGTTATGTTGTTATACCAACGACCCGACAGAAGCTCTTAATCAGACCATGACGTTGAATTTACAGTTCACAGTACCTTTAACCCTTAAAGAAGTAGAAAGGGCCACGAGAAGTGCCGAGAAGGCGTGGAAAGCACGAAATAATGAAGAAGCAAACCGTATTGCGATTGAAAAAGGATATCCAGGTGCAGGGTACAATATCAGCAACAAGAAATTAATCAATTGGTTAGATGTGACTGAAGAAGAACAAAAGTTATTACAAACGATCATCGGACCAGGAGAAAAAAAACGTAGAAACACTGAATATCAGCGAGAGAAACGCCGTGATCAGGGCGTAAAGACCAGGGAAGAGTATTTACAACAGGAGCAAGAAAAAACACAAGACAAGCTTTCGATGTTGCGAGAAGCGCTAGAGGATAATCCGCAGGTAAAAGGAAAAGCCTTGGTCAGTTTGATTTATTGATTAACTTATTTAACAAGGTTTACGCAGTGGCCTGGTGTCTGACCCTGTCTGAAGACAAATAAGCAATAATTCTACCTATGAGATACACCTCAATCTAATTCTCTCCTCACGATTCTATTGACCTCTCCTGTCTTTCACTCTACAATTTTACTATTAACCAAAACTAGGAGGATTCTGATCTTGTATTTCAAAAAAAGCATGACCAATTTGGTCGCATTCCTATCATTTATTATTCTATTAAGTATGCCACTGCAGGCGAGTGGGGCGGCGATTGATGATGTTCGTACACTAGTTGATCGTTATTATGTCGACCCAGTTGGGGAAGAGGTACTTAATCAACCGACAATTGATGAGATTGTTGCACAGCTTGATGACTATTCGGTTTACTTTACAGCAGAAGAGTTTCAACAATTCAGTGATGGCCTCAATAATTCCTATGTTGGTATAGGTGTTGCCGTCCAGGCGGTGAATGAGCAAGCTGTTATTACGCAAGTTTTTCCTAATAGTGCAGCAGATGAAGGTGGCGTCGAGCCAAATGACCAAATCGTTTCCGTTGGTGGAGAAGTAATATCTGACTTAACTTTGGAACAAACGATTGCCAAAATCACTGGACCAGAGGGAACAACGGTATCGATCACCTTTTATCGCCCGGAAACGGATAGTACGTTTACCAAAACATTAACGAGAAAAAAGATTTCGTTTCCGACCGTATTTGCTGACAAGCTCGCTGGAAATGTTGGCTATATGGCGATTAATAGTTTCAACCAATCTACTATTGAACAAATGGTAGACGCAAAAACAACTTATCGTGATGTTGAGCATTGGATAGTAGATTTGCGCAACAATGGCGGTGGCTATTTAGATGTTGCGCAAAAGGTTGTCGGGATGTTTCCTGGTGCAGAGATCACGCTCGTTGAGGAAACGAGAGATTCGCGGCAAAAACTAGCATCGATCAAGCAGGAGACACAGTTCTCTGAAAAAATAGACTTACTCGTCAATGAGTATAGTGCGAGTGCATCTGAGATTACCGCTGGAGCATTACAAGATTACAATCTAGCAACGCTTTACGGGGAGACAACGTACGGAAAAGGTGTCATGCAATCCCTGTTTCAATTTCCTAGTGGTGATTATATGAAGCTGACAACAGCTAGATTTTACACGCCAACCAATCGCATGATCAACAATGTCGGTATCTCACCCGACGTCTGGACCGAGACACCTTTAGCCGACGCACATCTTGCCTGGTTTGAAAAGAAGTACGCGAACTACAAAGAGCTTACGACAATGGAAGATGTTGCACCAGATAAAGTATTTCACATACAAGCATCCACATCGGTAAACGCATCCACCTTTACCGATGACAAGATCGAGCTCATTCAATTAGGTAGGAAAAATGTCCCAATTACGATCACCAAGGATAGATTTAATCAAATAAGTGTCACGCCGAAAGAAGACCTAGTCGCCGGGGCTGAGTATTTGTTACTAATTCACCCAGGCTGGCAAAGCACAGCAGGAAAAGCAAGCGACACAGGCATTCGGATGAAAGTGACTGTGAAGCAGTAGTTGGCATTACTCTTCGCTAGTTTAGGTTGACAGTCTTTCTAACTTGGTAAGAAAAAGTACCTAGCCCTCCCGAGTCGTAAGTTAGTCCTCTATAGGGCAAAAAACCCTGCTCAAAGCTATAAGGTTAATGATTGTCTCCTCTGTTTTTCAAAATGGTGGTAGATAGTATATAATTGAAGGAGAAGCTGTAGTTATGCAGTATTTGTTTTTTGCGGGAGAGTTTGTTAGGTGGACGATTAGTCCTGATCTAACTCTATTAGTATTAGGGTGGTGTTCTAGTGGATATAAATAAGCAAATCGTGGACCAAAGAATTAGAAAAATAATATCCGATAACGAAGATTGGTTTGTTAGTGAAAAAGATGAGAAGAGAAAGCAAGCTAAGGCATTTGTATTGCTAGCAACTGCATCCTACTTGAGAGTTGACTTATCAGAGGCAATCACTTTTTTAACAGAAGGTGGTAACGATGCTGGCATAGATGCACTATTTGTTGGAGACCCAATCGATTATGAGTTTCCTGTCACAATATTTCAAGGAAAATATAAATTTGACCTCGAGTCAGATTCAAACTTCCCATCCAATTCATTAATAAGAGTTTTAAACACGGTTAACACAATATTTGACCCATCCAATGAGGTTAAGTTAAACGAACTGTTACAGCCAAAGGTTGAAGAAATACTCTCTTTAATTTCAGACGGATATATTCCAAATGTAAAATGTATCATGGTTAATAATGGCTTGTCCTGGAATGACGAGGGGGAACATCATATAAAAAACGCTGGTATTCCAGAAAATCAGGTGGTATTCGAACATTATAATCACGATGACATTGTGGAGCATCTAAAGAGTAAAAAAGAAATAAATGATACAATTACCATGGTTGGCAAAAGTATTGTCGAAGAGTTTAATTTTAAACGAGTATTAATCGGAAAGGTAAGAGTTACAGACGTTGCAGCGTTAATGGATAGGCACGGGGATGATTTACTAGAAAAAAACATCCGGAAATATCTTGGATTAAGAAAAACAAGAATTAATGAGAGTATAAGTGAGACTTTAACAGGAGAGAAAAGAAGTAACTTTTACTTTTTTAATAATGGGATAACAATGGTTTCAGATCAATTTAGCCATAACGCATTAAGTGCAGAAAATTGGCAAGTAAGAGTTAAAGATATACAAATCATTAATGGTGGTCAGACATGCAAAACCATTCAGGAAACAGTTAACAAACATTCTGATTTGGATTTCTCCGAAGCATACGTGCTATTGAGGTTATATGAGTTGTCGGGAGAAAGCCATGAAGAATTACAATACGATATAACAATTGCGACAAACAGTCAAAATCCAGTTGACTTGAGGGACCTAAGAGCAAATGAGAAAATTCAAAGGGATTTGGAAATTGCTATTAATGAGCTAGGTTATTCTTATAAGAGGAAAAGAGAAGGGATAAGTAGTTCTGTAGAAGCAATTCCCTCAAGTGTTGCTGCAGAAGCAATTTTTTCCATCTGGAAGCATAAACCCCACCTGACAAAGTTTAGGAAAAATGAACTGTTTGGTAAGTTTTATTTTGACATCTTCAAAGATGTTAATGCAGCGCAGTTAGTTATTGCGGTGTTGATCTTCCGTTACTGTGACAGTCAAAGGAAGAAAACATCACTATTAAGCAACTACCCTCACATTTCCTATAGTAATTATTTTCTTGCAATGTTAATGGGGGAAGAATTGTTAAAAAAAATGAATATTAACTTGGCTCAGTTGACACATAAAAATTTTTCTTCGGCCAAACAGATTTTGGATCAACATAAAGAGGACTTTTATAAGCTTGCCAATCAAAGACTGATAAAGGCGTTAAATGAGCTGTATGTCGAGGGCTATGAAAAAGTTGAACTACGTCGATTATCTTCCACATTTAGACGGGGCGACCTTTTAGTGAAATTAGGTTATTAGTATTCAGTTTGGATAAACGCTTGATTTTGAATTGAATAGAAAGCTTTAAGAATAAGATTTTAATCTAGCGGGTTCAGTTCTAGGAAATACAATATTAAATAACACATTAAATAGGAATACAAATCGCATAGCGGTACGTACTCCTATTTTTATTGATATAACAACGTTTATTAGTTGTTAACACCTCAATTCACATTACAAATAGCAACCTTTTTTAACAAAGGTACATAGATTTATGTACAGCTAGAAATTAAGGTTAAATGTCATTTGTGATGCTAATAGTGAGTTGTTCCTGTTTATAAAAGGTTTTTTGGGATTTTATGTTAAAATATATAGAGGGAAACAGAACAGACTTATTCAACTAACGGGCATTTTGTGAAAGAAGAGTTGGAAAGAAAAAATGATAAAATAACTCTAAAAGGAGTGGTGCAAAGATGAAATTAAAAATTTTAGATTCAACCTTTTCCGTTATTAAACTTTCACCCATAGAAACAATGCCATCTTGGGTAACTAATTGTGATGTATTTTCTATTACTCGTACAAATGAAGAACTTTCTATTGTATGTCCTTCAGAATGTTTACCGACTCATGGGGAGTTTAAAGAAGTTGAAAATGACTGGAATTGTATAAAAGTAGAGGGGATTTTAGACTTTGGATTAACAGGTATATTAGCTTCTTTAGCTAATCCATTAGCAGAAAATAAGATAAGCATCTTTGCTATTTCAACCTTTAATACGGATTATCTGCTTATTAAAAGCCATTCAATTGAAAAGGCAAAAGTCGTATTAGAGAATGAAGGTCACACATTTAGCGATATTTAAAAAATTATTGTACTAACGACACGTCAATCTAGGTGTTATAAAATATGATAGTTACAAAAATCGAAGCTTGTTATTGATACAGGTGCAGCTCATACTCTTATTTCATCTGATATTGTTGATGAGATAGGCATATACTTTGAGAATGGAGATCCTCTTCATGATTAAGTTATATTGGAATAACACGCTTGAGGGTCGGACCTCTATCGTGAATAAAAAACGATTTATATAGTTTGCTTTTTAAATCGGGAAATCCATTTTATTGCAAAATAACTAATTGGTGAAATTAACATAGCTGCACCCAATGAGTATAAAATGTTAAAAATGATAATTGACTCCCAGTTAAGGCCACTTCCTGGGTTATTTGCAATAGCCTTTGCTTCAAAATAATTCTTTATTGCAAAAGCGAGTAAGCTAATTACGAATAGAGAAATGAAACCATTTAGCCAAGATTTAAATTTTGTTATATCTGTCTTAATCTGATAAGTTTGGATTACAAAAATCAAAACCGAGGGAATGACACTAGTTAAAAATACTGGAGCAAATGGTACATACGGTATTAAACTTATAATAATTGAGCCTATTAGTGAAATAACAACCCCTACTACTATTCCAATAACGACTAACATTTTCTTACCCTCCTCGACTACATAAACGTACTATAATATTTTTTAATAACCTGATAGTTAGTTCACGATCGAAACTTCACATTTTCATTTAATTGTATCACAAAATGGTAAGGATTTTGGCGAAAAATAAGAAGAAAGCAGACCTTAGAATTTGGCCTGTTAACATGCTTGATGGTTAATCTGTTAAATAATGTTTTGACTATCCTATTAGTAATTACAATTTTCTCCGAACCGAGCCCTTTAAGTATTAAGTGGCTCTTTTTTTATGTTTGTGCTAGAACAAATGTTCTATTTGATGTATAATGGGTTTAACAAAAGATAAAGGGTGTGATAAAATAATGGCAATAAATATCGTGTTGGAGAAGCCCGCTGAGTATGGTGGCACAGATTATGATGGTCTATGGAAGAAGATGATTCACGAATTATTTGAAGAATTTATCCTGTTTTTTATTCCAGAGATGTCTAGCTCCGGACGCCTACCCCCTCGAGGTCTTAAATGAAATATCTTTGTGACAAAGAGCGCCACATAGATATTTCATTTAAGCTTGTCGGGGGTAAGCAAGGCGTCCTACGCTTTTCTTTCTATCAGAGGAAATTGATTTCTCTGTAAAACCTGAGTTTTTACAACAGGAGCTTTTTCGCGAAGTGATTGACGATAGGAGAGGAAAGAGCATTGCAGACCAAATTGTGAAAGTGTACTTAAAGGATGGAAAGGAGAAATGGATCCTTGTTCATATTGAAGTACAGGGCAACGCGGATCCTGATTTTGCTAAACGAATGTTTCGTTATTATTACCGGATCTATGATAAGTTCAACAAAGACATTGTAACGATAGCATTAATAACAGACACTTCAAACAGCTATAGGCCAGACACTTACCACTACTCGTTTCACGGAACATCACTTACGTATACATACAATATGTTCAAGTTTACTGATTTCAAAGAAAGTGAATTAATGGAGTCAGCTAATCCCTTTGCCATTGCGATATTGGCTGCGCAATATGCGAATCAAACAAGAAATAACGATGAGAAGCGGTATCGATTTAAATACAAGCTTTTCAAAATGATTTTACAAAAGTCACACTATCCTTCCAACGAACAGCGCATGTATATCGCTTCATTACTATACTTCATTGATTATTTACTACAAATTCCGGTAGAACTATCAAAAAAACTAAGAGACGAAAATTTGCAAACAAAGGAGGGAAAGCAAATGGTTTATATTGACAAGGAAAACCTACCGTTGTCTTGGGCGGAATTGGAAGTTATTTTTCGAAAAGAAGGGGAAGAAAAAGGAGAGAAGAAAGGGATAGAAAAAGGGATAAAAAAAGGGATAGACCAAGGAATAGAAAAAGGAAGAGAACAAGAAAGAAAATCTGTAGCCCGAAATATGCTTGAAGAAGGAATGTCTGTCGAGCTTGTGGCCAAATGTGTTGCCTTATCAATGGATGAGGTGAAGAAAATAGCGGAAGAAATGAGCAAGTGACGATACGAGGCCTGAGGCCATAAGATAAAGATAAGCCTTCTGTAGGGAAAGGGTACTGCGCTAGGGTTTGTTCTTATGCCTGTCTTAGGCCTAAAGCACCAAGGAGCACTTCGAAGGCGAGAGTTGTGCTTTTCCATTCGTACTCTAACGGAAGCGCCTAAATCGTCCCCATGCTTATTCCCATCTTATTCAATAGTACATTTCAACCCCTATGCAGCAATAACAAAAGAAACAAATGCCTTATTAAGCATTTACTACCCGTTACTTTATGTGTGTTATTTCAATTCTAACAGATTTTTTCGTACTCACTTCCATGTGTTATAATCGTTATAACATTGTAAAAAGGATGTGATCTTTTGGAACAATTCGAAAGAAAAGTTACGAAGATTGGAAATAGTTTTGGAATTACCCTTCCTACTGAATTACTCAAACAAGTTGGCTTAGCACAAGGAGATAATGTCCAAGTTGAATTGAAGGATGGAAAAATTGTTTTGAGAAAAAAAGAGCAGGTAACCCTTCCTGAAGGCGTTGATGCAGAATTCATGGATATTTTAAATGATGTCATCAATGAGCATGACAAAGCGTTTAAAGGATTAGTGAACAGATAATGGATGAAGTCATCTATCTTACAACAAACCAAGTAATAGCTATTAATACAGTACAAATTCGTCTATATTCCCCAGGTGAACCATTAGGTGTAAAAGACCCAAACCTACTTGATTCAGCTATTAATCGTCCAAAACAATCCGTGTTCGGTAGTGATGCTTATCCAACAATTCAAGAAAAAGCTGCGGCACTTTTTGAGTCAATAGCTAAGAATCACGCTTTTCATAATGCGAATAAGCGAACAGCCCTTGCATCATTAATTGTCTTTTTGAAAATAAACCATTTTCGTTGGACAATGGGTATTGAAGAAGAACAGGACTTCACAGTTGATGTAGTTAATCATAAATACACCTTTGACGAAATTGCTTCAATAATGGAAGCTCATGTCGAAAAACTATAGATTCATTTTCTATGTAACTTGAGAATGGAATTATAGTTTGGATTTAGCAAAGATTTTATTATAGATAAGCACCCTATGGAAGATGAAATTTTGCAAACAAAGGAGGGAAAACAAATGGTTTATATTGACAAGGAAAACCTACCGTTATCTTGGGCAGAATTGGAAGTTATTTTTCGAAAAGAAGGGGAAGAAAAAGGAGAGAAGAAAGGGATAGAAAAAGGGATAGACCAAGGAATAGAAAAAGGAAGAGAACAAGAAAGAAAATCTGTAGCCCGAAATATGCTTGAAGAAGGAATGTCTGTCGAGCTTGTGGCCAAATGTGTTGCCTTATCAATTGATGAGGTGAAGAAAGTCGCAGAAGAAATGAGCAAGTGACGATACGAGGCGTTCTGTATGAAACAAATCAGCACTCCTATTCGTAGATAAGTTAGAGCGGAAGGAGGGATTTGGTGGGGGATTCTATTTATTTTACAGATAATTTTTTCTCGGCAGGAATAACGGAAATTTATGATAGCGGGCAAGAAAAGGTGGGATCGCTCGATTTGAAGAGCGCCTTTTCATCAAGTGTCGATATTTTAGACCTTGAAGGTAATATAATGATGAAAGGTCATTTTCCATTTCTTTCAAGAGGTTGGGTCGTGAAAAACGCAAGCGACCAAGAGATTGGCAAGCTGAAGCAACGTTTTTCCTTTTTCACAAAAAAGTTTGTCTATCAGTCCTATTTACATGGCGATTTTGAAATCCAGTCAGAGCCATTCTCCAAGGAATATACCATTCTTGATTCGCAACAGAGCGTAATTGCTGAATTCAAGAAAATCAGTGGTTTCTTTCAATCGTCCGCATTCGAACTAACTAACCATTCATCCGTGTTAACAAATGAAGAATTAATTGCTATTGTCATGGGCGTCAGTATGGTCATCAAGCGCAACAGCTCGGCGGCAGCTAATGGCGGAGCAGGTAGCTAGCGCTAATGTGTTATTGGGCAAAGACTAATTGGAGCGGATTAACATAAAAGGCAAGCGGCGATTTACTTATTCCCCTTGCCTTAGGCTTAGCACCAAGGAACACTTCGAAGGCGCCAGCGCTTTTGTTAAAAAGAAAAGAAAGTATAAAAAGACCCAAGAGCTGTCCACCTCGCTTCCTAGCCCGCCTGAGGTCATAAGACAAGCCCTTCTGTGGCAAAGACCGCTACGTCAGGGCTTGTCATATGCCTGCCTACGCTTTTATTATTAATCAAATTGATAGTCGGCTCCGGTTAGATGGTTGGAGTTGTAGAAAATCGTGACTGCGTCAAAATCGCCGTCCTCGATATACTGAGTCACCGACCGGTCCCGGTTGAACCTCGGGTCATAAACAAACGTTTGATAGAAATCCTGGGCAATTGAGAAAGCTATCGCATTGGCGTACGAATCCTTAATAATCAACAGCTTCTTGCCACTGTCTTGCTTCGCTGGATTCGTGATAATCAGCTCGCGCCAATCGTTGGTAAAGATATCGGCATAGCTTGTCGTCTCCGCATCACTTGTAAATGTAGAACCCAACACACTTGCGACACTAGACTTTTCCCCATTCCGGACAACCTCAAAATTAGCAAAATCATCACGAACATAGCTACACGTCAACTCGTCCGCATCAACCGTCATGTACAGCTGCCGATTGTAGCTACCAACAAATTCCTTCCCATCGACACATGTCTTCTCATAGTTATCCCGTTCAACCTCCGCATCAATCCCGAGCCCAGTGGCTGCGAACGTCTCCTTCATCACCCGGTAACCCTCGATCGCACCATTTCCGTTCCAATGGTGATCCGTTTTAAAAAACATCTGCTCCAACTCATCGTCCCGAAACCGCTCAAAGAACAACTCAACCATATTCACACTCGTCAAATTTGGGTCGTCCAGCTGCTCCATGAAAAAGTTCGTCTCTGCCCGGTACGTCCCTTTTTCAATATAATCCGGAATCAAAAACTGGGTCATCGTCACCTTATTCGGCGCTGCAAAATAGTACAGCGGAATGTCTTTTTCTTCTAAAAAAGAGGCGAGCTGATTGACTTGTCTGGCAGCATCAGACATTTCCTGTTTCGGTACGGTGTAAGTCGGCTTCGGCAGTATCCAGCCTGTGTCCGTGACGAAATAATCATAAACAAACGTTTTATTCAATAAATATTGAAGCTGGATATACGCTTTTAACCACGTATCACGGAATGGAAATTGATCAGTGAAATAAACTTCAAACTCTTTCATGAAGCTGCCACCAAGAATTGTGTCGAGCTTTAGCTCAGGTACTTGTGCAAGTGTGCGATTTTCCACATCTGAAACGTCCCGATCAGGAGTTGCAATCATCCAGATGCCAACAACAAACAAATAAAGCACAAACGCACTAGTTAACATAATTTTTCCGAACTTTTTCATCGTAAAACTTCCTTACTATTAAAATCTGAAATAGATAAATGGATTGTATGTCGAGTTCACTAACAGAAGCATCGAACTAACCATTAGCATTAAGTAAACGACCGGTGTCACGACAGATAAAACTGGCTGCCACTGTTCGCCAAGACGACTTTTCACCCAGATGGCAACAGGGGTGCTAAAAATCATGCCGAGCAAGAACACATACCAAAAATCGTTCCAGTAAATGATTGCGGTCGTATCAAGTCCGGCGTTGCCACCGATCCCGGCCATTGCCTGTAAAAATTGAAACGAATAGCTGAATTGATCGGCACGGAAAAATACCCAGCCAATCATAACAACGAGTAACAGGTAGACGTGTTGGAGCGGTGTCCATAATTTACTCAGAAGCTTGGAAAAACCGAGTCGCTCCATGACGATAAATAAGCCGTAGTAAAAGCCCCAGGCGATAAACGTCCAACTTGCTCCGTGCCAAAAGCCGGTAATTGTCCAGACAATTAGTAAATTGCGGATTGTTTTTGCGCTGCCTTGACGATTGCCGCCAAGCGGAATGTAGACATAATCACGGAACCATGCCCCAAGCGAAATATGCCACCTGCGCCAAAATTCGGTCACACTTTTTGCAATGTATGGGTAGTTGAAATTTTCTAGGAAATCAAAGCCGAACATTTTGCCAAGCCCGATCGCCATATCACTATAGCCGGAAAAGTCAAAGTAGATTTGCAACGTGTAGGCAAGAATCCCGAGCCACGCACTGGCAACACTCAGTTCTGTTGCTGGTGTGCTGAAAATCGCATCAGCAATTTCACCAAATGAGTTGGCGAGCAACACTTTTTTCGCCAAACCGATGATGAATCGCTTCACACCATCGGTAAATTTATCCAGGTTAACAAAGCGCTTCTTGATTTGATCTGCAACAGTATTGTAGCGCACAATCGGGCCCGCGACGAGCTGCGGGAACAGGGCGATGTATAAGGATAGTGACACAAAGCTCTTCTGTACCGCCGCATCCTTACGGTAAACGTCGATGACATAGCTCATCGCTTGGAATGTGAAAAACGAAATCCCAATCGGTAAAGCAATTGGCTCGATTTCAAGTGTCAAGCCAAGCAAGCGATTTAGATTAGTGACAATAAATCCGGCATATTTAAAGAAGCCTAAAATCGCTAGGTTACCAATGATAGCGAAGGCGAGCGCGT
The DNA here is from genome assembly GCF_028416595.1 of Aquibacillus salsiterrae. Lineage (GTDB taxonomy): Bacteria > Bacillota > Bacilli > Bacillales > Amphibacillaceae > Aquibacillus_A > Aquibacillus_A salsiterrae. The sequence goes on along the minus strand of NZ_JAMQKC010000004.1, from coordinate 76,437 downwards.
ACTTTTTTTGCCTAGGCTTGTCCGATAGACGATCAATCAACAGCCCAAACGAATAGTTCATCACCATCGAAAAAATCATCAGGAATACATACGTCGGCTCACCCCACGCATAGAAAATTAAACTTGCGATTAATAAAATGATATTTTTACTTGCCTTATTTGCTAAAAAATAAACGAACAAGACAACCGGCAAAAAAGCAAAGATAAACACTAAATTACTAAAAACCAATTCGAGCACCTCGAGTAAGAATTGTTAGTTTGTTTAAAAAACTATTCAAATTATATCATGTCTCGCGGAAATGGAAAGTGGACAAAGCGGGGTGCTATATGAATTAGTCGCAAAGTACACCGAATTATCGGTCAAACAATTGAGATAATTATCAATGGACTAGGCACTGCATGATTTAGGGACTCTTAGCGGAGTTCCTTTCTTATTTTAAGAAAAGAAAATATAAAAATTCAAGATTTGTTTAGATCCGGCGCAGAATCGAGGTTGAATTCGGACAGAAAAGAGCGAATCTGAGTAGATTGAGTCCGAATAGAGGTTGAATTCGGACAGAAAAGAGCGAATCCGAGTAAATAGAGTCCGAATAGAGGTTGAATTCGGACAGAAAAGAGCAAATCCGAGTAGATTGAGTCCGAATCGAGGTTGAATTCGGACAGAAAAGAGCGAATCTGAGTAAATAGAGTCCGAATTGGGGTTGAATTCGGACTCAAAAGAGCAAATCCGAGTAGATAGAGTCCGAATTGAGGTTGAATTCGGACTCAAAAGAGCAAATCCGAGTAGATAGAGTCCGAATTGAGGTTGAATTCGGACAGAAAAGAGCAAATCTGAGTAAATTGAGTCCGAATAGAGGTTGAATTCGGACAGAAAAGACCAAATCCGAGTAGATAGAGTCCGAATTGAGGTTGAATTCGGACATAAAAGAGCAAATCCGAGTAGATTGAGTCCGAATAGAGGTTGAATTCGGACTCAAAAGAGCAAATCCGAGTAGATTGAGTCCGAATTGAGGTTGAATTCGGACAGAAAAGAGCGAATCCGAGTAGATAGAGTCCGAATTGAGGTTGAATTCGGACATAAAAGAGCAAATCCGAGTAGATAGAGTCCGAATAGAGGTTGAATTCGGACAGAAAAGAGCGAATCCTTTCTCATTTTGGTCGAAATTATAACTTTTGATATATGACGAATAGAAGCATTTTTGATAAAACTAAAGGAGAATCTTTTTTAATATCAGTCGATAGGATAAAATGGATGGAAACTATTAAATGATGTTATAAACTTCAAATCTATCACGGTGTAGTCATTTTATAGGAGGGGAGAAGGGTCATGAAGAAATTGAGTGACGAGTCACTGTTAGAGCTGTACGAGCATACTCAAAAGATAGAGGTTGAGCAGGCATTTAAGGAACTGGTGTGGAAAGAAATGAAAAGACGGAATTTAAAGCCAACCGCTAGCCGAAAGAAAAAAGCTCGTATAAATCGTGGGAATATGGACTTGTTTTAATTACTTTTCTTATATAAAAGCTTGAGCGCGAATGTCGCCCGAACGCGGCCCGCTCGGCTAGAAACGGTAGTTATATCGAGCGAATACCTACTCAAGGCGGTTCGCTCGGCCACAGACGGTAGTCAAATCAAGCGAATGTCGCCCGAACGCGGCTCGCACGGCTGGAAACGGTAGTTATACCGAGCATATGATTACCGAATGCTGCCCGCTCCTACTTAACGGTTATAGTATTTGAAAAAAACAGCAGGCGGAATCGGGATTTCCCTATCAGCCTGCAATTTTCATGTTTGTTTGTTGCTACGGTAGAATAAGACTACATCGAGCCCATTGCCTTATCTAAGATAAAGCCTTTTCGTTGTTCTTTTGCTTCTTCATATTGGTCTTTAAAATCATTAGCCGCATTACCACTATAGCCATTTTCCTTAAGATCTTTGACGAGTGATCCATAGATTTGGTCAAACGCTTGATCCGTTTTTGCTTCTAGGTTGTCAGCTGCTGTTTTGTACTTTCGGTAAAAGTAGGCAAAATCAATTTTTTCATCGTTTTCTTTCTTTGTTTGATATTCCTCGTATGCGAGCTGCAGCAAGTTATTTAATTTTTGCGTAGCCTGGACTTCTAAACTTTTAAAGGCCGGCTTATATTGTGCTTTAATTTCTTTCCGTGACAACGTGTCATCTTCTTGTCTGTCTCGTCCGGTTGACAGATCAGAAGTAGATTGATCCGTTGTCGATTTTGCTTCCTGATTAGTAGAAGCGGATTGCTCAGATTCAGTGTTATCAGATGAATTAGCTTTGGTAGTTGTCGAAGGTTCGGTTGATTGTGCCTGCTTCGGTTTTTCAGACGTTTCAGGTTCTTCCGGTTCCGCAGCGTTTTCAGCTCCTTCAGACGCTCCATCACTATCAGCTTCTTCCATTTTATTGTCCACACTGGTTAACTTGGGAATGTCTATTACAAAATCGGTCTCGTACACTTCACTTACTTTAGCGTCAGCGGTGTCATATGATTTAAGATTAAACGTATAGTAAACCCATCCCCCACCACCAGCTAGCAAAACGATTAAGGAAGATAGGACGATTAGTAGGATTTTAGTTGTTTTTTTCATTGAGGTTCCTCCACAGATAGATATAGCAACATCTTAACACATTTCGATAAAGAAGAATATAACCACAATATACCTAAATTTAATTGATATAATACCTCTGCTAAACTATAATGGAACTAGTAGATTACATAATTTGTAATAAATAGGGAGAGGTTAAAATAATGAAAGGAAAGACGTGCAAATCAATCGTAAGTTTATTTTCAATCTTTGTATTATTGTTGTCGGCTGTAGTGCCGGTAAGTGCCGTCACTTCAAATACTAGTGTAAGTAGTCTCGTTACAGATGTTACTGAAATCTATAGTTTTATGAGTGACACACAGAAAGGGACAGTTGAAACTGCCAGGTCAGCTGTGGCAGGACTAACTGATACAGAGATTTCTACTATTTTAAAAGAGAATGGAATCACACAAGCAAAAATTGAAGCATATCCTAGTTTAATAGGCTTAGCGCGAGACATTGCTGAACTAGGTTATGTCGATGGTGCTAATCTACAAGCTAAAATAGATGCCATCCGTAACAATTCGGACTATACAAGTACTTTTGATACATTGTTTTCTTCTGAATTAACAGTTGATGATATGATTGCATTTTTAGTAGCTTTAAAAGAAAAGCTTATAACCGAAATCGGTAATAACATTTTTCAAATCCTATTAGGTGAAACTGATTTTGATAGTGTTGTTGCTTCAGCAGCCACAGACCTTTCTACTACAACTTATTCTGAATTTGATGGTAAACTTCAAACTGGTTTAGGAATAGGTGTTGTTGATCTTATAGCAATAAAAGATGGAATCGAAGCTAAATTAGATGCTAACGGTGATATCGCCAAAAATGCTAAGGCAGCTTTATTGGCGGGTGCTTTGGAATCATTGACTAAAGATTCTAATACTGGTGGTGGTTCTTACGTGCCAGCGCCTACTCCGTCACCTGAACCTTCAGCAGACGGGGCAGCAGAGGTTGAACTTAGTGATGATGCTGTGTCCACTGAAACAGATACAGATGGTACGGTGAAAACAACGGTAAAAGTCGACACGGCAAGCATTTTAAATCTAATCAATACAGCAACAGATTTGAAAACAGTAAGCATCACTGTTCCAGACGACGATAGCAATGCAGCAGTCGTTAGTGTACCTTCATCAGCATTTTCAGCATTAAAAGACAAAAATGAAGATGCAGTTGTAACGATAAATTCAAAGACAGGCTCTTATAGCCTTGGCGTGAAAGAAATCAATGTCGAAGCACTAGCAGCGTCTCTAGGTGCATCTAGTACGGATGATGTGGAAATTAGTATTGAAATTACTCAATCAGAAGACACAACAAATGCTGTCGCAAGTAATGGACTAGCAGCTGCTTCCGAAGTAGTAGATTTCAAGATTACCGCAAAAGCTGGTACTGACGAATCAGAAGTGAACAATTTCAACAGCTATGTGGCTCGTTCGATTCCATTAACAACAACGGATGTGAACCCAAGCCAATATACGGCTGTTCGCATTAATGCAGATGGCACATTAACAGCTGTTCCAACTAAAATTGTCGATGGAAAAGCAGTGTTCAGTAGCAGAACGAACAGTAAATATGCGGTCGTTAAAAACAACGTAACATTTACTGACGTAGAAGCTGGCGATTGGGCTGCACCTGAAATTACAAAACTCGGAAACAAGCTAATCATTAACGGGAAGGAAGATGGAAGGTTTGCTCCTGCAGAAGGAACAAATCGCATTCAAATGACAATCCTCCTTGTTAAAGCGCTTGGTTTAACAGCTAGTGGCGAGTACGATGGTTCTTTTACCGATGTGGAAGGTGACGAATGGTTCATCGAGCCGTTAGTTGCTGCTGTAGAAGCTGGTATTATCAAAGGACGCGTCGATGGAAGCTTTGACCCATATGCGAAGGTCAATCGCTCCCAATCAGCTGCCATGCTAGCTCGTGCGTTAGAGTTTACCGGCTATGATGTGGCAAAATTAGATAAGTCCAAATCAATCAACCAATTTGATGATGTTAACTCGATCGGTGATTGGTCTAAGGCTGACGTAGAATTAATGCTAGAAGCAGGTATTTTCAGTGGTCGAAACAATGGTACAATTTTTGACCCAGCTGGCACAACATCACGTGCCCAAACAGCTGTCGTCTTAAATGGCTACTTGAAGTTTGTTGATTTTATTAACTAATAAGTTTTAGTTTAGGGGTTACTTCCTTGGGAGTAGCCCTTTTTATACGTCCTTATTCTTTTAAAAAAGCAAGATGTTTTGTCTTCCAAGTCCTGACAATAACGCAATACCGAGTCGTTTAAAAAGAAATAATTTTCTACAAAAGGTTACAAATTTTTTATTGCCGGCACAGTTTATGTGATAAAATAAAATTAATTGAGGGAGGTGATCATGATGGAAGTTGGCAACAATGAGATTTTACAGGCAATCAGAGAGTTAAACGATAATATGAATAGAAAGTTTAAGCAAGTTGATGCAAAATTTGAACAAATCGATGAAAGGTTTGAGCAGATAGATAGAAGATTCGAACAGATAGATAGAAGATTTGAACAAATCGAAAACCGTCTTGACAATATCGAGCACCGTTTAGGCTCAGTCGAAAAGAATACGAGTTTCCTTTATACCGAGGTAGGTAAAAATTCTTTAAAAATTAAACAACTGAGTGGACAAGCTGAACAATAACTACCTTCCATGTAAACTAACTATTCAATCTCAACTCCAACATGTAACATCCGCCATACTATTCAATCCACTACGCAAGCGGGGGTCAGACCCTGTCGATGAATAAAAAGGCAAGGGTGAATTGACGCCCTTGCCTGATTTGATTTGACGGGTAAACAATTTTTGTTTTAACAACCCCACCTGTACACCCAAAATGTTGGTTGCAGAAGGTGTCCACCCATGACAAATCAGCCACTTCTTGAAGTGAAAAATGTGAAGAAATACTTTCCGGTCAAAAGCGGGATTTTAAAGCGAACAACTGGTAATGTCCAAGCTGTTGAAGACGTCAGCATTGATGTTTTCGAAGGGGAGACCCTAGGAGTGGTCGGTGAATCGGGCTGTGGAAAATCGACGTTAGGTAGAACGATTTTTAGGCTTAGAGGATTTAACGGATGGTTCGATCAAATTTCGTGGTGAAGTGCTATACCTCGGCCAATCCCTGGTAGGAAAAAAGATCGGGTCCGTTTGGAGGGTGATTTACCAAATCCAGCGAATTATCCAAAAGGATGCCCCTTCCACACACGTTGTCCGGTAGCGACAGAGCGGTGTAGACAGGAAAGGCCTGAATGGCGCGAAATAGAAGAAGGTCATTTTGTCGCGTGTCATGAAGTATAAATAGATATTAGTTCAATTGGCCAAATTAGAAACACATAGATAGATGTGGTGTAGTTTTCGGACTTTTGAACAACATCTAGAAAGGAGCGGTTAGATGAAGATGGATTATTTGCATTATCCATACCCGTCAAGTCGAATGACGACGGTTGCCAATAAAGGGATGGTAGCGACGTCTCAGCCTTTAGCTGCACAAGCAGGCTTGGATATTTTAAAACAAGGAGGCAACGCGATTGATGCTGCGATCGCAACCGCGGCAGCCTTAACTGTTGTCGAGCCAACCTCAAACGGAATTGGCGGTGATGCGTTTGCGCTTGTTTGGACGAAAGGGAAATTGCACGGTTTAAATGGAAGTGGCCCAGCTCCTGCATCGATCTCGATCGAGCAGGTAAAGGAACGTGGCCATGAAAAAATCCCGACATTCGGTTGGACTCCGGTCACTGTACCAGGTGCACCAGGCGCTTGGGTCGAGCTGTCGAAGCGCTTCGGTAAGCTGCCGTTAACAGATGTATTGAAGCCGGCAATCGAGTATGCTGAGCATGGTTATCCGATTTCCCCGGTGTTAGGGAAGTTTTGGAAACTCGCTGCAAAAAAATACAAAGAAGTGTTTAAAGGTGATGAATTCAACCACTGGTTTGAAACATTTGCCCCAAATGGAAAAGCACCAGAAATCGGTGAGGTGTGGAAGTCACCGGGCCATGCCGCAACACTACAAGCAATTGCCGATACGAATGGTGAGGCGTTCTATCGTGGTGAGATTGCTGATAAAATTGCTGCATTTTCCAAGCAATATGACGGCTTTTTAGCAAAAGAAGACCTGGCAAATTATCAACCGGAATGGGTCGATCCAATTTCGGTATCTTACCGTGGCTATGATGTTTGGGAAATCCCGCCGAACGGACAGGGACTTGTCGCGTTAATGGCGTTAAACATCTTAAATGGTTACGATTTTCCGGAAAAAGAATCTGTCGAAACGTACCATAAGCAATTGGAAGCGATGAAGCTTGCTTTTACGGATGGACAATCGTATATTACAGAGGAAAATCATATGTCGCATTCGGTTGCTGAGCTTTTAGCAGAAGAATATGCCGAAAAACGCCGGGCGTTAATTGGTGAGGAGGCCATCACACCAGAACCTGGAACACCGCCAAAGGGTGGTACGGTTTACTTAGCGACAGCCGATGACGAGGGGAATATGGTGTCGTTTATTCAAAGTAACTACATGGGATTTGGTTCAGGCTTGGTCGTACCAGGTACCGGAATTGCGCTGCAAAATCGAGGGCATAATTTTTCCTTAGACCCAAGCCATGATAATGCTCTACAAGGAGGAAAAAGAACGTTTCATACGATCATTCCAGGTTTCCTAACAAAAGGAAACGAAGCGGTCGGGCCATTTGGTGTGATGGGTGGTTTTATGCAGCCGCAAGGACACGTCCAAGTAGTGATGAATACGATTGATTTCCATTTGAATCCACAAGCTGCTCTTGATGCACCACGTTGGCAATGGATGGAAGGAAAGAAAATTATCATCGAACCAACCTTCCCGACAGCAATTGCCGAAGCACTAGCTAGGAGGGGACACGAGATCCAAGTCCAGTTAGAAAAGGGTGCATTCGGCCGTGGGCAAATCATTTGGCGTGACAGCGAAACAGGAACGTTATATGGTGGAACAGAAGCAAGAACAGACGGCACGATTGCTGCTTATTAAGCGCCTATTTATGGCGCTTTCGTTTTGCTTTTCTAAAAAAATAAGATAATCGTTTGTTCGGGGGACTTAACTATGACGCAGTGGCATATTTTTATAGCCTTTTTTCGAGTTGGGATGCTTGGCTATGGAGGTGGTCCTTCATCCATCCCACTTGTAAAAAAAGAAGTAGTCGAGAAATATAAATGGTTAGATGATGAAGAATTTTCTAACATCTTAGCTCTATGTAATTCATTGCCAGGCCCGATTGCAACCAAGATGGCCGGCTATATTGGCTACCGTGTTGCGGGGCTATGGGGTATGGTAAATGCTGTACTCGCAACGATTATTCCGACAATTGTTATTATGATCTTGTTATTAACCTTTTTAGCGTCGATGAGTGATCAGCCATGGGTGCAAGGGATGACTCGTGCCGTTGTGCCGGTAGTTGGTGTGATGCTTGCCGTTCTAACCTATGAATTTTTGAAAAAAGCAAAAGGTGGGCTCGGCTGGGTAGTTATGAGTATATTAGTAGTCGTATCGGTATTATTAATTGAAGTTGCAGGTGTCCACCCTGCATTTTTGATTGGTGCTTTATTAGTTTATGCACTGGTCAAGCCTCATAAGGAAAAGGAACAGAAAGAGGATGAAAAGGTGAGGGGGAAAATGAGCTTATGATTACTTATTGGCAAATTTTCATCGCATTTTTCATTCCGGGTATTGTCGGTTACGGCGGTGGTCCGGCGTCGATTCCGTTAGTTGAAAATGAAGTAGTTGGACGTTTTGGCTGGATGTCGGTCCAACAATTTAGTGAGATGTTGGCAATGGCAAATGCGCTGCCCGGACCAATTGCAACGAAGATGGCTGGATACATCGGCTTTCAGCAAGGTGGGGTATTGGGTGCGGTTGTCGGTGTGTTTGCGACGGTTGCTCCGTCGTTGATTTTAATGATTGTCTTGCTTAGTGTCTTAAACAAATTTAAAGACTCGCCAAAAGTAAAGTTGATGACCGCTTTAATTAGACCAACGATCGCAATTTTGTTAGGGGGAATGGCGTTTAGCTTCTTCCAAACCTCCTACGATGGCGTTGGTATCTGGCAGACTATCCTTTTAGTTGTTGTTAGCTTTATCTTATTGGAAAAAGTAAAGCTAAATCCCGCCTTTGTCATTGTATTTGCTTTGGCGTATGGTGGAATCTTTTTATAAGGGGTCAGACCCTGTCGAAAGACAAAAGGTGTGTTTTGTCCTTGGAGTGAGGACATTGAAAGATATACGTCGTTACGAAACGAAGGGAAGTGTTCACGCACTTCTCTTTTTCAAATGAAATGGTTTATATTAACCGCGATAGTATGCCAATTTCTTGGGGCGAGTTTGAGAGAATAGTGATGGCTGAGGGTTAAATAAGAAGGCAAGGGTCAGCAATCACCCTTGCCTGATTTGATTTAACGGGTAAACAATTTATTCTAATCTCATCAGCAAGGAAGCGCAAGAACTGTCCCTGCATTCCTTTTATTTAAGAAGTACCTTGTTTCTTATGAGGATCATGAATATACTTTTTGATAATTTTGATTATCTCACTACTTGAAATATCTTCTTTATCTGATTTCGAATACATGGTCAGTAAAAAGATTTCTTCTTCACTAGTTAAAACATAATAGATAACCCTAAACCCACCACGTTCCCCTTTATTAGCATCTGAATTTGGCAGTCGTGTTTTAAAGACTTTGTTATTAGGAATATCTAAACCGGGGATATCATCACCTAATAAATTTCCTTTTTCTAATTCATCAATTAGATGTTCAACCTCATCAAATGAATGAGGATACTTTTTAATTAATTTTCTTAATTCACGTTCGAAACGTGTAACAGTATCAACAAAATAGCCCATTATTACAAATTACCATTCTCCATATCTTCTTTAATGCTTTTCAACATATCTCTTGCTGATCTTCTAGGGAGTTTTCCCTCTTTTTTGGCATTCATTTCATTAACAGCATCTTTAAGGGACTCTGCAATATACTCTTTTTCTGATTTAATTTTTACATGCATATCTAATGCCATTTCTTCATCCCCTGTTTCACACATACATCTCACCAACCCTTTTCCTAGTGGTAACAGTGTATGTCTATACTTATCTTTATTATACATTTTTTATCAAACGAAGTCTAACCAAATTCATATAGACGGGGGTCAGACCCTGTCGAAAGACAAAAGGTGTGTTTTGTCCTTGGAGTGAGGACATTGAAAGATATACGTCGTTACGAAACGAAGGGAAGTGTTCACGCACTTCTCTTTTTTAATTAAAAAAACATTAAATAAATAAGAACATTTGTTCTATTTATATGGTATAATCATGTTATCAAAAGCTAAAGGTTGTGGTAAAATAATGCTAACAAATATTGTATTAGAACGACCAAATGATTATCGTGTAATTGATCATGATGGCTTGTGGAAAAAGATTATTCATGAATTATTTGAAGAGTTTATTTTGTTTTTTATCCCAGAATTAGCAGAAGAACTTGATTTTTCCAAGCAGCCTGAGTTTCTTGAACAAGAATTGTTTAAAGAGATTATTCAGGAAAAGAAAGGGAAACAAATTGCAGATCAAATTGTTAAGGTATATTCTAAGGCTGGCGAAGAAAAGTGGCTGATTATTCACATTGAAATTGAGGGAAGTCCAAGAGAGAATTTCTCGAAAAGAATGTTTCGATACTTCTATCACATCTATGATAAGTTCAATGTCGATGTTGTGGCAATGGCGGTATTAACGGGTCATTCAAATGTTTTAACAAAGGGTGAATATCACTATGCGCTGCATGGGACGTCATTAACGTATCAATATAATTTGTTTGAAATTAGTGACTACAGCGAAGACGAGCTGCTTAAATCAGATAACCCATTTGCAATGGCGATACTAGCAGCGAAATACGTTCATGAAACAAAAGATGACGTGGAGAAACGCTATCAATTTAAGATCAAATTGATGAAAATACTGTCACAGAAAAGAAAATATCCTCACGAATATAATCGCATGTATATTTCGGTATTAATCTACTTCATTGACTACTTACTACAAATTCCACTAGAACTAACAAAAAAGCTGAGAGAACAATTAATCGAAATAAAGGAGGGAAAAGAAATGGTTTATATTAATCGCGATAGTATGCCAATTTCTTGGGGCGAGTTTGAGAGAATAGTGAAGGCTGAGGGGAGAGAGGAAGGTAAAGCAGAGGGTAAATTAGAAGGTAAATTAGAGGGTAAATTAGAAGGTAAATTAGAAGGCAAAAAAGAAGGAAGAGAAGAAGGCAAAAAAGAAGCAAAGAGGACAGTTGCGAAAAAGTTGCTAGAAGATGGAGTGTCTTACGAAGTAGTTGCAAAGTATACGGAATTATCGGTAGAAGAATTGAAAAAACTTATGGATGGAATAAATTAAGCACACTTTTCTCATGGATGAATAACAAGGCAAGGGTGATTGCTGACCCTTGCCTTTGCATTTAAACGGGTAAAAATTTTAACAACATCAGCTAATAAGGAAGCGAACCGGCCCCGCGCTTCTTTAACCATGGCAAAATAAAGTAGGGATGCGTGAAAGGAATGATGAATATGGCCAATAACCGTATGTTCAAGATGGAGCAACTGTCCCTCGATAGCTTTTTGGATGACGTAAACGAATGGGACAATGTTGCTTCCTCTACTAAAATAAATAATCAAAGCACAGACCTTAGACAAGACAGAAAAAGATTTCCAATCCATATCGTACAAGATTTCACACGATTTATTGAATATATAGAGAAAGAGCCTGTTCCAATCACTAAGACCGCTGAGTATATTTATGAGAAAAGCTTGCCCAAGCTTAATGAGTGTATGTCCGTTAAGGCAGAGAATGTAACAGCTAACAGTCAGCAGATACATTACCCGTATATTCATTTCTTCTATCACATAGCACTCGCGGGGAGGTTAGTTGAAAAAACTTTACTTGATTCAACTACACCTAGATTGCTCATAACCGATTTATCGCGCGTGTTTTACAAGCTGACTGATACCGAAAAGTACCTTTTTTTACTAGAAACATTCTGGGTAGACGTCAATTGGAAAAGACTTTTAGATAAAAAAGTAAGTGGTGTGCATGATATACTTCCAGATGTTTTTAACATATTAATTAGTGAAAAGCTGAAATCAGGTTTACAGTTAGACAAAGAACGATTGCTTTCCAACTTAACCTTTGACTGGAATTACCTCTTTCTTTACTTGGAATGGTTAGGGATTTGGATGTGCGAAGAGGATCAAGCGAGAATCGATGACTATGGTAGTGAAAAATATTATTTTGTTAAAAGCATAGCACTTACGTCGTTCGGTAAGAAAGTGGTTCCTATATTAGTAGAAGCGCGAAACATAAAAAAGTGGAACATCCCCTTGCGTAAAGAGTACGGAGAAGTCAATCCATTACCGGGGTCAGAACTACCTGATATAGACGTTTTACATACAAGCCGGAAAATCAATAAGGTTCCACCGTTTTATCGAGCCTTTTCTGACATTTTCGATAAGCGGGATATTGGAAATACCATTCCTAGAAGTTATTAAATCTCCCTTGGTTGACACATTTTAGTAGCTTGAGATAAATATTTTTAGCGTAAGGTCGTCTTATCAGCCGATTGATTTTCATACTATTAATATGTGGGCAGATCCGATTAAATCGAACGCGATGAAAATTGGCATTGGCTCTAAAAATATAAGAATTGGAGAATTTATATGGAATTAACTGGAATATTACCGGCAATAAGAAATATGAAAGATTTCGAGAAGGCAATAGAGGGTAATCATAATCACGTTATTTTCTTGGAGACAAGACTTTCGCAGATTGGTAATTTAGTCAAGTATTCCAAACAAAAAAACAAAATTGTTTTTGTACATGCGGATTTAATCCAAGGGCTAAAAGCTGACGAATTTGGCATGGAATACTTGGTGAATGATTTAAAAGTGGATGGTATATTATCAACAAGAGGTAGTGTGATATCCTCTGCAAAAAAACATAAGGTAATAGCTATCCAAAGGTTATTCGCTCTAGATAGTACAGCGATAAACCACAATATTAAGTTAATAAATAATCTGAAACCTGATTATATTGAAGTTTTACCAGGAATTGTACCTTCAATTATCTCAGAAATCTATGATAAGACAGGCCTTCCTATTATTGCAGGTGGACTAATAAGAACTACACAAGATGTACGTAATGCATTAGCGGGTGGCGCACAGGCGATAACTACTTCAAGAAGTGATCTCTGGAATTGATGAAACGTCTTTCTATTCGTGACCTTCAATATGTATACAAACGCTAATTGTGTCTACTGATAAAATAGCCAAAGAAGTTCAAGTTGGTAAAAATTCTAATACTGGAATGTTATAGATATACTTGATGAGAAGAAAAGGAGCCGTGAAAAATTTGAGATTTCGTTTTCGCCTGATCTCTTAATCTGGTCCATGGGGTAACCTCCTACAAATTAGGCTTTTGGGATAAATAAAGTAAGATTAATTAATGCAACTTGTCCGAGTTCTTTTATTTAATCAATGAATTTATTTATCCCAAAAGTGTTGAACCGTTTTATTTTAATTTTTTGAATAAAAATGATTCGATGTATTGACAGCGTTTACAATAATGATATATTATGTATCTATAACAAGTTAAGAAATTGTGATGGAGATTCGGAGCCCACACAACAAGTTTTGTACTTTCCTAGGAAAAAGTACATATCTTGTAGTGTAGGCTTTTTTGGTCTCTATTGATACGTGCACGTAATTTGTTAAGGTTTACATCTTCTAAACTATGATTAAGGGGTGGTTTTCGATGTCAGAGTTTTTAGCAGAACTTATTGGTACAATGATTTTGATAATTTTTGGTGGTGGAGTTGTAGGTGGTGTCGTATTAAAAAAATCAAAAGCAGAAGGATCGGGTTGGATTGTCATATCAATTGGTTGGGGTCTTGCTGTTACGATGGCAGTTTATGCAGTTGGTAGTATTTCAGGTGCACACATAAACCCGGCCGTTACTATTGGTTTGGCGTCAGTAGGTGATTTTCCTTGGGAAAAGGTACCTTCGTATATACTTGCTCAAACGATTGGCGCATTTATCGGAGCAGCAATTGTTTACTTTCAATATCTTCCACACTGGAAGGAGACCAAAGATAAGGGAGCAAAGCTAGCTGTATTTTCAACAGATCCAGCAGTGCGTAGTCCTCTGTCTAACTTAGTAAGTGAAATTATTGGTACGTTTGTCCTTTTAATGGGTTTATCCTTTATTGGAGCAAATGAATTTTCACAAGGGCTAAATCCTGCAATTGTAGGTTTATTAATAGTAGCAATCGGTATGTCACTAGGTGGTACAACTGGGTATGCGATTAATCCAGCTCGTGATCTTGGACCACGAATTGCTCATGCTGTTCTACCAATCATCGGTAAAGGAGGTTCAGACTGGGGTTATGCTTGGATACCGGTTGTAGGACCGATTTTAGGTGGCGTCTATGGGGCGCTTTTCTATAAAGCTATTTTCGCTGGTGAATTTTCTGTTTCGTTTTGGGTATTATCAATTATCATTGGAGGAATCATTATTGCAGCTGTAAATGCAGAACTAAAGAAAGAAAAGTCACATGCAGCAGAAACGATTGAAAAGGCTATTTAAATATTTGAGGGAGGAATATAAATGAAAAAATTTATTTTATCTTTAGACCAGGGTACTACTAGCTCACGAGCGATTTTGTTTAATCATGATGGTGAAATAGTTGAAACTGCACAAAAGGAATTTGAACAGTTTTTCCCGAAACCAGGTTGGGTTGAGCATGATGCTAATGAAATTTGGACTTCTGTGTTATCAGTTATTGCTGAAGTTTTAAGGAAAGCAGATGTGGAACCGGCGCAGATAGCTGGTATTGGGATTACCAACCAACGAGAAACAGCTGTTGTTTGGGATAAAAATACAGGTAAGCCGATTTATAAAGCTGTTGTTTGGCAATCACGTCAAACAGAAGGGATTTGTAAAGAACTACGTGATCAAGGGCATAATGATTTATTCAGAGAAAAAACAGGCTTATTAATCGACCCTTATTTCTCTGGAACAAAAGTCAAATGGATTCTTGATAATGTTGAAGGTGCGAGAGAAAAAGCTGACAAAGGTGACTTGCTATTTGGAACAATTGATACATGGTTGATATATAAGTTAACTGGCGGAGAAAAGCATGTTACTGATTATTCTAATGCATCACGTACACTGATGTACAATATCTATGAGTTAGAATGGGATCAAGATTTATTAGACATCTTAACTGTCCCGAAGAGCATGTTACCGGAAGTACGTCCTTCCTCTGAGATTTATGGGAATACAGTTTCATATCACTTTTTTGGCCATGAAGTACCAATTGCAGGAATTGCTGGTGACCAGCAAGCTGCATTATTTGGGCAAGCGTGCTATGAAAGTGGAATGGCAAAGAATACCTATGGTACGGGATGTTTCATGCTTATGAATACAGGTGAGAAGGCTGTCCCATCTAAACATGGATTATTAACAACTTTAGCATGGGGAATTGATGGAAAAGTAGAATATGCATTAGAAGGTAGTATATTTGTTGCTGGTTCAGCTGTTCAATGGTTACGTGATGGTTTAAAACTGATTGAAAGTGCACCAGAAACAGAAACTCTTGCCACACAAGTTGAGTCAACTGATGGTGTTTATCTTGTTCCGGCATTCGTAGGTCTTGGTACCCCGTATTGGGATAGTGATGCACGTGGAGCCGTATTCGGACTCACTCGCGGAACCAATAAACAGCACTTCGTTCGTGCAACATTGGAATCACTTGCATATCAAACAAAAGACGTGTTGGATGCGATGATCGCTGATTCTGGCATCGATTTAAAAGCATTAAGAGTTGATGGTGGTGCAGTAAAAAACAATTTCTTAATGCAATTCCAAAGTGATATTCTTGATGTACCAGTCGAACGCCCAGAGGTAAATGAAACAACCGCATTAGGTGCTGCATATCTCGCAGGACTCGCAGTTGGTTATTGGGAAAATCGTGAAGAAATTGCTAAACAGTGGAAGAAAGAACGTACATTTACATCCGAAATGTCTGAAGAAAATCGTACACAGCTTTATTCTGGTTGGCAAAAGGCCGTAGAAGCAACGAGAGTTTTTAAATAAATGGTTAATAATTAACTCTCAAGTATGTTATAATAGTAATACAAGTTAATAGGATGGTGCGGAGAAAAGAGAAGGCCACAGTGCTCTAATGAAATAATTTCATAGGGGTATCTGTGGCCTCTTTTCTTTTCTAATTTAGATGCTTTTCTTTGTTAGGGACATGGAGAATATCAAGAAAATGACATCGTTACTAAAAAAAGGGGAGCGATGGAATATGTTATTTTCAAGTCTGAATCGATCACAGACGTATGACAAGATGGAGAATGAGGAGCTTGATTTACTCGTCATTGGTGGAGGAATTACAGGTGCTGGGATTGCGCTCGATGCTGTAACAAGGGGAATGAAAGTTGCAGTCATAGAGAAACAAGACTTTGCTGCAGGTACTTCAAGCAGATCTACAAAACTAGTTCATGGAGGGTTACGCTATTTAAAACAGTTTGAAGTGAAAATGGTGGCTGAAGTTGGTAGAGAACGAGCGGTTGTTTATGAAAATGGCCCTCATGTCACAACACCTGAGTGGATGATGCTACCCTTTTACAATGGTGGAACATTCGGTCCACTATCAACTAATCTAGGATTGAGAGTCTATGACTTCTTAGCTGGAGTGAAAAAAAGCGAACGACGAAAGATGTTTAATAAGTCAGAAGCACTTGAACGAGAGCCATTGCTTAATGATAAGAACTTAAAAGGAGCTGGCTGCTATGTCGAATATAAAACTGATGATGCTAGATTAACAATAGAAGTTATGAAAAAGGCAGTTGAGAAAGGTGCTTTAGCTCTAAACTATGCGAGCGCTGATAAATTCCACTACAAGAATGGAAAGCTTATGGGTGTTGAGGTTAAGGATCAAATTAACGGTGAGAACAGAATTATATCAGCAAGATATTACGTTAATGCAACCGGGCCATGGGTAGATACTTTAAGAGAAATGGATAATTCCAAGCAAGGAAAAACGTTAAGATTAACAAAGGGGATTCATTTGGTTTTTGATCAATCTAGCTTCCCGTTAAAACAAGCAATCTATTTTGACACGCCGGATGGTCGAATGATTTTTGCAATCCCTCGAGACGGAAAAACTTATGTGGGGACAACAGATACCGTTTACGAAGGTGATATTGCTCATCCTACGATGACTATGGATGACCGTGATTATCTTCTAAAGGCTATAGATTCCATGTTTCCGCAGGTAAATATTAGGTCAAAGGATATTGAGTCAAGTTGGGCAGGATTACGTCCCTTAATTTATGAAGAGGGGAAAGACCCATCTGAAATCTCAAGAAAAGATGAAATATTTGAGTCTGAGTCTGGCTTAATTTCAATCGCTGGCGGAAAACTTACAGGGTATCGTAAAATGGCGGAAAGTGTTGTCGATCTGGTGGCAAAAAAGGTAGAAAAAAATGAAGCAAAACTTTTTGCTAAGTCGTCTACAAAACATTTGCCGATTTCTGGTGGAGACGTCGGTGGGTCTAAAGGCTTTGAATTGTTCAAGTCAAAGACTATTACCCAAGGAAAACAACTAGGGTTTACGGAAAAAGAAGCTACGGAAATTGTTCATCGCTACGGCTCTAATGCAATGATAATTTTTGAAATCTACCAAGAGGAAAAAAAACAACCAAAACATCTAGACTTAGATCCATTTGTTTACGCATTACTGAGATATGCAATTGACTACGAGCTTTGCTATAAGCCTGTTGATTTTTTTATAAGAAGAACAGATGCCTTATTCTTCAATATCAACTGGGTTAAGCAACATCAAAAGGTAGTAATTGATTACATGTCTACTGTCTTTAATTGGTCAGGGTATCAAATAAATGAATATACTAATGAATTAAATCGTATGCTTTATGAAGCGGTTAATCCAGAACAAGGACAAACAGGTGAGACAAAGGAAGATCAAGTGTTATAAAAAATAGCGTCATTTCAGTGGACTTGCGATGAGGTTATTAAATTACTAATCTTAAGTAAATTATAACTATTTTTCCGAGAAGGAGAGATTTAAATGAAAAAAATTATTAACGACCCAAATAAGGTAGTCATGGATATGTTAAAAGGTATCGAGCTTGCATCCCCTGATAGACTAAAGGTGGTGCCTGACACAACGGTGATAGCTCGCAAAGATGCTCCAGTCGCAAATAAAGTAGCTCTTATAAGTGGAGGAGGCAGTGGTCATGAGCCTGCTCATGCTGGGTATGTTGGTCCGGGTATGCTCGATGCTGCTGTTGCGGGAGAGGTTTTCACTTCACCTACTCCTGACCAAATTCTTGAAGCGATTAAAGCAGTCCATGGTGGGTCTGGCGTTTTTCTCATTATTAAAAATTATACTGGTGACGTGATGAATTTTGAAATGGCTGCTGAGCTAGCTGAAGCTGAAGGGATTGAGGTAGAAAAGGTAGTTGTAAATGACGATGTTGCTGTCGAAAATAGTTCTTTTACAACTGGTCGTCGTGGTATAGCTGGAACAATTTTTGTTCATAAAATTGCAGGAACAAAAGCTGAAAGTGGTGGTTCGCTTGCCGAAGTAAAAGCTGTTGCTGAAAAGGTCAACATGAATGTTCGTTCTATGGGGATGGCACTTAGTCCTTGTACTGTTCCTGCAGCTGGAAAACCAAGTTTTGTGCTTAATGAAAATGAAATGGAAATTGGTATAGGTATTCATGGTGAACCTGGTATTGAACGTAAAAATATTACAACTGCTGACGAAATAGCTACTGAACTAACGAAAAGGATTTTGGATGACATTGATTATACAGGTTCAGAGGTAGCAGTAATGGTCAATGGACTTGGTGCTACTCCTGAAATGGAATTGTATATCGTCAATGCTAAAGTTCATTCTATTCTAGCTGACAAAGGAATAAAGGTATATAAAACGTTTGTTGGTGAATATATGACATCCCTAGAAATGGCAGGATGCTCGATCTCGATATTAAAATTAGATGATGAGTTGAAAGATTTACTTAACGCAAAATCTCAAGCGTCTGCATTCAGAGTATAGTTGATTGGGAAGTAATAAACTACGACATTCTATTTTGTAAAACGAATGTCGTAGTTTTATGATAAAAGAAGGATTTTACTGAATAAAAAGGGAGTTGATATTTTGTTAACGACTGAACAGACAATTATGTGGATGGAAAAAATGAGTATTAAAGTGCAAGAAAACAAAGAATACCTTACTTCCTTAGATCAGGCAATCGGTGATGGCGATCATGGTATAAACTTATCGCGAGGCTTCAGCGAAGTAGTGTCAAAAATATCTGCTACTAATTATAATTCTTCATCAGATGTATTAAAAGATGTTGCGATGACCCTGATGAGTAAAGTTGGTGGTGCTTCCGGACCTTTATACGGTACAGCCTTTTTAAAATTATCAATGGCTCTAAACGAAAAGGAATCTACTTTTGAAACATTTACTACTGGTGTAGACGAGGCGCTAAATGGAATCATCATGCGAGGTAAAGCGCAACCGGGAGAAAAGACTATGGTCGATGTGTGGTCTCCTGTTGTAAAACTTTTTAAGGAAACTAATGAATTTAATTCAGATAAACTAAAAGATGTAGCAAGGGAGGCAGCAGAAGCAACGAAAGATGTAAAGGCCACAAAAGGACGGGCTTCATACCTTGGTGACCGATCAATTGGACACATTGATTCGGGATCTATGTCCTCCTATTATTTATTCGAAGCCCTAGCAGAAGTACTTTCAGAAGGAGCGAAATAACTACATGTCATCAGTTGGAATAGTTCTAATCTCACATAGTTCAAAGATAGTTGATGGAGTTTATGACCTAATAAGCCAAGTTATGACTGATGTTCCAATTAGTGTTGCTGGTGGTACGAATGATGGTGAAATTGGAACAAGTATCGACAAGATCTTAGCAGCTATTGAAGAGGTATACAATGAAAAAGGTGTCTTGCTCCTATATGACCTTGGAAGCGCAATGATGAATGCTGAACTAGCAGTTGAACTTTCTGGATATGAAAACATCATAGTCGGAGAAAATGTTCCGCTAGTTGAAGGGGGCTATGTTGCAGCCGTAGAATCATCAATGGGAAAAACATTAGAAGAGGTATATGCAGCTGTTAAGACCATTTAATATAGTAAACTGGAGATGCCGGTATTTGGTATCTCCATTATTTTGGTATCATCATGGTGGAAATAATAGCATATTTGTTTTTCTACACAATTTTATCCTGATTGAAGAATTGTTTAAAGAGATTATTAATGAAAAGAAACGGAAACAAGAAATAGAATGGCAAAAAAAACTCGAATAGAATTGTTGTAAAAGTGCTAGAAGATGGAATGTCTTACGAAGTAGTTGCAAAGTTTACGGAGCTTTCGGTAGGAGAATTGAAAAAGCTTATGGTTGAATAACAAGGCAAGGGTGATTGCTGACCCTTGCCTTGTTTTAGTAAGCGGGGGTCAAGGCTGGTGAGGAAAAATGGCTTATTATTCACATTGAAATAAAGGACCTCGTTAACGTATCAATACAATTTGTTTAAAATTAGTGACTACAGTGAAGACAAACTACTTAAATCAGCCTTCCTCTCTCCCCTCAGCCTTCACTATTCTCTCAAACTCGCCCAAAGAAATTGGCATACTATCGCGGTTAATATAAACCATTCCCCTTCCCTCCTTCGTTTCAATTACTTGTTCTCTTAGTTTTTTTGTTAATTCTAGTGGAATTTGCAGTAGGTAATCAATGAAGTAGATTAATACCGAGATATACATACTATTATATTCGTGAGGATACTTGCTTTTTTGCAACAGTAATTTCATTAATTTAACCTTAAACTGATAGCGTTGTTCTGCATCACCTTTTGTTTCATTTACATATTTCGCTGCTAGTATTGCCATTGCAAACGGATTTAAAGCAGAGGGTAAATTAGAAAGCAAAAAAGAAGGAAGAGAAGAAGGTGAAAAAGAAGCAAAGAGGACGGTTGCGAAAAAATTGTTAGAAGATGGAATGTCTTACGAAGTAGTTGCGAAGTATACGGAGCTATCGGTAGAAGAATTGAAAATGCTTATGGATTGCATAAATTAAACACACTGTTCTCATGGATGAATAACAAGGCAAGGGTGAATTGACGCCCCTTGCCTTGTTATATTGCAAACGGAACCGCGGAGAGGGTTCTTGCGCTTCCAAAAAATTATTTATTTCCACACGGGTGCAACACGAACTTTTGAATGCTGTTCATAGGAATAGGCAAGTTCGATTAAACGTGCTTCGCTATAAGCCGTTGCTGAGAATGTAACACCAACAGGCATACCGGATTCTGTGTAACCTGCTGGGACGGTAATAGATGGGTATCCTGCTTTAGCAGGTGTTGCTGCGCCATTATTATTAGCAAAAAGTAATGCATCAAGATCATTATCTTTCATAACAGAGTCAATAGCTTCTCTAGAGTATTTCAGGTCATTCGCACGTTGTTCTAGGTAAGTCGGATTGTCTAAGCTATCGCTGAGAGCTTGAGACCGTTCTAAGTGAATTTGGCCATACTTCATTCTAACCTCTGGATCTTGTTTATTAAATTCAATGATATCTGCAAGGGTTTTAACTGGTACATCATCAGAAGTTTTACTCAAATAATCATTTAAATTATGTTTAAATTCATACCACAATACTTGAGAACGATGAGTAAGTCGTTGGATAGTTACCTCATCAATAATAGCTCCTTGGCTCTTCATTACCTCTATTGCTTCTTCGATAACCTCTCTTTGTTCACTATTTCTAAGGTATCCGTAATCAATACCGATTCGTGCGCCATCTAATCCATTAATTTTAAGGTGTTTAGTATAATCAGTTAATGCTTTTCCTTCACTTGTCTCGGTAATGGGATCTGTCGGATCAACACCTGTTAACACCCCTAATGTAACTGCTGCATCTTTAACAGTTCGTGCCATTGGACCAGCTGTATCTTGACTCATAGAAAGGGGAATAATTCCTGTGCGGCTCACTAAACCAACTGTCGGTTTAATTCCAACAATTGAGTTTGCGCTAGACGGACTAAGGATAGAACCAGATGTTTCAGTACCGATTGCTACAGTAGCGAAGTTCGATGCAATAGCTGCCCCAGACCCTGAACTTGATCCCCCTACACTTCCAGCAGGAAATGTGTCTGGTCCATAAGGGTGTTTCACCTGTCCGCCTATGGCGCTATAACCACTTGGAGCACCTTGTGTCATGAAATATGCCCACTCACTCATGTTTGTTTTTCCGAGAATGATTGCACCTGCTTCGCGAAGTTTTGCTGCAACCCATGAGTCTTTGCTTGCGTAGTTATCCTTTAAGGCAATTGTTCCAGCTGTTGTTGGCATATTATCTTTTGTGTCCACATTGTCTTTTAAAAGAACTGGGATACCGTATAAAGGACCTTTTTTGCCTTTGCCACGCTGCTTGTCCATTTCGGCAGCAATTTCAAGCGCGTCGGGATTTAGAGTTAAAACTGAATTAATGGCCGGTCCTTTTTGATCATAAGCCTTGATTCGGTCTATATACATTTGGACTAGTTTAACAGAGGTAAGTTGCCCTGTCTGAAGAGCTTTTTGAATTTGTGCAATTGTTGTTTCTTCCACTTGGAAAGTTCCGATTCCAGTAGACTGTCCTGCATTCGGATTTTTCAAGACATTTTCTACAGCAGTTTGATTTTTGGAAATAGCAGATTCAGCGTTTCCGTTAGCTGCATAACTCAAAGTGGGCATGGTTAAAATTGCGCTACATACTGAGACGGTTACGAAAGTTTTTGCGGTTTGATTGAATTTCATTCGGTTTCCCTCCTGTTATTGAAAGATTTTATCTTTATGTTTAGTAATTCTAAACGATTAATAAAGGGAAATAACTAATCGTGTTAGGATTTATCACAAACAACTAGTCGACATATTTTTTAAATGGCTGAGAGGGTTCTTGCACATCCACAACGGTAGTTAACCTACAATCTTAACTCCCGTTTGGCAGTTCGTTGAGCTCCGAAAAAAGGTACCTGGTACTTCAAAAGGACAAATGTCCATTAAAGTATCAGGTATCATTAAACCATTCTTCTGTGACAATCAGAAATTTCACGTGTACGCTTAATACATAATCAGAAAAAGACATAACTAGCAGATCAAATCCGCTAGTTATGTCTTCTTTATCGCAAAACTTCCGATTGTTCTCTAAAAGAATAGTTCCTGCGTTTTTTTGTGCGAAACCGAAATTAGAAAAGTCAGTGGTTAGCTATAGGAGTAATGAACTGTACGTTTAGTGAAAAGAGTTAATACGCATTTATGGAATGCACTGGGACATTGATTACTTATTTAAAACGACTAAATCTCTTTTCAAAACTTCAAAAGGAACTCCAAGGCAGATCTTATGACTCTCCTATAGAGCATACAACTTTTATGTTTACTAGGTACAGAATCGTTATAGTAGTGATGGCGCTGATAGATTATCTCGAATGTGTATCGCTGTAACAGTCAATCGAGCTTTTGAACATACAAAGTTTTGTGAATGTTAGTAAATATATAATGAATTTTAAAATATTGTTGCAAAGAAAGCGCTTACGTGTTATATTGTTACCGTGGAAGTGTGAACGTTCCCAATTTAAAAACGACCTCTATGTGAACGTTCCCAACGGTGAAACGTAGGAGGGATAAAATATTAGTAGATTTATAGTCTGAGGTGGAATAATGAAAATAAAGACAAAAGCTATAACAATTGAAGATGTTGTTAGACTATCGGGGGTATCAAGGGGAACAGTTTCAAGGGTTATCAATGACCATCCCCATGTCAGTGAAGAAAAAAGAAAAAAAGTCAAGGAAGCAATAGAACAATTAGATTATATGCCTAATGTTTCTGCACAGCGCCTACGAAATATAAAAACTAAAACAATTGCTGTCATAGTTTCAAGTATTAGCAATCCATTCTTTGGATTGTTGTTAGAGGAACTTGAGAAAGATGTCATAAAATTGGGATACCAGTTATTACTTTGTAACACTCGAAATAGTAAGAAAAAAGAAATTGATTTTCTTAGATTACTCATTACAAATCAAGTCGACGGCATTATTCTTGCTTCAATGGCCAACTACTGGGAAAACATAAAAGAATTTGTTAATTATGGTCCTATCGTTTGTTGTAATCAATTTGATCCAAAGGTAGAAGTCCCGAGCATTGGTCTTGATCACGAGGAAGCCGCGTATATTGGAACTAAACATTTTATTGACAACGGGCATGAGAAAATTGCTTTTTGTGGCGGTATATCGCAATTTAACATTTCGGTCGGAAGAAAACAAGGCTATGAAAAAGCACTGAAAGAATCAGGTTTAAAAATTAATAAGGACTGGATCTTTGACAATGTATACGGAACTGCCGGTGGTATTGAGGTTTTTAATAATGTTGCAAATATGAGAGTTAGGCCAACTGCAGTTTTTAGTGGAGGGGATGAAATAGCTGTTGGATTTATCAAAGCAGCACTAGATTCCGGGTGGAAAGTTCCTCAGGATATATCAGTTATGGGTTTCGATAACCAGCCAATAGGGACATTCGTTTCCCCGGAATTGACGACAATACAACAGCCCATCGAACAGATGGGTAAAATAACAATTCAGAAAATGATTGAATCTATCAATAACATTCAGTCAATGCGATCCGAGGAAATTATTCTAAAGGCAAATCTTATCGAAAGAAATTCTGTTAAAACTATCTGAAATAATCAGTAACTAGAGGAGGTTTTTATGATGAAAGCAAAATCGTTACTTTATTTTTTAATAATTACATTTATTTTGATATTAGCGGCGTGTAGTGGGCAAGGGAAGACAACTACGCCTGAGTCATCCGAAAACGATGAAGGAAGTAACAAAACTGAAGAACCAGAAGTAACTGAAAAAATGGAAGAAGAAACTATCACAATTACATGGGCAAAGTCTAAAGCTGGTAATGTAGACCCATTAATTCAAGCGTTTGAAGAAAAAAATCCAAACATTAAAATTAATCTACTTGAATTGCCGGATACGAGTGCAGCACATGACTACTTTGTCACTACATTTGCGGGAAAAAGTTCAGAAATTGATGTATTCGATGCTGATGTCATTTGGCCGGCAGAATTTGTACAATCTGAATATTCATTACCTCTTGACCGTTTTATTGAAAGAGACAATATAAAGTTAGATGAGTATTTTCCTGGAACTGTTCGTGCCGGTAATATAGATGGTAGGCAGTGGGCGATACCTCGTTACACTAATGCAGCACTACTATTTTATAGGAAAGACATTGTTGAAACCCCTCCAACAACTTGGGATGAATTAATAGAAATGGCTGAAGAATATAAAGGGGAAAACGGCACAGACATCGGATATGCTTTGCAGGCGAATCAATATGAAGGATTGGTTGTAAATGCTATTGAATTTATCGAAGGCTATGGGGGAAGTGTGATTGACGAGAATGGGGAAGTTGTAATAAATAGCCCAGAAGCAATCAAAGGAATTGAAAAAATGATTGAGATTGTTCAATCGGACATTACACCTAGTAACATCGTAAACTTTCGCGAACTTGAAACAGAAACAGCATTTATAGATGGACACGCAGTATTCGCACGAAATTGGCCCTACATGTGGAATTCAGCCCTAGATGAAGAACGTTCTGTTGTAAGTGAAAATGTAGGAACAGCTTTACTTCCTGCTGGTGATAAAGGCTCTGCAGCTACTTTAGGTGGATGGATGACGATGATTAGTCGATTTACTGAAAATACCGAGGAAGCTTGGAAGTTTGTGAAATTCATCACGGGTGAAGAAGGACAGAAGATTTCTGCTATGACAGACGGAAGACCTCCTACCATTGAAGCTCTCTATGAAGATGAGGATGTTACTGAAGCTGTGCCGATTTTTGGAAATCCTGATTTTGTTGAAACATTATTGACTGCAGTTCCACGTCCGGTAACAGGAATCTATCCTGAAGTTTCTGATATTATGCAAATTGAACTTTCAAGTGCCCTTGTTGGTGATATTACAGCTCAACAAGCTGTTGAGAACATGGAAAAGAAAATTACGGAAGCTTTAGACCAATAACATAATAATCATATAGGGGAGATGAATCGTTCATCTCCCCTAAAATAAAAGAAAGGGGCCCTTAGATGGATAACCATAATACCTCTCTCTCAAAATCGGTAACATCGATTAAGAGGGATAACAATAAGGTCAACCGAAAAAGATCATTTTCATTAAATGAAAAACAGTTAGGCTATTTGATGATTCTCCCGTCTATTATCTTAATTATTGCAGTTATTATATGGCCCATAACAGTTTCATTTTGGAACAGTATGTTTGATTACCAATTGAATGATCCGACACGTTCCGAAAAGATGCTCAGTGCTCATATAGATTTAGAGCGCTATGCGGACAATTACTTTCTTGTTAATAATTCAATGAAGAATCTCCAAAGTTTTGACGAAACAGGATTGCAAAAAGAAACCTTTAGTGATTTGATTGCAGGCCTAGACAGTTTCCACCAGCAATTGCTTGCAGATACCGAGATAGAACAAAAGTATCAAATGGTTGAAGAGATGTTAATAAACTTCGAACCTGTTAACGATGATGAGCTAAGGTATTCAAGTATTGATAATGATTTTGCTTTAACCTACAAGAATTACATACAGGAAACACTTAACATCTTATCAAGAGTAGAAGCTAGCTCCACTGATATGGCAAACGCGATTAAAACGGTGAAGGAGCAACTTACTACACTCGAATCTAGTATTCTTCAATCAAATTTTATTGGATTTGAACATTATATTAATTATTTGTTTGACGGACGGATGTGGTCGTCATTATCTCTCACTTCTATGTTTACTGTAATTTCTGTTTTACTTGAGTTGGTATTCGGTTTAATCATTGCATTAATCATTAACCGTGTATTTCACGGAAGGGGATTAGTTAGGGTTTCAGTACTAATTCCATGGGCGATCCCTACTGCTGTTGCAGCAATGATGTGGCGTTTTCTATATGATGGTCAATCTGGTATTATCGCTTATTATTTGGAAAGAATCGGGCTAATTGCTGACACTGGATATTTATTATCAACTAGTGCAGGTGGAGTCATTTCTATCATTCTAGCTGACGTATGGAAGACAACACCCTATATGGCACTTCTACTCCTAGCAGGTCTGCAGACAATACCTGGCCAATTATATGAAGCGGCTCAGGTTGATGGGGCAAATCGCTTCAACCAGTTTTTTAAGATTACGTTACCAATGCTAAAATCAACTATTTTAGTCGCCGTGCTATTTCGAACGCTTGATGCTTTTCGTGTATTTGACTTAATTTACGTATTAACCGGTGGTGGCCCTGCTAATTCTACAGAATCCATTTCGGTCTACGCGTACAAAACTTTTTTCTCGCAACAAAACTTTGGTGCTGGATCTGCACTCTCTATTATTGTCTTCCTTTGCATTGTTCTAATCAGTGTTCTTTTTATTCGATTCATTGGAAGTGATCTTTTTGAGAAAAAGGCAAACAGATAGGAGGGGATATCTATGAATAAGAAGGCAGGTATTAGCTTTTATATTACGATAGCAATTTTTATTTTTCTAACCATGTTTCCATTCATATGGGTGTTTTTAACGTCAATTAAACCGACAAAAGAAATATTCTCTTCATTTGATTGGTTTACTTCAAATGTTACAATGAGTTCCTATAAATCAGCGCTAACATCTCAGCCTCTTTTAAAATACATGTGGAACAGTTTTGTAGTTTCTTCAATTACAACATTAGTAGCAGTGGGTCTGGCGTCGATGTCGGCATATGCTGTTACAAGGCTACCTATTCGTTTTAAAGGTTTATTTCTAGGTTTGGTACTCGCGTCTGCAATGTTTCCTCAGGTTGCAATCATTTCACCGATATATAACTTGATTTCGAGTCTCGGGCTTCGAAATAGTTATGGTGGTTTGGTTATTCCGTATATTACGGTAAGTTTGCCACTGGCAATCTGGCTCTTGTCTACTTTTTTTCAAAAGATCCCTACGCAACTGGAAGAGTCAGCTAAACTGGATGGGGCGACACCTTTACAAACATACAGAAAAATTATTTTTCCTCTCGCGGCACCGGGTGTGTTTACAACAGCCATCTTAGTCTTTATTGCAGCCTGGAATGAGTTTTTATTTGCTTTAACCATCAATACGGAGAATGAGTGGAGAACAATACCTGTTGGTCTTGCCATGTATCAAAGTGAATTTACGGTACCATGGGGAGATATTACAGCTGCAACGGTCATCGTTACAATTCCGATTGTTGTGATTGTTCTTCTTTTCCAAAAACGAATCGTTTCTGGTCTTACTTCGGGTTCAGTGAAAGGTTAATTTTCAGGAGGAGATCTCTATGAAGATATTAATAATTGGTATAATTGGCGGTTCATCGTAAGCCCCCATTTAAACCACGCATTTCAAACACATGGCACCCCTTGGTATGATACTTATATCAATCAAAGGAGGTGCTTTTTCTATGCCACAACAAAAATTAACCATCGTCCCCGTTACACTTCATACCGAGAGTAAAAAGGATTTACCACCCACTTCTCCAAAAGAATCTTTAACCAGCATTTGCACAATCAAAATGGCAAACGTTGAAATCTCCCTTCATAGCGGCGTAGATGAGTACGTAATCCGGACCATTATGAGGGAGCTGAAACATCCGTGAAGTACGATTATACAAGCGTCAAAAACATTTATATTATTTGTGGAAAAACTGATATGCGAAAAGGGATTGATGGCCTTGCCACACTGATTCAGGATACATTCAAACTGGATCCATACGGCGATTCCATTTTCCTATTCTCCGGATGGAGCAAGGATCGTTATAAATGTTTGTACTTTGATGGTGATGGATTCGCTATGCTTTACAAACGTTTGGATAACGGCAAACTTCAATGGCCAAAAGATGAAAATGAAGTACGCAATCTTTCACAAAAGGAGGTTCGCTGGCTGCTAGAAGGGTTAGCCATTCAGCAGCCAAAAGCAATAAAACCATCACCAAAAGGAGTGTTCTAAATCTACCAAAACGTTGATTTATAGCCATTTTTAGCTTCATTTTTCTTGTCCCAAATGGTATAATAGAAGTAACGAAAACGGGCGAAAAGTGGTGAGACGAATGGTTAATGTTTCTTCAAATAATGGGGCACAATATGAAAAATTAATTCAGCTTCTTGAGGAGCAATTGACCAATTCCAATCAGCAAAACAATAGGCTTTCGGAAAAACTCGATAAGGCCTTAAAACAGAACGAGGCATTAACCGAACAAATCCGCCAATTAACCAAAGCTTTATATGGTTCTAAATCAGAAAAGTCAAAGTATCAAGCACCAGACGGTCAAGGCTCTTTATTTGAAGACGATCCGTCTTTTAACGATTCTGAGCAGACAGAAGAACAAAGCACAGAAACAGTTAGCTATACCGTTGTCCGTAAAGTATCGAAGAAAAAGAGAAACGATTCATTTAGCAACGATATTGAGATAGAAGAAGTTCACCATCATCCAGCTAATACGCTATGTGATTGTTGTCTTCATCAAATGACAGAAGTAGGTACAACAATAGCACGTGAAGAAGCAAAATTCATTCCAGCTACAATGAAGCGTGTGCAACATATTGAGCATGCCTATGAGTGCACGGCGTGCAAAAAAGATACCACTCAAAAAGCGCAAATCAAGCGTGGGAAAGCACCGCAAGCTGCCATTCAACGTAGCATTGCAGGACCAACTGTTTTGGCTAAGCTTATCTATGATAAGTTTATTCAGTACTTGCCTCTTTACCGCCAGGTAAAAGAATGGGAACGATATGGTCTACTTACAAATGATAAGAACCTATCTAACTGGGTTATTCGTGCTGCCGAAGATTGGCTTCAACCAATTTATGATTTAATTAAGCAATTATTAACAGCCAAATCTGTGCTTCATGTGGATGAAACTTATGCCCAAATCATTAAACGTTCCGACGGAAAATCCGGGCAATCGAACGCTTATAACTGGGTATGCCGTAGCGTACCAAGCCAAGGGCCTATTATAGTCCTTTTCAAAAGCGCTTTATCAAGAAGCCGAGCTGTATTGGAAGACTTAATTACAGGCTTTAAAGGAACAGTGATTTGCGATGGCTATTCAGCTTACGGTCATTTGCCTGACGTGCAGTTCGCCAACTGCTGGGCACACACGAGGCGTTATTGGTTAAAAGCTGATAGTATAAACGGGCGAATAGGAGTCGATTACTGCGATCGGTTGTATCAGATTGAGCGTAAAATCAAGCACCTCTTACCAGAAGAACGCCAACAAGTCAGACAAAAAGAATCAAAGCCCATCGTGGATGAATTTTTCGCTTGGATTGATCGCTCACTGTTCTTCGGTAAAAATGCGTTGGCGAAAGCAGCTGAATATACGTTGAGCCGAGCAGATGGTTTAAAAGCATTTCTTAATGATGGTCATTTAGAAATCGATAATAATCCTGCGGAAAATGCAATTCGTCCCAACGTAATCGGTCGCAAAAATTGGCTGTTCTCTGTAAGCGAGGCAGGTGCAAAAGCGAATGCTATTTGTCTAAGTTTAGCAGAAACAGTAAAAGCAAATGGTATCGATTTTTATCAATATTTAGTCAAGCTACTAACAGAGCTGCCAACTTTACCGATTCACCAGCAGCCAGATCTTTTACATAACTACATGCCTTGGTCAGAAAATATCCAAGCCACATGTGCAAAATAGCCAACTATCCGAAAAAAATTTCAGATAGCTGGCTGTTCGTTGTGCGTACCGTAAAGGTGCGCTATTTTTTTATATTTCGGGCTTACGGTTCATCCTGATATGAAAATTACATTCGTTTGTGGCAGTTTAGAGGAAAGAGTAAATGAAGAAGCGGTGGCTTATGGTGAAAAGGCATACGTCAGTTATAAGGGATGCTATACCAATATGATCTAGATGCTGTCACAGTCTGCACACCAAATAACTTGCAACATCAACATTAAAAGAGAATGCAGTGAAAATGATTCTAACTGCAAAGCACAACGGTAAAAAGCATATGATTGCCCACATTTAACGTTTTTAACCAGCCTATATAAGGTTTGTCTTAACATGTGGACATAAAAGGATATGCATCGTTTCGAAACGAAGGGAAGTGTCACGCACTTCTCTTTTTTAATTAAAAAGACATTAAATAAAAAGAACATTTGTTCTATTTATGTGATATAATTGTGTTAGTCATGGATCGTCTTTATCTATAATCCATCATAATCAATTACATGCCATGCAGTGCATAGTGAAATTCACCCTTTGTTAGAACATTGGAATTGTTCGTTAATAATGCCATTGCCATTGTTTGAAGAGTTTATTACATTCTTCACCCCAGATTGATTACCTACTACAAATTCCACTAGAATTAACAAAAAAACTAAGAGAACAAGTTATCGAAACGAAGGAGGGAAGGAAATGGTTTATATTAACCGCGATAGTATGCCAATTTCTTTGGGCGAGTTTGAAAGAAAAGTGAAGGAAGAAGGTAACAAAGTGGTTGCAAAAAAATGCTAGAAGATGGAATGTCTTACGAAGTAGTTGCGAAGTATACGGAGCTATCGGTAGAAGAATTGAAAAAGCTTATGGATGAAATAAAATAAGCACACTTTTCAGCACGATAAATATATAGGCAAGGGTGATTGCTGACCCTTGCTTGATTTTGATTTGACGAGTAAATAATTTGTTCTAACAACATCATCTGAATGAAAGCGCAAGATTCGTCCCTGCGCTTCTTCGACAAATTCCACTAGAATTAACAAAAAAATTAAGAGAACAAGTAATCGAACAAAGGAGGAAAAGGAAATGGTTTATAATAACTGCGACGACAGTATGCCAATTTCTTTGGGCGAGTTTGAGAGAATAGTGAAGGCTGAGGGGAGAGAAGAAGGTAAAACAATTATGGCGAAAAGAATGCTAGAAGATGGAATGTCTTACGATGTAGTTGCAAAGTATACGGAACTATCGGTAGAAGAATTGAAAAAGCTTATGAATGGAACAAATTAAGCATATTTTTCTCATGGATGAATAACAAGGCAAGGGTGATCGCTGACCCTTGTCTTGTTTTATTTAAAAGGGATAAACAATTGTATTATCTGGCATCATCATCTAATTGAAAGGGCCTGTGTTCCTAAAATTAAATTAAATGTTATAATATTATATGTTTTATAACCTATGACTTAAAATGTATTATTGACATACGAAAATTGTTGTGTATAATAATGATAACGGTTACAATTTAAAAAATAACATTTTATTTCCTTTTATCGTAAGGTGTTAAAGGGATTTTAATTCAAAGGATATAAATGTTATATAATTATATCAATATAACTCAACTAACTTATGTATTGTTTTGTGTTTTACCTCATCTTTCGCATAACCTCAACTAAGAATCTTCACTCTAAAACAAATAACTTTTTCATTCATCTGTAATCAGAGCTTCTTTTAGCTTTGTTTATAAAAAATATGGGAGGGAGGGTCAATTAGTGTAGTCCTGCATTAAAAAAACAAACGGGAGGTATATTTTTGAGTATTAATAAAATGAAATTTTTGGTATTTCTTCTAATGTTTATTTCTTTCGGGCTTATTACGGGTTGTTCATCAGGTGATCAAACTAGTACGGGTGACTCGAATGCAGATTCGGGTTCTGGTGGAGGAAAAGGGAAAACTACGATAACCTTCTGGCATTCTATGACAGATACATCTGGTGATGCTGTGGAGGAAGTAATAAAAGAATTTGAAAAACAGAATCCTGATATTAAAGTTAATGCATCATATATAGCTAACCAAGGTGAGGGGCAGAATGAAAAACTCTTAACGGCAATTGCTGGAGGGAATCCGCCTGATGTTGCATATTTTGATAGATTTGAGGTGGCGTCTTGGGCTGCTCAGGGTTCCTTAGAAAAGCTTACTGATTTAGCTGAGTCTTCTGGGATAACACAAGATAAATATTATCCATTTTCATGGAAAGAAGCAAGCTATGAAGGAGATTTATATGCAATTCCAACGACAACAGATTCTAGACTACTATTTTATAATAAAGACCAATTTGAAGAAGTGGGCTTAGATCCGGAAAACCCGCCGAGTACAATAGCAGAACTAGAAGAGGCTGCTAAGAAATTAACTATAAAGGATGGGAACAGATTTAAACGAATTGGCTTTATACCTTGGTATGGTCAAGGATGGTTCTATGGATGGGGTTGGTCATTTGGTGGAAAGTTTTATGACTCTTCTACTCAAACAGCAACTGCAAATAATCCAAAAAACGTCGAAGCATTACAATGGATTACTGATTTCGCTAAGGAATACGGAGTAGAGGATATCGCTGGATTCACAGATTCGCAGGGATCCGGGGCGATGGATCCGTTTTTGACCGGACAACTTAGTATGAAAATAGATGGTAACTTTGGTGTAGCGAGTATTGAAAAGTTTAAACCTGACTTGAATTACGGTGTTGCCCCTATGCCTACTCCTACAGGAGATAACTTTACGACATGGTCCGGTGGTTGGTCAGTTGTAATTCCTAAAGGGGCAAAGAATAAGGAAGCGGCATGGGAATTTTTGAAGTTTTTTGGTGGTGAAGAAGGACAAAAAATATTTAGTAAAATAAGTCGAGACTTTTCTGTAATTGATTCAGTAAACGAAGAACTTGGGTACAAAGATGACCCGATCTTCAGTCAGTTTATCAAAATCCTTCCTGAATCTCATGCAAGGCCAGTAATGACTCAAGGATCACTTTATTGGAATGAATTAGCATCCGCTGTTGAAGGTGCAACGCGTGGAAATGGTACTCCAGAGGAAATTCTAACTAAAGTAAATGAAAAAGTGAACTCGGCGTTAAAAGAATAGGTAGTAATAAAGGCAGGGAGATTGCTCTCCTTGCCTTAACAACAGAAGGAGGGGAAACTCTTTGAAACAAGAAATTAAGAATGAGCAAATAAACACTGCTGTTCACGCGCCGGTAGTTGCGAAACAACGAAAAAAGCTAACGAAAAGTTCATCAATACCAGGTTGGTTATTTGCATCTCCTTGGATTATTGGTCTGGTGTTGTTTTATGCATTTCCACTCTTCTCTTCTATCTATTACAGTTTTACGACTTACAGTATATTACAGCCGGGAGAATTTGTAGGACTAGAAAATTACTATAAATTATTCAACGATGAATTGTTTTGGAAATCCATTTACAACACGGTTTACTTTGCGGTATTTTTCGTTCCCTTAAGTATTATTATTGGTGTAGCTTTAGCGATGATGCTTAACATGAAAGTAAAAGGAATGGCAATCTATCGCACTATTTTCTTTTTACCTACCTTAGTTCCACAGGTAGCCTTGGCGGTTCTGTGGATGTGGCTATTGAATCCTGGTTTCGGATTAGTTAATTCATTGCTTGATGTAGTTGGTATTCCAGGGCCGAATTGGCTTGGAAGTGAATTATGGTCAAAACCATCCTTGATATTAATGTCCTTATGGGCGATTGGTCAACCTGTCATCATCTATCTTGCTGGATTAGGTGACATTCCGAATGAGCTTTATGAAGCTGCTGAAGTTGATGGTGCTAATTGGTTCCAAAAGACAATTAGTGTAACACTTCCATTATTAACCCCGGTCATTTTCTTTAATTTGGTAATGGGTTCAATAGGAGCTTTTCAGCAGTTTACATTACCGTATACAATGACACAAGGTCAAGGGACACCTGCAAATTCTTTGACGTTCTATGTAATGTATTTGTACGATAATGCATTTAAATTTTTTAAGATGGGTTACGCTTCTGCGATGGCCTGGATTCTGTTTGTCATCATTATGGCTTTAACGGCGGTTATATTTATTACGTCAAAACGTTGGGTTCATTATCAAGGGAAATAAGGAGGGTTAAAAGTGCAACCAAAAATAAAGAAAAAGTTCCAGGTAACCTTAGCGCAGGTGTGTTTATTAGCTGCATCTGCCTTTTTTATTATTCCTTTTGTCTGGATGGTGTCAACATCGCTGAAACCAATAACGCAAGTATTTACTTATCCTCCTGAATGGATTCCAAATCCTTTTCAATGGAGGAATTATGTCGATGCAACTCAGTATATTCCTTTTTATACTTATTTAAAGAACACTACGGCTATTACGGTGTTCAGTACCTTGGGTGTCGTATTATCCTGTCCTTTAGTTGCGTACAGTTTCGCAAAATTAGAGTGGAAAGGTCGTAATGTGTTATTTGTGATCACAATTGCCGTTATGATGATTCCAATGCAGGTAACGATGATTCCGTTGTTCCTCCTATTTAATAAATTAGGTTGGGTAGGAACGCCTCTTCCGTTGATTGTCCCTGCTTTTTTTGGGGTACCATTTTCTATTTTTTTAATGAGACAATTTTTTATGGGCTTACCTAATACCTTAAGAGATGCAGCTAAAATCGATGGTGCTAGTGAATTTAGAATCTACTGGCAAATTATGCTTCCTTTAGCAAAGCCTGCTGTTCTGGCAATAGGATTGTTTCAATTTATGAATGTTTGGACTGACTTTATTGGGCCGTTGCTCTATTTGACGGAGGATTCTAAATATACTTTATCTTTAGGGCTTCAACAGTTTCAAAGTCAAAAAGGTACTGAATGGGGCTTAATGATGGCTGTATCTACAATGATGACGATGCCTATCATTATTTTATTTTTCTTTATGCAAAAGACATTTATTCAGGGGATTACGTTTAGTGGGATAAAGTAAAGGCGCTTGGATGAATTTAAGATCATCAAGCAAAAAATAAAAATCAGGTAGAGAGGGGAAATATTATGAATTATAAAATTGGGATGAGATTGTCACCGAATATAGCAAAACAAGGTTTAGAAGAAGCAACTCAATGGGCTGCTAAAGTTGGATTGGATGTAATTGACTTACCTTACATTAATAAGGAAGTAAAGGAAATCTGTAAAAATATCGGGTTGGAAATAGGGTCGATAGATGGAGTTGGAGCAGTTGGTAAAACAAAGTTGCTAAGTGTGGACAAAAAAACTCGCGATGCGGCAGTGGATAAGGTTAAGAATCAGATGGTTGAAATGTCTGAATTTGGTGCCAAAGTAATGTTTATGTGTCTTATTCCAGAAGATATAAACATGACTCGTGAAGAAAGTTTTAATCTCTGGAAAGAAACATTTCCTGAAATAGTAAGAAGTGCAGAAGAAAATGGGATTTTTATTGCTCTAGAAGGATATCCTGGACCAGCGCCTCAATACCCTACTATTGGGTGTACACCAGAAATGTTAAGGGCGATGATTAAGGAAATACCTTCAAAACATTTTGGGTTTAATTATGATCCTTCCCATTTAGTTCGTTTGGGAATTGATTATTTGAGATTTTTAACAGAGTTTGGGGAGTATGTAAATTATTGTCATGGTAAGGATGCTGAAATTCTAACAGATGATTTATATGAATTTGGTCATTTACCATCTACATTTGGACATAAATATGATTTTTCTGAAGGTTCCTGGCGATATACCATTCCTGGGCAAGGTGAGGTTAATTGGGGTAAAGTAGCAATTCGTTTGGAGAAAGTAGGATATCGAGGTCCTGTTAGTATTGAATTGGAAGATCATCGATATTGGGGGTCGCTAGAATCCGAAAGACAGGGGATTATAAAGGCTAAAGAACATCTCGAAATCTTTTTTAAATAGATGAATAAACTATTTATTTAATGGACCAATAGTTTCTGGATAGTTTAGGATTTCAAATAATTTTTTAGGGTGTGAACTATGGAGAAAGTTAAAATAGGAATCATTGGAACTGGAGGTATATCCCACATTCATGTACAACAATTATCTAAACTGAATTATGTGGAAATAACGGCTGTGGTCGATCCGGATAAAAAGAATAGAGATATTATCATCTCAAAATTCCAGTTAGAGGACGTAAAAGAATATAGTGACCACCGAGAGATGTTAAAAGAAATTGAACTGACTGCAATTGTAATCTGTAGTCTCCATACTCTTCATTTCAACCAAGCGATGGATTCTTTGAAGCATGGATGTCACGTATTAATCGAAAAGCCGATGGCGTGTTCAGAGGAGGGAGCTCAGAAACTAATTGATACAGCAAATAATTATAATAAAGTCCTTCAAGTCTCCTATCAGCGTCATTTCGAACCGGAATTTTTGTTTATTAAAGATACAATTAGCAACGGTGAAATAGGAAAGTTAACATCCGTAACTGCTTCGTTATATCAAGATTGGAAACATTTAACAGAAGGCACTTGGCGTCAAGATCCCTTGTTATCTGGGGGCGGAATGTTAATGGATTCAGGTAGTCACATTATTGATGTGCTTTTATGGACAACAGGTTTATCCGTTACCGAAGTGAGTACCCAAATAGAGACACATAATTCAAATGTTGAATTAGATTCCTTCACCTCATTACGTTTTGATCAAGATGTACTTGTGGGGTTGAATATCATTGGATATGCTCCTTGCTGGCATGAAACGTATGTGTTCTGTGGTGAAACGGGTGGAATCTTTTATGAAAATGGGAAAATTACAATTCGTAGATTAGGAGGAGTTGTAGAAACACCTGATTTACCGGCAAAAGAGACCAATCAAGACAAAAGTTTTATTGATGCAATTTTAGGTAAGCATG
This sequence comes from Aquibacillus salsiterrae, assembly GCF_028416595.1. Lineage (GTDB taxonomy): Bacteria > Bacillota > Bacilli > Bacillales > Amphibacillaceae > Aquibacillus_A > Aquibacillus_A salsiterrae. The sequence goes on along the minus strand of NZ_JAMQKC010000004.1, from coordinate 39,041 downwards.
AGGCTTTGGTACCGGGTTATTTTGCGAAAGAAGTAGTTAAATTAACAGAGGCTATTTATCAATCTGCCGGCTATTCGCCGAGAAAAAACAAATAAGGGGTTAATCAAAATGGGGAAAGTAGTGAAAATTGGGATTATCGGTAGTGGTGGAATTGCTGCAGCACATGCGAAAGCATACCTGGAAATGAATGAAGATGTTGAAATTGTTGGGGTTGCCGATGTTGTTCCTGGAAAGGCGAGGGAATTTATAGATAGATTAAACCTTAAAGGTGCTCAGTCTTTTGAAGATCATAACAGGTTATTGGAGTTGGATCTAGACGGAGTAAGTGTATGTACACCAAATGTAGCTCATCATCGAACAAGTATTGACTCCTTAAATGCTAACAAACATGTTCTTGTTGAAAAGCCATTAGCAGTAACTCTAGACCAAGGTATAGAAATGGTTGAAGCCGCTAAAAAACAAGATAAAATTTTGTCGGTTGGATTTCAACCGCGGTATGATCCAAATATGCAGGCGGTCAAAGAGATTGTTCAATCTGGAAAATTAGGTAATGTGTATTATGTTCAGACTGGTGGGGGACGTCGTAGAGGAATGCCTGGAGGGACTTTTATAAACAAGGGACTTGCTGGAGCTGGTGCAATGGCAGATATCGGATGTTACTCTTTAGATTTAGCTTTAAATGCTTTGGGTTATCCAAAGCCATTAACAGTTTCAGCTTATACATCTAATTACTTTGGTACCAATCCAACTTACCATCCAGAAGCGGAAAAATTTGAAGTGGAAGATTTTGGGGTGGCTATGGTTCGATTAGAGGGAGGCAAGGTCCTGAATTTTAAAATATCATGGGCGATGCATATGGATTCCCTGGGACCGACTCTATTTCTGGGTACTGATGCAGGGCTTAAGCTAACGCCCGCAGGAAGTGGCCCTTGGAGTGGAGTATGGGATGGGGGTATTGGCTCAATAAGTTTATTCCATGATATTGATAATCATCATGTCAGCACTGCAATCCCTGTTCAGTCTCATAATATTGATATATTCAAAGAAAAGGTACGAGATTTTGTAGTTTCGATTAAGGAGAACAAACCTGCCCCAATTCCTGGGGAACAAATACTTATCAATCAAGCAATTATTGATGGTGTTTTAAGGTCATCCGAAAAAGGGAAGGAAGTTGACATTCACTTACCGCAAATTTGAACTTTAAATAAGTAAATTGGAGACCTTGGTCTCCAATTTACAATAATGGGGGGGAAGGATGTAATGGAGCTTGATGGCTTAACGGGTAGGGTTTATAAAATCACTGATTGGATACTTGTGTTTGTAACAGTAAACATTATCTGGTTTATTTTTAATTTACCTATTGTCTATTTATCAATTTCCATGTTGTTAATAGATGAAATTGAGCAATATATTCTGTTAGTAACCATGATTTTAATGTTGACTCCATTTGTTTTCTTTCCTTCTACTACAGCTATGTTTGGGGTTATACGTAAAAAGATTTTGGATGATGAGGTAGAACTGAAAATAGTTAAAAGTTTTTGGTTTTATTACAAAGATAATTACAAGCATAGTGTCATTGGGGGTTGCATCATTTCGTTTCTGTGGGTGATTTTAGCAGTAGATTATTATTTTTTCGCGCAGAACCTTAGTGAGTTATTTTCCTATTTGTTTATCGCATTGTCCTTAATTTTATTTGTCTTCACGCTTTATTTCTTTGCTGTAACAGTTCATGTGTACTCGGGTATTGTTTCTGGGCTGAGAAACGCTATTTTTTTTACCTTTGGGAATCCTGTCATCTCTTTTGGTATAGGGTTAATTAGTGTTTTGTTCATCTATGTTAGTTTTCAAATTAGCACTTTTTTTATTCCGTTTTTCTTAGGTTCCTTGATTGCCTATATCTCATTTTTGGGATTTGTAAGAGTTTTCAAGAATATTCAACCTTAATAATAGGAGGAACAAATGAAGGTCATTACTAAAGAAATTCCAGAATCTTTTCATTCATTAATAGCAGAAGTGGAAAAAATTTTTTCTGAAAACAGAAAGATATCAAAACTTTTTGAAAATTGTTTTTTAAATACATATCAGACAACCTTAAAGCAGTTACATGATGGTACGACTTTTGTGGTGACAGGAGACATACCTGCAATGTGGTTAAGAGACTCGGCTTTACAAGTTAGGCCTTATTTAATGGTAGCATCAAAAGATGAACAAATACGTGGGCTAATTAAAGGTGTTATAAAAAGACAGTTTTATTATATATTAGAAGATCCATATGCTAATGCATTTAATCAAAATCCGAACGGGATGGGGCATCAAACGGACGAGACCGACATGTCGCCAATTGTCTGGGAAAGAAAGTATGAGATAGACTCCCTGTGTTTTCCGATACAGCTGGCCTATTTTTATTGGCAGGAGACAGAAGACTTTTCAATTTTTGATAGTACCTTTGACTCCGTTTTGAAGACAATCATTGAAATTTGGAGAGTTGAGCAAAGACATGGAGAGCAATCGTCTTACCGGTTTCTCCGAAGAAACGGTAATTCAACAGATACGTTAACTAACGACGGCAAGGGGGCAGACACTGACTGGACTGGTATGACTTGGTCAGGATTCCGACCAAGTGATGACGCATGCCTATACGGCTATCATATACCTTCTAATATGTTTGCTGTTGTTGTATTAAGGTACGCTACGGAAATTGCCGAGCGGATGGGGGATTTAGGGTTAGCAAAAGAATGTGATTCCCTCGCAACAGAAATAAGAGATGGTATCGAACATTTTGGGACAATTGAACATCCTCTACATGGAAGGGTATACGTTTATGAAACGAATGGTAAAGGTAATTATGTGTTAATGGATGATGCTAATGTACCTAGTTTGTTATCTGCTCCTTATTTAGGTTATTGCGATTGGGATAATGAAACGTATCTTAATACTAGGCAGCTAATCTTGAGTAGAGAGAATCCTTATTACTATGAAGGTAAGCAAGCCAAAGGAATAGGGAGTCCTCACACTCCAGATCATTATATTTGGCATATTGCTTTATCTGTACAAGGGATGACCTCCCGTTCTCCGGAAGAACGCAACCAATTATTAGAATACTTAATTAATACAGATGGTGGAATGGGCTATATGCACGAGGGGTTTAATGCTGATAATTCGTGTGAATTTACTAGAAAATGGTTTGCTTGGTCCAATTCAATGTTTAGTGAGTTTGTATTAAGTCTAACAGGAAATGTCATCAAGAGTTCTCCGTTGAATAAAAAATCGAATTAAGAACGAATTTCCAACTAGAACAGATAACATGGTACATTTATAGGTTTAAAAGTTATTCTGGTAAACGAGAAACTGTGATAGGGGAAGATTTGCTATTTTTGCTAATTTTAAAGTGTTTTTGTTTAATATATTCACCTCATTTGTTAATATTGTTATATTATTATAACAAATAAATCCTGTTGAGGTGGAAGAACAATGAAATCACTGTATGAAAAGGTGTATGATTCCTTGAAACAGGAAATTACATCAGGTAAGTATCAAAGGGGAGAACGTCTTCCGTCAGAAAAAGAAATTTCTGAGAATTTTCAAGTAAGCCGAATAACGAGTAAAAAAGCGTTAGAAAAACTAGTCATGGAGGGGTATGTTTATCGGCAAAGAGGAAAAGGGACGTTTGTTTCCAATAATCGACCTGGGAATAGTTATATTCAAAGGCAAAAGCCCTTAATTGGACTAATAATAACTGCGTTTAATGACAGTTTTGGAAGTGGATTGATTAACTCTTTGGAGAAGGAATCGGATGGGAATTGTTTTATTATCCTAAAACGGTCCTTAGGTGATCCTGAAAAAGAAGAAAAACTAGTTAAAGAGTTAGTTGAATATGGGGTTGACGGTTTAATTGTATACCCTGCTCATTCAGAACATTATAGTTCCGAAATTTTAAAACTAGTGATTAATAAATTTCCGCTGATACTAATTGATCGGGTATTTAAAGGTTTAGGAACGACTTCTGTGGCAACTGATAATCAAGAGGCTGCGCAAAATGGAGTGAATTATTTATTCAATATTGGGCACGAACGGATAGGTGTTTTAATGCCTATTAATTATGAAATGACAACAATTGAAGAAAGGTTAAGCGGGATTGTCCGTGCTTATGCAGAGAAACAGATTAGGGTGGAGAAAGAGCTGTGGTGTTATAATATAAAAAGTACCCTACCAATCCCGCTATGTTCTAAACAAGAAGATATAGACGTCATAAAAGAACATATTAAAGCAAATCCTAAAATGACTGCTATCTTTGCATTAGAATATAACATTGCCATATTAGCAAAAAAAGCAGTAGAACAAATGGGGATGCGTGTACCAAATGATATATCAATCCTTTGTTTTGACAGTCCTTGTCAATGTCAACATCACTCTGAATGGAGTTTTACACACTTAAAGCAAAATGAAGAAGAGCTAGGGAAAAAAGCTGTTCATAGATTGTTAAGTATGTTTGAAGGAGAAATTACAATTAAAAAGGATAGGATTTCAGCAACATTAAAAATAGGTAATTCAACAAAGCCATTAGTATAAAAAAGTTGACTAGAAGGTTATGTAGAAAAACAGTGTCAGGTTACAAACTGTCACTGTTTTTTGTATCATCTGCGTAGATTTTCTGTGGCATTTCGCTTTTCTATGTTTGTAGATGCTATGAAAATGGTTTCGGAAGAAAAGTTAAATATTTAAAATCTCTGTTTCTTAATAGAAGAGCGCGTAAGATATAGTCTGCAACAAGGAACAATTACGAGTTAACAAATCGAGGATACGGATGTTGGTTAAAGCTTTAATCGAAACAATGGAGGAAAAGGAAATGGTTTATAATAACTGCGACGACAGTATGCCAATTTCTTTGGGCGAGTTTGAGAGAATAGTGAAGGCTGAGGGGAGAGAAGAAGGTAAAACAATTATGGCGAAAAAAATGCTAGAAGATGGAATGTCTTACGAAGTAGTTGCGAAGTATACGGATCTATCGGTAGAAAAATTGAAAAAGCTTATGAATGGAACAAATTAAGCATATTTTTCTCATGGATGAATAACAAGGCAAGGGTGATCGCTGGCCCTTGTCTTGTTTTATTTGACCGGTAAACAATTTGTTTTAACAACATCATCTGGAAAGGAAGCGCAAGAATCGTCAGCGCGCTAACCAGCAATCTTACCTCTCGTTTACCAGTCAGTAAAGCCCTAACAGAAGTTAAGATCGTAATCCCATCCCAGCGGCTCGCCCCGGTGCTCCCACCCACAATTTGCTATAAGAAAAATTTATTTCTTAGGTGTTGGGGTTTGTCGGATTATGATATAATTTCGTAGTAAATGTCTACTGCGGGGGGAACCGAATGGAAGAAACAATTTCTTTAAAGGAAATAGTTGATGTGATAAAGAAGCGACTTTTACTTATTTTGTTATTCGTTATTGTCGCAGCAGCTATTAGTGCGGTGGTAAGCTTTTTTGTCTTAACACCAACCTATCAATCTAGCTCACAATTTTTAGTGAAGCAAAAGGTCACGGCAGCCAATAATGAATTAAATGCTAGTGACATCAATACGAGCTTACAATTAATTAATACGTATAATGAAATAATTAAAAGTCCGAGAATACTAGATACTGTTTCGCTCGAGGTTGGGCAGGAAGTAGTAAGTGACAATGTTCAAGTGTCTAGCGCGCAAAATTCACAAGTTGTCACCATAACCGTTACTGACACCGACCCAGAGATGGCGGCAACGATTGCAGATACGATTGTCGAAGTTTTTAAAGTCGAAGTACCGGTGTTAATGAATGTTGATAACGTTAATATTTTAACCGATGCAGAAACAAATCGGAATCCGGTGAATCCGAAGCCGATGTTGAATATTGCAATCGCAGTTGTTGTTGGTGCGATGGCTGGTGTGGGGTTAGCCTTCTTGTTAGAATACCTGGATAATACGGTGAAAACGGAAGCGGATTTGGAAAAAACGTTAAGCCTACCAGTATTAGGGGTTGTCTCACACATTAATGAAGAAGATGTCGTCCGGCGCAAGAGTAAAGGCTCTAGTCGGATGAATAGGAAGGGGAGCTTCGATGTTTAAGAAGAAACGTGCGAAGAAGGTGTCAACGAACAGGCACTTAATTTCGAAAATAAACCCGAAGTCCCCGATCACAGAACAATACCGAACGATCCGAACGAATTTGCAATTTGCCTCTGTCGACAAGCCGCTTGAAACGATGCTCGTCACCTCACCGGGGCCTGCTGAAGGTAAGTCATCGACGGTAGCGAATTTGGCGACTGTGTTTGCCCAACAAGGAAAAAAGGTGCTCGTCATCGATGCCGACATGCGTAAGCCGACGTTACACTATACCTTTCAGCTCGATAATCGAAATGGGTTAAGTAGTGTATTGGTAGGAGAAACAGATTTGAAAGCGGCAATAGAACAAAGTGGGGTTGACAATCTTGAGTTGTTGACGTGCGGACCGATTCCGCCTAATCCGTCTGAATTACTTGGTTCAAAAGCGATGGCGAAACTAATAGAAGATGCAAAGCAAAACTATGATTTAGTCATGTTTGATACCCCGCCTGTCTTAGCGGTTACTGATGCACAGATTTTGGCAAATAGCTGTGACGGGACGGTGCTCGTTGTCCGGAGTAAACAGACCGAGAATGAGGCGGCAGAGAAAGCACATGAGCTGTTGAAGCATGCCAAGGCAAAGGTATTAGGCGTTGTGTTAAATGACCGAGTCCAGAAAAAAGGCAGTTATTATTACTATTATCAATAAAATCAAAGAAATCAGCTAGAAAAGCCTCTTGTGAACCTAACGTCCAAGAGGCTTTCTTTATACTACATTGTCATCGAGCCTTGGCGATATCCCTAGTTTTTATGGCAAAGATTAGTGCAAGTAATTCCTGCATTGATCATGTTTTTAGATGCACCGAAAAAATTTCCAATCTAATGCCAATTTGACATAATCCGACAAAAAATAACGTTTCTTTTAGGTCTTCTTTCCTGTTATACTTAAATTAATTAGGAGATTTTTTACAAAAGCGACAGGATGTGAGTGTATGATTGATATCCATTGTCATATCTTGCCGAACGTGGATGATGGTGCAGCAGATATGGAAGCAAGTCTTCAGATGGCGAGACAGGCAGTAAGTCAAGGGATTGAAGTGATCATTGCAACACCACATCATGCGAACGGCAGCTATTTAAATGAAAAGCAAGCGATTATTGAACGGGTGGACGAGCTGAACGAACGGTTAAGCCTCGAGCAAATCCCGTTAGTCATTTATCCAGGTCAAGAAACGCGGGTCCATGGCGAGATGGTTGAGGCTCTTTCACGCGGAGAAATGTTACCGCTAAATTATAGTAGCTATGTATTTGTCGAATTACCGTCAAATCATGTTCCTCGATATACGAATAAATTAGTGTTTGATCTGCAGGTGAATGGCTATACACCAATTATTGTTCATCCAGAGCGTAATAAAGAGATCATCGACAATCCTGATTTACTGTATCAGCTTGTCAAAAGTGGTGCATTAACACAAGTAACTGCGGCTAGTGTTATCGGAAAATTCGGTAAAAAGATTGAGAAGCTTACCAACCAATTAATTGAAGCGAATTTAACTCATTTCCTTGCCTCGGATGCGCACAACACAACAACACGAGCATTTTGCTTGGATGCGGCTTATCAGTATGTGGAGAAAAACTATGGGATGGACATGGTTTATTATTTTGATGACAATTCCCGAATTTTAGTAGCTGGTGAGACGGTTGTTGGTGACGTCCCAGAGCCTGTCAAGCGGAAGAAGTTTTTAGGGCTGTTTTAGTAGTCAATCACGAGTAGTTTTTTTAGTGTTAAGTATGCCTTTCGTGCTAATTGGAAGCATACGAGCTATCAATTTTTTTGGAAAAGAAGGGGTTTAGTTGAGTTATCAAAAGCGTGTCTCCTTGTTAGTGGTACTTGATTCGGCTATTGTGCTGATGGCGATTTATATTGGGTATTTTACCCTCCATCCATATATTGAACTGTTGACGTTGCCAACGTTGTGGATTAGCTCGATTACCTTACTTGCTAGTCATCATTTGTTTGCCTGGATCTACCGGTTATACCACAAGGTGTGGGAGTATGCGAGTATTGGCGAAATGGTTGCGATTATTCGGGCGGTGACTTTGTCGATTGCAACGACAGGGCTTGTGCAGATGGTTGTCAATGGGGATGTCTATGTCCGGGTGCTCGGGATTACGTGGATGCTCCATATTATTCTAATTGGTGGTTCGCGGTTCTCGTGGCGAATTTACCGTGACCGGTTTATCAAAATGAAACGTGACCCGAAGCGCGCGTTAATTGTCGGTGCTGGGTCGGCCGGAACGATGTTAGTACGGCAATTGTTGAAAAGCAATGATACGGATTTGGAGCCTGTTGCTTTCGTTGATGATGACCATTCGAAGCAAAAGCTGCAAATTTACGGAATTACGGTAAGTGGGAAAACCGAGGATATTCCTGCTCTTGTTGAACGGTTAAAGGTGGACCATATTATCATTGCGATCCCGTCGTTAAGTAAACAAGGAATCCAGTCGATTTACCGGCAATGTGGGAAAACAAAAGCAAAGACGAAGATCATGCCGATGATTGAAGACATCGTAACCGGTAAGGTATCGGTTCACTCGTTCCGTGAAGTAGAGGTTGAAGACCTGCTCGGCCGTGATCCAGTCCAATTGGATACGGGCAGTATTGTGAAAAAAATTACCGGGAAGACCGTGCTCGTGACTGGTGCCGGTGGTTCGATTGGTTCGGAAATTTGCAGGCAGGTGTGTAAGTTCGGCCCGCGGAAAATTGTCTTAGTTGGACATGGGGAAAATTCCATTTATAAGATTGATATGGAGCTAAGAGGGAAATACAGCGTCGAGTTTGAGATTGTTCCTGTCATTGCCGATGTCCAGGATAGTCGGCGTATGCTTGAAGTGATCGATACCCACCGACCTGATGTCGTCTATCATGCGGCAGCACATAAGCATGTGCCATTGATGGAGTACAATCCGGTTGAATCGGTGAAAAATAATGTGATTGGAACGAAAAATGTCGCAGAAGCAGCAGCGACATTTGGTGTTCATACGTTTGTGTTAGTGTCATCAGACAAAGCAGTCAATCCGACGAATGTGATGGGCTCATCGAAGCGGATTGCAGAAATGGTAATCCAGCGGTTAGCCAGACAAAGCCAAACGAAATTCGTTGCGGTACGGTTTGGCAATGTACTGGGTAGTCGTGGCAGTGTGATTCCATTGTTTAAACGACAAATTCAAGCAGGTGGCCCGGTGACAGTAACACACCCGGATATGACGCGGTATTTTATGACGATTCCGGAAGCGTCTAGGCTTGTGATGCAGGCTGGTGCGCTTGCTCGTGGTGGCGAAATCTTTGTGTTAGATATGGGTGAGCCGGTTAAGATTGTTGATCTAGCGGAGAATTTGATTAGGTTGTCTGGCTATACGTTAGACGAAATTCCGATTAAGTTTACCGGAATTCGTCCGGGTGAGAAGATGTTTGAGGAATTGCTTGGCGATGGCGAGGTCCATCCAGAGGCGATTTATCCGAAGATTTTTGTTGGGAAGTCGGTGGAAGTAGATTACGAGCGGGTTGACTTGTTGATTGACAATCATTTGGCGTTTGAACCGGAGTATTTGAAGGAGTATGTGATTAGTTTGGCTAATGACCGGGAGACGCGGGATGTACGGTTGTTGGATGGGGTTTTTGGTTAGGTTGAGGGTTTGTTTTAATGTGATTGGGTGACGTGGTGCCCCCCCTGGCGGGGGTGGGATTGTTGTTTTCCCCTTCGGGGTCTGGGAATGTGAGATGGGGGATTGGTGATTGTCCCCTTCGGGGTTTTATGTTTGGAATGCTGTGCCCTTGCGGGCAATTTTAGTTGGGGGAGATTTTATTGAAACAGGTAAAGAAGGCGATTATTCCTGCAGCGGGGTTGGGTACTAGGTTTTTACCGGCTACGAAGGCGATGCCGAAAGAGATGCTTCCGATAGTAGACAAGCCGACGATTCAATACATTGTTGAGGAAGCGGTTGCGTCGGGGATTGAGGATATTATCATTGTGACTGGTAAGGGTAAGCGGGCGATTGAGGATCATTTTGATAATAATTTTGAGTTAGAGGATAATTTGGTTAAGAAGGAAAAGTTTGCGTTACTAGAAAAGGCAAAGCAGCCTGCTGCGGTGGATATTCATTATATTAGGCAGAAGGAGCCGCTTGGGCTTGGGCATGCGGTTTGGTGTGCGCGGAAGTTTATTGGTGATGAGCCGTTTGCTGTGTTGCTTGGGGATGATATTGTTCGTGCGGAGGTGCCTTGTATGAAGCAGTTGATTGACCAGTATGAGGAGACTGGTGGTTCGGTTGTTGGTGTGCAGCAGGTGCCGATGGATGAGACGAATCGGTATGGGATTGTTGATCCGAGTTTTCAGGATGGTCGTCGTTATACGGTGAATCATTTTGTTGAGAAGCCTGCGCTTGGGACTGCGCCTTCTAATCTTGCGATTATGGGGAGGTATGTGTTGTCGCCGAAAATCTTTGATTTTTTGAATCGGAAGGAGATTGGTTCTGGTGGTGAGATTCAGTTGACGGATGCTATTCAGCGGTTGAATGAGCTTGAGCGTGTGTTTGCTTATGATTTTGAGGGGAAGCGGTTTGATGTTGGTGAGAAGTTAGGGTTTATTCGGACGACGATTGAGTTTGCGTTGATGGATGATGAGCTTGGGCCTGATGTGCGGGAGATGCTTAGTGGTTTGGTTTACGAGAAGGTTTAGGGGGGGACTGGTTTTTGCGGGTTTGTGAGGTTTTTTGTAACCTTCGGTTTGTTTTATTGAGTAAGGGTAGTTTGATAGTGGTGTGATGGTATAAAGTGGCTGGAATATAGACATAACTGATCTAATCTATTAAAAAGGTGGGATTGGTTATGTTTAGGGTTGGTCGAGGTAAGCTATCATCTAGGAACAGGAACACTGATCAAGGATTTACATTAATTGAGGTATTGGTTGTTATTGTTATTTTGGGAATAATTGTTGCGATTGTAACACCCTCTTTTTTAGGTGTTATTGCGAAGGCGAAGGAAGAGGTTTGTAATACAAACATGATAGGGCTTGAGAATGGATATAAAAGAAAGCTGTTCATGGAAAACCTTAATCATTCCGAGCTTCTTTTCAGTCAATATCGGGATAGTGTTGGGAAGGATCTTTGTCCATTGAATGGATCGTTTAGCTATGTTGATGAAAAAGTTCGATGTAGTGTTCATAGTCATGGTGAACCTGTGATCGATGAGGAAATTGTGGAAGAAGAAGGGTCTGCTGTTCCTTTTTTGTAAGAGGAGTTAAGTTAAATGGTTCTTGGTACCCTTCGGGTCCTGGAATAAGATGATATCTCCTTTTACCTCTATCAATGGAGATACTCGACTATGCTGTGGGTCTTAGGACCTTAGACACTTGTTGTCAATAGTATAGTGTGAGGTGGGGTTAGATGCCCCTGTTTGTTTTAATTGCGAAATTTGTATGATTATGATGTAGATTGTCGGGTACTAGCGGGATGGTGGTGAAACGAGAACGCTATTAAGATATAGTAATAGAATGCTAGATTTACCAAGGGTTTGAGTCCCTTTTTAAGTGATTTAAGTATTTAAAAAAGGTGTAAGTAACATCATTCAATCGTAAATGGTTAAGTTACAAAATGGAATTAAATGTTTATTATGATTGATTGATTGGGAATTGAGACGTGGATATGTAAGGTAGCTAGAAACCATGAAAGTTAATCAATCTATATGAAGTAGGTGATCTGATGGATTCAAGAATTATCATGTATCAGACTGAAGATGGTTTAACTAAAATAGAAACAAGTTTTGATGGTGATACTGTATGGCTTTCAATAGATCAAATGGCAGAGCTATTTCAGCGGGACAAGTCAACAATCTCGCGACATATAAAAAATATCTTTACTGAAGGCGAGCTTGAACGTGATGCAGTTGTTGCAAATTTTGCAACAACTGCAGCTGATGGTAAAACCTATCGCGTTGACTACTATAACCTTGATGTTATAATCTCAGTCGGTTATCGGGTAAAGTCGCTACGTGGTACACAATTTCGTATCTGGGCTAACAGTATCTTAAAAGAGTATCTACAAAAAGGTTTTGCTATGAATGATGACCTCCTAAAGAATGCAGGGGGAGGGAATTATTTCCAGGGGCTTTTAGAACGCATTAGAGATATTCGATCAAGTGAGAAAGTCTTTTATCGACAAATACTTGATATTTATGCAACGAGTATTGATTATGATCCAAGAGCATCTGAATCAACTGAGTTTTTCCAAATAGTACAGAGTAAAATGCACTATGCAGCTCATGGCCACACAGCTGCAGAAGTTGTTTATTTACGTGCAGATGCAGAGAAGGAATTCATGGGAATGACATCTTTTGATGGTAAGAGTTTAAGAAAAGCGGATGCCTCAATTGCCAAGAATTATTTAAGTGAAGATGAGATGAAGATTTTGAATAGATTAGTTACTGCTTATTTAGAATTTGCTGAGCTACAGGCAATTAGACAAAGACCTATGTATATGAAGGACTGGATAGAGAAGTTGGATGACTTCATAAAAATGAGTGGTAGTGAATTGCTAAATCATGCCGGAAAAATTAGCCGCGAAAAGGCAAAAATCAAAGCAGAATCGGAGTATCAAAAATATAAAGAACGGAGCAAAGCTCAATTAACGCAAGTTGAGAGAGATTTTATTGAACATGTGAAGACTACCCAGAAGCAGCTTGAACAAGGAAAAGGTAAAAACGGTGGGAGATAAAGTATGTCGACCACCTCTAAAAGCTCTGAAAGTATGAGATTTTTGGGATTAGTGGTCAGAGTGGTTTGAGGGGCTTTTTTGGTAAGAATATTCAGAAAATGGATTGAATGTACATTAGGAAGTGACTATCATAATCAGATAAGGTGCTGGAAGCCTTGTTGAATAAGGGTTTGAGGCAATTTTAGTGATATTTATAGATTGATTGAATGGTTTATATAATAGGAAGAAACTCGGTTTTGGGTGGTAAATGCATGAATATCTATTTCGTATTTGTTAGGTAGATTGAATAGATATTACGAGGTGAGTATCGGAAATTGATAACAAAACACAATATGTAGTGTTGGAATTGGATTATTAACAGTTAAACATACTATATGTTGATATTTTTATCTATTTCTCATATTGCATATTTAATGCGAGGTGAGTATCGTAATATGATAACAATACGCAATATATAGTATTGAAATTTATTTTATAACGACAAAACATACTATATGTTGATTTTTTCATCTATTTCACATATTGCATATATAATGCGAGGTGGCTATGGGAAGTAGATAACAATTTTAGTGGCTTAGAAGTTGGTTGGAGTTTTAAAGATTCCAAGTAAGTCCTAATCTACTAAAGAACAAATTTTAAGGAGTGTAGCTGAATGTATATGAAGGTTAAAAGATTGATAGATATCATTCTTTCTTTAATTGGACTTATAGTATTATCACCAATATTTATAATTCTAATTATTGCTATTAAGATCGACTCAAGAGGTCCGGTACTGTTTAAGCAAAAACGTGTAGGAATTAACAAGACACATTTCAATATATTGAAATTCCGTACCATGAGAATAGATACGCCGAAGGACACTCCAACTCACTTATTAAGTAATCCAGAACAGTATATCACAAAGATGGGTAAATTCCTGAGAAAAACCTCACTTGATGAGCTTCCGCAGATTTGGAATATTTTTGTGGGACAGATGAGTATTATTGGTCCAAGACCCGCACTATGGAATCAGTATGATCTGATTGCTGAACGTGACAAGTATGGTGCCAATGATATCCCGCCTGGACTGACTGGTTGGGCGCAGATTAATGGTAGGGATGAACTTCCTATTGAGGTTAAGTCAAAGCTGGACGGGGAGTACGTTGAGAAGATTAGCCTATGGATGGATGTTAAATGTTTTTTTGGGACCATCATTAGTGTAGTTAAAAGTGATGGGGTTGTAGAGGGTGGTACAGGAGTTAAGAAAGAAGTTGCGGGTACTAAGGAGACGGGCTCTTCATGAAAGTATATACAGTAATTGAGGTGTGGAAATGTTATTAGTAACAGGGATTACCGGCCATACAGGAAGATATTTTTTGCAGGAACTTATTAATCATAAATATGAAGGTCCTATTCGCTGTATTGTCAGAGAAACTTCTGACACAACACTATTAGATAATAGCGGATTAATTATAGAAAAGGTTATTGGAGATTTAGATGATCGAAATTTTATTGACAGAGTGATGGATGGTGTTGAAACGGTAATGCACATCTATAATATTTACCATTCCCCAACAATAGTTCAAGCTGCAATTGAAAAGGAAGTAAAAAGAGTTATTTTAGTTCACACCACAGGAATTTACTCGGAATTTAAGTATGCTTCTGAAGGATATAAGAAAATAGAAAATAAAATAAAAGAACTTAAAAATGATCCCAACTACTCGACGAATATTACAATATTGAGGCCTTCGATGATATATGGAGATCTTTGTGATAGAAATATGAGTAGGTTTATTAAAATGGTAGATAAACTTAAAGTCATGCCTGTTATCAGTGGTGGAAAAAGTTTAATTCAACCAGTAAATGCCAGAGATTTAGGTAAGGCATTTTATACTGTACTAATGTCTCCTAAAGAGACTAATGGGAAGGCTTATGATCTTTCGGGTGAGAGGCCAATCAGAATGATTGATGCTTTCAAGATAATAAGCAAAGAACTCAATAAAAAAACTGTATTCATCAGCGTACCATTAAGTTTAGGAGTGCTAATGGCAAGAGTTCTCAAAACTTTAACATTAGGAAAAATCGATTATATAGAAAGAGTTCAGAGAATGGGAGAAGATAGGAACTATTCTCATGATAATGCGACTAACGATTTCAGTTATAATCCTATGACTTTCGAAAAGGGAATTCAAATAGAGGTTCAAGAGTATCTAGGGAAATATAAAAATTAGTCAAAATGAGTAGGAGCATTGATATGAAAATAGCTGTACTTTCGAGCCATACATCATCATTGTTTTGGTTTCGTATGGATATGATGAAAGACTTTATAGAAAATGGTCATACCGTTATTGCATTAGGCTCTGAGCCTGAAGCGGAATGGAAGAAAAAGTTCGAAGAATACAATATTGATTATAGGCAGCTATATGTTGAGCGAAATGGTATGAATCCACTCAAAGATTTAAAAACTTTAAGGTCTCTTTATACATTCATGAAAAAGGAAAGACCTGATAAAGTATTCGCATACCAAGCTAAAACGGTTGTTTATGGAAGTATAGCTGCAAAGTTAAATGGTGTTTCTGAAGTATATCCTTTAATAGCTGGACTTGGTTCGATATTTAGGGGAGAAGGTTTTAAAAACAAAATAGTAAAAACAATAATGAAAATAGAATACTGGGCTGCTTGTAAATGTAGCAAAAAAGTATTTTTTCAGAATCAAGATGATAAAAATGAGTTTATTCAAAATGGATTAGTAAAAGATAAAAAGACGGTTATAATTAATGGTTCGGGAGTTGATCTTGAAAAATTCAAACCAACACAATTTCCAGAAGAACCAGCATTTCTCTATATTGGTAGACTTATTAAAGATAAAGGAATAAAGGAATACTTAGAAGCTTGTAAAGAAGTTAAAGTTAAACATCCTAAGGTTCGTTGTTTGCTAGTAGGGCCATTTGACAGTAATCCTTCTGCCTTGAAACCAGATGAGCTGAAACCCTATATAGAAAATGGTGTTATTGAATATTTTGGGGAACAAAGAGATGTGAGACCATTTATCTCTCAATGTAGCACCTATGTATTACCATCTTATCATGAAGGTACACCAAAAACGGTATTAGAAGCGATGGCAATGGGGAGGTCAATCATCACGAGTGATGCTCCCGGTTGCAGGGAGACAGTTATTGAAGGACTAAATGGATATTTAGTAAAGGTCAAGGATGTCAAAGGGTTAACAAATAAGATGGAATACATGATATCTAATCGTGGAATATGTAAAAACATGGGGCAAGAAAGCGAGAAGATTGCTAGAGAAAAATATGATGTTAAGGTTGTTAACCAATCAATTATCCAGACAATGGGTTTATAAATAAAGGAGAATTCAATATGAACTTATATGAAAATATTGTTAATAGAGAAGAAAAAATCTCATTGATTGGGCTAGGTTATGTTGGTATGCCAATTGCTGTTGCTTTTGCTAAAAAAGCAGACGTAATTGGGTTCGATGTAAATAAGCAGAAAACTGAACTTTATAAAAGTGGTATAGATCCTACAAAAGAAGTGGGAAATGAAGTAATTAAAAACACAACAGTTGATTTTACTTCAGATGAAGCAAGACTTAGAGAAGCAAAGTTTCATATTGTTGCAGTGCCTACACCTGTAAAAGATGATCATACACCTGATTTAACACCGGTGGAATCTGCAAGCCGCACTTTAGGTAAAAACTTAACAAAAGGTTCGATTGTTGTCTTTGAATCTACTGTTTATCCAGGCGTAACTGAAGATATCTGTGTTCCAATTTTAGAAAAGGAATCAGGACTAAAGTGTGGTGTGGATTTTAAAGTTGGTTATTCACCAGAAAGAATTAATCCTGGTGATAAAGTTCATAGACTAGAGACTATTATAAAAGTTGTATCAGGCCAAGATGAAGAAACACTAGACATTATAGCAAGAGTATATGAATTAGTAGTTGACGCTGGTGTGTATAAAGCAGCAAGTATTAAGGTAGCTGAGGCTGCAAAAGTCATTGAGAATTCACAACGTGATATCAATATTGCTTTTATGAATGAGCTCTCTATTATATTTAATAAAATGGAAATTGATACAAAAGCAGTACTCGAAGCGGCTGGTACGAAGTGGAATTTCCTTAATTTCTCCCCAGGGCTAGTTGGTGGTCACTGTATTGGGGTTGACCCGTATTATCTAACTTATAAAGCAGAGCAAATGGGTTATCATTCCCAAATTATTCTTTCTGGTAGAAAAATAAACGACGATATGGGCAAATATATAGCTGAAAGCACAGTTAAGAAAATGATTAAGGCAAATAAACAAATAAATGGTGCAAAGGTAGCTATTTTTGGTATTACATTTAAAGAGAATACTCCCGATGTTCGAAATACAAAAGTAGTCGACGTGATAAAAGAACTAGAGGAGTACGGAGTAGACATCAAAGTAGTAGATCCTGCAGCGGATAAAGAAGATCTATGGCGTGAATATAGAATTAAACTTTGCGAAATAGAAGATATAAAAGGAATGGATGCAGTAATCTTTGCAGTTCCACACGATGAATTTAAAGCTATTCAATTGGAAAATGTAAAGATGATGTTTGGGACAACCGGATATGTTAATTCAGAAGTTATGAATGAAGTAGCTGCAACATCTGAGTTTGATATAGATATTGATCGTAAAGATTGTGTGCTAATGGACATTAAAGGAATGTTTAATAGAAAAGAAGCAGAGGATACTGGATTTGTCTATTGGAGGTTATAAAAATGGGATATGAAAATATAAAGTTTCCAGAGCACAGCAAATTCTTAGTTACTGGATCCGCAGGTTTTATTGGGTCAAATTTAGTAGAAGCAATACTTAAGTTAGGCTACCACGTTAGAGGGCTTGATAACTTTTCAACTGGTAAAAAAGAAAATGTAGAAGATTTTTTAGACAATCCTAATTACGAATTTATCGAAGGAGATATTCGTGATCTTGAAACATGTATGAAAGCTTGCGAAGGTGTAGATTATGTATTGCATCAAGCAGCTTGGGGGAGCGTACCTAGAAGTATTGAAATGCCTATGTTTTATGAGGAAGTAAATATAAAAGGTACATTAAATATGATGGAAGCAGCTAGACAAACTGAAGTAAAGAAATTTGTTTATGCATCAAGCTCATCTGTTTATGGTGATGAGCCAAATCTTCCTAAAAAAGAAGGTAGAGAGGGAAATGTTCTGTCTCCTTATGCTCTTACAAAAAAAGTAGATGAGGAATATGGAAAATTATATACCAAATTATACGATCTAGATACCTATGGTTTACGATATTTTAATGTATTTGGAAGAAGGCAGGATCCTAATGGGGCCTATGCTGCTGTTATACCGAAATTTATTAAACAATTGCTTAATGATGAACAACCAACAATTAATGGTGATGGAAAGCAGAGTCGTGACTTTACTTATATAGAAAATGTAATTGAAGCTAATCTTAAGGCCTGCAATGCTTCACAAGAAGCTGCGGGGCAGGCGTTTAATATAGCTTACGGAGGAAGAGAGTTTTTAATTGATATATATACGCAATTATTGAATGCATTAGGGAAAGATATTCAACCAATCTTTGGTCCTGATCGGAAAGGTGATATTAAGCATAGTAATGCTGATATTAGTAAAGCAAAAGAGTATTTAGGATATAATCCGGAATGGAGTTTTGAGAGGGGTATTAAGTCCGCTATACAGTGGTATAAGGAGAATTTGTAATGTCAAAGCCAATAAGAGTATTGCAAGTTTTTGCTCAAATGAATAGAGGTGGTGCAGAAACTATGATAATGAATCTGTACCGCAATATTGATCGTTCTAGGATTCAGTTTGATTTTATTGTGCATACCGAAGATGAGTGCGACTACGATGAAGAAATAAAGACTTTAGGTGGTACTATTCATAGAGTTCCAAGATACACAGGTAAGAACCATTTTCAATATAAAAAGGCTTGGTTTGATTTTTTTAGATTTTATCCAGAATATAAAATAATTCATGGGCATGTTAGAAGTACAGCTTCTATTTATCTAAAAGTAGCAAAAAATTATGGCCTAACTACAATTGCTCATAGTCATAGTACGTCTTCAGGAAAAGGAGTTACTGCAATAACAAAAAACATTTTGCAATACCCAATTAGATATACAGCTGATTATTTATTTGCATGTTCTAAATCAGCAGGAGAATGGTTGTATGGTAAAGGGGCATCTAGTAAGAATAATTTTTATGTTTTAAGTAATGCAATAGACGCTGTAAAATATATTTACGATGAAAATATAAGACTAGAAAAGAGAAAGGAATTTCAAATCGAAAATAAATTAGTTATTGGTCATGTAGGTAGGTTCAGTCCACCAAAAAATCATACATTTTTGATAGATATATTTAAAACAGTTCATGATAAAAATGAGAATGCAGTATTATTATTGGTTGGAGACGGAGAACAAAGGTCGTTGATAGAAACTAAAGTTAATGAACTGGGGTTGTATGATAATGTAATTTTTACAGGAATAAGAGAAGATATTCCGGAGTTACTACAAGCAATCGATATATTCTTATTCCCTTCAATATATGAAGGGTTACCAGTAACTTTAGTTGAAGCACAAGCATCAGGTTTACCCTGTGTTATTTCTGATAGAATTACCGAAGAAGTTGCAGTAACTAATTCGATAAGGTTTATTTCGTTAGAAGAAAAAGTCGAGTATTGGGCTGAGACTGTGCTTGAAATTTCTAGTTCATACAAGAGGGATAATAACTATTTGAACATTGTAGAGTCAGGTTACGATATTAAATCAGTTACAAAGTGGTATGCAGAATTTTACGGTTCTAAAGTTAAAGATGCCTAATTATAATATTTTTATTAGTTTTGAGGAGATAAAATGATAGACAATCCCATTTTAGTTAAACAACAAAGTAAAAAAAAATCCGAAACCAAAAGAAATATTTATCTTTTGTTTTCTATACTTTTAGGGCTATTTTTAATATATCCAGATGATATAACATGGGCAAGAGACAGATTAAATTATTTAACTTATGCTGATTCAAGCTGGGTAATTATGCAAAGTTATTTAAATGATAGTATTCTATCTTTTCTTACAAATGAACCTCTATTTTTATTAATAAATATCATTTTATCTTCTTTTCTTTCGCCTGAAAATATTGTTAAATTCATAATTTTTCTCTCTACAGTAATAGTTTTATACTCATTAGGGAAGCTTACTAACTATAACTTTTTTGTACTAATACTTTTTCTACTATTACCTCAAATAGTAAAGAACCATGTTATTCATCTTAGGCAAGGATTAGCGTTAAGTATTTATCTTTTGGGACTTGTTAATAATCAAAAAAGATATGGAAGTATATTAAAATATTTATCAGTTTTTATTCATTCTAGTTTTATATTTTTAATTTTATTTGAATTTCTAGAAAAGATTTTAAAGAAAATTAAATTCAACTTTACTGTAAGAATACTTTTTTCTGCTGTTTTTTTAATCCTTTTTATTCAGCTTATACCAAACTTAGCATTGCTTTTTGGAGATAGAAGATCTTTAGTATATGATTTTTCCATTGCTGAAAGTGCAAGTGGTTTGGGGTTTTTAATGTGGTTAGTTATGGGGACTTTGTTCATATTAGTTGTTAAAAAAGATTATATAAATACGATAGCATGTTATGGTATTGTATTTTACTTGTTATCTTACTTTTTCTTGGATTTCAGTGCTAGGATATTTGAAAATATAATCCCCTTAATCCTAGTAGGTGTGCTAAATATACAGAATATTTATTTGAAATTTTTATTCATTTTATTTTTCATTTTCTATGGTTGTTTAACCTGGTATTCAGGTGGTGGGCTTAATTTCCTGATGTAATATATTGGTCTATCTTTATTTTTATTAAAAGACTAAATTAAAAGATTTGAGGAGTTATGACAGTGGAAAAACTCAAAGTTTTACAAGTTATTCCCAGCTTTGGTGTTGGTGGAGCAGAAAAGTTAGTGTTAGATTATCTAACTTATTTCGATAAGGAAAAAGTCGATATAAAAGCAATATCCATGTACGGAAATAAAAATACAATATATGACGATTTTATACGGGATAAGGGACTTAATGTTGTTTATTTAGATAAAAAGCCAGGCGTAGACCTATCTATGGTATTAAAAATGAAAAAGATAATTAAAGAGTTTAAGCCTGATATTATCCATAGCCATATGAATAGTATGAAGTACATCATTTATTCAGTTATTAATAATAAGCAAGTGAAAATGTTTCATACACTTCATAATGAACCTGAGAAAGATGCTAAAGGACTAGACAAATATTTTAACAAATTTTCATTTAAATATTTGAATTGCATCCCGATAGCTTTAACTGATGAATTAGCTACAAAAGTAAATAGTTACTATGGTTTAGAAAGTGCAATCGTAGTTAATAACGGAATAAATTTAGATAAATTTAAAAATGAAAAGGAAGATAAAAAACATATTAGAAGAAGCCTAAATTTACCTCCAGACTCATTTATAGTAGGTCATGTAGGAAGGTTTATGGGGCAAAAAAATCACGAATTTATAATTGATGTTTTTAAAAAGGTTGTTAATGTAAAAAAGGATTCTTTATTAATTTTAGTTGGTGAAGGAGAATTAAAAAGGGATATTGAAGAAAAAGTAATTGCATTAGGGTTATCAGATAAAGTTAAATTTTTGGGTTTAAGAAAGGATATACCTGAATTATTAAAATCCTTCGATGCCTTTTTATTTCCTTCTTTTCATGAGGGATACCCAATTACTTTAATAGAAGCACAGGCTGCCGGTGTTAGATGTGTAATTTCAAATAGTATAGACAGTCGATGTGTACTTAGTAATGACACTATAAGTGTAAGTTTAGAGGCAACACCAGAGGAATGGTGTGATGTCATTATTGATGAAAATATTAAGGGTACCCCGACTGATACTATTGAAAGTTTCGACATAAAGGGAGTAGTTAAACAATTAGAAAAGTTATATCGTATAGAACTAGAAAAGTGAGATGACTTTTAAAGTGTAATAATGCAAAATGAACCATTATAGTATTTTTCTCATACCCTCTTATATTTGGAAAAAGTAACTAGTACAAATTTACTTTTAATGAAAGTATACTTTTTTACATGTATTAAATAGCGAATATTGAACTATTATTCATAATAAATTAAATGCTAAGTTTTAAAGATAATAGTACTGAAAGTGACGTGCGTAATCATGGAAATACAAGTAACGGTTTTTACACCAACTTATAATAGGGGGTATATTATAGAAAAACTTTACAACTCTCTTAAGAACCAACAGTGTAAAAGCTTTGAATGGGTTGTGGTAGATGATGGATCTACTGACGATACAATGGCTTTGTTTAAAGAGTGGGGAAAAAAGGAACATGGCTTTCCAATCAGATATTATTATAAGAGTAATGGCGGTAAACATCGGGCTATAAATGATGGAGTCAAACATGCAAATGGGAGATTATTTATCATTGTTGATTCAGATGACTATTTAACTGAAGATGCAATTAAGATGATATTGGAGCGAGAAGTAGAAATTAGAGATCAAGGCTCTTTTGCAGGATTGGGATTTAATAAAGGAAAAGATAGAAAAAGTATTGTTGGGAGTACTTTCCAGGGGGAGTCACTTGATGCAACATCAATTCAGAGAATTAATCATAATATAACAGGCGATAAGGCAGAAGTGTTTTATACAAATATACTAAGACACTATCAATTCCCAGAGTTCCCTAATGAGAAATTTATTACCGAGAATGTAGTGTGGTATAAGATTGCAAATGATGGCTACAAGATAAGGTGGTTTAATGAAATCATTTATATTTGTGAATACTTGGATGATGGGCTAACTAGTAATGCAAATTCCTTAGCATTAAATAATTTTAATGGTTATACATATACCATTAAAGAACTATTAAAATATAACTTACACCCTAAAGAAAAGGCAGTATTGATTGGGGTATATACACGAACAGCAAAGATAAAAGGATTAAGTTTTAAAGAGATTTCAAAAAATATAGGGATTAATATATTTGTTTGTTATTTTTTAGAGAAACTATCAAAGATTAGCAGATTCATAAAAAGTTATATAAAAAGTAAATAAAATTATTAATATAAATTCATTTTCATATTAAACTATTGATTTCTTGCAACAATGCTCCCTATTAGTAAATGCCCGGCCTTAGAGCCGGTATTATTATTTGAGCACATATTTACATGTTCAAGTATGCAAAACGTTTTACATACTATGAATTAGTGATTAACAAATTAATCTTATATTTCTTGGGGGAGTGACTATGAAAGGTATTATCAAAATTGCAAGATACATGCTTTTTAATAAAATCCATAATACAAGAATTAGGAGTAAATATGCGAGTTTAAAAGCATCATATGGTGTTGAGGTTGGAGTAGCATATAATTCGTATGTGGAAAGTGATGTTACTATTGGAGATTATAGTTATATAAATGCAAACTCATATATAGAAAATTGTGAGATTGGAAAGTTTTGTTCTGTTTCTTCTGGAGTGTATATATCGCCTTTTGAACACAAAAATAATTTTAGAACCACACATCCGATAATATTTAATAAAAAATACGGATTTATTAACGAAAATTATAACATGGATCGTAAAAAAGTTATTATAGGTAATGACGTTTTAATAAGTTTAAATGTGGTGATTTTAGAAGGCGTAAAAATTGGAAATGGTGCGGTCATTGGAGCTGGTGCTGTTGTAACAAAAGATGTTGAACCTTATGAGGTTGTTGGTGGTGTACCAGCAAAACATATCAAGTATAGATTTGATGTTGAAGAAAGAGAAAATTTACAGGAAATTAAATTCTGGGATTGGGACAAGCAGAAAATTGTAAAAAATATAGACTATTTAAGAAATGTAAGTAATTCAATAGTCTAAAGTTGTGTCTTACATATTGTTCTGGAAATTATTTATTAAACTTAACTTATTCAGACTAAAGGAAAAAAATTGTTATTAATTGGTTTAATCCGATGTAACATTTGAAAGAAAGTGTTAAATTTGAATAAAACAGCTGCACTTATAATGTTAATAACGATCGTATCACAAATATTTGGATTTGGAAGAGAAATTGCTTTATCTTTTTTGTATGGAACTTCAAGCACAAGTGATGCTTATTTAATTTCTACTACTATTCCAGGTGTATTGTTTGGGATTATTACAGCCGGTTTAGTTGCAGGATATATTCCTATGTATAGTAAAGTAGCAAAAGAAGATGGAGAGTCTGAAGCTAATAAATTTACAAATAATCTTATAAGCATTTTATTAGTTATATGTAGCGCTATAGTATTAATTGGACTTATATTTACGGAACAAATAGTCAAAGTATTTGCTTACGGATTTGAAGGAGAGACTCTAAATTTAGCAGTTAAGTTTACAAAGATTAGTTTATTTGCTATTTATCTCTCCGCAATGATTTCAATCTTCACTGGCTATCTCCAAATTAAAAATAATTATATAATTCCAGCCTTAGTTGGAATACCTTTTAACTTTATTGTTGTTCTTTCTATAGTCTTAAGTCATAAAACTAATACAATGGCACTACCACTGGGGTTTGTAATAGCAAGTGTTTCACAATTAATTTTAATGATACCATATATTAGAAAAAGCAAATACAGATATAAGTTTAAAATTGATTTTAAAGATAAAAATATTAAAAACTTAGCTTATATTATGTTGCCTATCATATTAGGAATATCAGTTAACCAAATCAATGTATTAATTGACAGGACCTTGGCCTCACAATTAGCAGTGGGAGGAATCTCAGCTCTAAATTATGCAAATAGACTTAACGGGTTTGTGCAAGGAATATTTGTAATGTCAATAACTTCTGTTTTATACCCAAACACTTCAAAAATGGCAGCAGAAAACAATATGAATGGACTTAAAAGTGCTTTATCAAGGGCAATAACAGGAATTAATCTCTTGGTTATACCTGCTACTTTAGGTGCTATTGTACTTGCTGAGCCGATTGTCACTGTATTATTTGGTCGAGGAGAATTCGACATTCAGGCCACTGCTATGACATCTAACGCTTTAATATTCTACTCAATTGGAATGGTAGGTTTTGGTTTTCGAGAAATCTTATCAAGAACATTTTATTCACTACAGGATACAAAAACGCCAATGATAAATGCTGCTATAGGTATGTTTATGAATATAATTCTAAATATAATTTTATCTAGATTTCTTGGTATTGGAGGACTTGCATTAGCTACAAGTATATCAGCTATTTTTACATCAGGATTAATGTTTATTAGTCTTAAAAGGAAAATAGGTTCATATGGCTTAAAACAACTTTCAATATCATTCATTAAAATTCTATGCGCATCTTTGTTAATGGGAGTTATAGTAAAGTTATCTTTTAACTATTTAACATCAACAATAAGTAATATCACCTCTTTATTTATTGCTATTGGGGTAGGGGCCGTTTCTTACTTTGTAATAGTTAATTTTATGAGGATTGAAGATGTTAATACCATTGTCAAAGCTTTCAAAAGAAAATTGGTGAGAAAATAAACTAATGGGGAGGCTCCTTTACCTTGAATATACTAGTTACAGGCGGTGCTGGATATATTGGCTCACACACCTGTGTTGCTCTTCTGGAAGCAGGACACTCAGTAACTATTGCAGATAATTTGAGCAATAGTAAGTGTGAGACTGTTATGAAAATCATGAATATAGTTGATAAAGAAGTTAATTTTTACGAGATTGATGTAACTGACGCAGAAGCTGTTGATATTATATTCAGAAATTACAAGATTGATGGTGTTATTCATTTTGCTGGTCTTAAAGCGGTTGGTGAATCTGTAGAAAAGCCAACAGAATATTATTATAACAATATTGTTAGTACACTTGTCTTGGCGAAAGCTTGTCAGAAATATGGTGTAAATCGATTTGTCTTTAGCTCATCAGCAACAGTGTATGGAGATAATACAGTACCATTCGTAGAGACAATGGATTTATTGCCAACGACTAATCCATATGGTGAAACAAAAGCAATGAGTGAACGGATTTTAACTGATATAGCTAAAGCAAACCCTGCTTTTTCGGTATCGATCCTTCGATATTTTAATCCAGTAGGTGCTCATCATAGTGGTTTAATTGGTGAGTCACCTAATGGGATCCCAAATAATCTTATGCCATATGTAACTCAAGTGGCAAAAGGTAAACTTGAGAAATTACGTGTGTTTGGAAGTGACTATCCTACGGTGGATGGTACCGGGGTTCGTGATTATATTCATGTGGTAGACCTTGCTGAAGGTCATGTTGCTGCTCTAGAAAGTTTAACTGAAGGTGCTCATGTTTATAATTTGGGAACTGGTAAAGGTACTAGTGTCCTAGAATTAGTAAAAGCTTTTGAAGAAGCTAACGATATTGAAGTTCCTTATGAAATTGTTGATCGGAGACCAGGGGATATTGCTTCATGTTATGCTGATGCTTCAAAAGCAATGCAGGAACTAGGATGGACAGCCAAACGTGATATTATTGCCATGTGCCGAGATTCTTGGCGATTTGAAAAGAATTATAAAGAATAAGCAGGAAATAGAGAGTTTTGCAATTTACCCGCTAAGCTGTTATGGCTTGGCGGGCATATTTGTGTTGCCCGTTATGCAATAAAACTCTAATTCAACTATTCAGTCACACCATATAGTAATCCATAACGACCAATATTCACATCTTTCGTAAATTGTATAAGGTTAGCTTCACTATAATCTAATTGAGGTATTTCATTTTCAATGATTATAATTTGCCCGTTATTTTGATTTTCTAACAAATATTTAAATAATGATAGTTTCATACTATCAGATGCTTGTTCGCTTCCTTTTTCTTTTAGTGATAATATAGGTGAATCAATAACAAGTAAACCTGTTGAAAAAGCACCATATTGAGCTAAATATTCCATAAATGATAGAGCAACAACAGTATTTAGAAACGCTCTATATCCTTTACCAAATGTAAACTTACCTTGGCCATTAATCACTACATCAAAGGAATCTTTACTAAAATACGCAGAGCTAAAATGATCAAAGTTACATTTTTCTAGTATATTTGTTAGTATTTCATCAATTTGATGCATTATTTGTTGGTTAAAATGTTCTTTAGGTTTATATTTGATCTCACTTTCTTCTTCATCTTCAAACTGACGTAAATCATATAGCATTTCTTTTTCAAAGCGCTCTAAAACGTTGGTTTCATTTTGATTCTCGATAGAACTTCGATATTCGTTCAAAGAGTGTTGAAGTTCATTTATTTTAGGTTTTAATTCTGAATTGATAACAGCTTCTATTTCTGAACGCTCAATTTCCAGATGTGATCTTTTGGTGTAAAGGTTGTCTATTTCATTAATAATATCATGTTCAGCCTCGTCTAAATCCTTGAGTTGTGAAACAATTTTTTGTAACTCTGCTCCTGCAGCTTCTATGCATGATTCTTCCTCTTCCTTTTCCAAACCGCCGTTACAAAATGGACACCTAGAAACCTCTTGAATCCCATTTTTATGTACTTCACCTTCAACAATAAATGTTAATCGACTAATATCCGCATTATATTGGCTACGTAAAACTTCGTAACGATTATGGAGCATATTTGATTCGGCAAGTTGACTGTTTACATTATATATTTCATTTGACAAGTCTTTGCTTCGATTAATGGCAATAGATAGTTTTTCTTCCGTATTGGATATTTCATTTAATATAGCATCAATTTTTTCACGAACCTCATAGACACTCAGACTGTTAGGATCAATTAATTCATTTCTTCGAGTTGCTAAAGAGGCTAAATGATTATTAATGTATTTAATAACGGCATTCTTTTTTGCTTCTTTCACCTTTTTTTCTTCACGTGGATCAAAATCTTCAAACGCATCCCCAGTTATAAAATATAGTAATATGGATAGTATCGCAGTTTTGGAAAAGACTGATTTTCTAAAAATAATACTTTCTTTTTGAAACACATTATCCTCTTCGATTAGGAATGTATGTAAAAATGATCGTGCGGTTAATGCTTGTCTCCCAAAAGACTCATTTTTTAATATTTGCGGGGGATTTTCAATCCCCATTAATTGGAGCCATAAATTATTAATACTCTGCTTAGCTTTCCCCGTGCTATACTTTCCTGATGGAATATCAGGATTGGAACTACTTACAATGATTTTATTATCATCAAATTGACGTTCAAGGAAAATACTTCCGCCCTCAGTTGATATCTCCATAGAAACACGATTATACCCTGTATCGTCCCCAATACGAAACTCTTTTACATTACTTCCGAATAAAAAATTAATACATTCTACTATATAGCTTTTCCCAGTGTTTGATGGACCATATATAATGTTTAGCCCTTTATCCAAGTGAATAGAGGCGGTTTCGACATTAGGCCCTGTTAGAAATATTTGCTTTATAAAAAAGTTGGCCAATTAGATCCCTCTTTTCTTTAATGAATAGATGGAGAGTTCATTTATCATTTTTAAAACATCTTTTTCTGTTCGATTTAAAATGAATTGCCGAGCTTTATGACACATTTCTTTATATGTATGAGCATAATTGCTTTCAAAAAGGTTTATATATTTTCTGCCATTATTATTAATGTGATAAGTAAAGCCGTCTTCACTAGGTAACACAGAAATAAGGTTTTGTAACACTAGCTTTTTTACACCTTGCTGTATAAGAGTTCTTCGGCTTGTGAATTCACTAAACTTAAATATATTGTCACCGTGAAGGTTTGTATCCGATATCTCAAATTCAGCACCATAAATAGAAATAAAATCAATGGCTGCAATCGTATCAGTTGAAATATGGGTATCTTGATATTCACTCAGAATAATCAAAATCCTCAATGAAACTTCAAATGTTGAATTAAAAATATTATTCATCAAGATTCACCCACTTTATTTTTCCATCGTTCACTAATATATGACAAACACCTTTCTTTTCGCTTGTGCTGATCCAACCTGGAAGACTATTTAATATGGACTTATTAAGTTGGATACTCGTTACATGCTTCATTACACTTTTAAGACGTTTATATCCATTAATATAGTCATCCTCGTGTACATCTATTATTCCATCGTAAGTTTCTTCTTTTAAAATACTAAACTCATCTTTTTCGTTATCTAATAGTATATCTCTTGCAGATTGTCGAATCGTTTCAGCTGCATAGTAATCTTTTCGGTGTCTCTGAAAATTTTCACCGTACTTAGGATGACTGGCAATGTCCTCCTTTTTTATTGTTTTTTTACCATTGTCATCTATATAAGCAGCAAGTAGTTCACTCACGTAAGTCATTTCATTTTTATCAAGATATTCAGGTGGTGCTTGCACAGTAGGTTTTTTGAACTTTTGTATGAGTTCTTGTAATTTAACTAGATCTTCCTCTAAGTTAATACCATCATTCGCTTTTGGTTTTTTCCTAAGGTGACTAGTCTTTTTATTATCTTTTTGTATAGCGTACAAAAAAACTTCTACTAGAAATTCTGTTAAATCGTTATTTTCATAGAGTGTAAGAAAATCATTACGAGTATAATCTGAAATTTCAGTGTCTGATTCAATGGTGTTTCTCAGATCATGATATAAATCTAGTTCCTTTTGAGGACTTACCTTAGGGACAACGTCACTTTCAAAGTAATCTATAGCTCCTGATGAAATTGCAGGCGAAGCCGCAGCTTTTTTAATTCCATTCGGAATATCTTCATTTTGATGCCACCATTGGTATATGGTATTACCATTTAAATTATAAGGATCCCCATTCTTATTAAGAACATTTTCTTGCTCAATAATAAATCCAATTAATAAATTCGTAACATCTTTATTAGTAGAATTTGGAATCGCTCTCTTTATTGCTTGTGCATAAGATGAAAAATTTAAAAACACTCTCAACTCCTCCTTTCATTGGAACCTAATTTCTACCTAATTTTCTCCTGACTTTATCCAAACTACAAAATAACCATATCTAGATACACTTTAACTTGTAAGGAACAAATCAAATGGCCATTCTATTTGCTCCCTATAATTTCCTATTTTATCACAACATGGA
Source organism: Aquibacillus salsiterrae (assembly GCF_028416595.1). Taxonomy (GTDB): domain Bacteria; phylum Bacillota; class Bacilli; order Bacillales; family Amphibacillaceae; genus Aquibacillus_A; species Aquibacillus_A salsiterrae. The sequence goes on along the minus strand of NZ_JAMQKC010000004.1, from coordinate 9,122 downwards.
CTTTAGAACCATTTAGGTTGTTGTAACAAATCAAGACCAAAGGAAAAGAAAGGAGAACAAGATCATGAGTAAAACCAAGCTCGCACTGGATGTGGTGCAGGATTTACGAGACCTAGCAGGGAGTATGGAAGCGTTAATTTCGGCAATGGAAGGTGCGGCACCAGAAAATGTAGGAACGCCTCAGGAAATTGAACCGAAGGAAAAAGCAAAACCAAAGAAAACGAAACAAGTAGCCAAAACAGAGCTACCCACTTTGGAAGATGTAAGAGGAAAGCTTGCCGCTTTGTCACAAGAAGGGAAGCAAGCACAGGTTAAAGAATTGATTACCAGTTTTGGTGCAAAAAAATTAAGCGATATTCCTACTAATCAATTTCCTGAAGTCCTACAACAGGCGGAAAAATTGTCATGAAGCAAACAAAATTAGAAACCACGAACCATGCTGAAAGAGCACATGCTTCGCTAAGTGCATCTAGTGCCCATCGTTGGATAGCCTGTCCGCCTAGCGTCCGGTTATCAGAGCGGTATGAAGAATCGACCAGTGTATTTGCGGAAGAAGGAACTTTCATGCACGAGCTATCCGAATTGTACCTTGCTTATGAGCTAAATCAACTAAGCAAAGCACAGTGGAACCAGCAGCTACAGAAGATGCGTAAAAATGCCTTTTATAACGAAGAAATTGGACAAGCTGTTCAAAGTTACGTAGATATCGTCATCGAAAAAATAAATGAAGCTAGGGAAAGAAGCAAGGATCCGCTCATTCTTATTGAGGAAAGGCTGGATTTTAGTCCTTGGGTTCCTGAAGGGTTTGGAACAGGGGACGTGGTGATTATTTCAGACGGAATTTTGGAAGTTGTTGACCTTAAGGGTGGTAAAGGGGTCAAGGTTTCCGCTGAAAACAACCCACAAATGAGGCTTTATGCATTGGGTGCCGTGAATGGATTTGGAATGTTGTACGACAATATCCAGACTGTATCGATGACAATTGTGCAGCCAAGATTAGATAACATTTCCAGTGATGAAATTTCGGTAGATGATCTTCTAGATTGGGCTGAAACAGAGGTCAAACCAAAGGCAGAATTGGCATTTGCCGGCGAGGGTACCTATAACGCAGGTGACCACTGTCGTTTTTGTAAGGCAAGAGCAACTTGTAGGGTGAGAGCGGAAGAAAACATGAAGCTTGCTCGTATGGATTTTCTTAAGCCGCCGCTACTGTCAGATGAAGAAGTGGTAGAAGTACTTACGGCTATTGATGAACTGATTAGATATGCAAAGGACGTACAAGAATATGCCTTTGCTAAGGCTATGGATGAAAACAAACAGTGGCCTGGAATGAAGCTTGTCGAAGGCAGAGGCAGCCGGAAATATAGCGATGGAAATGCAGTGGCTGAAGCGCTCGTCGCTGCAGGGTATGACAATGATGTCATTTACAAGAAATCCCTAAATACAATTACCACACTTGAAAAAGAACTTGGTAAAAAAGCGTTTGAAGAGTTGCTTGGTTCTCTTGTTACAAAAGCACCGGGCAAGATAAAGCTCGTGCCAGAAGATGACAAGCGGCCGGAAATAAAATCATCACCAGAAGCAGATTTTCAATAATAAGGAGGAAATGAATCATGATAAAAATTACGATTGGAACTAAGGAGACCCCAGTACGATTCAGTTATGCGAATGTGCACCAACCAGTGAGTGTTAACGGAAGTGACTTGAAATATTCATTGAGTATTATCATTCCAAAATCAGACAAGAAAACCATTAAGAAAGTAAAAGATGCAATCCAAAAAGCGACTCAAGAAAACAAGGACAAGTTTGGTGGGAAAGTGCCTTCGAACTTAAAAACACCACTTCGTGATGGTGATGTGGACCGTGAAGATGACGAAGCCTATGCTGATTCTTATTTTATTAATGCGAACAGCAAAATTAAGCCAGGAATTGTAGATGCGGATTTAGAGCCAATCATGGACCAAAGTGAATTATACTCTGGCTGCTATGGAAGAGTCAGCTTGACCTTTTATGGCTTTAATGTCAACGGGAATCGTGGTATTGCTGCTGGGCTCCAAAACATTATGAAGACGGATGATGGTGACCCTCTCGGTGGCAGAAGTAGTGCAGAGGCAGACTTTGCTGATGACAGTGAAGACGATGATGATATTTTAGGTTGATACCTATGAAACTATTATCCATTGATATAGAAACATACAGTAGCGTGGACCTCATTAAATCTGGGGTCTATGCCTATTGTGAATCAGCTGATTTTGAAGTCCTCCTCTTTGCTTATGCAGTTGACGATGAAGAGGTACAAATTGTTGACTTGGCTTCTGGTGAGGAAATACCAAAGGAAATTCTAAAAGCAATCACGGATCCTAATGTGATAAAGACTGCGTACAATGCCAACTTTGAACGCACATGTTTAGCTAAACAATTTCATACACCAATGCCACCGGAACAGTGGAGGTGCTCATCTGTCCATGCTTTAATACTTGGTTTACCTGGATACCTTGATGGCGTGGCGAAATGTCTAAGGTTACAAGAACAGAAAATGAAAGAGGGAAAGGCTTTAATCCGCTACTTTTCTGTTCCTTGTAAGCCTACCAGAGTGAATGAGGGAAGAACTCGTAACCTACCAAAACACGATCCTGATAAATGGGCTATCTTTAAGGATTACTGTAAACAGGACGTTGAGGTAGAAAGGCAAATTCGAAACAAGCTGGAGGCTTTTCCAATTCCAAAAATGGAACAGAAACTTTGGGAATTGGACCAGAAAGTCAACGATGAAGGTGTTTTGATTGAAACAGACCTAGTTGATAATGCCATTCAAGCGGATAAGGCATTTCAAGATATGCTTTACGAGGAAGCTGTCTGTTTAACAGGACTCGAAAATCCAAATAGTCCAGCGCAGCTAAAAGGCTGGTTATTAAAACAAGGAATAAAAGTGGACAGCCTTGCGAAGAAAAATGTCGAAGCACTGATGGGTGAAGTGGAAAATTTTGAAGTAAAACGATTGTTAAAATTAAGACAAGCAATGTCAAAAACATCGGTGAAGAAATATGAAGCGATGGAACGTTCCATTTGCCATGATCACAGAATAAGAGGTTTATTGCAATTTTACGGAGCAAATCGAACAGGTCGCTGGGCTGGTAGGCTTGTTCAAATTCATAATCTCCCAAGGAACAGTATGAAGGAATTACAGATTGCAAGAGATCTATTAAAGTCAGGAAACTATGAAGCATTGGAACTGCTTTTTGAGAGTGTATCCGATGTTTTATCGCAATTAATCAGAACTGCTTTTATTCCATCCAAAGGTCACCGCTTTATCGTATCGGACTTTTCAGCAATTGAAGCCAGAGTGATTGCTTGGCTAGCAGGAGAACGTTGGCGGATGGATGTGTTTCAATCTCATGGGAAGATTTACGAAGCCTCTGCTGCACAAATGTTCAGAGTACCAATTGAAATCATTGATAAAGGTAGCTCGCTTAGACAGAAGGGGAAAATTGCTGAACTAGCACTTGGTTACGGAGGCTCTAAAGGAGCCTTGTTGCAAATGGGTGCGATTGAAATGGGGCTTACGGAAGACGAACTTCCGGAGCTAGTATCCGCATGGCGAGAGGCTAACCCTAACATTGTGAAACTTTGGTGGGGGATAGAAGGTGCAGCCATTAAAGCTGTGAAAGAAAAAGCAGTTGTTAAGATGCAGTATGGACTAACCTTTCATTACACCAAAGGGATTTTATTTATCACACTTCCATCCAGCCGTTCACTAGCATATGTAAGGCCAAGAATAGGAATAGACGAACGGTTTGGAAAAGAACAACTCACTTATGAAGGAATTGAACAAGGCTCCAAACAGTGGGGAAGGATACCAACATACGGAGGTAAGTTGACAGAGAACATCATTCAGGCCATAGCAAGAGATTGTCTTGCAGTTTCTATGCTTCGGTTGGCTGAAGCGGGATATCTTATAAATTTCCATGTTCACGATGAAGTTGTTCTGGATGTTCCGATTGGAACAGGTTCGATGGAAGATGTAGAAGAACTGATGGTTCAGCCAATTAATTGGGCACCTGGATTGCCTTTAGGGGCAGATAGCTTTGAAACGGATTATTACAAGAAAGATTAAATCGAACAGGAGGAAATATTAGATGAATAATTTACGAGTGTTCAATTCTTCAGAATTTGGTCAGTTAGAAATTATGGTGATTAATGGGAAAGAATATTTCCCAGCAACAGATGTGGCAAAAATGCTTTGTTACAGTAACCCCCACCAGGCTATTATCAAGAACTGCCGGTACCTATCAAAAAGAGAGGTACCTCATCCGCAAAGTGAAGGTAAAACTATTGAGAAGAATTTTATTCCTGAAGGTGATGTTTACCGCTTAATCATCGGTGCTTCATCTCAAAGCAAGAATAAACAAGTGAAGAAAAAGGCTGAGCAATTCGAACAATGGATTTTTGATGAGGTCTTACCGGATATCCGAAAACATGGGTTGTATGCTTCAGAGTCATTATTGAATGATATTCTTAAAAATCCTGAATTAGGGATTAAGCTCTTTACTGATTATAAAGAAGCCAAAGAAAAGGCGAAAAGACTGGAACTTGAAAACGCACAAAATAAACAGATTATTGGAGAACTAAAACCGAAAGCCTCCTATTATGATTTGGTTCTTCAGAATAAATCGGTTGTACCAATAAGCATTATTGCGAAAGATTATGGGCTATCCGCTAGAAAGTTGAATACAATCCTCCATGAATTAGGTGTGCAATACAAACTTGGAAAAACGTGGCTTCTATATCAAAAGTATGCAGATATGGGCTACACGCAATCGAAAACACATGCCATTGATGCAGAAAGAAGTGTCATGCACACCTACTGGACACAAAAGGGGCGGTTGTTTCTTTATGAGTTGCTGAAGAGAGAAAAGAGATTAGTGCCATTAATCGAACGTTCTACTAAATCTGCGTAGCTTGGGAAGTGCCGAGCATGACAGATATGAAAACAGTTAATTTCTTAAAGGACTTAAAACGGTACAAAGATGTACTACCGAAGCACACCGTTAAAACACTTAAAGGTCAGGCTCTTTCCGGCGATTTGGAAGGAGCCAGAAAAGGCCTTCGTAAGCTGATACGCAGGAGGGTTGGTAGATGTGAAAGAGCCCAGTGAAAAAAGAAGCCACAAATTAAAGCATGATAGTAATCTCACCATTGCGACGGGAAGAAACAGAAAAGAATTGAATTGGAAAAACCGAGAAATGCTTTGGTCTGAGTTAGTTAAGAAATTGAGCAGCACTGTTAGAACCCATGAAACCTATGAAGAATATAAAAAGCTTTCCAAATCTAAGCAAGATGAGATTAAAGATGTCGGTGGGTTTGTTGGTGGAACCTTAAAGGGTGGTAGAAGAAAACATGACAGTGTGGTGTGGCGGCAAATCATATCCCTTGATGCTGATTTCGTCAAAGGAGATTTATGGGCTTCTATCGAGACAATGTTTGGTTATGGATGTGCGATGTACTCCACTCACAAACATCATCCGAAAAATCCAAGGTTAAGGCTCGTAATTCCTTTATCACGACCTGTTACTGCTGATGAGTATGTACCGATTGCAAGGAGAATTGCGGCTGACCTTGGAATTGATTTTTTCGATGATACCACTTACCAGGCGCACCGCTTGATGTATTGGCCATCGACTCCATCTGATGGGGAGTTTGTTTTTAAAGTGTTGGATGAGCCATGGATTGATCCTGATGCTGTACTTGCTAGATATCCGGATTGGAGAGACTCTTCTTATTGGCCAGAGAGTTCAAGAACCGTTCATGAACGGAAGAAGCTTGCAGATAAGCAGGGTGATCCCAAATCAAAAGATGGAGTGGTTGGTGCGTTTTGCCGAACTTATTCTGTCATCGATGTCATTGATAAATATTTAAGTGATATCTATGTGTCTTGTGAGGATCCAAACAGATACACATATTCCGCTGGCTCCACAGCAGGCGGGTTGGTGGTTTATGAAGATGGTGATTTTGCCTATTCTCACCATTCTACGGACCCGATTGGTGGAAGGTTATGTAATGCTTTTGATTTGGTTCGAATGCATCTATTTGGTGACCTTGATGAAACGGTCAAAGAGGGAACACCAATCAATCGGTTGCCTTCTTATAAAGCAATGGTGGAAGAAGCCTTAAAGGATAAACAGGTAAAGCTGACATTAGGTAAAGAACAGTTAAACCTTGCTGCAGGTGATTTTGAAGATGAAGAGATGGAGTGGCTATCGGAACTGACAAGGGATCAAAAAGGAAACATTGTCTCCAGTGCACCGAATGTTATCCTCATTCTTGAAAACGATCCAGCTTTAAAAGACCGAATTGCGATGAACGATTTTGTACATCGAGTTGTCATTAAAGATGATTTGCCATGGAGGAGTGCTGAGCGTGGTGAATACTGGTCCGATACAGATGATGCCAGTTTGAGGAATTATCTATATTCCGTTTATGGGATAAAAGGAGCGGGAGTTATTGCTGATGCCTGGAGTGAGGTGGCAGTGAAATATGCCTTTCATCCAATTAAGGACTATTTAAATGGCCTTGTTTGGGATGGTCAAGAGCGGATTGAAACCCTGATGGTAGATTACCTTGGTGCTCAAGATAATGACTGCGTTCGAATATTTACTCGAAAAATCTTAGTTGCAGCAGTGACAAGAATCTATCGACCTGGTGCGAAGTTTGATTACTGTGTTGTCCTTGTTGGTCCTCAGGGTGTTGGGAAGAGTTACATTATTAAGCTCCTAGGCAAAGAATGGCACTCGGATTCCTTAATTACTGTAAAGGGCAAGGAGGCCTACGAACAGCTTCAGGGTGCGTGGATTTTGGAAATGGCAGAGCTAACGGCAACGAAGAAAGTAGAAACGGAAGCGGTAAAGCACTTTATTTCTAAATCTGAGGATACCTTTCGAGTTGCTTATGGTAGGCATAATGAGACATTCAAACGACAGTGTGTATTCTTTGGAACAACGAATGACTATGACTTTTTAAATGATCCGACAGGGAACCGCCGTTTTTTGCCGATTACGGTTAACGGTGGTGGTAGGAAAAACATGTGGGATGATTTAAACGAAGAGGAAGTTGATCAAGTGTGGGCGGAGGCGAAGGTACTGTATGAAAAGGGAGAGACCTTGGCATTAAGCAAGGACATCGAGGAAAAGGCTCGGGAACTTCAAGCTGCTCATACACAGGAGAATCCAATTGCAGAAAGTATTAGAACTTATTTGGAAACCGAGGTTCTGATGAATTGGTATGACCTTGACATCGGTACGAGAAGAGCTTATTTGCATATGGATTCGCAAGATGAATCAGACAAAACGATGAAGCTGAATAAGGTGTGTGCTCAGATGGTTTGGGAGGAACTTTTCCAAAAGGATGTATCCATCATGACCAGATATGATGCAAAAGAGATTAATATGATAATCCAACATACACCAGGCTGGAAAAGGGTAAGCTCTGTTCGATTCGATAATAGCTATGGAACGCAAAGGGGATTTAGAAGAGAAGATTTGTAAACAGGTAAACTTTAAAAAACTTTTATTGTTTACACTCCAAATCCTTACTACTTCTTACTTATATACTTTGTAAACATGATAAACATAACTATCTATATAAAGAAGAGATAGAGAATAACATATATAGCTTATACACCCTAATAGCCATATATGTATAGGTTAACTGTTTTTATGTTTACTTGTTTACGAGTAAGCTGAAAGGCCCGTAAATACTGAGTTTTGGCTGTAAACATTATTTCTAGGGGTGACCAATAGATGAATGAAGCAAGTGTAGAGAAAAGGCTAAAAATGAAAGTGAACGAAAATGGTGGGTTGGCTTTGAAGCTGGTGTCTCCCGGTTTTGCAGGTGTCCCAGACAGGTTGGTGCTCTTTCATGGTTCAAGGGTTGCTTTTGTAGAATTAAAGGCACCAGCTAAGAAGCTACGAGCATTACAACGGAAAAGGAAAAAACAGTTAGAAACGTTAGGTTTTAAAGTTTATAAGATTGATAGTTATGAAGCGGTCGATCGGATGCTAGAGGAGATGGTCCTTTGAATTATAAACCCTATCATTATCAGGATTATGCCACTCAGTGGATTATCGAGAAGGAGAAATCAGCTCTTTTTCTTGAAATGGGTATGGGAAAGTCAGTGTCTACCCTAACGGCTATATTGGAACTGATGTATGACTATTTTGATGTGGCGAAGGTTCTGGTAATTGCCCCGCTTCGGGTGGCTAGTACTACTTGGGAAGAAGAAGTGGAGAAGTGGGACCATTTGAAAGACCTTCGAATTTCCAAAGTGCTTGGAAGTGAAAAGCAAAGGGTAGCTGCACTATTTAAAAGAGCTGATATCTACATTATCAATCGGGAGAACGTGACCTGGCTTGTGGATCGATTTGATTCGGACTGGCCTTTTGACATGGTCGTTATCGATGAATTATCTAGCTTTAAATCTTCAAAGGCCCAGCGGTTTAAATCCTTAAAAAAGGTACGACCGTTTATTAAAAGAATGGTTGGCTTAACGGGAACACCTGCACCGAATGGATTAATCGATTTGTGGCCACAGATTTATTTACTTGATGGTGGAGAGCGATTAGGAAAAACGGTTACTGGTTACCGAGAGAAATACTTTCTTCCGGATAAGCGAAATCAAATGATTGTCTACACATGGAAATTAAGGAATCGGTACCAGGTACCTAAAAAAGACAAAACGATGTTTTGTCTTTTAGACATGGACACTTGAAGAGAGCCCTAAATTAGGGTGAATATTTCACTCGGTACTTGGTGTCAGGCACCACAAAAAGACAAAAAGGGCGTTTTTCCACATGCAGAGGACAGGTGTGGATTTAGTTTAGCCCAAGTTTCGGCAGTTTTTGAGAAAAACAGATCAAAAACTGCTTTTTTGCACTCGAAAATGTTGATTTTACAACGTTCTAATTTAAAAAACGCAAATGTAGTTACCTAAAATAAATTGAATATTAAAAATAATTGATTTCAACTTTCCCGTCGGGTATAATGAAACTATGTTTATAAGGGAAACGATTACCAAAAATAAAGCGACAAATAAATCATATAAAAAGCACGTTCTGGTTGAATCTTAT
>NZ_JAMQKC010000049.1 GCF_028416595.1 Aquibacillus salsiterrae | reverse complement strand
TGTAAATGTCAACGATAGAATGTACATTTTTGATTGTTTAAGTATGCACAATTTAGTTAATAAACTAAATCAAAGTTTAGCCTCTAACTGATATGCAACTGAGTGGATCCACTACAAATTGACCATATATTGATCATGTTCTCGTAAATCAAATCGAGTATTTCCCATTATGACATACCATTTACTCGCTAATTCCAATTGGCAAAGAAGGGCATTGCTCCCAATGTATAACTCAAAACTTTCCCCGCAATGAAGAACGTATTCTCTTCCGTCTAGATTAACGAACCATTGGTCTCGCCCCTGATCATAACGCATCCTAGTTTTGTTCATTGTTCTTCTCCATTCTTTTTGCGTCGAATCTGCCGAAAATGTATTCCGTCAGATTGGCTGACTAATATTCCCCTACCTAATTTTAAAACTAGGCAGGGACCTTTTTGATTAAAATCACATAATGTCTATTGGATCTTCTAAATGTTCCTTTTCTTTTTCTAACGATGATACTTTGCCTTTAGTTCATTATTTCCTCTAGTAATCTTTCGATTTTTAGTCTGGTTATCAATTCCTTCTTCGTACGCTGTCCCTTTTCCATCTGCACCAGTCGTTAAACTGATAAAGATCATCCTCTGATTCGATTGCCTGTATGTTTGGTACTGTTCTTATTCATCCACAATCAACTCCTTAGACAGTGCACACTGTATGAACAAAAGAATTCCATTGCTTCTTTTACCGGCATGCATCTAATCTATCTCCTTTACATTAATTGACTTTGTTATTTTTCTTTGGCAAAATGGTCTTTAAGACGGTAAGATTCTCCAATTATGTTCACTACAGTGGCGTAATGGAGGACTCGGTCTAAGATGGCATTGGCTATTTTAGTGTCCTGGAATATATCTCCCCAATCTTTAAAATTTGCGTTTGTTGTTAGTATCGTACTTTTCTTTTCATACCTCATATCGATAAGTTGAAAGAATAACTTGGCGTCTTCTGAATCGATTGGTAAGTAACCAATTTCATCAATAAGAAGCAATTTATATTTCGAGTAATGTTTTAGCCTAGTTTCGAATCGGTTTTCAAGTTTTGCCTTTTTCAGATTCATAATTAAGTCATTGCACTTTATAAAATATGTGCTCGTTCTTTTCTTAGCTGCTGCGATTCCGATAGAAGTTGCTAAATGAGTTTTTCCTACCCCACTGGGTCCCAAGAAAACGATATTCTCTTGCGACTCAATAAAACGCAAAGTTGTAAAGTCTAGTATTTGCTGTTTATTAATTGATGGCTGAAAATCAAAATCAAAGTCTTTGACCTCTTTAAAATGCGGGAATGCCCCCATTTTAACCATTGACCTCATCATATTTATTTCTTTCATATCAATTTCATAGTCTGTAAGTTTCACTAATGCGTCTGTAAAAGATAGTTGATTGTTTGTCATGAAATCAATTGTTTCGTTCAGGTGTGCAAGCATTTGCTTTAATTTCAGGTACTCCAAGTTTTTTTGAAGTTTTGAATAACTGCTATTCATTTTTATACACCTCATCAATCGCCTCAAGGTTTTTCCTAGCTAGTTCATCAATATCATCTTCGCTTGCGAATGGTAGTCCTCTAGCTAGCGCTTCCGTATAATGTTCTGGCTTATAGTTGATTTTTTGTTGCCGAATCAGGTGTTGGACAATTAAATCCGTGTTATAATAAACAAAGATATGGTTATCATATAATTGTAGCCCTACAGTTTTCCCAATGTATCCAGCAGGGACTGAATACTGGTTAGACTTGTAGGTGATCATGTTCGAAGGGTTTACCTTTACGAGTTTATGATCAATTTTATAGTGGTCTCTTATTCTTTCATTTGGTAGTGGGGATAAGAGATCCTTTTCTTTTTTAAAAGCTAATACAGGTATCTTTCCTGATCCTTGGTTATAGCTATTATTGATTCGATTACACAGCTTTTGTACAAATTGATGTAGTCCCTCATAATCGAATTTCCCTTGATAAGCATGAATCTCATCAATGAATTTCATTGGAGACTCTACCTTTCCCTTCGTTTTAGGCCTTCCAGCTATACAGGGCCTTACCTCAAATCCCATGTCTTTGGAGAATTGATAAAAGCGTTCATTCACCTTTCCTTCATGAAACTCTGTTCGGGACTCATCCATAACAGTTTTCATATTGTCTGTCACGATCGTCTTCGGGACTCCGCCAATGGCTTCAAAACATTCCGTCAGGAAGGACAATAACACACTCTGAGATTTTGAAATGGATAAGTGAAATATTCGGAACCTCGAATGGGCAAGTAATAGCACGCCCACATTTACATATAATATTTCTCCGTCTTTGGTGACATATCGAATATTTTCTTTCCAATCTAGTTGTGCTTGTTCACCTGGAGGTGTTTCAAACCGAATTACTTCTTTGGTATCACTCTTTCGTTTTCCTGAATCAAAATAACTTTGAAACTCTGTTTTTTTTAATATGTAGGCTCTAAAAGCCGCCTGTGAGCACTTTAATCCATGATTATCTGTTAGATACTGCCATAGAATTCTTTTATAAAAAAATACTTGTTGAGACTCTCCGGATAGAAGTAACGATATGGTTTCATAATATTCATCTATTTTTGATTTGCGATCTCGAGAAGTTTTAGGGCTAAAACCATCGAGATATTTCTCTATCGTCCTTCGATCCACCCCCATATCTCGAGCTAATTGACTCTTATTGATTTTCATCTTTGAACTCTCCATTAACATTTTTAATTTTGGTAAATCTGAAAGATTATTAATTTCGATATCTGTATTCACAATGATTGCGATATGCACAATATTCACCTCAAGAATATTATGCGGTTAAGCATCCATATTGTACATTTTTAAACAATCATTTATGTACATCCTTAGGGTATCATTTATA
>NZ_JAMQKC010000048.1 GCF_028416595.1 Aquibacillus salsiterrae | reverse complement strand
ATATCTGTATTCACAATGATTGCGATATGCACAATATTCACCTCAAGAATATTATGCGGTTAAGCATCCATATTGTACATTTTTAAACAATCATTTATGTACATCCTTAGGGTATCATTTATAGAACCTTCTCGGAGTCGATGCCCCTGGCACGTTACACACAGATATGTTACGGCAACTCGGGAGGTCCTACGGGTCTTTTAGACATGGACACTTGAAGAGAGCCCTAAATTAGGGTGAATATTTCACTCGGTACTTGGTGTCAGGCACCACGAAAAGACAAAAAGGGCGTTTTTCCACATGCGGAGGACAGGTGTGGATTTAGTTTAGTATAAAGAGGGGGACGATATTTATCATTCTTACCTCCGTTTTTACGAGTTTCTTTCAAGGAATTTATCACAAAGCGCTAACCAACAGATTTAAGCAATGGTCAGAGTGGCGAAAGGACCATATTTTTTCTTGTGTGTTAGTTACAATTGAATATATAAAGTTCCAGAAACAAGGACCATTATGAATAGAAGATACAAAGATAGAGGATTTTTGTTACTACAAAACAATATATTTTCTGTCTTTTTTTATTGTATGAAAATATCAAATAGAAAGGGGGCAATTTTTTGCCTATTTTAATTACAGGTGGCGCAGGTTACATTGGGAGTCATACATGTGTAGAGTTAATAGAAGCGGGTCATGAAATTGTAATAGTAGATAACTATCAAAATAGTGACCCTGTTGCATTAGAAAAAGTATCAGAGATTACTAAACAGAAATTTAAAATTTATGAAGTTGATTTATTGAACTTTGATGACTTGAATTTGGTAATTGAAGAGAATGATATTGAGGCTGTCGTTCATTTTGCTGGCTTGAAAGCAGTGGGAGAATCAGTAGAACTTCCGTTAAGATATTATTCTAATAACATTACAGGTACCCTAAATCTATTAGAGGTAATGGAAAAGCATAATGTTCATCATCTGGTGTTTAGTTCTTCTGCAACAGTATATGGTACACCAAAGCTTGTTCCTATTAAAGAAGATTTCCTATTATCTGCAACTAATCCGTATGGTAGAACGAAATTAATGATTGAAGAAATTTTGAATGATGTATATGCATCTAATGACAAATGGAGTATTGCTTTGTTGAGGTACTTTAATCCGATTGGCGCTCATGAAAATGCGTTAATTGGGGAGAACCCAAACGGCATACCCAATAACTTGATGCCCTATATTACACAAGTAGCTGTTGGCAAACGGGACATGCTAAATATATTTGGTAGTGATTACCCAACATCTGACGGCACCGGGGTAAGGGATTATATTCATGTAGTAGATTTAGCAAAAGGTCACCTAAAAGCACTAGAAAAAGTGAAATCTATTAGTGGAATAGAAGCCTATAACCTAGGAACAGGAAAGGGTTACAGTGTCTTAGAGGTAGTGGAAGCATTTGAGAAAGTATCTGGTAAAAAGATCCCTTATAAGATTGTCGACCGCCGTCCAGGAGACATTGCTGAATGCTATGCAGATCCATCAAAGGCAGAGAAAGAGTTAGGGTGGAAAGCAGAAAAGGGTATTGAAGAGATGTGTGCGGATGCATGGCGGTGGCAGGAGAGGAATCCGGATGGTTATCTTTGAAAAAAGAGTGGTCAAAAAAATAGATGTTAGACAGTTAGACCCATGGTTGCTTGGCGGATTAATTTTTATCTGATAGAAATACATTGAAACCAAGGAATCTTTGAAAGTTATTTAAAAACCGAACATCATAGGCTAAGTTGGTAATTAACCTTCTGGTATGGGAAAATAAAACCGCCCGTTAGGGCGGATATTATTTATCTATTTCTATAACCACACAATTTTTAGCTAGTTTTCTTAATTTACCTTTTGATGTAATTTGTACTTTTTCATCAGAATCATGGATTTCAGCATGATAAATATTATTTGGTTCTGGGCGATATATTAGCTTTAAAGGCAATTCATAGCAAAAATCTGCTCCAATAAAAACTATGGCTTTGAGGTTTTTGGGAGAAAACCTTTCTGAAAAAGAATTAACTATATCATATTCACTACGCTTGCCATCGCGGTCCACTGAGACCCCTTTAGAGTCTTTAAAGAGAGCGGATGAAGGCCTTCCTTTTTCGTCATCCCAAGCATTTGGGTTTGAAAACAATAATGCTCTGTATAGTTTTTCTTCAGGACTTATATTTGTATTCATAAAAATCATGAATTATCCTATTCATAATTTTAGCATTGTGACTAATTTCAAATTCTTTCTCATTCTCCCCAACTTCTTTGTAAACTTCTATTCTATCCTCGAAAATTTCAAATTCCAAATAATCATCGTTCGTTAACTCGTATTCCAATTGAATACTTTTTCTTCCAGTAGGAAAAATTTTGGGTTGTCTATCTAGGTTTCCGATTAAATTTAAAACGCTATTTATTAAAGACTGAGTAAAAGGCTGTGCTCCATATCCGTTCCAATTTTTTCCAAAGTTGGAAATATCGATTAACTTTTTTATGTTTTTATGTTTTTGGATTTCTTCTTTTAAGAAAAATGGGTTTATAGCGGAACTCACTGAAGACATTGCTTCATTATGAAGATGATAGTTCATTGAGCCGTAGCCAATTGCTCTAGGAGCAATTTTGGTTCTAGATGATTCATTTTGTAACCTTGGAAAGTATTTGCTTTCATTTGCTGTTACGTGCGCAATGTTTATCATTACTCTCCCCTTCCAAATTCAGTTTCTAAAATTTCAATCTTACGGCCTAACCACTCATGAAAAGACTTAGCAGTTTCAAAATCCATAACAACTCCAGTAGAAACATATCGCATTATACTTAGTTCATGGTTTTCAGGTGCAATTACTTTACTTTCACTTGTTTTATTATTAGCATCAAGTTCAATTGATTCTTCGTATGGAAGAGGCTGGCGTTCGAAAAAAAAGTTAACGACAATTTCTCCTTGGGGCGCTATTCCTCCCCAAACGCCGTTAGTATAGGCTGGGTTGTAATCTTCAGGGAATTTATATTTAATATTAAATTTTGGTTTACTCATTTGTCTTCCCCTCCGTTCTTAGTACTATAAAGTTTATGTACATTATATAGATTTTTCAATTCTTAGTCCAATTTTTTCAGTCAATTGCTAAAAGATATTAAAGATATTTGAAGGTAGAATGTACTAGGTACTTGGTGGCAGGCACCACAAAAAGACAAAAAGGGTGTTTTTCCACGAACAGAGGACAGGTGTGGATTTTGTTTTTAGTATAAAGAGGGGGACGAATTATCATTCGTGCCTCCGTTTTTTATGAGTGTCCGCCAAGTAATTTACCACAAAGTGCTAACCCCGAAGATTTATGTAATGATCAGACCCTTCCGTGGCTAAAAAGATTTATTTTCATGTGTGGCGGATGGGTCTGGTTTATTTGTAGGTGATGGCTCAGTATTCAACCAATGCCTTTACTGTTTGTGTATTCTCTCAACCGCTTTTCAATATCAATTGGTTCGTTAGTCTTGTATGCAGGTACATCGGCTTTTTTGTTTCGGTTATGGAACCAGTCAGGGATAACCTCTTGCTTCGGATAATTCTTGCTCGGGAACTGTGCCAGGCGTTGTTGTTTAAAAGCCTGTTGGTCAGACGCCACCTGTTCTAACGTCGCAAGGTTT
This sequence comes from Aquibacillus salsiterrae, assembly GCF_028416595.1. Lineage (GTDB taxonomy): Bacteria > Bacillota > Bacilli > Bacillales > Amphibacillaceae > Aquibacillus_A > Aquibacillus_A salsiterrae. The sequence goes on along the minus strand of NZ_JAMQKC010000048.1, from coordinate 855 downwards.
TTGTTTTGCCAGGCTTTTAAAATGCTTTCTATGTACTTCCAATTGGCATGATTTCGTTCCACCGATTGTTTCATCGCTTCGATAACAAGTGGTTCATTTAAGGTTGAAGTCCAATTTGATAATAGACCTTGGATGAATGGCGTGATTTTCCCGATGTTTTGTTCATAGAAAGACTCGGCTTGGGTAGTTATTGTTTCATGGCTTTGTTTGGTCTTTATTTCTTTTATATCTTGTTTAGTTAATAGGCTCGGTTTGTCGTTCAGTTTGTCGTTCGATGTGCCGGTTACATTGCCCGCCACATTGGTACTCACAAAAGGAGTGGATGTTTCGTCTGGCTTTTTTTGCTGCGTGTGAATGTCAGTTTCATAGATCGTCGCTGATAGTTGAATTAGAGATGCAATCATGTTCAATCGTTAAACGAATTATCTCATAAACAGGTGCAAGATTGCCACTACGTGATTGGCAATGGATATACCCCTTTTCCTGCAATTCTGTACGTGCCCGCTTAAAAACACTTTCGTTTAACTGGATTTTGGCCGTAATTACCTTGGCAGCAACGGTGAATTTTTGCTTCCAACCGGTTTTGTTGTTGATTTGCATCAGGGAATGCCATAGTAGGATAGCGTTATTAGAAAGCGGATTGAAGTCAAGTTGATTATAAAAAGCGTTGAGTTGTTTGATGTAGTTCATTGGATATTTTCCTTTCGATTTTGAGTCGGGTGGATTGCTGGGTGAATGCAAGCATGCAGGTGGCCGTTCGATACATTTGTTTTTCCATTACATAATAGGATTCTTTCAAGGCAAGCTGTTCCTCATTTTTAAACGTGATAATCGATTGGGATAGTTGCTGTGTCG
>NZ_JAMQKC010000047.1 GCF_028416595.1 Aquibacillus salsiterrae | reverse complement strand
TTCGATATCTGTATTCACAATGATTGCGATATGCACAATATTCACCTCAAGAATATTATGCGGTTAAGCATCCATATTGTACATTTTTAAACAATCATTTATGTACATCCTTAGGGTATCATTTATACAGGATGTACATAATACATTAAACTACCACGACTTTCAGTGGTCATAATCACCCCTTCTTTTGTCAGGTTCTTTACAATCTTAGTAAGTTCATCAGGGTCATGGTTAATAGCTTTAGCTAAATCACTTCTGCTCATTTTCCTGATGATACTAAAGTCCTCTTCGTTAGGGTTATAACAAAGAAAGCATTTCTCAAAGTGGAAATAGGGCAAAATCTTATAAAGAAAACCTAATTGATTTAGTGGCAACCTATCCACAATCGTACTTAACCGCCCTTTAAGTAGCTTTGCAAAGGGTTTATTTAATAGTTTACCCATACAATGGAAGTTTTCATTAATGTAAAAGACTTTGGAACGTCCTTCTTTTATTGGAATTAGTATAGAAAGGTATTCAAGCCTTTTTACTATTTGTTTTGTCTGCGTTGCTCCCCTACCCAGTATTGTTTGTAGGTCTTTTTGATTTAAGGGTTTACCTTCTCTAGATAGCTTTCCTTTCCCATTTTGCTTTAGATAGTGAAGTAGTTTCATAACCGCTCCACCTTCGATTAATGATAGATGTTGCGTAACCTCTTTGATTGGGTCAAGATAACATGCAACAAAGGGAATAATGTTTTTCTGCCTGTAAGCGGTTCTTTTTTTCTTTTCCTCCCATTTATTTTTCTCTTCCTCAGTCATATAATAGGTTACATTAACTGTCTCGCCTGTAATCGTATTTATCATTGGAATACTCATTTCTACATCCTCCTGATTTTCATATTCTTTTGAGTAATCGTTTCATGTGTCTTAATAGTTGCAGTAAAAAAACCACCGTAAGGGTGGGCTAGATTTCTACGCCATAAGGTAAAGCGTTTTTAATCTCGTCATCAGTAAAGCCTTTATCTCTAAGGAAATCTCCTAAAGTCTTTATTGGTATAGCAAAGTTATATTTGCTATTTCGTCTTTTCTCATACTCTAAAGGAACAGTTTTCAATAGTTGACGTTGTACTAATGATTTCACCGCTCCCTCGGTAAAGCTAATGTTAAAGTCATTAAGGATACGAGCGGTCTTTTCTACAGTTATTTTTCGCATGTTACTTTGCCCCCCTTAGATGATTGATAGAAAGCCTGTAAAACAAACTTTTCAAGTTCAGTTTCCGATACCTTTAAGGTTGTTCCTGCAAGTTTTAAAGCCTTTAATTTGCCTTCTTTAATCCATTTGCGGATTGTTTGTTCTTCAACGTCTAATAACTCAGCGACTATTTCAATAGAGTAAAGTTTACCAAGTTCATTTAGTATCATTATTACCACCGCCTTTGAGATAGTTTTTTAAATCATCTTGCAGCACTCTAATTGAACCGCCTACTTTTACTGAGGGGATTACCCCTTGTTTCGTAAGCACATAAGCTCGATTTTCAGATAGCTTTAAGATTTTAGCTACCTCAGGAATTTTCAATAGTTCCATAAAGTCACACCTTTCTTTTGCTGTTCACTGTCAGCCCCATTATAGGTAGAAGATATAGTGAAAAAACAAAAGATTGTAAAAGAAAAAAAGCAAAACAAAAAATTTTAAAATGGGTGTTTTGTACGTCAAATTAAAATAATTTTTAGACGGTGGGAGCGGATGAAGGTAGCTATTTTGCGTGGTAACATGAAGGTATCTCAATATTACTTATTTTGGGTACTAGCTTATTAAATAGGTGTTTGTCGCTTGAATAATATTTGACAAAAGGGGTATCCATTTTAAAGGGAATGGAATAAGTTTAAAATCATTTTATAGAGAGTTACGTACAAAAATATTTGGGGAAATTTCTCACAGAGGAAATGAGGATTACCTATAATCAAATAATGTTAAGTCGTTTACTAGGCACTAGGTACACTTTATATGTAAAAATAATAAGGAGCGGTTCTCATTTACCGCCCCCTTTCATTTAAGTAGGTATAGTCGCTTTTTATATTATTTTTCCTGTCAAAAGTACACAACACACGTCGAGTGCGTAGCGTTGATAGAGTTGAAATAGCTTGGTATCAATAGGTTTAGTGGTTTTTAACTAAATATAGAAGTGTGTTTTATGTTCCCTCGCACTAATAGTTCGGGGGATTTTTTGACCCCCGGGGTCTTACTTTTACACAGAATGAACAAATTTGAATTTTAGAAGAAGATTCTCAAGTGGTTTGTTATAATAAGGAAACAAATATATGTTAACTTTTGTTATAATTAAATGTAAATTAAATGTAAAATACATAATTCAAAGGAGATAGTATAAAAATCCCCCATTCAATGATAGTGATTGGGGACAAGCATCCTTAATAGACGATCCTCGTTGGAAGTTTGGTACACCCCCTGCGGGAAATGCTAACTTTGCTTGGATTGAGCATATGATCGATAAGTTAGGACAAGCAGCTGTTGTATTAGCAAATGGCTTCCTATCTTCAAATACTTTGGGTGAAGGGGAAATACGAAAGAATATTATCTCAGCAGATTTGGTTGAAGCTATTGTATCATTACCAGAAAAGTTATTTTATACAACCGGTATTCCTGTGTGTATTTGGATATTGAACCGTAACAAAAAACATAAAGGAAAAACATTGTTTATAGATGGACGTAAACTAGGTACAATGGTCAGTCGGAGATTACGTGAATTAACAGAAATAGATATTAATAAGATTACATAATTTTTAGTGGTGGAACTCCTTCAACAACCAAAGCTGAGTATTGGGATGGAGAGTTCCCTTGGTTATCTTCAGGAGAGACAAGAAACAGATTTATTTATAGAACTGATAAAACTATAACTCAAGCTGGAATAGATAATTCTTCAACTAAATTGGCAAAAGTGGGGGATGTAGTTATCGCCTCTGCGGGGCAAGGATAAACAAGAGGACAAGCATCTTATTGTGAAATAGATACTTATATTAATCAATCAATTATCTCAATAAGAAGTAATAAGGAACTAATCAACTCTAAGTTCTTATTTTACAACCTTAAAAATAGATATAATGAAATTCGTCAGCTATCTGACAGTCATAGTATTAGAGGAAGTTTAACAACAAAAATAGTAAAGAAAATGAAAATTTTATTACCTAGTCTACCGGAACAAGAACAAATTGTTAATGTATTGTATTCTCTAGATAAAAAAATTGAACATAATTATTCAATAAAGTGTACGTTGGAAGAAATAACATATACCATTTATAAACACTGGTTTGTCGATTTTGAATATCGTTATTTATAATAATGGGCTGCCACTCGTTGTTATAGAATTAAAAAGTGCTTCCCGTGAGGAAGTAAATATTGATGATGCATACAACAGTTAAAAAACTATATGTATGTCCACATCCCCTCTTTATTTTACTATGATGCTTTTTTTATGATTAGTGATGGTGTGGCGACTGAAGCCGGTACGATTACTGCACCTATTGATCGATTTTCTGCCTGGAAGAAAATTAATGTTGGAGATGCGATTATCGAAAATCGTCCATTAGACACAATGATGTATGGACTATTTAATAAATTTGAGTAGTTCTTCAAAGATGCTAAACTTAACGATAATAAATTTACGGAATACTTAAAAATATTATTTGAAGATTTTAATCATTATTTTGGTATTTCTTTAGATGAAAAGTACAAGAATTACTTGAACATATTAAGAAGCCTGTAGATACAATAGATTTTTATTATGTTTTTTCGATCTTACTTTGTTCTTAATCCGAATAACTTTATCGTCGTTTTTAATCCTCGGCACCATCTGTACTCTAAAATTATAAACATCTTCTATATACGACAAGCTTTATATGAATTTGTTGGCCAACTTTAAGGATCATACCTTTGTATTCGTATGGAAGGTAGATCTATATATTAAGGATGCGATAATTTGGAAAAGCAATATTTTGATTTAATTCAGTTCTTTGAAGGATATGTCCAAAATTACAGGCGGCTAAACTTATCGACCGTACATAATCGATCTATGTTTACCAAGAGAGAGATTGATTATTTTGCTAATCTAGGTGAAATGCTAGGATTTGATTCTTTTGTTGAAGATTCGAAGTTTGATAAAGTAAAAGGACGATCAAGACCAATGGATCTTTCTTGGTGGAAATGGGATAGCAGGGTGGACAATGAAAACTATGTTTATCTGGCGTTGCACTTGGAGCGGGAAAACCAGTGGAACAAGGATGAGGATACAATTGAAAAACTGTTTTCTGAAACGGAGGAAGGTTACATCCCTCATAATGTTATTGGAATTCAAAACATTGAATCGAAAGAAAAAATTGTAAGTCTCAACAATATGGTGACACAAAAGAACAGAATTCAAAAATCGAATGCTTTGATGGTATATCGTTACTTTGATAAGGATATTCAAGTTGAAAGAGTATCGGCACATCATTTTGGAGTAGATGGGTTAAATGAAGTTAGGCATGCGATTTGTAAGGAAGATGAATTTGGCTATTGGTTTATGTGTTTTGAAGAAGAGTTTGAGAGGTTGAATAAGGAAGGTTAAGTTTTTAGTTTATCCACACCTTCAAATGATCACTCTTATTTGTTCATGACAACCAAAGTGAACTTATCCAAAAATAAGTACCTTACTCCACAAAGTTGTCCACAAAAACGATTGTAAAGTAGCTTATCCACAGAATTTTTCAGAAGTGTTTTGCTTTAGATTATACTGGTTTCATCTCATCAACAGTACTTGATGTTTAAATAGCGTTATGGACGTAATAGATTCATATGGCCCGGAAAAGCGGACCAAAAAGTATGTATATAGTAATCTAAAAGTGGGCCACAAAAGTCATTGAAAACTCCCCCAGTAGGTTATAATAGCCCAGTAGAAATAAATTAATTGATTTCTAGTGGGGAGACTGGAGCGATGATTAACTTGAAAA
>NZ_JAMQKC010000046.1 GCF_028416595.1 Aquibacillus salsiterrae | reverse complement strand
ATGGTCAATTTGTAGTGGATCCACTCAGTTGCATATCAGTTAGAGGCTAAACTTTGATTTAGTTTATTAACTAAATTGTGCATACTTAAACAATCAAAAATGTACATTCTATCGTTGACATTTACATGCAACTTATAGTGGGTGAGATTCCCACCGAGAAAGAACTAACCATTCACTCGTAGTGAGTCTTGGAGGATCAGGGGTAACTTTTATCTTTAAGCGTAGACAGTTAGCTAATGGGCTGTAAGCCAATATGGTTGAAGGGATTGAGCTCCGAAATACCAAAACGAGAGGGCTGATGTCTTTGCCTGATCAGAAAGCAACATTCTTATTTTCGTTAGGGTGAGAAGTTAAGAACCTCTCCGGAGTCGTTGACCACGGCACGTTAGACATTATTGTTAAGTTGTAGCAACTCGGGAGGTCCTATCGGGTCTTCTTATTGTAAGGAGGGAGTATGGTGTACAAGCGATACAAAGTGAGGAAACCAAAAGCCGTGATAGGAAGTCGGAGGGCTACATAGTACCGAAGAAACCGGGTAATTCTGGTGGAGGGAAGGTACGCCCCCTGTGAACTTGGTGTCAGGCACCACAAAAAGACAAAAAGGATATTTTTCCACGTACAGAGGACAGGTATGGGTTTAGTTTAGTATAAAGAGGGGGACGATATTTATAGTTCGTGCCTCCGTTTTTTACGAGTGTCCGCAAAGGAATTCACAAAAAACACTCTAACCCTCAGATTAATGATCAGACCCTGTCGAAAGACAATTGTTCCCGATGTCGAGACAATTGTTGGGGTAGGGAGGTGTCCCCTAACACCTGGACAATTGCCCATTTAGAGGATATACCGAAGGCGTAAAAAGAATGAGGGTTAATTGGCTAATAATTGAATTTGGAAGTTTAAGAATTCCGAAATTATTTCATCCAATAAAGAAGAACGAAATTTCCGGAAGTGGTCTGCTTAAATTTATTTAATGAATTGATTACAACCAATGCAGTTAACTACATAAAGTAAGGGGTCTTAGTTAGGGTAGAATAACTAATTAGTTATATGCTATAATCTAATTTAATTTACGCTTTGAATTTATGGATGTGTTTTTTACCTCTACTAATCTTTGAAGTACTTAATTTGGCTTCTTTAGTTTCATTCCGTTGACGACTAAGGTGGTTCCAGTAAGTTAGCCAAGCTTGTTTCTCATCGACAACTCCATTTAGATATGCTAAAGTGCTGATTTCGTTTGCATTTAAAGAGTATCCTAAAGTAATATAATTTTGAAAGTGCTTAAGTTTGTCATGTGTTAACCGATTCTTTGTTTGAAATACTGCTTTATATAGTAACCTTCTATAGGCATAAAGTTGTGGGTCTCGACAAATTTTATTAACTAAAGTTTGTCTACTGTATTTTATGCTTAATTCCTTATATTCATCAGGAACATCTTTATCAATCATATACTTTTCTATTTCTTTATGTGAACATCCAACCTCATCTGCTATTCTTTCAACATCATAATTTGTTGCTTTTAAAGCATTCATAATATAATCATAACGAATTCTGAAATACACATTCTCACTAAAACAGGTTCTTAGTAAAGAAAAGCACCAATCAAGTTCACTTATATCAAATGAAAATATGAAACACGGTACTTTCTTATTAGGATTAAGCACTTTTAAGGCATTATAAGTATCAATTCCTTTATGTAATAGGAACTGATTAGAAGAATTTTGATATACACCCATTAGTGGTCCATTTGTATATTTATTTATTGTATAGATATCAACAGCCTTGTCTTTCGGTGGAAGATATTCATGAATTACTTTTATTTCTTTTACAGAAATCCATTTAATCATATACACCTATCTTCAACCCCTTCTTCATATTTCTAGAGAATATGAGAAGGGTAGATTGTCCTATGAGTATACTTAAGTTGTTTTTATAATCTAAAATTGAAATATGAGTGTCAGACACTGTCGAAAGACAAAATGGTTGACTTTCCGTGTGTGAAGGACAATCAAGGCTAGGGCAACGGAATCAGACCCCTTCTGCGGAAAAAAGGTACCTGGTACTATGTAATAAGAGGGTAGGATTATCAACTAGTATGATAAGGTGGGTTATGGTAACATGGAATTAGTGAATCGTGTAGGGGGGGGGATTATCATCTTCAGATTGTTGCTGTACTATCTTTTTTTGTTAGTTACTGTAAGCGGTTGCAGTTCTGTCGGTGATGAATATCAAGTAATCTATTCAGACAAGTCTCAAACGGAATCTACCGTTAGTGAAGAAGAAGCTGATTATACCATTGCGGTTATTCCGAAGCTTGAGAATATCCCTTATTTTAATGCAGTCGAGGATGGTGCATTTGAGGCTGCTCGGGAGCTTGGAGTAAAGGTAATCTACCAGGGTCCACAAGTAGCCAATGCCAATCAACAGATAAAGATTATTACCGATCTCATCAACAACAATGAAGAAAACGTGGATGTTATTGCTATTTCAGCAAATGACCCTAAAACATTGGTTCCTATTTTGGAAAAAGCACAAAAGAAAGGAATACATGTCATTACTTGGGATGCAGATACACTTCCTGAAGGCAGAGAATTTTTTATTAATATGGTTGATCCTGAAACACTAGGTCGCCATTTAATGGATACCCTGGCATGGAATGTAGAGGAACAAGGAGAATTCGCCATTATGACAGGGGCGGAATCTGCATCTAATCTAAATGAATGGCTGAAATGGATTAAAATTCAACAACAGGAATATTACCCAGATATGAAATTAGTCGAAATTACTGCAAATGACGATAATCCTAATAAAGCATATCTTAGCGCGACACGACTCATTGAAGATTATCCGAATTTAAAAGGCATCATCGGCAACTCATCGGTTGGTCCGCCTTCAGCTGCTCAGGCTGTCAAAGAAGCTGGGAAATCCGGAGATATAGTGGTAGTTGGCTTATCCCCACCTAATCCTATGAATGAATATTTAAAAAATGGTGCTGCACAAGTGATTACACTTTGGAGTCCTAAAAAGTTAGGATATTTAACGGTCTTACTTAGCAAAAATTTAATTGAAGGAACATATCCATATGATGGCCAAGCCATTCCGGGTGTTGGTAAAATTCGTATGATGGGGGATGTTGTTATTATGGGTGAGCCGATTGACTTTAATAAGGAAAATGTGGATCAGTATGATTTTTAAAAAAGGCAAGCTAAGAAATGCAAAATTAAGAACTAAATTAATGATTACTTATATCATTTTAACAGTTATTCCAGTTGCCTTTTTAGGGTATATTTCCTATGCGCAATATACAAAATCGATTGAAAAACAAGTGGGGGAATACATTCCTAAGTTATTAGATCAAGCCACGCAAAATATCGATAATCAATTAAATGACGTAAAACAACTTCCTGATTTTCTATATAATTCACCACAAATTATTGAGATTTTAAGAAAGGATTCTTTTCAAAGCAAGTCAAACCTACTAAAGGATAAATTTCTCATCGAAAGTTTCCTTTCAAGGTCCTATATCAATGGTGGTAACTCCAGTGTTCTAGGAATATTCATTCACTCCAAAAATAGGCTATATAGTAGTACAAAAGTAAGCTATAGTGGCCTAGGTTTAGATTCATCTTCCTTGCCATATGGGCAGAACCTTGATTTGAAAGGTCAGACCAAAATTTTACTTCCCTATCAAACTGACCTGAAATTTAAAGGGAATCCCCCATTTATCTTATTCATGAGACAGCTTAGAGACTATGAGAATCGAGAAAATTTGGGCACTGTATTAATTGCGATTGATTTGTCTGTTTTTGAACATACGCTAAGGAACTTAGAGCAAGAAAAGGATGCAAAAATATGGATTACTGACCAAAGGGGGAGAATTGTTTACCACACAAACCCAGCCTTCATAGGTAGTCTGGATGAAAAAGTAAAAGACTATCCACAAATAAATGGTAGTTTTCGGACAACTAATTTAGATGATAATTATTTGATTAGTACGGAAACATTTCAAAGCACCAGCTTCAGAATATTTCATAGTATAGCCTTAAATGACTTGACGAAAGAAACGAATGCTGTCAGAAATGGAACGTTGATAGCTTTTATCATTGTAGTGGTGATTAGTATTGGTATTTCCATTTTCTTGGCATGGAATGTATCACACCCGCTTAAGAAATTAACCAACTTGATGAACAAAGTCGAAAAGGGAGACTTTGATGTGGATCTACCCGTCAACTCGATGGATGAGGTTGGTACCTTGTCAAAGAGTTTTAATTCGATGATTCAGGAAATTGATCAATTGATTAAGAAGAATTACCAAATCGAGTTGCGGCAAAAGGATGCTGAATTATATGCCCTACAATCACAAATTAATCCGCATTTTATGTACAACACACTTGAAACGATAGGCTATGCCATAGAAGATGAAGAGAAAGATACAGTAATTAAAATGGTAACCATTCTAGGAAGGATGCTAAGGTACTCGTTAAATAATAAAGATAGATTAGTACCTATTGCTTCCGAGGTAAAGCATGCGAAAGACTATTTAACTGTGCAGAAATTTCGGTTTGAAGATCGTATCAATTTTTCCATCGATGAAGCGATTGATAGTGATGCTTTTTACTCTCCAAAGTTTATTATCCAACCAGTCATTGAAAATTCAATAAAATATGGGTTAGAAGAACAGGTGTATTGTACGATTACTATTAATATCTACAAAGCTGATGACGATCAGCTTTTCATAAAGATAAAAGATAATGGTCCTGGAATTGAAGCAAGTGTTTTAAAAACATTAAAAGAATCGTTAAACAATGATGCAATGGCAGGAAGGGACTCCGGATTTGGGTTAATTAATGTGCATGCGCGGATTGCGATGATTTTTGGTGAGTTGTATGGAATAACAATTGGAAGTGAAGTAGATAAGGGGACAGAAGTAATCATTAAATTACCGGTGGTCAGAGGACATGAAGTTTCAAAGATATCTGGGGGTGAAGAGAGTGCTTAGGAAGATAAGCGTAGTGGTCGTTGATGATGAGCCGAGATTAAAACGCGGCATTGAGAAACTAATTTGCTCGATGGGCGAGGAATGGGAAGTTGTTGGGACATTTTCTAGTGCGACTGCATGTCTTGACGCCTATCAAAATAATGAACTTTCTTTTGATCTATTAATTACAGATGTGAAGATGCCTGGGATGGATGGGCTCACGTTAATAAGTACACTGAATGAGACAACGAACTTTCATGCAATTGTGATTAGTGGTTACGATGATTTTACATTTTTACAAACAGCGATTCGTGAAGGTGCTGATGATTATTTGATTAATGTTTGCGGCCAACTCTATTGTCCCGTTCGGGGGAAGCTTTGGTCAACGACCTTGTCATATCCGTTTAATAAAAAGAGCCGACAGTTCAACGGCCATGGTATAATGGACATTGAACTGTCGGCTCTTATCAGTTACAACTAAAAAGGAAAAGTCAACTGTCTCTTTAGCTTGGCCGCTAGAACAGTTGACTCCCAATAACTTATGACTATTATACTTGAATATCCTCATTCTATCAAGCGTTACATTAAATTTATCAATCATATCGATATTGAATGTAACTGCCCCTTCTGTGGCAGACCTCTATGGAACCACGGTAAGTATAATCGCACGGTCCATCACAAGACTAAGTCCTATGTCATTCCCATTATTAGGAAACGTTGTCCTGATTGTGATAAAACCTTTTCTCTTCTCCCATCCTTTGTTAGACCTTGGGCCCGGTTTTCCAATCATA
>NZ_JAMQKC010000045.1 GCF_028416595.1 Aquibacillus salsiterrae | reverse complement strand
AGTGAATACAAATGGAGCAGTTATCATAGTTATATCCAACCAGGTACTTCTTCCTTGGTTGATACAGATAGAATCTTCACATTCTTTCCTGAACCTAAGGTAGAGAATTATATTAAGTTTTTAAATATAAAAGTGACACCATTTATTAAGAAGGGGTATTAATAGATACTGTAAAGTTCGGTGACTGTATCTTTTGGCATGATTATAATGTGTTAATAGTAATATACTTATTATTATGATGCCCAAAGAATTACTTTCTAGGAATAATGAATTAAATATGCGAAACATGATATTATCATAATGAAGGATAATCATGGTTATAATTTGATATGTAAAATAACTTAAACCTTAAAGGTGTGATATATAATGCGATTGTCTCTTAAGAATATTGGAATGATTAAAGAAGCAGATATAGATGTGAAAGGACTTGTAGTTATTGCTGGAGAAAATGATACAGGAAAAAGTACGGTAGGGAAATTACTTTATTCTCTTGTTAGGGCTTTTTCGAAGTATGAGCATGAATTTGAAGATGATCAATTAGAATCTCTGCTGAGTATGGCTGATGAGATTTATTTTAAGGTAAGAAGTGAGATAGACTTTGGGGAAAACACTGATATTCGTTCTGCCATTGGAATTGAATTCATTGATCAAATTTACAATACGGCAGAAGATCAAGAAATAGTTGCAATTAGTGAGATTATTAATGAAAAGAGAGAGCTACTAAATCAAATTGAACTACCTGAAGACCTAAGTGATTGGTTAGAAACAAAATTTAGAGAAATGGAAAAAATGCTTAGTCTTAGTGCTGAAGATGATTTGGTAAAACATCAAGCCCTTAACAAAGTTATCTCCTCGGAATTTGATGGTCAAATTGAGAATCAATTTACAAATGATCCGTCCATAGTAGAAGTTACTGAGGGCGCCAATAAGCTTTTCACTATAGAATTTGAAGAAAATAAAGTTAAGAATTTATCCTATCATGATCCATTATATTATTCAGAAGTTATCTATTTAGAATCACCCTATGTGATGCAAACAAGACATATGCCCATGCGAGTGTTACCTAGAAGATTTTTGCTTCCACCTTCAAGAAGACAATCTGTATTATATTCTCCATTACATGTTTATGACTTATTCACATTGCTCAGTGAAAGGCCTACCACTGACTTTTCATTGAGCAATGTAGTAACTAACAAGGGTGATGAAAGGAAGAAAATAGATTCCATCATATCGAAAATTATTGGTGGGAATTTTCACTATGATCAAAAGAAGAAGGAATTTATATATAAGAAAGACGGGTTAGATGAATCCGTTGATTTTAAATTAAATAATATAGCCACCGGTATAAAATCTTTTGGGATTTTACAGCTTTTAATGCATGTTATACCTATACCAAATCGAAGTATAGTTATTATCGATGAGCCAGAGGTGCATTTGCATCCAAGTTGGCAAATAAAGTATGCACAATTGTTAGTGTTACTGGTGAAAGAATTAGATATAACGATAATAGTTAATTCTCATAGTCCATATTTTATAGAAGCAATGAAGGTTTTTAGTGACAAGTATGAATTAGAAGAAAAGACAAATTTTTATTTAACTCAAAAAAATAAAAACCAATCATCAGTTATTAAGAATGTAACGAAAGACTTAGATACAATATTTGAAAAGCTAACAGAACCATTTATGGAATTAGAAGACATTGCATTAGGTGATAAATATGACAATAGAAATAATTGAAGCTATTTTTCAAACCAACTTATCTTCTTATAAGAAATCCGTTACAGAGTTAAGTAAGGATAGTGCGAATGATGAAGAACTTTGCAATTCTGATAAAGAATATATAGATTATGATCAAGTTATAGAAGACTTATATATGTCAGAAGACGTATTGCCTACACCTGACCTAGTTACCATAAAAGACAATAAGGTCATTTATGTTGAGTTTAAAAATGGAAAAATTGATAATAAAGAGAAGAAAAAATTGAAATTCAAAGGAATTGAAGGTGGCTTTATTGCTTTATATGACATAACAAGTAAATATCATGCAGAAATCACTTTTAATGAAATACAACTAATAGAAAAAGAGTATTATGTCGTCTATAACAGTAATAAAAATTCTCAATCGAGAGTTGGAAAAATGAAAGCTCATCTCGAAGGTCAGCAAATTAGATTTGGACTAAAGAAATATCAAGGAACTTTTTTTTCTAAAATTGAGACAATGTCTAATGATAGATTCATAGAAAAGATAGAGGAAATATTGTAATATTTATACTTGTCATATCTTGGCTATGGGGTCAGACTTTGTCTAAAGACAAAATGGTTATTTTTCCATGTAAAGAGGACAAGCCGCTTTCTCGGACATTTTGATCCGGTTTTATCAAAAGTAGAAACTTCTTCTCGAATGGAAGCCCCCTTTAATAAGTTTCATTGTACATTCAGTGAATCTAAAATTCAGGGGGGGTTTTTGAATAAGAATCAGGTGGACTCGTCCATGTATAACATCATGAATAACTAATCGCTTTACTGTTTTGATACTCCTCCAAACGCTTTTCAATATCAATTGGCTCAGTTGCTTTGCTTGGAAGTACATCTGACTTTTTCTCTCTATCATTAAACCAACCAGGGATTACTTCTTGTTTGGTGGTTTTGGAGGAGTAGGTTTGTGCTTGTCGTTCCTGTTGAAAGGCTATTTGGTCTGACTCGACCTGTTCTATCGTGGCAACACCTTTATTCCGCTATGCTTTTAAAATGGCTTGTACATTCCCTAGTTTATGTGCGATGGGATATTTAATTTAATTATTACCCTTACGCGGGATTAATAATAGCCTTTGTAACAACTTTCTATTTAAAACGGAAAGATGAGGTAACAAGGGTTTTAGGTGTTATTTTTGCAAAACGAATAAATAGTGAACAGGAGATATTGAGGCTTTTCGCCAACTTGGTCATTGGAGACCAAGTATATTCACAGTCATCACACCTCGTCAGGTCAGCTATAGCGAAGAAGAACCTTATAGAAAAGGGAGGTGACGCACGTGGCAGAAGAATACCTAAGAATATGTGATGATTGCGGTGCTCTTTACTTTACTGCTGGAGAACAAGCCTTCTATGAAAATAAGAATCTCACATTGCCGAAACGCTGTAAGAAGTGTCGCACTACAAGGAAACAAGAGTGGGAACAAGAACAAAAAGCAAAGAAACTGATAGAACAAGCAGAATTTTTCAAACAGGCATTAATCGCTACACCATTCAAGAACGTAAGTATTGGTAGCTTTCCAACAGGTGATCCATCGGTTACACTTAACATCATAGGTAACGGCTTTGATCTGATGCATGGTGTAAAGTCCAGCTATAATAATTTCAGAGATTCGCTCGGGAAGAATAATTCATTGCGTTTTGCTCTTGAAACCTACCTGAATGTTGAAGATTTGTGGGCTGATTTTGAGGATGCTTTAGCTCATATCAACAGTGGAGATATGTTTGAAGTTATTGATATGTGGCTTGACGACTTCGATGCTTATGACCCGGATGCGCAGGCTGCAGATTTTTTTGCAGCTGTTGACACAGCGACTGGACCTTCGCAAACGATAACTAATGATTTGCCTCGAAGATTTCGTATGTGGGTAGAGTCATTGAAAGTGCTGGATATGGCCTACAGACCGCTCAATGGAGTAGTCTGTAATTCCAATACGCTTAACTTTAACTATACGGAATTTATAGAAGAGTTGTATGGCGTGGAAAAAGAGAATGTTTGCTATATTCATGGTTGCAGACGAAAAAAGAAATACCACCCGAAGGATAAGTTGATAATTGGCCATGTTCCTGGTGCAGGTGACGATGATTTAGTTGGTGGTTACAGATTGCCGAAGTATAAAAACAGTCGGAAACGCGAGATGGTAGAGGCAGCGATTGATACGGCGGCACGGAACCTTTCTTGGTACGATGAAGAAACCACAAAGAACTGCAAGGATATAATAAAGAACAATCAAGAGTTCTTTGGTGGCTTGTCGAATGTGAGCAGAATAATAATTGTTGGCCATTCACTTTCTCCTGTGGACTGGGATTATTTTAAAAAGATAATCAGCGTAAACAAAAATAAGAAGAACATTGAATGGTTTATCAGCTGTCATAGTGCGGGCAATATAGAAGGTATTAAGATGTTTACAGGTGCAATGGGTATAGAGGTGGATCAGATCACATTGTTAATTACATAATGCGCACAAAGAGGCTAGGGTGTCAGACCCTGTCGAAAGACATTTGTTCTTGGTATGGAGACGGTGTCGTATTAGTTGTTCCAATAGAATTTAAATTAAAAGCGTTTAGGTCTCTTTCTAGAGTGGCTTCTTACATAGGTTCCCTTTCTAAAGTGTCCCCTAGAAAATCGGTACCAGGTACCTAAAAAAGACAAAACGATGTTTTGTCTTTTAGCCGTGGACACTTGAAGAGAGCCCTAAATAAGGGTTTTCTCTACATGCCACCAGTTTCAAATCAACACAAATCAACAGGTACTTGGTGTCAGGCACCACAAAAAGACAAAAAGGGCGAGGACAGGTGTGGATTTTGTTTTTAGTATAAAGAGGGGGACAATTATCATTCGTGCCTCCGTTTTTTATGAGTGTCCGCCAAGTAATTTACCACAAAGTGCTAACCCCGAAGATTTATGTAATGATCAGACCCTATCCGTGGCTAAAAAGATTTATTTTCATGTGTGGCGGATGGGTCTGGTTTATTTATAGGTGATGGCTCAGTATTCAACCAATGCCTTTACTGTTTGTGTATTCTCTCAACCGCTTTTCAATATCAATTGGTTCGTTATTCTTGTGTTCAGGTGCATCGACTTTTTTGTTCCGGTTATGAAACCAGTCAGGGATAACCTCTTGTTTGGGGTAATTCTTGCTCGGGAACTGTGCTTGTCGTTGTTGTTTAAAAGCGTGTTGGTCCGACTCCACCTGTTCTAAAGTATTAATATTTTTGTTTTGCCAGGCTTTTAAAATGCTTTCTATGTACTTCCAATTGGCATGATTTCGTTCCACCGATTGTTTCATCGCTTCGATAACAAGTGGTTCATTTAAGGTTGAAGTCCAATTCGATAATAGACCTTGGATGAATGGCGTGACCTTCCCGATGTTTTGTTCGTAGAAAGACTCGGCTTGGGTATTTATTGTTTCATGGCTTTGTTTGGTCTTTATTTCTTTTATATCTTGTTTAGTTAATACGGTCGGTTTGTTGTTCAGTTTGTCGTTCGATGTGCCGGTTACATTGCCCTCCGCATTGACACTCACAAATGGACTGGACGTAGCGTTTGGTATTTGTTGCTGCATGTGATTGTTCGTTTCGGTTATAGGAGATAGATCGTCGCTGATGGTTAGAGTAGAAGTGCAATCATGTTCAATCGTTAAACGAATTATCTCATAAACAGGTGCAAGATTGCCACTACGTGATTGGCAACGGATATACCCCTTTTCCTGCAATTCCGTACGTGCCCGCTTAAAAGCACTTTCGTTCAACTGAATTTTTGCCGTAATTACCTTGGCAGCAACGGTAAATTCTTGTTTCCAACCGGTTTTGTTGTTGATTTGCATCAGGGAATGCCATAGCAGGATAGCGTTATTAGAAAGCGGATTGAAGTCAAGTTGATTATAAAAAGCGTTGAGTTGTTTGATGTAGTTCATTGGATATTTTCCTTTCGATTTTGAGTCGGGTGGATTGCTGGGTGGTTTTTTTAGCTAGTTTGTTTGTTTGGTTTGCTGGGAGAATGCAAGCATGCAGGTGGCCGTTCGATACATTTGTTTTTCCATTACATAATAGGATTCTTTCAAGGCAAGCTGTTCCTCATTTTTAAACGTGATAATCGATTGGGATAGTTGCTGTGTCGTAGGC
>NZ_JAMQKC010000044.1 GCF_028416595.1 Aquibacillus salsiterrae | reverse complement strand
CAATAGCTTCTTTTTGTTCCTGTGAATATCGTATTCTATTTCTCCCTGTCATATTAAATCGACCTCCGTGTTATTTACTTAACTATAACACTAAAGTATCGTACGACATCTATCCTAACAGAGGGGGCTAGGTACTTTAAGTTTATTATTGTTAATCAATAATATAAAGTGATTTCTAATAAAAAAACTTATCGTTTAAAGCCTTTATTTAATAAAAAAATTAAAGCGTAAAAAATTTAAAAACATTTTCCTAGGAATAACAACTTTTAGTTCCTAGGTTATATAATAATTTTTCGTAAGTATTTTGTACTACTTAGTTTTATACGCTTGATTTCTATGACTTGGAACGTTCGGGTACCTAAGTTCAAGTTTATTATCATTAAGTAATGGTTTAACATATTTCTTTCTTAATCAACTAGCTTCCCTATTAAGCAGCTCCGATAATTCATTAAGAGAAAGAAACTGTTCTTTACATAAAGATAATATAAGTTCCCTCATAATAACAGGTTTCAATCTAGCATTTTCTCTTGCTGGTTTTGCAATTGCCAGTAACTGGTTGTACGACTCGCTAAAGTTTCCTAGGATTTTCTCCTTATTCCCTAGGTTAATTTCATGATTACCTTGGATTTCACTTTTTTCACTGTGGTTACTCTGCTGAATATAATCAAAAATTTCCTGCGATGGTTTAAATACTTCTGAAAGAATATACTCTGTACCTCTTCCAGCTCCCTGAGTTTCCAATAAACCTTCGTGTACAAAATTTGTTAATAATTTATTAATATCTTGTGCATATTTATTTGTTAGGGTCTGGAGTCTAACATTAGTTACACTTTTTTCTTGGTATGCAGTAACTAATATGAGCACTTCATCAGGAGATAATAGATGATATCTATCTTTAAGGCTAAACTTTATAAACTTAACAATGTCGTCTGGTAATAAAGAAGTTGTTAACAAGGTCAAAGTTGTCCGTTCGGGCTGAAACTCCTCTTGTAAAGCGGGCATTTTCCAATGCTGTTGCCTCCAAGTCGTGTGAATGTTCTCTAAACCATATCCAGAACGTTCTCCTAATCCGAGCTGGGAGAACATTTTAAATAAAAAAGGGTTTCGAGGGTCACTATTTCCACCCTCAATCGCTTTTTCGTAAGGTATTCTTAATATCCCGGGGTTAGAAAAACGAAAGAAACTTTTTTCTTTTTCTATTACAATTCCTACTTCTGCAAAGTAATTTGCATGTATTAACGTATTTAACACTGCCTCTCTTAATGCCTTGTGCACTCGTGTATCTGACTGACGCATAAGCTCGTCGCCCTCAATATGAAATGGAACATTAATATTAGCAGTTAATTTTCCAATAACTTTAAAATAAAAATCATAAAGATTACCCGACACTACCAGACAATGGATGCCGGCTATGACTACGATCCAATCTATGAACAAGTGCATCGAATGGGACAACAATCTGTCATTGCTTACAATAAGAAAAATGAAAGTGAGCCAATTGGCTTCGACAAACACTTTGCCCCGACTTGTTTTCGAGAGCATTCCTATCGCTATGATAGTTTTGATGCGAAATACGAAACGTTGAAATATACAAGACCAAAAGAATGCAGTGATTGTCCACTAGCTAACGAAGGCATCTGTCAAAAAGTGTATAAAGTAAAAATAACAACGGATCTAAGGAAATATACCGCACCAGCCCGTGGCTCGAAGACTTGGCAAACGCTGTTCAAACGTCGCTCTGCTGTAGAACGTGTGAATGCCTACCTCAAGGAATTTTTTCAACTCAACAATGTTCGATATCGTACTGGAAAACGCGCAAAGGTTCACTTTGACATCGTAACGCTTATTTATAATGCTTCAAAATTGGCTGCAGATCGTATCAATGCACTGTTAAACCAGCAACAAGCTGCTTAAGAAAATTTTTAAGAAATGCATTTTAAAAGTTCTGTAGGTCTGTTTATTTTTAAAAAGAGCAATTATGAGATTGACTCATATCTAAAAAATTTTCAAATGCTTCTTCATCATTAATTGTTTTCTTGATGATTTTTAATTCTTCTTCTGTTAATTATTTACGTCTTTTCACAACAAATAACCTCCTAGTGCACACGATTCGAGGCATACGATTTTTACTTATTTTTGTCGTGTTAAACGCAAATAAAAAAGACCCCAACATTATCGTTGAAGTCTTGGTATTACTAGGTTTATGATACCGGTGGTCGGGGTCGAACCGACACTCCAGAAGGAACACGATTTTGAGTCGTGGCGGAACAATTTATCGTACACCGAGGCGTTATTAGCCCCGTTACTATACAGTTTTTTCGTTTTAGTTATTCGCACTATTCGTATGGTTACGTACTATTCCGATAATCAGACCGTTAAATCAACGATAAATCAGCGTTGCATACTATTAGGGTCGTGCGAATTCGGAAAGTACATTTAAAATATAGCATAGGAATATACTTTTCGTCAAAATAAAAAAAACGGAGCCCCTATTCGGTAGCTCCTATCCGTAGTTTATCTTGGTCCCATAAATCTATCGCCGTTAAAGTGTAGCATATGTTCGGGCATATCAGCGAACCAAACCTCGGTTTCAAATGCGATATCCTCGGCGTATTGCTTAAAGGTCCTTATATCAGGGAATGCCGTAACATATATTTTACCCGCTGGACAACGCTCGAACATTTTTTCTAATTCATATACTCGCTTAGGTCCTATCGGTCCGTGAGACGTTACCGCCTCTATTAGAAATATCCAATTTTTCTTTTCGTCGTAAAGAAGGACGTCGGGTAGTTTGTCGTGTGAGATAGGAATATTTAGTTTATCTAGTTTCTCATTCTCGACGACGAGCGACTTATTAGCCGTATCACCTAGATATAGTAACTCGGACCCTTGAGCGAAAATAGAGGCAAAGTCCTCGACTATGTTTTTTTGTAGTATATTATGCTCTCCCGACGATAGATAGAGCACTACGTCATCTTTTACCATAATCGGAACTCTATTTATATTACGTTTTCTTTCGTATTTCTCGGTAAGTGTTGAGAATATATTTTTAAACCATAAGAGTTTTTCCTCCCACTTTTCGGAGCCGTACGCTCGAGCTACGCTTAAAAACTCGTCAGTAACTGCATAAACAGTATTCCCGCTATTTGTCGGTCGGGTCGGGTCGTCGGGGTTTCTCTCGATTAGGTTAGCTTGTTCGAATTGGTGTATAGTTTGTCGTCGGATTGTTTCACGACTATTTGGAGCGTATTGTTTATCATAGTGCTCCGCCATATAGTCCATAATATCGACTACACGTAAAAGACGCTTTTGGGCGTTAGCCCATGCGTCATCTTCTTTTAGGTTTAATAACGCAAGTAAAGTTAATGCGGACCTTTGGTTATGTTGTTTTTTTGGTAATCCTAACTGTACTAAAGCGTCGAGAGCTTGTTCTTCTTTATCCACTTTTTCTCCCCCCATTCTATCTTTTCTATTTTTAAAGTAGTTTTTTAATAATTCGTCTACGTTTTTATATTCTATTTCGTTCTGTATAATACCTTTTCCTAACTCAACTATAAAGTCGTATTCGGGAAATGGTAAGGGACGTATATCGGAGGCGTTTACCTGTGTATTTCCGTTTACAATTCTGAAATACTTATCGACTAAGTTAGAGTTAAGGAATGCCGCTATTCCGTATGTTTCCTCAATCGTTAAAGCTCCTTCTTCTTTATAAATATAATTCAAGTGATTTTCTAAGCCTACCATTTTAAAATCAAATTTAGAGGCGTTATAAATAGCGACGTCGACCCGTTTCTTTTGCTCCTTAGACGTGAACCTCTTAACTAAAATGTAATTATTTGAAGGTAACGCTAGTTTCTTTTTCTCCGAGTCGGGCGTTATGCCTTCGTCGTCTTTTCCTAGCGGGAATACTACCTCCATATTTTTTATATTTTTCATAAATAACAAAGGATACGTTTCGCTTTCTCTGTATTCCGTAATAAACTCCTTATTTCGAAAGTTAACGACGGGACCCGTAGAGATATTCATATTCATTAACGAGAGGTTATTCGTCCAATTATCGAATAAAGTTAGAGTTTCTTTCTCCTCAATATTTGTAGGAAGTCTTAATAAGTTAATTTGGTCGGTCGAGTCAATAACGAGAGATTTTTTAAAAGTCTCTTGGTGGTAGCTTTCATTTATTTCGGAAGTTAGAGACGAACTTATTGTAATGTACTCCTCTATTTTACTCCTTTTAAAACCACTTAGTATCACGTTTTCTTGGAGTACCTTCTCTCCTTTAAAATTACCTTTTCGAGACGTAAATAAGTGAATATGGTCGGGGTCTATGTTTTCAAAAAAGATTGA
Source organism: Aquibacillus salsiterrae (assembly GCF_028416595.1). Classification (GTDB taxonomy): domain Bacteria; phylum Bacillota; class Bacilli; order Bacillales; family Amphibacillaceae; genus Aquibacillus_A; species Aquibacillus_A salsiterrae. Next base: position 1,708 of record NZ_JAMQKC010000044.1, on the reverse strand, counting down.
CCTAAACTTTTCAAAGTATGCACCCGAGCAATAACTTCTAGGAGTAATAAAAACAAGTTGACCGTTATTTTCTAGTAATTTTTCCGCTATTGCCATAAACATAAAATATACGTTTGGTTGACCGTGAACATAATCTTTTAGTATTGAGGAATACTCGTGATTTTTATTAACCTTGTAATAAGGCGGATTACTAATAGCAACGTCGTATTTATTGCTTTTACTGATGGTAAATAGAGTGTCCTCGAATAAAAAACTATTACTTATAATAAAATCATCACTTAAAATTGAATAAGTAAACTTATTACCTTTTGCCTCCATTTGTTCACGGCATAGCTCCATACTTTTTTCTAAGAAAGGTAAGACTTTTTCATCGTTTTCGTATAGGTCTACCTCGATATTTATACTTCTATCTTCTTGTACTATCCTCTGTATTAGTGCGGCGGTTAACATTCCCGTTCCACTTCCACAATCTAATACTTTCATATTTCTCTTATTAAATACTACTAACCCCGCCATGAACTCCGCTATATTTGCCGAGGTAAAATATTGACCTTTTTCTTTTTTCTCATTTTCGGTCACACTTTTATTTTTTTCGATTGAGAGGAGCTCTATGTATTCTAAAAGTGATTGAGATGTCTCTTTTTCTAGTTGTATCCTCATTATTACACCTACTTAAATCATTATCTTTGTAATTATTATAGCATTTTATCGTATCAATGAAATTAGCTAAAAATAAAAAGGGCTCACAATAAATAGTGAGCTCCCTTATGTGTTACTTTTACTTATTATAAAGATTTATTACTACTTTCTATCTCGGTTACGACCTCCGCCCTTTTCTCAAAATATTCCTCCGTATTATCGAGATAACTCGCTCCTAACGTCGAAATCTCTCTCATAGCCGTATGAACTATTTGCGAAGTCATAGAAGCCTCTAATAACGCTCTCGATTGGTCCATTAGGTTTCTAACTTCTTCGGCTCCTTCGGGTAACGACCGATTGCTTACCACTTGGAAAAGTTTACCTATTTCTTTATTTAACGCCATACGGTCCGTAGAATTTGTTGCTAAATTAACTACGTGTTGCCCGAGTTGTGGCATTTTAGCTCTTAACTCCGACGCTAGAGCAGGCTCGTTTGCTTCATTGATAAGCTCATCTAGTGCCTTACGTGCGTTCTCCGCATTGGTAGCGAATAAGATGCGACCCTCGAGCTCTTGAGCCTTAAGGTCGAATAACTTACGCTTAGTCTCACTTACCTCGGGTAGATTAGACGTTATAAACGCCTCGCCTTGTTCGATAAGTTGACGGAGCGGCTCGTCGTGCTCCATGCGTAAATGTTCGGCGGTACGTACCATTTTTACCTCGTCGATATTCTTAATGCGTGCTATGCGTCCTTGTTTGCCTTCCTCGCTTAGCTCACGGTCTGATAGAATTTTACCTTTCTCCGCTCTGTGATTATCTAATAGCTCTCGATAAATACGCGTGCTTTCCCCACGTAATTGTTGAGCGTAGTTAACCTTTTCTTGCATTGTCATGATGTCCATTAGAACCTCTCCTTTTTAGTTTTATTAGTGGAGCGGTATTTGGATAGGTTACACTTAGTTGGACAGATTCGTTAAGGTCATATAAACTTGATTCAATGAATGTCGGGGGAGAATCAATGATGACCAAAAGAGAACGAAGATCATTTTCAAAAGAATTTAAAGAACAA
>NZ_JAMQKC010000043.1 GCF_028416595.1 Aquibacillus salsiterrae | reverse complement strand
AGACGATGAGGTTGATAGGTCCGAGGTGGAAGCATGGCAACATGTGCAGCTGACGGATACTAATCGATCGAGGACTTAACTAAAAATAGGAAGCGTAGCGGGCTTGGTAGCCACGACATGCATAAGCGGAGCGCCGTAAGTGACCTGATCTTGGTCACTGAAGGTGAACGCTTATGTCACGAGTGGCTAGCCCGCGAAGCTGGACTGAATAAGGAAGCGAAGACGACCGGTTAAATCCGCCGGGATAAGCAAGACCGCGGAAAGGGTGTGAATTTTCACCCTTGGAGAGGTATTGCTTATAACGAGAGGATTTGGGAGTCGTAGCTAGACTGAACTATGTCTTGTACCACCTTCTTATCTAGTTTTTAAGGTGCAAAAAAAAACCTTGATTTTTGATGAGAAACAGGTATAATATTTCTTGTCATAAAAAACATCTAACACTTGGATGTAAACTCATAAAGATCTGGTGGCAATAGCGAAGAGGTCACACCTGTTCCCATGCCGAACACAGTAGTTAAGCTCTTTTGCGCCAATGGTAGTTGGGACTTTGTCCCTGTGAGAGTAGGACGTCGCCAGGCTTATATCCATTCCACAGTAGCTCAGTGGTAGAGCAATCGGCTGTTAACCGATCGGTCGTAGGTTCGAATCCTACCTGTGGAGCCATAATGGAGAGCTGTCCGAGTGGTCGAAGGAGCACGATTGGAAATCGTGTGTGCGGTCAACACCGTACCGAGGGTTCGAATCCCTCGCTCTCCGTCACTTTAATATTACTTATACTTATGGCCCGTTGGTCAAGCGGTTAAGACACCGCCCTTTCACGGCGGTAACACGGGTTCGAATCCCGTACGGGTCACCAATGTTTGTTTTATAGAAGGAATATTACTTGTGTGTATATGGAGGATTAGCTCAGCTGGGAGAGCACCTGCCTTACAAGCAGGGGGTCGCAGGTTCGAGCCCTGCATCCTCCACCATTAATTTAATAATATTATTGTCGCGGGGTGGAGCAGTCTGGTAGCTCGTCGGGCTCATAACCCGAAGGTCGCAAGTTCAAATCTTGCCCCCGCAACCAAATTACTTTTTTTTAGTAATAGAGAGAGAATTAAAAGGTAAGATATTTTTTGCTGTTGCAAAAAAATCTATGGTCCGGTAGTTCAGTTGGTTAGAATGCCTGCCTGTCACGCAGGAGGTCGCGGGTTCGAGTCCCGTCCGGACCGCCATTTTACTTAATCTATTTTAATTATGGCTCGGTAGCTCAGTCGGTAGAGCAACGGACTGAAAATCCGTGTGTCGGCGGTTCGATTCCGTCCCGAGCCACCACTTTTATTTGTGGAGGGATAGCGAAGTTGGCCAAACGCGGCGGACTGTAAATCCGCTCCCATCGGGTTCGTAGGTTCGAGTCCTACTCCCTCCACCATTTAATTTCATACTTAAGATTATAGGGGTATAGTTTAACGGTAGAACAGAGGTCTCCAAAACCTCCAGTGTGGGTTCGATTCCTACTACCCCTGCTCTTATGGCGGTTGTGGCGAAGTGGTTAACGCACCGGATTGTGGTTCCGGCATTCGTGGGTTCGATTCCCATCAGCCGCCCCATTTTTTATTTGATTTAACGTTGGGCTATAGCCAAGCGGTAAGGCAACGGTTTTTGGTACCGTCATGCGCTGGTTCGAATCCAGCTAGCCCAGCCATTATATGCGGAAGTAGTTCAGTGGTAGAACACCACCTTGCCAAGGTGGGGGTCGCGGGTTCGAATCCCGTCTTCCGCTCCAGAAATTAAGGCGGCATAGCCAAGTGGTAAGGCAGAGGTCTGCAAAACCTTTATCACCGGTTCAAATCCGGTTGCCGCCTCCATTTCTATTTATGCCGGTGTGGCGGAATTGGCAGACGCGCACGACTCAAAATCGTGTTCCTTCTGGAGTGCCGGTTCGACCCCGGCCACCGGTATTACCAAGTAAATATAGGTTTAGATTAAATAATATAAATGACTCAAAAACGTTGATATAATAATGTTTTTGAGTTTTTTTGTTTTGGAGCGTTAAGTTAGAAAAAGATAGGAATTGATTTTGAATTACACAAATCCTACACATTACTTGATATATTTTGCACAAATTGTTACACATTTAATTAACAACTTTTAGTTATTATATGAAAGGTACAAAATAGTATTATCAACAAACGAAACAGTTTGGTTACACAAGATCATGTTAAAATTGATGAGTATAGAAGACTGGAACATGAATATAATTTTTCCTTAAAATTAAGCTGTTATAAATATCAAGAAAGTAAAAAGACTATAGGTTTCGAGAGAGTTACGCGGGAACTTGAAGTATGTAAGCTGTTAAAATATAGGTTTGATAGTGGTGTTAATCCAAGAAGGATTGACATTCTTTTGTTGAAGTTATTGAAATAATGAGGTTGGAGTTGAAAATAAAGTAATAGGTATTACAGCAACATAGAAATTCTACGTAAAATTATGCACATTAGTGAAGTTGTGCTTGTTGCACTAACTAGTGGCAGTTTAGACTAATAACGAATGGTAAAAAAGAGCTGAAAGGTAGCGACACCAAAAAGTTAGATTTTCACTCTAACTTTTTGGGTGCAGTACCAAATATAGCTCCTTTTATTTTTCTATTGTTTCTTGACTTTCCCCATAAAGATCATCCAAATGATCTAGATGTGTTAATCCCCATTCATGCATGGACAATAATACAGGCTTTAACCCTTCTCCGTATTCAGTTATGGAATATTCAACTTTTGGAGGGATTTGTGCATAAACCTTGCGATTAATTATATCGTGATATTCCAATTCTCTTAGTTGAGTGGTTAGCATTTTTTTCGTTACATCAGGAATTAATCTTTGAAGTTCACTAAACCGCAACGTTCCTTGATCTATAAGATGAAAAAGAATGACAGGCTTCCATTTTCCAACAAGGATTTCGAGAGCAGTTTCAACAGTTCTTTTACTTTTACATTCATGAACCACGCTATTTCCTCCTTAGGTTACTTTTTGTATACTACGATACATTAATGTGCCTACTTCCTTTAAATGTCCTTAGCATTTATTATAACCTTAGTAGTTCAGTTTGAACAGTAATGAATAACAGCACTAATAAATTCTATTCTTGGTTAACCTTGTTTTTAGCAATGAGATAAATTCACTCAAATTATAGGAGGAAAGAAAATGTATCCTTATCATAGTAAACCTAATACATTTGTAAATCACGTCCATTTAAAGGTTGAAGATTTGACTAGATCTCTCGAATTTTATCAAGACTTAATGGGATTTCAACTATTAAATCAATCGGGAAATAGAGTGGAATTGACAGCAAATGGGATAACACCTTTGCTTACAATCGAACAACCTGAAGGTATCATGCCCAAGCAAACAGGAACAACTGGTTTGTATCATTATGCTTTACTTCTTCCTTCCCGTAAAGATTTAGGGAAGCTAATCACTCTTCTTTTAAAGGAAAAGTATCCTTTACAAGGTGCTTCTTATCACGGGACCCATGATGCTCTATATTTTGCGGATCCTGATGGCAATGGTATTGAAGTAGCTGTAGATACTGATCCATCGACATGGAGAGACAAAACAGGACAACTAGATTTTTCAAAAAATGGTCCAATGGATGTAGAAAGCGTCATTGCAGCAGCAGACGGGGAGAAATGGAATGGCATCCCTAAAGATACCATTATTGGTCATATTCATTTGCATGTATCCGGTTTAGAAAAAACAAAAGAATTCTATCATAAAGGTCTAGGATTGGATATTATCATTGTTATACAAAATCAAGGAGTATTTTTCTCTAGTGGGGGCTATCACCATCATATTGCAGCAAATATTTGGAATGGGAAAAATGCACCAAAACCTAATCCGAATAGTGTGGGAATGCTCTTATATACATTCGTTTTACCAGATGATGAAACAAGAAATGCAATAATAGAGAAACTAGAAACTTTGGGTTATCTAGTAACAGCAGAAAATGGAGGATTTTTTACAGAGGATCCATCTGGGAATCGAATTCAGTTGTACTGTTAATATCTTGTATAGCTAAGGCTACGGTGCAATTATGTGCCTCATTCCTAAGATGATTCTTAGAAATTAATTAAAATAATTTAAAACAGGGAGGAATTGTTACGATGAAGTGGACAGTTCGAATTTTACAAGGATTATTAGCAGTTGGGTTTTTAATGTTTGGGTTTATGAAAGTTAGTGGAGATCCAACGCAGGTAGATGCATTTACCAACATTTATGGTTACGGAACTGGCTTAATGTATGTTGTAGGTGTAGTGGAAATCATAGCAGCGATTGGATTAGTTATTGGCTTTTGGAAGAAAAACTTAGTTCCTATTTTCAGTGGATTATTAGTGGTTGTTATGGCTGGTGCAGTATTCACGCACTTTATTGCAGGTCAAGGTTTTGGTGTAGCAATGACACCTTTGATTCTTCTTACTTTAGCCGTCATCTTGTTTTTTGGTCAGAGAAAAATAAATAAAACAAAAACAGTATAAAAGGAGAGGTAAATTATGAATATTGCATTATGGATTGTTCAAATTATGTTCGGTTTAGCTTTTATTATGTTCGGTTCTATGAAGGCATTTCAATATGAGAAAGCCAAGGCTAGCTTACCTTGGGTAAAAGATTATTCAAAAGGGTTTGTTACATTTATTGGAGTATCAGAACTTTTAGGCGGATTAGGTTTAATTTTACCTTATGCTTTAGGAATCGCTCCTATTTTAACACCGATTGCAGCACTTGGTCTTGGAATCGTGATGATATTAGCTGCTGGTTTTCATGCTAAAAGAAAAGAAAATCAGGCAATTGGGATGAATATTATTTTTCTTGCACTAGCCATATTTGTTGCTATCGGACGTTTTTAGGAGGATAAATGGAAGTTACCTTATTGTTCATTTGTCATCAATGAGGTGAATGTACCAAGTAATAATTAAACAAAAAGATTGGAGAGATAAATAATGAAATTATTATTAACAGGAGCAACAGGAAAATTGGGCACCAAAGTTACAGAAATTCTATTGAAGACTGTACCAGCTAGTCAACTGGCTGTGAGTGTTCGTAATCCAGAGAAAGCAAAAGAATTGCAGACTCGTGGTGTAGAAGTTCGACAAGGGGATTTTGATCATCCGGAAACATTGGATTCTGCTTTTGAAGGAATTGAGCGCTTATTAATTATTTCAGCGGATGGAGACAATGAAACAAGAATCCGTCAGCATGCTAATACAGTAGATGCAGCAGAGCGTTCGGGTGTTAAATTTATTGCGTACACCAGTTTAACAAATGCGCAGGAAAGTACAAACCCAATGGCACCAACGCACAAGGCAACTGAGGAAGCGATTATGAAAACAGGAATACCTTATTCTTTCTTACGTAATAATTGGTACTGGGAGAATGAAATTCCAAGCATTCAAGGTGCTCTTGCGGGATCACCTTGGGTAACATCAGTAGGAGATGGAAAAGTAGGATGGGCATTGCAACAAGATTATGCCGAAGCAGCAGCTACGGTATTATCCGGTAATGGACATGAAAATACTATTTATGAGCTTTCTGGTAAGCCTTTGACTCAAGAAGAACTTGTTTCTGTGCTTGGGGATGTACTGGGGAAAGAAATTCCTATTCAACAAGTAGATGATGCTACTTATGCCAATATTATGAAGGATGCTGGCATACAAGATTTCATTATTCCTATACTTGTTGATATCCAAAGAACCATTCGAGAAGGCTCATTAGATTTCGATAGTAATGATTTCGAAAAATTACTTGGTCGTCCAGCTACGCCAATTAAAGAGGCACTTACTCAAATTGTTAATGAAATTACCCAAAATAAATAATTGAACTGAACCGACCTTAAGTGAATCACAAATAGGGTCGGTCTTTTTTATTCGTATAACAAAAAACAGATAGATAAAATTCCATGATTATCCTTTTTTATTAACCTCATTGTTTATTAAGATAACCTGCCTTTGCCTAAACAAAGAAGTAGCTTAAAGAGCCTAAATTATGCAAGTTTTTATACATTACTTGTTATATAGGCTCTTTATATATTTTAAAAATATATTGCCGCGAATAATTATATTAATCATATGGATCATATAAGGTTTTTAACTAAATTTCCAATTAATTGTGTCATTTTACTTGACGGTCACACTTAGTTAAAAAGACATAGCAAAAAGCACTCAGAAATATTCTGAGTGCTTCTGTCAGTTATCATTTTATATTTACCTTATTAATCGGATTGTTGACCTTGTTATGACTTTAATATATGGATCAACTATTCCTCATCGTACATATCTTCAATAGTCTTTAATGCTATTTTTGGTATGTCAACACTAAACTGGACAAATTTATAAAGGAACATAAACTTGTTTATAGCGTTAAAAGTCTAGTGTTCTATTGGAAGTTAGAACGTACCATTTTGTCACTTGACTTTGAGCCTCTACGGG
>NZ_JAMQKC010000042.1 GCF_028416595.1 Aquibacillus salsiterrae | reverse complement strand
TAATTAAGATAAGGAGAAGTAAGTTTTATTAGTTTAGTTGGAATCTTCTTGAATAAGTTTTGTCTCAACTCTGCCAAATAATTCACCGAGATCAAGTTCTAATACTGCTCGCAGTTTGATAAGTGTTCAATAGTTGGGCGCTTTTCCCCGCGTTCAATTTGACCGATGTACTTATTGCCAACAGTTGTTAGGTGTTCGAGCCGTTCCTATGTGTAGCCAGCTTCCAATCGCTTCGCTCGAATTTGTTGTCCAATTTCACTAAATGTAATATGTAGTTGCTCTTCTAATCTCTTCTCATCCAAAATAACATTTCCCTTTTTGAGACTATTATCTATTGGGATAAACTCAGATAACACAACCTGACAGCGTCTTTTGCTGTGTGTGGAAATGGGGAGGTTGAGGGGGGAAAGGATAGATAACCGATATTATTTAGTTAGTAGATGTGTTTAGGAATCAAAATCAGAATCGTTATCTGGTTTGTGTTAATATTTCCTCGCAACGATTCCTGAAGTAATTGTGAAGGACTTTGAGGCCAGGATCTCGCATTTCTTTTAACAATTCTACTTGCGCATTAGCAGACAGCGATTTAAATTTGTCCTGAATTCCTAGAAGAACCCATTTAATAACCTTCCAATCATTATGTGTAAGCCGATTACTATAGTTTTCATCAACAGTAAGCTTTAGAAGATAAATCTCCGCGCTACTTTTGAATAATTTGTGCCTTTTTATATAGTTTACAAGATCTTCCATTGTGTGATTAGCTCGAACTTCCATGGACTGCTCAAGGTATGCTTTGTATTTATCATTGTCATAGATAAGTTTACTAATTGTGGAGTATTTTACATGGCATGCATCAGCAATTTCTTTGGGGGTTAGATACATAATCTTTTCGTTTATAATAGTGTATTTATCACTTTTCGATGAGCGTGCCTTTCCGTTAAACAATTGGTTTAACAACTCTACATATCTCTCATCAGAGTTATTAAAGTACTTTAAATCACTTATGAAAGGAACACTTGGAAAATACGTTTTATAGAAATGATAGTTCTCGTAATAAGTTATCAATCGAAATTCTCCATTATCCATATATTCAACGACAGGAATTCCTTCTAAACAACCAAAGTGATTATAATAGGGTAATAATCTATCTTTACCCTCAATAAGATGACATTTGAATAATATTTCATTTATTTGAGATGCAGTAATCATGATGTATACCAAAACGAACCCTCCTTGAGCATATCTATGTAAGAAGGGATTTGTCCTATTACTTTTTTTTAGGAAAGAAACATCTTTTCAGTACAAACAGTTACTGCGGCTATGGTGTATCAGACCCTGTAGAAGGACAAAATGGCTGTTTTTCCTTGATAGGAGGACATTTTGTTTTATAGAAAGGGGTTCACTACTTTTTGGGTTTATATATCTATGCTTATGTGTGCATGTATCATGGGTGTGAGATTTATGGGGGTTCAATCGTGCATGAATAATGTACTTCATTGTAAAGTTCTTTACCCATTTAGGGAGAATGGATCTTAGAAAGTCAAAATTGTCGAAAGTTAATAGATTTGAATTTATAAGAGTATGGTAAAATAAAGTAGCAACTGAATATGTGAGGGTGGTTGGTCGTCTCTCTTCTTTCATGATCTTACAAGGATCAGGAAGGAGGTGATAATCATGGAAACATTTCTTGAACTTCTGCGTGAAATTCTTAAAGGTATTGTACGAGAAACGAGTGCCTTTATCTTTAGGAAGAACATACTAGAACACAAGAAAACCACCCCGCGCCGTCACAAGCATAAGGGTGGTTCTCAAAAATAATCTTTTGACAACCACCACCCTGACGGTAGAGGTTGCTAGGGAAGTGTTCAAGCGCTTCCCATTTTTATCTATATCCATTATACATGAATAGTATGCATCTTTTCAAATAGATATGAAGGACTGTATGTGTCTAGGGGTCAGACCCTGTCTCACCTTCATACGTATTGCTTAATGACCAACCACATTCATCTTCGGAACTTGGTGTCAGGCACCACACAAAGACAAAGGTTTCAATTTATCTTTGTGTGGTGGGCAACGTGAAAAGAGTTACTAAACAGTGTAACTCTTATTGCATTTATTTGTTGAATGTTGATTGAATTTGGTATCAGGTACCACAAAAAGACAAAAACTCTTGGTCACAGTGACGCCCCGAATTCTATTCAGTGATTTTGTGCATTAAATTCCCTTGCTATATTTGCCTTAATAGATTGATAGAATTGTGACTTAGTATATAGAAAATTTATTGTATTAATTCTTATAAAAAGGTATAATATAGAAAATGATGCAATATACTGTACTACTATTTCTATGAAAAGTGGTGAAGGTATATGTGCAAGAATGACAAGGAGGAAAATGAAATGGCTGTCTTAGCAATGAATGAACAGTATATTCTAGAAGAAGAAGCAGCTAAGAAAATTGTTTCCGCCTCTCCGGTTAATTTTAAAAAAAATAGTAATGTATTTCATGATCATAATATGAGTGATGATGAAGCAGTTGCTCATGCTTCTAATATCCTTAAAAGAAGAAAATGCAAGTAATTAGTTTAGAAAATCTATTAAGAGCTGCAGAGGAGAGCGAGGTGCGTGACTATCTCTCCTCTTTTTCTTGTGAAATAAACCCCGGGGTGGAAGATTTTTTAAAGAATCAAGCAATTGAAAGTGAAAAAAGGGTTTTTACAAGAACTCACTTGGTCATTGATGAGGAGAATAATGGTGAAATCATTGGATATTTCTCACTGAAAAACAAATCTTTTGATTTTGCTGGAAACATTTCTGGTTCTCTGAGACAAAAAATTGCATTTAGCAAGAAAGCAACAACTGTTAGTACTATTCTAATTGCGCAGCTTGGTAGATCCGATGCCTATAAGGGTGTTGTTTCTGGTTCCAATGTGTTAGAGTTGGCACTAGAAAAATGTGAAGTGATGTATAAGTTGATTGGAATGAGGGTTGTATGTGTAGAATATGAACCTGTTGCTAAACTTGAAAAATTTTATTCAAATAATTCTTTTCAATTTCTTCAATACAGTCCAAGTGGTTATAAACTAGCATTTATACGTTTATCTTAAAGTAGAATCCGGCAGCCTCGGATTCTTTTTTAAAAGATAATAAAGTATAAAATTTTAGCTCTACCACAGTGTTTCTAGCTGTGGTATTTTTAATATATGGAGACAAACATTTTGAAAGAGATATTTTTCGATCATCATCAATATTGGGAAACTTTCAACTAAAATATGGAGATATAATTCGTCCCGTAGTAATCAAGGAGGTAGAGGAATTTAGAGACTGTGGGGATATGAAAAAAGGATTCAAGCTTCTTGTTTGTGAGGGATGCCATGATATCAAACATATTCCTTTTCACTGTAAGGGTAGATTTTGTACTACATGCTCCGTGGGGGAAAGCGAGGAGTGGAGTAGGCTTTTGTCAGAAGATGTGTATCAGGTAAATCATCGTCATGTCATTTTTACGATAGATGAAGGGTTACGTGATATCTTCCTATGGCATCGTGAGTTATTAAAGGCGTTGATGGATGAAGCAGCTCGTCTTATTAGTGAGTTTTTCCAAGACAAAGTGAAGGTGAAGCCAGGTATTATTGCTGGTTGGGCTATGGTGTTAGGCACCACAAAAAGACAAAAAGGGTGGTTTTCCACATGCAGAGGACAGGTGTGGATTTGTTTAGGGGGGAGTCGATATTTATAATACGTGCCCCCGTTTTTCACTAGTGTTTTATAAGATCAGGCGACCCAACCGTTGATTGAATAGATGTTTTCCATGAGACAATGACATTAATTAATGCCAATCCAATCGTGGATTGGAAAACGATTGGACTATTGGGTACGGGTAACAAGCACTTGATGGTGGATTACGAAAAGTTGTTGCACTAATACTAGTTAACAGCTTTACTATGTTTATAATTGGTTAACCGCTTTTCAAGGTCGATTGAGTTAAAAGACTTGGATGGATGCACATCCTGCTTTTTCTGTCTTTCAAGAAACCAATCAGGGATTACCTCTTGCTTAGAGTATTTTGGCGCGTAATAGTGCCCTTGTCGATGCTGTTGAAAGGCCTTATTGTCGGACTCCACCTGTTCCAGCGAAATGACGCCCTTAGTGTCCCAGGCTGTTAGAATGCTTTCTACATATTTCCAACTGGTATGATTACGTTCCATTGCTTGTTTCATTGCCTCGATGACCAGTGTTTCGCCTAAGGTAAATGTCCAATCGGTTAGCTGCCCTTTGATGTATGGTGTTATTTTGTTAATGTTCTCTTCGTAAAACAATTCAGCTTGGTTAGTTGTTGTTATTTTATTTTTATTTTGTTTCGTTTTTATTTCTTGTTTATATAATGGGTTCGGTTTGTGGGCCAGTTTGTCGTTCATAACGCCATCCGTATTGTTGTTCAATACGTGGTCTGGATTTGGTTGTTGGTTATGTTGTTCGATTGGATTGTCGTCCCTAGTTCGATTATTGTTACTGAGATCCTCCGAGATTAGGCTAATCATTTCATAAATGGGTGCTAGGTTTCCGCCACGTGATTGGCAACGGATATAGCCCTTTTGCTCTAGTTCATCACGTGCCCGTTTAAAAGCACTGTCGTTTAATTGGATTTTTGCTGTAAGTTCCTTGGCGGCAACCGTAAATTCCTTCATCCAGCCAGTTTTGTTATTAATTTGCATCAGTGAATGCCATAACAGGATGGAGTTATTAGAAAGTGGATTGAATTCAAGGTGATTATAAAACGCATTGATTTGTTTTAAATAGTTCATCGTTTGATTTTCCTTTCGAGATGTGAGTTTAGGGATTGGGAAGTTGGGAACTGATCTATGGATTCGTGCTAAGCTTCAGGTGTTAATAATTTTAAACCGAGGACTTTTTCTATGCCAATTTTTTAGCTATAGAAATAGTTGATTTTTTCTTGAATATGAAAACAACTTTGATTATGGTATAATTAAGGTAAAATAAGAAAGAGTCTTGATATGATTACGGATATTATCTTAGGGGATAAAATAGAGGTATGCATTAGAAAGTTAAAGAAGTCAGATGTTTATAAGTACAACTTATTTGCTAAAAATGGCTGGTTTAAATGGAATACTATTTTTGACGAAGAAGAAAACCAAGTATTTGGGATGTTTTTGATAGGGAAAGATGATTTACAAGGCGTTATTGCAATCCAGGAACATAAAGAAAATCAATTAATACACATTGAATTAATGGAAGCTGCACCAGTTAATCGGTTAGACCACCCCGAACGGAAATATACGGGCGTAGGAAAGAATTTATTATGTTTTGCAATATATCAAAGCTTTGAACTTGGATATGATGGGTATATAGGATTATCTGCAAAGAGAAACTTTAATGATAGGTATTATTTAAAACTTGGAGCTATACAAGCAAGAGGTGGGATTCCTCCCTATTTTTATTTGCCAACTAGGTCTTCAATAAAGCTAGTCCACGATTATATGCCAGGAGGTGTTCAATGGTGTCGAAGTTAAAAAGTTTTGTTTTTGAATCTGTCCCAACTGGTATTCGTGCACATAGAAAAGGGGATGAAAAAGTGAAAAGAAACACAACATACACCGATGATATGGATCAAGCATTTCCAAGTGGAATTTATACAACGCCAAATGTTAAGGTTCCAAATTTACGTTTTCGTGATTTGGATAAATGGTGTCAAGAGAATGGAAAAAGTCCAGAATCATTGACTACTAAAGAGCTTGAACAGTTTAGAAGCCATTAATGATTCTAGAAACTCTGTTCATCAAAATATATCAATAGTAAAGTTGCCTTTAGGGATATCTCTCTAAGGGCTTTTATTATGGATTGAGGTGTCTGCACTTGCCATGGAAACCCAAAACAATCTGTCGCTACCCCGATTGCCATGAGCTATGTGATGGTCGGTATTGTGATAAACATAAACAGCAAGTAACACAAGAACAGAACAAATCCAATTCTAAAATTTATACCTATCAGTGGAGAAAGGCCAGCAAATCTTTCTTGAAGGAAAACCCTTTGTGTGTTCACTGTCAGAAAGTAGGTAGACTCACTCCATCAATGGAAGTGGGGATATAGGGGTCAGACCGTGCGGCCGAGCATAGGTCGTAACATATGACGGGTGGGATTCCCGTCGAGTAAGAACTATCCATTCGCTCGTAGCGAGTCTTGGAGGACAACAGGTAACTGTTGTCTTTAAGCGTAGACAGTTAGGTAATGGGCTGGAAGCCGTTTAGGTTGAAGGGATAGAGCTCCGAAACCCCAAATTAGAAGGGCTGATGTGTTGGTCTGTACAGAAAGCAACATTCCTGTCCTCGTTTATGGCAAGAGAACAGGAACCTGTAAATGTCAACGATAGAATGTACATTTTTGATTGTTTAAGTATGCACAATTTAGTTAATAAACTAAATCAAAGTTTAGCCTCTAACTGATATGCAACTGAGTGGATCCACTACAAATTGACCAT
>NZ_JAMQKC010000041.1 GCF_028416595.1 Aquibacillus salsiterrae | reverse complement strand
TTTTGTTAGGTCCAGCGCTGTAGCCAATAATTTCACGATTATATAAGTCTACTAATACGCAAATATAATGCCAATTTTGCTTTACTCTTACATAGGTTAAATCACTCACAACCACTTTTAGTTCTTCATCTTGATCAAATTCCCGGTTAAGCGTATTGCCCACTTCGGATTCATTCACAGTAGCTTTCCTTGGTTTAAATTGAGCTACTGTGTATTTTGATACAAGTCCTCGTTCTGTCATAATGCGCCCAATACGACGGCGTGAGACTTGCCAGCCAAGTTTTTTCAGTTCTTCTTTAATTTTTCTCTGTCCGTAAATATTTCGACTGTTTTTAAAAATGTCAACGATCAATTCTGTTAGTTCTTCATTCTGATTTTCACGATTTTTCGCTTCATAATAATACGTGCTTTTTGGTATTTGTAGGACGTGACACATTGCTGATACCGAGTATTTGTGACTGTTATTACGGATCACATCTACTTTCGTCCCATGATCAGCGCGGCTTGCTTTAAAATATCATTTTCCATCAAAAGTTTTTTATTTTCTTTACGAAGTTTGATTAATTCTTCTTGCTCTGGCGTTCTATTGTCTTTCTCCTCAAATGATCCGGTTGTGCTATGTTGGCGAACCCACTTATCAAAGGCAGAAGGCGTCAGCTCGTATTCTTTGATAATTTCAGCTCTTGGCTTACCTGAAGCATGTAACTGAACAATTTGTTCTTTAAATTCTTTTGAAAATGATCTTCGTTCTCTTTTGGTCATCATTGATTCTCCCCCGACATTCATTGAATCAAGTTTATATGACCTTAACGAATCTGTCCAACTAAGTGTAACCTATCCAGGATGCGAAGCGTGAATTCGGACTACAAGTTGATTTACCATAAGTCCGCAGTTAAATTCATAGCTAAACTAGATAAAAACTCTCAAGATAGAATTATAACTGGATTAAAGGGACTCATATCCATTCCTCCTGAAGGGGATATTAAGAGTCTTAAAGGGCATAGGGGTTAGTATAGGTTAAGAATTGGGAGTTACCGTGTGATCTTTAATATTAACCATCAAGAGCAAGTAGTCTATATCGAAGCAATTGGAAACCGTGGAGATATTTATGAATAGTACTAACGTGTAATTCTTCCTAGAATATTCTAGGGAGTTTTTACTCTTATATTTTGCAAAATGAAAATACAAAATATTGCAAGATGTACTATCTATTCCTCCATGATAATATACTTTGCTACCATAATGTGAATGGAAAAAGACTTCTCAGTGTTTTTAAGCACTTGAGAAGCATTGAGAAGTTGGTAGTAACATTGAGCTAACCTTTATCTCTTCTCCATTAAACAAGGATTTCAAAAACTTAATTAATCATTTAACACATGAAAAAAATCACATTGATGTTAATCACCTACTTATATTGCAATATTTAATAAGACATGAAGAAATTGACACCTCAATAGCTGCGGAAGTTGCGCAAGGGAGTATGGAGCAAGCGCGTGAATTGCTTAGTAAGATGCAAAATGATTTTAACGTATTAGAATCAATTGGTCGTGGTAAGGGGAGAACCCTTAACTGGTATTAAGATTTTTTACAAACCTGTGTTAAATAAGTGCATTCTTGGCTAAAATAGAGTTAAAGATTCTAATGAATGGAGTAGCTTTATGGATATTCAAGAACAGCTCAGGTCTGCTTTAAAAGAGATTGATAGAATAAAAAAAGAAAATATACAATTAAAAAGGGACCTCCATAAAGCACAAGGTCGTAATACATCTTATAGTCGAACATCTAATATAAAGAAAACAGCGACTGATTTGACTCCTAAAGAAAAAGCTGCAACTTTATTATTTATGAACCTTTTTCGAGGGAAAACTTATGTTTTTGCTCAAAGGTGGGAATCAAATACTACAGGTAAATCAGGATATTCACCAGCATGTGAAAATAAGTGGGATAAAGAGCTTTGTCAGAAACCTAAAATCAAATGTCAGGATTGCTCTCATCAATTATTTCATACCTTAACTCCTCAAGCTATTTACGAACATTTAAGTGGGATTAAAACAGTAGGAATATATCCGTTACTTGAAGATAATACAGGACGGCTTCACCGGGATCATAGTGATAAAGAAGAAGTAAAAGTGTTTGATTATGTAGACTCGAACATTGACGTTTTACAGAAAATATTTGAAAAGCGGTTAAAGGGATATAAAAATATTGGTTATAGTCTATATGGCGAAAACAAAGAGAAAAGCCAACAAATTCAATTATTCTAGTAGTTTGAAATAAATAAAGCGATATAAACAATCTAACAAAAGATTCTACTGTTTGTCCTTGGTAATACTCAATAAAGTAAGTGAACAGATTTCAGATATAAATGAAACTGAGGAAATAGATTGTTGTAACTTAGAAAAACCTTTTATCAAATATTTGATTAAAATTGGTTTAGAAGGTATATTCAGAGCAAAGCTGATACTCTCAATTTAAGTATATGTTTCAGTGAGAAAGGTGAAGCAAATGTTCGAACATATTAATCAGAAGAAAAAACATCTAGATGCCAATCGACCGTTACCTAAATATACAGTGAAAAGCTTACGTGAAAAGTTATTACTCGAATGGACATATAATACAAATGCAATTGAAGGAAACACGCTAACGATCAACGAAACGAAGGTAGTTTTGGAAGGGATTACTGTTGGTGGTAAAACGATACGTGAACACTTGGAGGTTATTAACCATCGGGATGCGATTCACTTTGTAGAGGAGATTGTGCAAAAGGGTGAACCTTTGTCGGAGTGGCAAGTTAAGAATCTACATCGACTTGTACTGAAAGGAATTGATGATGAATATGCAGGTGTATATCGGGACCAGCAAGTTTTTATTTCTGGTGCTAAACATATCCCCCCATCTCCCTTCCTCATCATAAAAGAGGAGATGGAGCAGCTGATGGTATGGTATGAACAAGCAGAAACGAAAAAAATGCATCCAGTTGCTCGTGGAGCTATGCTACATGCTATTTTTGTTGGAATTCATCCATTTATTGATGGAAATGGTCGGACATCACGTTTGTTATTAAATTTAGAACTCATGAAAGAGGGTTTCCCACCGATTGTAATTAAAGTGGAAAATCGAATAGCTTATTATGAAGCATTAGATAAAGCACATACACAGAAAGAGCATGATGACTTTATTAAGTTAGTCGCGGGCGAAGTAGAAGATTCATTAAACCTATATTTAAGTGCAATAGACTAAAAAGCTTAGGAAAATATATAATAGAGTTGTCAGTTCTAAGATCGAATCCCCGTTCATCTTTTGAGATGCTAACGTTCTGCTAACGCAATCCAATAAAAGACGATAAATTACTGTTATAGATGTTACAGACAGAATTCAGCAAAACCTTGATATACCGGACTTTACGCCCACCTAGTTCTAGATATTACCCACTCTCACCATAGGTGCTGCATATGTAATGACCGATCAAGCCTTTGATATGTAAGGAATTCTGAGTTATTTGCTAGCAAAATGCTAACATTAGTTATATAAAAGAGGCTTTTCATTAGTTGATTAAACTTTTAAGAAGCCTCTTGCTTTTGCTGATGTAAAAGGGTTAAAAGTATTTACTACTTTCGCTTATTCTAAATGAATAAAGACATCTGATGATGCCACTTCGGCCAATTTTCGAGCAACTTATGACACAATTTTGAACCGCTGTTATCATTTAGAGATCCAGAATACTGTCGTACTGATATAGCAACGTCCCACCCCCCTTGCCCTTGTTTGTGTCCTGGATAGCTTTGAAGTCAGCCTCATTTTGTATTTAACCCTCATTGAGTACAGTTTTTAATAATTCCTTTACTTCAGGGGTTTGCATGATCTCAATCATTGTTTCTTGCATCTCTGGGCTTTTCATAACCTCAACCATGGTGTTCTTCATTTCCGGTTCGTTCATAATCTCGATCATTGTATTTTGCATTTCTTGCTGCTTCATCATTTCCACCATTTGATCCTGCATTTCGGGAGAACTCATTACACGGACCATTACATCTTGCATTTCCGGTGTTGCCATCATGTCAGTTAACATGTTAGGACTTATGCCACCAGAGTTCATCATATTATCGGTATTTCCCCCATTCATGCCCCCACATCCGGTAAGGAGGAGTAAGATTAACATAGAAATGACAGTAAGTATTCTTTTTATTTTCATATGACTTCCTCCCTTGTTTAGAAACGTATTTTTATTAAATTTCCCCATTATTTCCGGTTTATGATGAATCTTAACAAGTTCTTGACATTTTCCTGATAAGTTCTGAAATTTGGTCGGTTATATTGTTAATAAGGGAAAGGAAGTATGCTTTCCACTTAAAATTTCAATAGGAGTGAGTACAGGTGAAAAAATTATTAATAATAGCAGGTTTTGTTGGAGCATTTGCTGTCGGGTCAATGACTGGAGGACCAGTCCTTTCCTATGCCAGTTCTACTATTGGATCAACTGAAGCGTCTCTAAATATGATGGGTGATAACCAAATGATGGATACGAATCAAGGATCCGGAATGATGAATATGATGGGTAATTCGAATGGAATGGGTATGATGGGAAATATGAATGGGATGATGAATTCCATGTCTAATATGAATGACTTAATGACTAATATCTTTAGTGAAGCTGCCAAGACACTTGGTATGACGGAAGAACAACTTCAAAAAGAAATTCAAAGTGGAAAATCACTTGACACGATTGCAGATGAGCAAGGGGTAAAGGTGGATAAATTGACGAAAGAATTGGAGAAAGTTGTTCGAAAAGAAATCAAACAATTGGAGAAAGAAGAAACGGTGATAACAGAGCAGCAACGAGAGATGTTAGTTTCCATGGGTGACAACATCGGAATGATGCTCAATACTAAAGAAATGTTTGCTTGTACCGGGTCTTTTGATGAATCCAAGTAACAGATGAAAAGGAGTTGCTAGCATATGTGGAATAACGGTGCAGAATGTTTAGGAGGTGGATTTCCGATGATGATGTTTGGTGGGATTTTTATGTTGATTTTTTGGGGTCTTGTTATTTGGTTAATTGTATTAGCTATTCGAAAATTGTCGTCAGGCAGTAAATCAAACCAAATTGACAATGCAGTAAACTTATTAAGACAGCGCTACTCTAGAGGTGAAATCGATACAGAGGAGTACAGAAAACGACTAAATGAGCTTAGAGAAACAAATGAAATTTGATTATAGAGAATAAACCTTGATAAACTTTTATCAAGGTTTAATTTTGTTTACTTCGTACCGTACTAAAAATTAATATAATAATGAATATGAGAGGAACTCTTTTCATGAAAAAAACAGTGATGATTGTAGATGACCAAGAGGAGTTAAGAAATTCAATTTCAACCTTCTTACAAAATGAAGGTTATCAAACAGTGAAGGCACGTAATGGTAATGAGGCGTTACGTCTTCTGGAAGAAAGTCAATATATCGATATCATTTTACTTGATGTCATGATGCCTGAAAAGGATGGATATGAGACGTTGCGCGAATTGCGAATGGCAAAAAATAAAACCCCTATTATTATGCTAACGGCTAAAACTGATGAGGTTGATAAACTATTGGGACTTGAAATGGGTGCAGATGATTATATTACAAAGCCGTTTAGTTTACGTGAAGTTGTCGCTAGAATGAAGGCGGTATTAAGGAGAACAATGGATGCTCAAACAGACGATGAGTGGATACAACAAGCAGATATCAAAATTAACCTTTCCACATATGAGGTTTATGTTCACGATAAAAAGGCTAGTTTAACCCCTACCGAATTCAAAATTTTGACAACACTTGCAGAAAAACCTGGTCGTGTTTATAGCAGGATACAGTTGCTGAATATTGCTATGGGAGAAGCATTTATTAATTATGAACGTTCGATTGATACCCATGTTAGTAATCTAAGAAGAAAGCTATCAGAACTTGGGTCAACAGCCTTGATTCAAACTGTCTACGGGATAGGTTACCGTTTTGAGGTGGAAACATGAAGCTTAGGACCAAGTTAATTATCTCGTTAACGATGGTGATTATCTTCATGGGACTGTTTCAATCTCTGTTTTTTCAATCTCGTATAGAAAAGACATTTGAAAATTATCTTTCAGAAAGTGACGAAATGAAAGTTGACATGATAAAGCAAGCAGTGTCATCTTACTATGTCTCTACAGGCTCATTAGAAGGTGTAGACCGAATTCTTGACTTTTCAAATCGAATGGATATGGGAAATATGATGGGGCATATGGGAGGCACGCTTGAAATTACCATTTTAGATACTTCAGGAGAAATAGTAGTAGACACAACGACTAAAAGCATGGAAGATAAGTATTCCTCAGTTGAAGAACCACTGATTATCCAAGGTGAAACCATAGGAACCTTTATTGCATATTTAGTTAAAAGTGATTCTGTTTCTCGCCTTGAACAACAATTTGTACAATCGGTCAATATAACCATTCTTTTGGGATTTCTTGTTGCTGTACTGCTTTCTTTAATTATTGGCTTTTTTCTATCTAAAAGAATCACAAAACCTCTTACTCAGCTTGTCTCAGGGATTGAACAGGTTTCTAAGGGTAAGACAAATTTCCGCGTTACGATCAATTCAAAAGATGAATTCAGAAAGCTTGGTGATGCTTTTAACAAGATGACAGAGACATTAGAACGAACAGAGCATATTCGTAAATCCCTCGTAGCTGATGTAGCACATGAGTTAAGAACTCCACTTGCCATTATTCGGGCAAAATTGGAGTCAATCCAAGCTGGGGCATTAGAAGCAACAGAAGAGGTAATCTTAAGCGTAAGTGATGAAGTATATCGCCTTTCAAGACTGGTCAATGACTTGCAACAGCTAAGTCTTGCGGAATCTAAAACATTGCCACTTCACAAAGAGCAAACAGAAATAAACAGTTTTTTGGAATCCGTTCTTTCTCAGTTTCAATGGTTTGCAGATGAAAAAAATATTAAGCTCTATTTTATGAAAAATTCTACTAATGTATTTCTCAACATTGATCGAGATCGTATGACTCAGGTGATTGTTAATCTAATTGGTAATTCTCTGCGTTATACACCGAAACATGGAATAGTTACAGTTACTGTGAAGCAGGAAGATGAAACGGTTGTTCTCTGTTTTCAAGATACAGGACCAGGTATAGATGAAGAGAAACTACCATTCATTTTTGAGCGATTTTACCGTGTTGACGAGTCCCGTAAACGTGATGAGAGTGGGGCAGGTCTCGGACTATCTATTGCAAAAAGTTTTGTTGAAATACATGGTGGGGATATCAAAGTGAAAAGTTCGAAAGGAGAAGGAACGACGTTCGAAGTTATATTACCTCAAGAGTAGGTCTATTGAACAAGAAAAATGCTGCGGTAGTTATTTATTACTGCAGTATTTTTTTCTCCATATTGCTTAGTCGCTCATCAATCATATCTACCTTTTGTTTGATTTATTAAGTCATCCTCATATGTTCCATCATGTACATACTTATTTCCATTCTTTTTGTGTATTTAGGGTAATAGTAGGGGTACCGCTGATACAATTTCTTCCACTCCCGAATGTAACTTTCCTAATATTTATATGAAGGTACCTTCAAACCTCTTTTAGTAGTATATAGACTACCAAAATCAGAAATCAAGTTTTTAATTGAGTTCCTTTATTTAGTTGAATTCAAATTAAAATGTGATAAATTAATAAACAACTAGACTGAACATATAGTGCCTTTTTATGCAACGAGTATCTCTTTAAACAAAAATCTTACTTTTAATTACAATAATTATTTTATGTATAACGTTGGCTCTAACGAGTTATTATGCCTACCTTGAATCTAAACAGGTTAAAGAAATAATGATGGAGAAATAATTGGAATTGTTTCGGTCGGATTTTTGGTTGAGGATATTCGTACTATATGTTTCAGAAAAAATTTTCAATATAGATAGTGTTTCTTTAATAATTTTAATATTTGGTATATTTGGAAGTATCTTATTAGCTAGAAATGTAAGAAAAGATACCCTTGGGTTGGAGCCTCATCAAATTGCAGCTTTATATAGAGAACGAAGCGCAATTCTATTATCGATAAGAGAAGGAATTATTGCAATAGATGATCATAAAAAGATTACAATGATTAATCATTCTGCAAAAAAAATCCTAGGTATAACAGATGAATGTATGAATCAATCAATCGCTGATGTGTCATGGTATCAATTCAAGACCATGTTAAAGTACAAGGCAGCATGGTACGGTAAGACGGTAGTGTTTGCGGCCAACTCTATTGTCCTGTTCGGCGGCAGCTTTGGTCAACGACCTTGTCATATCCGTTTAATAAAAAGAGCCGACAGTTCAATGGCCATGGTATAATGGACATTGAACTGTCGGCTCTT
>NZ_JAMQKC010000040.1 GCF_028416595.1 Aquibacillus salsiterrae | reverse complement strand
AATGGTTCTAGGATCCTGACAACTCATTGTCTAAATGAATGGCCAGTTGCATTGTGTGTGACTGTAAATGGGGAGCCACGTCATTGCCACCGGCATTTAAACTGACAACGAATCAGACTGCGGACACAAAACAAGCCCATTTTGTTCACAATCTTCCAGTGCGATCTCTGTACTCTTCTGAAATAATATGCTAAATTTTTTGCATATTACTAAGGGGGAGTTTTTTTATGCTTTGTATTCACGATTTTGAGATTGGGCTTGAGGAATACGCTGGAGAAGGGAAAAAGAACGAATTTCCAGTATTTAATCACTGTCCTTGTTGTAACTGCATCTCTCAGGGAAACCTACATAGAAACGGTTATTACTGGAGATATGGGATTAACGAGGAAGATGAGGCATTTCATATCCCAATTTGTCGATTGAGGTGTTTAGCTTGCAAAACCAACATCTCCATCCTGCCAAGCTTTCTTATTCCTTATTATCAGCATACTTTATATACGATTGTTGATCGGGTACGTCAATTCCTTGAGGGGAAGAAAGTGAGTGGATACCGCCAGCAGCTGGCTCAACACGTTAGGCGTTTTTGTGGGGGAATTCACTGGATTCATAGTTTTTTTGTAGACTTAGGTCATCAACTTGGGCTATCAAAGAATATTAAAAAAGAGGCCCAAAAATATATGAAAATGATCCGTGATATTGGCGTATCCCCCTTCTATCGAAGGAGCTGGGGTCACTTATCATCATATTTTATGGGCAAATTAATTTCACCATATTTGGGGCACGAAAAAAATTATAACAGTCCCACATAAATCTTGCCTATGAATCTTTTGGCGAAAAAAGTAGAATAAAAGCAATGGATAACCGGTTGTCCTTCTATCAAAAGGAGGAAAATTAAGTGAATGAAAAAACACGGGAAGAAATTGCTTTATTTCGCTATGGCTTGATTGCCCCACTTTTAAATGGGCAGTTAGAGTCAAAAGAATATTTCTAACAATTAGAGGGGGAAGTTCATTCCATACCGTACTATGGAGAACGAAAGATTGCGACCAAAACAATACAAGAATGGCTGCGTCATTACAAAAGAAATGGATTTGATGCATTAAAGCCCAAAAGACGTTCTGACCGAGGAGACGCGAGAAGACTATCGCCTGATGACAAGGATCAAATTTTGGAAATAAGAAAGGAATTTCTCCACATGCCAATTAGCGTGTTCTATGAACAGCTCATCCAGCGTGGGGAGATAACAGAAAACCAAATATCTTATTCCACTATAAACCGTTTACTGAAAAAGCATAAGTTGGCAGGCCGAAATCATATGAGTTTTCATCCAGAAAAGGAACGGAAGCGTTTTGCCTATGATAAGGTCAACGTATTATGGCAGGCCGATCTATCGCATGGTCCATATATACCAATCAACGGGAAGATGAAGAAAACGTTTCTTATCGCCTATATTGATGACTGTTCAAGGCTCGTACCTTATGCACAATTCTTCATTTCGGAGAAATTTGATGGGTTGCGAGAAGTAACAAGGGAATCGTTGATTCGACGTGGTAAGCCGACCATTATTTACGCAGATAATGGAAAAATTTATCGTTCAGAAACGCTACAATATGCATGTGCTCAATTAGGTATTACTTTAGCCCACACACAACCATATGATCCTAAAGCAAAGGGCAAGGTAGAAAGGCTGTTTAAGACGATACAAACGCGGTTTTATCCATTATTAAAGGCAGATCCAGTTCATTCCTTAGAGGAATTGAATGAACGGTTTTGGCAATGGTTAGAGATGGATTACCACCGTAAGAAGCATGCATCGCTAGATGGTAAAACACCTCATGAAGTATTTCAATCTCAATTGGATAATATCACGTTTATAGAGGATTTGTCCATTTTGGACACTATTTTCTTAAAACGTGCGGAGCGCAAAGTGAAATTGGACGGAACAATTACATTAGATAAAAAATTATACGAAGTTCCTTCTCAATATGTCGGTCAAAAAATTGAAGTTCGTATGGATGAACAGGCTGTCTATGTTTTTGAAGATGGTAAAAAGGTAGTTAAAGCTATCCCAGTTACCATGCATGATAACGCTCATGTCAAACGTGGACAATCACCGTTCGCAGTTTCTGATACTTCTCATCAGGAGGAGGAATCAGATGATGTATAAATCATTTTATTCATTGGCCAAAGAGCCATTTTCTAAGGATATGCGGTCAACAGATGCATTTCTATCTACAAGCTATCAGGAAGCACTGAATGGCCTCGAATATTTACAAAAATCTAAGGGAATTGGTTTAGTCATTGGTGATCCCGGTGCCGGAAAAACATTTACCATCCGGTCATTTAAGGATTCCCTTAATCCCGCACTGTATCATGTGGTCTATTTTCCCTTGTCAACCGGAGGAGTGATGGATTTTTACCGAGGATTGGCTTATGGTTTGGGAGAAGAACCAAAGTTTCGTAAGGTAGATTTATTCCGTCAAATTCAACAAGGAATTGAAAGAATGGATCAGGAACAAAAAATTACGCCAGTTTTTATTTTAGATGAAATGCATATGGCAAAAGATGCTTTTTTACAGGATTTAGCGATTCTTTTTAATTTCCAGATGGATTCATCGAATCCTTTTATCCTTATATTAGCTGGTTTACCGCATTTGAAAACAAGATTGAATCTTAATCATCATCGACCGTTGGCTCAGCGAATCGTCATGCGATATCAATTTCAGCCATTAAGTAAAGATGATGTTCATTCGTACGTAGAGCATCAATTAAAATTAGCAGGAGCCAAGATGCCAATATTCACATCATCTGCGCTTGAAGCCATTGCCTTACGATCACAGGGTTGGCCACGTATCGTCAACACATTAACAATCAATTCTCTACTATATGGCGCTCAGCTAAAGAAAGAGCAAATTGATGAAGAAATCGTTCAGATGGCTGTTGAGGAAAGTGGTTTATAGTGCATACGGGAGTCATGGTTTTTGATGAAAATAGGCAGGATTGGAGAATATGGATTGGTCAAGACGCATTCGAAACATCTACGGGAATGAACTTCGAAATCTACATTCATCATCGCTTTTATAAAGCAATTTTCGAAGAAGATTATTATAATTGGTTTGTGACAATTGAAGACGACGTTGATTTCTCACTGCGCTTAGTAGAAACATACAAGGTACGAATACTTGAGAAAGAATTGATTCCAGTAATCGATCTCCCTTTTTAAAAAGGGGGATCTTTTTATAAGGATTTTATCTGTAATAATTTGCCTAATTATTTTCAAATCTGAAATAAAGTGAATAAAAGTGCACATTATCTCAGTTTTAAAGCTGGATTAATTTGATATTTGGTGCCTGGGATAATGTGCTGATTTACAGTACAAACGTTAATTATAATCAATCGATCTTCTTCTGACTTATTCCATTAAAATTTTTCTGTATGAGCTGTTGGATTCCTAAACGCCCAAACAAATCCTTTTTGCTCACTAATTTCAGGCTGAGTTTTAAAAAAATAATTTTGAGCAAGGGATTAATTCCCCCAGAACCCTTCCATGCAAGCGACCATGAGAATTCTAGAGAAGAGCAGGATATATTACTGTTGATGTTGATCATTTAATTAGAAACACAAACTAGTATAGCCTAAAATCAATAATCTAGGATGTTCTGGGTCATTTTTTGTTTGCGTATATGTTAATTTCTAATGAGGTGTTTCTGGACTTTCTTCCTTTTTCACAAAAACAATTTTATTCTTTTTGCAGGATATTGTACCTAGCAAAAAGAATAACATAATTATGGTGAAGAGGTTTGGAAATAATTGGGGGGGTTAATCTTTTTTTTTACTTCAAACCTGGATAAATCCTTATTTTTATCAAAATAATTTAAATCAGCAGTCAATCTAAGTTTAAAAATCTTTTAAACATATTTTGAAACTTGGAAATCTCATCCTATCTAATTCCATTGTCTTCAACATAGTGTTATTAATCACTCTATCTGTCGGTAATTTAGGAAACGATATTGTCGGTGATTTATTTCATTTTTAAATGTCAGTGTCGTCGGCGTTATTTGTTCGCTTCTATTAGGATGAAAAGATCCCTGACTTTGGTGTAGAAATAACCTTATTTGGAATAGCTATCGCGCTTCGCTTGCTGGCCTTCTTATAAAAGAACAGAATGAAATTCTGTTCTTTTATAAGAAGGGTAAAAGGAATTACAGCACAGCCCTAATATAATCTTAGCTCATCTATTTTCCGTACTCCATCAAAGTTTGTTTCACACACAGAATGAAAGGGGAAGCTGACCATTTGGTCTGCTTCCCCCTTTACTAAATATCAACCTGATAAGTTTCATTAGGCTTTAAGTACAATTTTGTTTCATTGCGGCCAACGATAATATACCACTCTCTCCCAAGTTCCATGCGGCATGACAGTTTCCTGCCATCCCCAAAGTGAAGTTCAAACCAATCACCACAACGAACCTTGTAACCCGTGTTGTTACCCCAAAAGACTACCCAACAATCAAGATCCTTATTATATTTCATATCTTTCCATCGGCTCTTCATAAACCTTCCCCTCGTATCCTAGAATTCTTTATACTCGTTTAAGATTCTTTCTACGTGTATCGCATCCACTAACTTTTCCTTTCGCACAACGGCATCGAGTAAGCAAGCGGTACAAACATTGTTAATCTCTCGTGGAATCCCACGGGTATGCCCATAAATCGCATCGATGGCTTCACTTGTAAAAATAGGATGCTTTGCACCCGCTGTTTCAAGCTGGTGCTCAATATATTTTCGTGTTTCCTCCCGTTCCAATCCCCCAAGATGGTATCGGACGTTCATTCGCTGTGTAATGGGTTTAAACAGCCGCATCTGAAGTGTTGCACGCAATTCAGGTTGACCAACCATCACCAGAGCCAAAGGAGATACACTATCGATTTGGAAGTTGGTCAAAAAGCGAATTTCTTGAAGCATATCTCCTTGTAGTAGATGGGCTTCATCAATAATCACGACAGCTGTTTTTTGCTGGTTTTCATATAAATCCCATACGGCATGTTCAAATTGACGCTTAGCCTCACTGCGTAAAAATTTAGGCGCGATACCGAAGTGATGCAAAAGCTCTCTGTAGAAGTCTCTTGGTTTAAGAGAGGAGTCACATAGATAAATAAATTGATATTTTGTTAGATCCAATCCGTCCCGAAGGGATCGGATAGCTGTTGATTTTCCTGCTCCAATCTCACCGGTAACCAAACCAAATGAACGGGTTCTGACCATATATTGAAGCCTGGCAACACATTGTTGAAAGGAACTTGATTGATATAAATCCTCCGTTAGGATTTCTCTTGTGAAAGGGGTGCGATCCCATTCAAAAAAATGACTGATCATACTGGATCTCCTCCTTTCATTAGACTCGCAAAGCCTTCTTGCTGCTTTTGCTTTTGCTGGTCTATGTATTCTTCATAGACTAGCTCTATATAATTGAGACCTGTCTTCTGTGTGGATTCCTGGGAATCGAGCTTTTCGGCTTCTTTTGGTTTTTCCCATTCCATAGATCGCAGTTCCATTACAACGGCATCTTTCAGTCTTTTTTCATCTTTCCAAACCTGTATGACCGACATGTCATAAGGATCGAAGCGCAGCTGAACTTTCTCACCAACTAATCCTGGTTCCACCTCATAAGTGGTTCCCATCAGAGAAATACAGTTCGTTTTATCCACTTTACGTGTTTCTTCCAAGAGGAATACTTCCATTAATTCATGTGGGGGAACTGTTCGGATAGAATAATCACACTTTCGAAAACGGTCCACCGGGCGTTGTTTAAAGCTGTTATGAATTTTTTGGTGATAGGCTACTTCTAGCCAAGCTGTAAAAAATTGATTTAAATCAGCCAAGGTTTGGATTTTTCCTTGTTCAATTAAGTCATATGCTTCCGGTACGAAGCTTTGATCCACAAAGCGGAAGAACTTTTCTTGCTTGCCGCGTCCTTGTGGACGCCCAGGTCTAGTATGTTTAAGCTGTGTCCTCAATCTTCCGCAAATTCTCGCAAAATGATGGGAGGAATAGATCGCACCGTTATCGACATAGATCAATTCTGGAACTCCATGTTTTAAGATGGCTTTTTTTAAACAATCTTCTAGTCTGGGCACTCGTTCTTCGAAATAAAACTGGGCATGAACGACGTACCTAGCGTAGTCATCGATAAACACGACAAGGTAAGCCATCTTTTTCTTCCCCTTTTTCTCGGGGTGAGGCAAATACAGGGTATGCTGTACGTCCCCTTGCCAACATGCATTACGATGATCAGCCTCGAACCTACGAAAGTTGTCCTTGTGTTCATTTTCCAATGCTTTTTTTGTCATTCCGCGGCGTCTAAGTTGTTTGGATAGTGTGCTTTCTTTCAATTCCCCTAGCTGTACAAATTTGGCTAATTCTAGGATGGCAATAATTTGCCTCACACTTCTTGCCGTATTTTCTTTCTTCAAAGCGATGGCTTTCTCTAGAACCTCTGGTTCGATTGTCTTTGACCTAAGTTGATCTGCCCGAGTGGAAGGTTTTAATGCATCCCATCCGCCTTCTCTGTATGCTTTCGTATATCTTTCCAATGTACGTACGCTTACCATTTTTGTGGTACTGTAAGGAATTTCATAACCATGACTTGCAATCTCCTTTAGAAGATGGGCCTGTTCTCCTGGTTCCAGTTTGCGGGTTACCAACGGTGCGATAAGGCCATAACGAAAATTAGCGATCTCTTGTCTTTGTTTCTCATCCATCTTGATCTCTCCTCTATGAATATTCCTTAAATTTATGGCATACAAGGCCCAATTAGACAGGGATGCATATTTTGTTGGACAGTCAGCTTGTAATTGGAATATTTTAGGTAAAATTGAGTGTCAGATAGGAAATTTATATTTTTCGCTAGAGGTGACGGTAGGATTATGACTCGCTTTATACAAGTAGATCGATAGGAAGATGAGTATTTAAGAACGACAAATAGCCCATCAATGATGGGTTAAATTGGAAATGTTCTACATATTTTTGAAGAAGGGTATGAAACCAGTCAAGGGTATGGAGGGGTGTAGGTTTCACTCCCTTTGAATGAAGACGAAGGAGATCCTCCTCCATACCTAAATGAACTAGCTGCCCGGCAACCCATAAAGAAACATGTTCAATTTCGGCAAGGTGCCTTTTCCACCACCTTTTGACAGTGGTTGTAGAAATTCCACCAATAGACGGAGAGACAATGCTTCTAGAAGTTTTTTCAAAGCTGGTTCCCTTTTTCCTACGATTGAAAGCTGCCTCGCGAACAGTCGTAACAACACGAGCCCACGGAATAAGAAAATTGGGAATAAGGGAAACTGTTTTTCCGCATGATGGACAATACCAACGGTAGATAGGTATACGAATACAACTGTATTTAGTGGTCGCCCACCGAAAATAGCGGCCATGCTTATATAGAGTTCTTCTTTTACAGGATTCATTGGGGCAACACAAGGTCAGATTAGGTCGTTTTTCCCCATATTTTTTTAAATAGGACTTGAGTGTTTTCCCAAAAGGTAGTATTCTATTATTCATAGTTCTTTTGTATTTTGCCCCCAATCGACGGCTATCGATGGGGGCTTTCCTTTTATATTTATTTTTATTATATAAAAATAACCTAATCCACCGTCACAGTAAAGATAGAATTAGGCTTTTGTCGGTATGTATTTTCTTCCACAGCTGACAAATATATTGGCGAAATTATTAAGATATGGTGTCATAGACAGTGACTGAAAACAACATAGGCATATACTGAAAAATGGAATGGGTAATTAAAAAATTCTGGTGTATTGTTAGTGGATTTTAACAAAGGAAGGAGCTAATGTGACGATGTTAAAGAAAATAATATTTGTGGTGGTTCTATTAATTATTCCCGCTAATCAGGTTTATGCATATGACACTTATAATGATCATATATTAAATGGAGGTGTTGGGGATTACGGTAATAATAAAAGATATTATTACTTAACATCTTCGGCTGTGGATGAAGAATTAAAAATTAAAGAAGCAATGGGTGATTGGATTTATACAACTGAAAGAACTGGGATAACAACACCGATATCTATTAGAGAGACAAGTTTTCAAAGCTTATCTTCATTTGATTTTTATAAAGATCAGTATTGGCCAGTGGAAATGGGAGTATTAGGAGATACCTTACATTATAGATATAGCTCTCAGGTGGATGAAGAATATGAAAATTGGGGGTGGACAAAAGTTAGATTAAACGGAGCTAACTATGATATAAATTCATATTGGGTACAAAAAGCTACAATTGCTCACGAAATGGGACATGCTATGGGATTAGATCATGTTGGAAATACATATGCAATAATGTACTCAAGTGCTGACAAAGCTAATGTAAACAAAGCTGGAGTTGACGATTTAAACGGTATTAACCACCTTTACTAATAGGGAGGAAAGAGTATAGCATGAAAAACATGAGAAAATCCGTTCTTTTAGGGATAACACTTTTTTTATTAATGATATTTGTTTTCAAATTTTACACAAATAATGAAAGTACAAATGCACAAGTAACTGATTACAACTTTAAAAATGTAGATGAAGGAATTCAAATCAAAAAAGAAGATTCGAAAAATCCAGTTGAAAAGATTAAAATTGGAAAAGAGTTTGTTGAAGAGAAAGAGACCCAAAATATAGAACGAATAGAACAAACCGCTTATTTAGAGAAAACTTATAATAGTGTTGATGAATTAACTAATGCCTCAGACTTTATAATTCAAGGTGAAGTATTAGCAACTGATTCATTCGATTACAATACTTCTACTTATACTAAGTCTTCAATTAAAGTTACAAATAGTTATAAGGGCAATTTTAACACAGGAGTTCTGATAACTGTTATTGAACCTGGTGGAATTACTACACTTGGAGCACTTAAAAATTATACAAACGGTAAATTAGATGTAGATAAAGAAGAAATACAGAAACCGGTGGAAATTGTTTTTAATGGTATTCCAGTAATGAAAACAGAACAGAAAGTAATAATCTTTGGAAAAAGACCTAATACGAACTATTTGATAGATGAAGAATATTATTTTGTGGTTGGAGCTTACCAAGGTAAATTTAATATTAAAGGAGACAGTGTTGAAAGGTTTACAACTGGTAAAGGGGTATATAAATCCCTAAAAATGAGTAGAACAGATATAGAGACAAAAATAAAAAAATCTTTAAAAGATAATTGAAGAGACTTAATTAAATGAAACAGAGGAAAAAGCATCCCCTGAGTCTTAAATTTAACGACTTATAGGGGTGCTTTTCTCATGAGGGAAAAGAAAAAGGTTTATTCTGAAGAGTAAAACGATGTACCCCCTTACAGTTAGTCAAATGATTAAATGGAAAGTTAAAGCTGATTAGAAAAGGAAGGATTCGTACAATAAAAGAAAGCTAATCCCGCAAATTTTTAGTTGTTAACAAAGGAAGCTTAAAGTCGCTAATGTTGTATGGAGATTCTAAACTTTTCCAAAGCTGTTTCAAATGTAGTAGTTCATTCACCAATCGCTATTGAATTGAACCTCAACATTGATGTGAGGGTAACAAACGGGGACGGAGTTCGAATTGAAAGCTCATATCCACTTAATTTATCTTTAGTGTTATTACATTCATATATTAAGTTACATATCGGGGAAAATGAACAAATGGATGTTTCTTCTATATAGAAGAAACATATGATAATAAAGCATTTTTACTTTCATACGCAAATTTAAATGTACCCGCAGAAATTTTATTTTAAAGGTCTTTCATGGATGTATTTTGCAAAATGAAGAGGTATTAGTATTAAAAATCCGAGTTTCTTCATTAATATATGAGAAATTAAATAAGTATCAATTGTGTTCAATAGTTTTTTATTTAAAAGCTACCTTATATATGATATTATATTTTATAAGAGTATAAGTTAATTATTTTGCAGGCAAAACCATGAGGTTTATGCTTAATGAATAAAAACGGTCTCTCGGACCGATTGATTTAGGTAAAAATCAATTGGTGCGGGAGACCGTTTTTTTGTTAAATAAAATGCTTTAGAGCATTTAATACAAAGAGTAATAAAATTAAGGAGGGATAATTCAACAAAATTTGTAAAGTAAAGTTGTACACAATTATTTAATAACTTCGTTAAACGCTATTATGCAAAGAATAATTGTAAAGTATATATATGCTCATCTAACAAAATTATCATTTGAGAAGTTTAATTCAAAGGGTATCAAGAGAGGGGAGAAATTCAATGAATTACTTTTAATTGGTTTTAAGGTTAGTTGCTAAATTACTCGAAATTATGCAATAATTAAGTGAAAACATGTATGTATCAATGAATTACTCGCTTTATAGTTAGTATAACTACCGTTTTGAGAAGTGTACTATTGAGTAATCTATAATTCCCTTATAAACCTTTATATATTAGGGGTTTGCTTAATAATATGGGTGAGTAATCAAAAACAAATAATTTATTCATAAAGAATGATTATACGAAGTTTGAAGGTAAGTGAGTAACCCATTGTCTCTTATAAGGTTTAGGAGTTAAGGATGTGTAATTTGTTCTTCTTAAGTAAGAAGGGTAAATGTTTACTATTCTCCGCAAAAAATGGTTAATTTAAAAGTATTGTAAAATGAGTAAAGAAATAACTTTCATGAAAAATTCTAAAAGGGGGTTATCTAAATGGCAGCTCGTCGTGGACGTGCAAAACGTCGTAAAGTGTGTTTTTTCACAGCGAACGGTATTACACACATTGATTATAAAGACGTTGATTTGCTAAGACGTTTCGTTTCTGAACGTGGTAAAATTCTTCCTCGTCGTGTAACAGGAACTTCTGCAAAATATCAACGTAAATTGACTAGAGCAATTAAACGTGCTCGTCAAATGGCTTTATTGCCTTACGTGAACGATTAATAATTAAAAGAAAAAGCACTATAGGGGCTAACCTTATAGTGCTTTTTTTAATCTAGAAGAGAAAGGGATAACATAGATAGTGTGTGGGAGGTAATGGTATTGCTTACTTTAGCAGATATATTATTAAAGGATAGAGGTCTTAGTATAATCTAAGACCTCTTTATTTTTTATCAAAGTTTTAAATTTTTAAAGTAAATAAATTTTTTTAGAAAACAATTGCTATTAATCGGCTCCCCGCTATTTAATGTTGAAAAATCAATTTACTAGAGCATATTTTTTATATCTAGCAATCCTTATTTTTTACTTTGCAATTTTATGGGAATATTTGAAACAATACAGTGTGTAAATCTGAAAATGCCCTGTAAATTTATAAAAAACCGGACAAGGGAACAGGTTCAATTGCTCACTCTACA
Source organism: Aquibacillus salsiterrae (assembly GCF_028416595.1). Lineage (GTDB taxonomy): Bacteria > Bacillota > Bacilli > Bacillales > Amphibacillaceae > Aquibacillus_A > Aquibacillus_A salsiterrae. The sequence goes on along the minus strand of NZ_JAMQKC010000040.1, from coordinate 422 downwards.
TCCACCACCTGATACATGTATAATTCTGATTGGGGTGGAGATTATATATAGTGGACAAGGGAACGGGTTCGGTTGTGAGCGACACATGGCTCCATACTGATACGCGTTCTTTTTTATTACGACATCCAAAAGGCAATAAAGGATCGACCCTATCCATATTTAGTATTCAAAAATTAAATCCAGTTTGTTAACAGTGGCATATATCATGGCAATGAAGTTGTCTACAGTACGATAGCCACGGGCTTTTCTTTTGGCAGCTTGAACTAAACCATTTATCCCTTCAAGCAAACCATTAGTCATTTTGGTGACAAACCACCTTAAGATACCTCTCTTGTGCTTCTTAAGAGACTTTGCGAGCTTAATCATAGGCTCCAGTTGAGAACGTATCGCCCAGTCATACCATTCATCAAAATATAGCTCAG